>NZ_PQHW01000099.1 GCF_003385215.1 Amycolatopsis thermalba | reverse complement strand
GAGTGGTTCGGGGGGTGGGTGGTTTGTGTTGCCGGGTGGCGGGTTCGCTGTGGTGCTGGGAGGGAACCCCGGTGCACCGGGGAGGGCGGAAAGAAAACTAGTGCGCCGGGGTTCCCTCTGGACCAGCCGCGGCCGGGGGTGTCAATGGCTGTGGCACTACAGCTGGCTGCCGCCCCGGTGAGGAAACGACCGTGCGGCGGGAGCAATCCTCGCTGGCGGGCAGAGGTCCGGCAATGCCCCGAACGGGGCAAAATTCAGCTTCTACGTTTTACTAGGTGAAACACCGCGAAGTGTGGTCAATTAACCGGCTACCACCAGTAGTTGTTCGCGGCTGAGTAACGAGCGGCCGCGGTGATCCGTCCGGGATCGTCCCCTGCGGCAAATTCCTTGGAGTGGCTTGTAACACCACTCTGAACGGTACCGACTCCAGGTCAGACGCCGCCCCAGGAGGGTGTGGCAGAACACAGAGCACGGTTACTTCGGGTAATCGTCGGCGTGATCGGGGCGCGCCGGTAACCAGCCGGACGTCGCGGGAGGTCGGATGGAAGAGCCGGTGCGGAAGCCCATGTCGCTGGGGGACGCGGTCCTGGGTTCCGAGACGCGAGGCCACGCCCGGCTGCACGCCGTCGGCCCGGGCGAGGAAACCACGCCCCGCGCGGCCGCCCAGCCCTGGGAGAACCGGTACCGCGCCTCCGTGATCGCCGCGGACGTGATCGCCACCCTGCTGGTCATCGTCACCGGCGCGGTGCTCGTCCTGAACATCACCGGCCGGCCCTACTTCCTGCACGCCTCCGGCACCGCGTTCGCGATCCTGTGCTCGCTGCCGGTCAACCGCGCCTGGAGCCAGCACGTGCTCGGCGAGGGCACCGAGGAGTTCCGCCGCCTGGGCCGCAGCCTGGTGATCGCCGCCGTGGTCGTGGCGCTCGCGGGACTGCTGTTCGGCGCGCTCGACGTGCAGCCGTGGGTGTTCTACGCGGTCCCGGCGGTCGGGGTGATCGCGTTCCCGGCGCGGTACGGGCTGCGGCAGGTGCTGCACCGCAAGCGCCGCGCCGGTGAGTGCATGCACGCGGTCATCGCGGCCGGGTCGCCGGACACGCTGCGGGACCTGATCGAGCGCACCCGCACCGAATCGCACGTCGGGTGGCAGGTGTCGGCCGTGTGCACCGCGACCGGTCAGGGCGAGCGCGCCACCGGCGAGATCGGCGGCATCGCGGTCGCCGGGCGCCTCGACGAACTGGCCGACCAGGTCCGCCGCGGCGGCTACCGGGTCGTGGCCGTCACCTCCGATCCCTATTGGACACCGCAGCGCCTGCAACGCCTGGCGTGGGACCTGGAGGGCACGGGGGCGGAACTGGTCGTGGCCCCGGTGCTGATGGAGGTCGCCGGGCCGCGGCTCAACGTGTCCGGGGTGCTGGGCATGCCGCTGCTGCGCGTTTCGGCGCCCACGTTCACCGGCGGGCGGCGGATCGTGAAGGACGTGGTGGACCGCCTGGGCGCCGCGGCGCTGCTCACGCTCGCCGCGCCCGTGCTGCTGAGCATCGCGGTGCTGATCAAGCTCAACGACGGCGGCCCGGTGTTCTACCGCCAGCTCCGGGTCGGCCGCGACGGCCGCACCTTCACCATGATCAAGTTCCGCACCATGGTCATCGGCGCCGACCGGCTGCGCCACGGCCTGCTCGGCGACAACGAGGGCGCCGGCCCGCTGTTCAAGCTCCGCCGCGACCCGCGCATCACCCGCGTCGGCGCGGTGCTGCGCCGCTACTCCCTCGACGAGCTGCCGCAGCTGTTCAACGTCCTGGGCGGCACCATGTCGCTCGTCGGCCCGCGCCCGCCGCTGCCCGCCGAGACCGAGAACTACGAGCGCGCCGCCCGCCGCAAGCTGCTCGTCAAACCGGGCATGACCGGGTTGTGGCAGGTCAGCGGCCGCAGCGACCTGTCCTGGGAGGAAAGCGTCCGGCTCGACCTGCGCTACGTGGAGGACTGGTCCCTGGCCCTGGACATGGCGATCCTGTGGAAGACCTTCCGCGCCGTCACCGGAGGCCGGGGCGCGTACTGACGCCGCCTCTGGCACCCTGGCCCGACGTGCAGGCCCTCACCTTCCCCGACCTCCGCTCGGTCGCGCTGCTCGGCGCCCACTGCGACGACCTCGCCATCGGCGCCGGCGGCGCGCTGCTCACGCTGTGCGCGGACCGCCCGGACCTCGCGGTGCACGCCCTCGTCCTCTCCGGCGGCGGCACCGCACGCGCCGCCGAGGAACAGGCCGCGCTGACCGAGTTCTGCGCCCCGGCGCACGTCGAGCTCACCGTGCTGGACCTGCCCGACGGGCGGATGCCGGCGCACTGGGACGGGGTCAAGGAGGCCGTCACCGCACTGCGCGGCCGCGTCACGCCGGACCTGGTGTTCGCGCCGCAGCCCGGCGACCGCCACCAGGACCACCGGCTGCTCGCCGAAATCGCGCCCACCGTGTTCCGCGACCAGCTCGTGCTCGGCTACGAGATCCTCAAGTGGGATGGCGACCTCGGCCAGCCCACGGTCTACCAGCCGCTGACCGACGAGATCGCCGAGACCAAGGCCGACCTGCTGGCCAAGCACTACCCGTCGCAGCACGGCCGGGACTGGTACACCCGCGACGCGTTCCTCGGCCTGGCGCGGCTGCGCGGGGTGCAGCAGCACACCCGCTACGCCGAAGCCTTCTACGTGGACAAGCTCGCGCTGACGCTGGGCAAGGGGACACGATGATCAGCTGCCGGGCGTGCGGCGCCACCGACGGACAGGTCGTGCTCGACCTGGGCGAGCAGCCGCCGTGCGACCTGTTCCCGCCCGCGGCCGATCCCGGCCCGGACCCGGTGTGGCCGCTGCGGATGTGGATGTGCGCGCGGTGCGCGCTGGCCCAGCTGGCCGAGGACCCGGGCACCGCCGAGGAACCCGCCGGGGTGGAGCCGAAGGCGCTGACCGACCAGGCCGCCGACGCGGTCGCCCGGCTCACCCGCGCCGGGCTGGTGCGCCCGGGCGCGACGGTCGCCGAATTCGGCAGCCCGCACGGCGGTTCCTGGCTGCCGCTGCTGCGCGCCGCCGGCATGCGGGAAGCCGCCGAGGACGAGCCGGCGGACGTCGTCGTCGACTGCTTCGGGCTGATGCACGAACCGGACCAGCGCGCGGCCATGGCCCGGCGCGCGGTGCGGCTCGCGCCCGGCGGCGCGCTGCTGATGCAGTTCCACTCGCTGGCCTCGATCGTCCGGCAGGGGCAGTGGAACGCCCTGCGGCACGGGCACTTCGCCTACTACTCGGCCCCGGCGGCGATCACCCTGGCCGCCTCGGCCGGGCTGCGTCCCGGGCGCAGCTGGACCTTCGACCTCTACGGCGGAACCGTGCTGCTGGAACTCGGCCGCGACCGCACCCCGGCCGCGGAGACCACCCGCCTGGTGGCCGCGGAACGTGCCGCGGGGGCCACGGAGATCCCCGTCGTCGCCGGGCTCGGCCGGGCCGTCGAAGCGGGCTGCGCGCGCATCCGGGAGCGGCTGCGGGAGCACGCGGGGGAGCGCGTCGTCGGCTACGGCGCCGCGTCGCGCGCGGTGGCACTCCTGCGGCGCGCCGGAATCGATATCGATCTGTTGCCGGCGATCGCCGACATCTCCCCGGCCAAGCACGGTCGGCGCATGCCCGGTACCCGGATTCCGGTGGTATCAACGGCGGCCCTCACCCACCCGATCCCACACGCTGTCCTGCTGTTCGTCCCCGATCTCGAGCCCGAGGTGCGCGCGGCTTTCCCGCAGCTCGACGGGGCCCACTGCGAGTGGATCGTGGCGTGAACCGGTGCCGGGCAAACCGGTCGAAACGCGAAAATGATCTCTTCCTGGTGACTTCTCGTCAATCCGCCTACTACAGCGAGTGGTAGCGATCACCCGATCGGGGCCAATTGATCAGCCAGTTGCTCGTAACGCCAGCCACCGCGATCCCTATAGTCACGTTGACATAGGGCCCGCTACGGGGCGGGATGGTCCGATCACAGGGGAGGACGCGCGCGCCATGCCAGCCGAGACGCTGTCCTGCCGCCTGTGCGGCTCGCCGGGTCTGCGCAGCGTGGTGGACCTCGGCGCGAGCCCGCCGTGCGAGTCGTTCCTCGCCGCCGAGGACCTGGACGCCCCCGAGCCGGCCTACCCGCTGCACCTGCGGATCTGCCCGGAGTGCCTGCTGGCCCAGCTGCCGCCCCTGATCGATCCGGTGGAGACCTTCACCGAATACGCTTACTTCTCGTCGTTTTCCCACTCCTGGCTGGCGCACGCCAAGGAGTTCGTCGACTCCGCCACCGGCCGCCTCGGCCTCGGCCCGGACTCCTTCGTCGTCGAGGTCGCCAGCAACGACGGCTACCTGCTGCGCAACGTCGTCGCGCGCGGCCTGCGCTGCCTGGGCATCGAGCCGTCGGTCAACGTCGGCGCGGCCGCGCGGGAGGCCGGAGTGCCGACCCTGACCGCGTTCCTGACCCCGGAGACCGGCGTCGCGGTCCGCGCCGAGCACGGACCGGCGGACCTGGTGGTGGCCAACAACGTCTACGCGCACATCCCCGACGTCCTCGGGTTCACCCGCGGCCTGCGCGCGCTGGTCGCCGACGACGGCTGGGTCTCGATCGAGGTGCAGCACCTGCTCAGCCTCGTCGAGCTGACCCAGTACGACACGATCTACCACGAGCACTTCCAGTACTACACGCTCGCCTCCGCGCGGCGGGCGCGGGCGAGTGCCGGGCTGGCCGTGGCCGACGTCGAGCTGCTGGACACCCACGGCGGCTCGATCCGCGTGTGGGCGCGGCCGGCCGAAACCGCGGGCGAACCCTCCCCGCGCGTGGCGCAGGTGCTGGAGCGTGAGCGCGCCGCCGGGCTGCACGAGCTGTCCGGCTACGCCGGCTTCGCCCGCCGCGTCGAGGAGATCCGCCTGTCGCTGCTGGAGTTCCTGATCGGCGCCAAGCGGCGCGGCGAGCGGGTGGCCGGCTACGGCGCGCCGGGCAAGGGCAACACCCTGCTCAACCACTGCGGGATCCGGCCGGACCTGCTGGAGTACACAGTGGACCGCAACCCGTACAAGCACGGCCGGTTCACGCCCGGCACCCGCATCCCGATCTTCCCGCCGGAGCGGATCGCGGCCGACCGGCCCGACTACGTGCTCGTGCTGCCCTGGAACCTGCGCGCCGAGCTGACCGAGCAGCTGGCCTACGTCGCGGACTGGGGCGGCCGGCTGGTGTTCGCGATCCCCGAGCTGGAGATCGTCTCCCCGAAGAACCCCGTGCTGCAGGCTGTCGAGGTGAACTGAATGAAGGTGGTGCTCTTCTGCGGAGGCTACGGGATGCGCATGCGCAACGGCCCCGCGGACGACGTGCCCAAGCCGATGCAGATGGTCGGCCCGCGGCCGCTGCTGTGGCACGTGATGCGGTACTACGCGCACTTCGGGCACACCGAGTTCATCCTGTGCCTGGGCTACGGCGCCCGGCACATCACGGACTTCTTCCTGTCCTACACCGAGACCGCGTCCAACGACTTCGTGCTGCGCGGCGGTGAGGTCGAGCTGCTGTCCACCGACATCAGCGACTGGTCGATCACGTTCGTGCACACCGGCATCGAGTCGCCGATCGGGGAGCGGCTGCGCCGGGTCCGCAAGTACGTCGACGGCGAGGAGATGTTCCTCGCCAACTACGCCGACGTGCTCACCGACGCGCCGCTGGACGTCATGGTGGACAACCTCGCGGCCTCCGACGCCGGGGCGTCGATGATGGTGGTGCCGCCGCAGTCGTCGTTCCACTGCGTGGAGTTCCGCGAGAACTCCAACCGGGTCTCCGGCATCAGCTCGGCCAGCCGCCTGCCGCTGTGGGAGAACGCCGGCTACTTCGTGCTGCGGCAGGAGATCTTCGACCACCTCCCGGAGAACGGCGACCTGGTCGAGGACGGCTGCGCGGCACTGGCCGAAAAGGACCGGCTGATCGCCTACCCCTACCGCGGCTTCTGGCAGCCCGCGGACACGTTCAAGGAACGCGCCGCGCTCGACGCGGCCTACGAAAGCGGCGCGCGCCCGTGGATGCTGTGGGAGCGCCCGGCCTCGATCCCGGCGGGGGTGCGGTGATGCGGGTCCTGCTGACCGGGCACCAGGGCTACCTGGGATCGGTGATGGCGCCGGTGCTGCGCGCGGCCGGGCACGAGGTGCTCGGCCTGGACTCCGGCCTGTTCGCCGCGTGCGTGCTCGGGCCCGCGCCGGACGACCCGCCCGGTGATCCGGTGGACCTGCGGGACGTGACCGCGGACCGGCTGTCCGGTGTGGACGCGGTGATCCACCTGGCCGCGCTGTCCAACGACCCGCTGGGCGCGCTCGCGCCGGAGCTGACCTACGAGATCAACCACACCGCGTCGGTCCAGCTGGCCAAGCTCGCCAAGGACGCCGGGGTGCGCCGCTTCCTCTACGCCTCGACGTGCTCGGTCTACGGCGCGGCGGGGGAGGACCTGGTGACCGAGGACGCGCCGCTGCGGCCGGTCACCCCGTACGCGGAGTCGAAGGTGCGCGTCGAGGACGACCTGCACGACCTCGCCGACTCCGGGTTCAGCCCGGTGTACCTGCGCAACGCGACCGCCTTCGGGTTCTCGCCGCGGCTGCGCGCCGACATCGTGCTGAACAACCTGGTGGGCCACGCCGTGCTCACCGGGCAGGTGCGGGTGCTCTCCGACGGCACGCCGTGGCGGCCGCTGGTGCACGCGCACGACATCGCGACGGCGTTCGCGGCGGCGCTGACCGCGCCCGCCGAAGCCGTGCACGACCGGGCGTTCAACGTGGGCACCGAGGCCAACAACCTCACGGTGCGCCAGATCGCCGAGTCCGTGGTCACCGCCGTCCCCGGCTCGGAACTGCTGATCACCGGTGAGGCGGGCCCCGACCCCCGCTCCTACCGGGTGGACTTCTCCCGCATCCGGGAAGCGCTTCCCGGGTACGCGGCCACCTGGACGGTGGCGGCGGGCGCCCGGGAACTGGCCGCGCACTACACCCGCCACGGCCTGACCATGGACACCTTCAGCCGGCGCTTCACCCGCCTGGCCTGGCTGAAATCCGCGCAGGCGCGCGGCGACCTCGCGCCCGATCTGCGAAGACACCGAACCTGACCGCAGGGCCGCGCGTCATCCGTTCGAGCAAGCCCCGCCCTTCCCCGACCCGCACACCCTCGCGACCGGTGTGCCCGCCAGCAAGGACAGCACGGCGTTGACGATCATGGATTCCCCCAGTCCCGTCACCGACTACGAGAACCTGGGCGACGCGTTCGCCTTCGCCGCCGCGCACCCGCCCCGCCGCGGGCCCGATCCCCGCGTCACCGTCGTGGTGCCGGCGAAGAACGAGGCGGACAACCTGCGCGAGATCCTGCCCGAGCTGCCACCGGTGCACGAGGTGCTGGTGGTCGACGCCGACACCGGGGACGGCACCCCGCAGGTCGTCGCGCGGGCGCGGCCGGGCACGCGGGTCATCCGGCAGACCCGCCGCGGCAAGGGCAACGCGCTGGCCTGCGGGTTCCTCGCCGCCTCCGGCGACGTCATCGTGATGTTCGACGCCGACGGCTCGGCCGACCCGGCGGAGATCCCGCGGTTCGTGGCAGCGCTCACCGACGGAGCCGACTTCGCCAAGGGCACCCGGTTCGCCCCGGGTGGCGGCAGCCACGACATCACACACCTCCGCGCCGCGGGGAACTCCGGGCTCAACCGCCTGTCCAACACGCTGTTCAGCGCCGGGTTCACCGATCTCTGTTATGGCTACAACGCGTTCTGGCGCGATCTGGTTGCCTTGCTGAACCTGCCGCCGGTGTTCGCGCCCGCGGGCGAGGAGATGCTGTGGGGCGACGGCTTCGAGATCGAGACCGTCATCAACTGCCGGATGGCCGCGCTCGGCCTGTGGATCACCGAGGTGCCCAGCGTCGAGCGGGCCCGCCTGCACGGGGAGACGAACCTGCGCACCTTCTCCGACGGCGGCCGGGTGCTGCGCACGCTCGTGGCCGAGTGGCAGCGGGTCGGCCGTCAGCGCCGCAGCCGCCGGTTCGGCCTGTTCACCCCCGAGCCCGTCGCGGACGCCCCGGCGCCGCTCGTGCTGGACACCGGAGCGCCCGAAGCATGACCTCGTTCGACACCACCGTGGTGATCTGCGCCTACACGGCGGACCGCTGGGACGACCTGACCGCGGCGGTGGCGTCGGTGCGGGACCAGTCGGTGCCGCCGCGCGAGATCATCGTGGTGATCGACCACAACCCGGAGCTGGAGCGGCGGGCCACCGCCGAGTTCGTCGGCGTGACGGTGGTGCCCAACGCCGGGCGGCGCGGGCTGTCCGGCGCCCGCAACACCGCGGTCGGGCTCGCCAAGGGCGACGTGATCGCGTTCCTGGACGACGACGCCGAGGCCGCGCCCGACTGGCTGGAGCAGCTGCTGGCCGGCTACCGCGACCGGGACGTGCTCGCCGTCGGCGGCTCGGCCCGCCCGCGCTGGCCCGCCGGGCGGCGGCCGGCCAAGCTGCCCGCCGGCCGCGGGTCGGCGCACGGCGAGCTGGACTGGGTGGTCGGCTGCACCTACACCGGGCAGCCCGCGGCGGAGGCGCCGGTGCGCAACCTGATGGGCTGCAACATGTCCTTCCGCCGGGAGGCGTTCACGCTCGCCGGGCCGTTCTCCGAGGATCTGGGCCGCATCGGGCGCACCCCGCTGGGCTGCGAGGAGACCGAGCTGTGCATCCGGCTGCGCCAGGCCTCGCCCGGTGCGCGGATCGTGTTCCGGCCGCAGGCGGTGGTGCGCCACCGCGTCACGCCGGAGCGGACCACCTGGGCCTACCTGCGCCGCCGCGGCTGGGGCGAGGGGCTGTCCAAGGCCTACGTGTCGCGCCTGGTCGGCAGCGAGGCCGCGCTGTCCACCGAGCGCGACTACCTCAGCCGCACCATCCCGGCCGCCGTGGCGCGCGAGTTCGGCCGGCTCGCGCTGGGCCGCACGGCCGGCGCCTCCGGCGTGCTCGGCCTGGTGACCGTGGTGTCCTCGACCGCGGCCGGGTACCTGCGCGGCAAGGCGCAGCTCCGCCCGCCGCGCCCGCGCCCGGCGTCGGCGCTGGTGCACGGCCCGATCCACATCGCCACCGTCGACGCCCGCACCGCGCCCGAGGAACTTGCCGTGCCGCACCGGCCGGTAGGCCACTACCGCGCGGCGCAGGTCCTCGTCCGCGACGGCGACCGCACCGTCGACGTGCTGCTGCTGCCGGTGGAGCGCGGCGTCGTGCGGCTGCCGAAATTCGCCACCGCGCCCGCCCCGCGCCGCCGCCCGGGGTGCCGCCGGCCGCCGGTCAGCGTCGTCATCCCGACCGCGCACCGCAAGCGGCAGGCCGTGGCCAGCGCCCGCGCCGCGCTCGAGGCCGGGTACCCGGACCTCGAGGTGATCGTCGTGGACAACCTGCCGCGGCTGCCCGAGGGCGACGCCTGGCTGCGTGGCGAGGTGGAGGCACTGGGCGCGCGCTACGTCGTCGAGCCGCGCAAGGGCGTCAGCATCGCGCGCAACACCGGCGCCCGCGTCGCCCGCCACGGCCTGATCGCGTTCGTCGACGAGAACATCACCGTGGAGCCCGGCTGGTTCCACGCCGTCACCGAGGAGTTCGCCGCCGATCCCGCGGTCGGCTGCGTGACCTCGCTGGTGCTGCCGGCCAGCCTGGAGACCGACGCCGAGGTCCTGTTCGAACGGCTCAAGGGCTACAGCAACTCCGTGCGGTGGCAGCGGATCGACCGGGACACCGCGCGCGAGGACCCGCTCTACCCGCTGTCCATGGCGCGCTACGGCCCGGGCAGCTGCGCCACCTGGCGCCGCGAGGTGTTCGAGGACCTGGGCGGTTTCGACCCGCTGCTCGGCGCGGGCACGCCGACGATGGCGGGGGAGGACCTGGACCTGTTCGTGCGGCTGGCCTACGCCGGCGGCGCGGTGGTCCACACCCCGCACGCGGTGGCCCGGCACATCCACCGCGCGGACTGGCTCGAACTGCGCGAGCGGATGCGCGGCTACGGCGTCGGCCTGGCGGCGATGCTGGCGCTGTCCGTGCGGCGGCGCCCGGTCACCGCGTTCTCGATCCTGCGGCGGGTGCCGCGCGGGGCCGCCCGTCTCGCCGCCCGCACCCCGGAGCTGCCGCTGTCCGACCGCGCCGCCCGCTCGCGGCTGCGCCAGCTGCGCCGCGACGAGCGCCTGGGCCTGCTCGGCGGCGCCGCGGCGCTGATGCGGGCCCGGGGTGAGGGCGGATCCGGCCGCCGGTGATGATGGAGGGCGACGGGCAGGAAGGGCACGTGTGGTCGAGCAGCAGCTGAGGATCCGGCGATACACCGCCTACGGGCTGCTCGCTGTCTGCCTGGTGACCATCGTGCTCGTCTGGTCCGGTGTGGACTTCGTGCTGCGGCCGCTGGCGGTCCTGGTGTTCGTGCTCACCGCGCCCGGCTGGGCCCTGATCTCCTACGTCAACGTGCGCCACCTGTCGGTGACCTGGGTCAGCGCGGTCGGCATCTCACTGGCGATCACCCTGATCGTGGCGCAGGTGCTGGTGCTGACCCGGTTCTGGCACCCGGAGGCGGCGGTTGTGGTGCTCGCGGCCGTCACCGCGCTCCCGCTGGCGCACCACGTGCTGCGCAGCCGTCCGGGTGAGGCCCGATGACGGTCGGCAAGGAGACCGCCCCGGGCAAGGGCATGGTGGCCGACGGCCTGGCGCTGTCGGCCTCGGCCGCGATCACCGCGCTGGCCGGCATGATCGGCTGGGTACTGGCCGCGCGGCTGCTGCCCGCCGCCGCGGTCGGGGACACCTCGGCGTTCGTGTCCGGTTTCCTGCTCGTCGCCGGCATCGCCGAACTCGGCCTGGGGCCGGCGGTCCTGCGCTGGCTGCCCCGCGCCGGCGCGCAGCGGCCGCGGCTGCTGCTGCGCACCTACCTGGCCGTCCTCGCCGGTGGGGTGATCGGCTCGGTCGTGTTCGTGCTCGTGCCCGCCGGTGCCGAGGTGGTGCACCGGGTGCCGGCCGGGGTCGCCTGGTTCCTCGTCGCCGGGATCGGCTGGACCCTGTTCCAGTTCCAGGACGAGGTGCTCACCGGGCTCGGCCTGGCCCGCTGGGTGCCGGTGGAGAACAGCGCGTTCTCCGTGGCGCGGCTGGGACTGCTGGCCGGGCTGGGGCCGCTCGCCGGCGCGCTCGGGCTGGTGCTGTCCTGGGCGGTGCCCACGCTGATCGGGGTCGCGGTCGTGACGTTCCTGATCTGGCGGTCGGTGCGGCGCACCTCGCCCGCCCTCGCGCCGGGGGTGCTGCCGGGCCGCCGGGAGATCGTGCGGCTGCTCGCGCCGTCCTACCCGGCCATGGTGTGCGTGGTCGTGCTGTACAACCTGGTGCCGCTGATCGTGCTGCACCGCTTCGGCGCCGAGGCCAACGCCGTCTTCTTCGTGGTCTGGACCGCGATCAACGCGCTGGACGTCGCCGCGACCGCGTTCGTGAACCCCCTCGTGGTGTGCCTGTCCGCCGAACCCGGCCACGCCCGGTCGCTGGTCGCGGGCGCGGGCAAGCGGCTGGTGCTGGTGTTCGTGCCGCTGCTGGCCGTCGGCGCCGCGCTGGCCTGGGTGATGCTGGCGATCTTCGGCGCGGAGTACACGGCGGGCGCCGACCTGCTGCGGGTCCTGCTCGCCGCGCAGGTGCCGCGGCTGGTCGTGGTGCTCGGGGTGGCCGTGCACCTGGCCGCGGGCCGCGGTGCCGGGGTGGCGGTGCTGCACGCCGTGACCGCCGTTTCCGCCGTCGTGCTCGCGCTGGTGGTGCCGACCGAGTTCGGGTTCGGGGTGGGCATGCTCGTCGCGCAGGTGGTGATCGCCGCCGCGGTGCTGGCCGACCTGAGGCGCCGGGTGTTCGGGGCGCGTCCGTGACCGAGCCGCCCACCCGGTTCCTGCGCCCGGTGCGCCCGAACCGGACCACCCGCCCCTCGCCCCGGCCGCGTGAGCCGATGCGGTTCCCGCAGCCGCCGCCCGGCCCGCCCACGCGCTACATCCCGGCGTCGGGCCGCCTGGCGCCGAAGCCGGAACCGCCCGCGCGCGCGGTCGAGTCCCGGCCCCGGCTGGGCACCGGCGCCGGACGGCCCGCCTTCCTCGCCGACCCGTTCTTCGGTCCCGGTCTCGCCGCGGTCGCGGTGGTGCTGTGGATCATCGGGCTGCACCCCGTCCCGCCCGAGGCGATCGGCGGGCTCGGGCTCGTCGCCGAGCTGTCGGTGCCGACGCTGCTGTCCTATCCGCTGCTGGTCGCCGCCGTGGTGCTGGAGCTGCTGCGCTACCGGCCGCGCACCTGGCTGCTCTCGCTCTACACGCTGCTCGGCGTGCTCGGCGTGTACGGGCTGCAGCCCGCGATCCAGGAGGTCGCGCGGCTGCCGGTCGCGTGGCTGCACGCCGGGTTCGCCGACTACATCGCCACGCACGGCGACATCCTGCACGACTACGACGCGCGGTTCTCCTGGGCCGGGTTCTTCTCGCTGGTCGCGATGATCACCCGCGCCGCCGGGATGCCCGACGCGATCCCGTTCCTGAACTGGGCGCCGGTGGTGCTGTCCGGGCTCGCGGTGCTCGGCGTGCGCGCCCTGGCCGTGTCGGCGCTGGGCAACCGGCGCGCGGCGTGGATCGCGCCCTGGCTCTACCTCGTGGCGAACTGGACCGAGCAGGACTACTTCTCGCCGCAGGGCACGGCGATGATCCTGATGCTCGCCGCGCTGGCCCTGACCTTCCGGCACCTGGTGCGGCCCCGCCTCACCGAGCCGGTCAAGGCGCGGCTGCGGGCCCGGCTCGCGCCGCGGTCCAGCCCGAAGGCGCGGCTGGTGGCGCAGGGCGCGGTGGTGCTGATCGGGCTCGCGCTGGCGCCCACCCACCAGCTGACCCCGTTCGTGCTCGGCGTCCTGCTGCTGTTGCTGCTGGTGTTCGGGCGGCTGTGGCCGGCGTGGGTGCCGTTCGTGATCCTCGGCGGCGCGGTGGTGTGGTTCTCGCTGGGCGCGTCGGAGTTCTGGAGCGGCCAGCTGGTCCAGATGATCCTCAGCCCGCTCGGCGACGTCGGCTCGTCGGTGGACGAGGGCATCGTGGCCCGGTTCGCGGGCAGCCCCGGCCGGCTCGTCGTGCTGACCGTGCGCATCGGGATCACGCTGTTCGTCGCCGGCATGGCCGCCTACGGCATCTGGCAGATGCGCCGCGACTCGCTGAAGTCGTGGCTGCTGCCCGCGCTGTGCGTCGCGCCGTTCGGGCTCGCCGTGGCCCAGCCCTACGGCGGCGAGGTCTTCATGCGCTGCTTCCTGTTCTCGCTGCCGGTGATGGCCCTGCCCGCGTCGCTCGCGCTGGAGAAGGCGGTCACCTCGGCCCGCCGGCTGCGCTGGCGCAACCGGCCGGCGCGCACGGTGCTCGCCGCCGCGGTGCCGTGGGTCGTGCTCACCGGCCTGCTCGCCTCGACGGTCACCGCGCGCGGCGGCAACGACGCCTACATCAGCTTCCACGAAAGCGACATCGCCGCCGCGAGCTGGGCGGTGCACCAGGCGCAGCCGGGGCAGCGGGTGGACTCGCTGGTCAACTCGGTGCCGCTGTCGTTCGCGCGCGTGGGCGAGGTGTCCCAGTTCGAAGTCGACGGCTACTGCGAAGAGGTGATGGACGACGTTCCCGCGCTGGTCGCCTGCCTGCGCCTGAAGGGCCCCGATTATCTTGTGCTCACCGAGCCGCAGTGGGCCTACATGAAGATCTTCGACCAGGTGCCCGACACCTACGGCGCCGACCTCGTGCGCGAGCTCGAGGCCACCGGGCTGTACCGCCTGGTGTTCGACGATCAGGGTTCGCTGGTGCTCGGCCGGACGACGCCCGCCGACAAGTTCGTGCAGGGCAGTGGCGGAGGGAACACGTGAACCAGACCCGGTCCCTGGGACGGCGCCTGCGCGAGCAGGTGCACATCGAGCTGTGGTCGATGACGGTCGGCGCGATCGTCAACGGCGTGCTCGGCAGCGCGCTGGTGCCGCGCCCGCTGCGGCTGCTGGGCTACCGCGCGTTCGGCGCGCGCATCCGCTCCGGGAACATCTTCCCGGGGCTGCGGATCCACGGCGCCCTGCGCAACGTCGAGATCGGGCGCCACACGTTCCTCAACGCCGAGTGTTACCTGGAGTCGGTCGGGCCGATCACCATCGGCGCGTCCTGCCAGTTCGGCCCGCAGGTCATGATCGTCACTTCGCACCACCCGACGCTGCCCGACGGCCGGGTCTCCCGGGTCGCCCAGGCCCGGCCGGTCGTGATCGGCGACCGCGTGTGGGTCGGGGCGCGGGCGCAGATCCTGCCCGGGGTGCGCATCGCCGACGACGCGGTGATCGCCGCGGGCGCGGTCGTGGCACGCGACTGCCCGGTGCCCGGGGTCTACGCCGGGGTGCCCGCCCGCCTGGTGCGCGAGACGTCCGTCGTGGCGGAGCCGGCGTGAGCCAGGCCGACTTCCTCACCCTGGTCACGGCGCTGTCCGGGGTGGCGTTGCTGGTGGTGCTCGTGTGGCGGACCGTGCTCAAGGAGATGACCGTCGGCCGCCGCTCGACCGACACGGCGTCGGCGCGCACCGAGCGGATCCGCACGCTCGACCTGGTCGCGGTGGGGCTGACCGTGCTCACCGCGGTCGGCGCGATCTGGCGAATCGTGGTGGGACTGTCGTTGTGACGGGCTCAGCCCGGCACCCGGATGGTCAGCGGCGGCACCCGCACGCTGAGACCGCCCGCCCGGACCAGCCCGGTCTCCGGCCGCGGGTTGACGACGACCTTCCCGCCCGGCGTGCTGAACTGCACCACGTCCGCGGGCCGCTGCACGTCGACCAGCCCCTCGCGCAGCCGCGGCGCCAGCCAGGTCCACGCGGCGGTCAGGCTCGTCGGCCGCAGCACGTCGACGCCGGGCCGCGCCTCCGACCACAGCGCCGCGTACGGCAGGTCGTCGCTGGCTTCCGGTTGCCACAGCAGCATCGCCGCCGCGCCCGCCTCCGCCGCCCTGGCCACGGCGTCCAAAGTGGCCACCGCGCGGGCCTGGTCCGCCGGCACGGGCGCGCTCTTCGCCTTCCCGGTGGACTCCTGCGGCGGGGGAGCGGTCTCCGGGTAGAACTCCGACCACCACACCGGCAGCCCGGTGAGGCTGCGCGCCCAGCGGGTGGCGTCGGCGTAGATCTGGCTGGCCTTGTCCGGCGTGGTGATCAGGCCCTTGTCCCGGGTGCCGGTGGAGGCGTCCAGCGCGACGAAGTCGGCGCCGTGCTTGTGCTCGTTCCAGTACTCCACGACGTCCAGCGACCGCTGGTCCACCACGCCGTACGGGCCGCGCAACTCGGACGGGTGGTTCGTGGCCGACGCCGAGGACCAGCTGTTCAGGACCACGTACGGGCCGCCGATCAGCGCGTCCGGCCGCACCGCCTTCACCGCGTCGTAGACCTGGTTGTACAGGTCGGTGTAGCCCTTCGCGTCCCAGGCGCCGGCCTGGGCGTCCCAGAACCCCTTGAGCTCGTTCCACACCTGGAAGTACTTGACCTGCGGGTAGCGCTGGGCGACCTTGGCGGACAGCCGCGCGAAGTCGTCGAAGTGCGCCGGAAGCGGGGCGGCCGCCAGGTCGTCCCAGTCGGTGGTGCCCGCCGCGCCGCCCTTCATCCAGTCCGGTGCGCAGCACAGGGTGATCACCGGGGTGCCGCCGGTGCGCTCGATCAGGTCCATCCGCTCGTCCAGGCGGGACCAGTCGAAGCGGCCGGGCGCGGGTTCGGGGTTGCCCACGCCGAAGCCCATGATGTGCTGGTTCTGCAGCAGCGGGGTGGCGCCCAGGATCTGTTCCCCGCTCGTGCGTTGTCCGGGTGTGAGCCATGAGTCGAGGCTGTACTGTGCGTGCGTCACGCCGAGTACGAGCCCATCCCCGGCGCCGGGCAGCAGCGTCACGGCCGGCGGCCCGGGTTCGTCCCGATCAGCCGGAGGCCAGCCGAAGAGCCCCGCCACCAGCAGGGCGACCATCGCGAAGATCCCCACGCGTGCCAGCATGCGCGACCGACCACCGTTTTGCCTGTTCAGAGCTACACCCGGAAGGGGGAAAAGCCGTGAGCGCGGCCACGGTCTCCGTGTGCGTCCCGGCCTACCAGGCCGGGCGGTACATCGCCGACACCGTCTCCAGCGTCCTTGCGCAGACCTTCGACGACTTCGAGCTCGTCGTGCTGGACAACGCCTCGACCGACGCGACCCCGGAGATCCTGCGGGGCTTCGCCGATCCGCGGCTGAAGGTGCTCCGCAACGACCGGGTGCTGCCGCTGGCGGAGAACTGGAACCGCGTCGTGGCCGCATCCAGCGGCCGGTTCGTGAAGGTGCTGTGCGCGGACGACCTGCTGCACCCGGACTGCGTGCGCCGCCAGTACGAGGTGCTGGCGACCGATCCGGGCATCGCGCTGGTGTGCTCGCGCCGCGACATGATCAACGAGACCGGCGAGGTCCTCGCCGCCAACCGGGGGCTGCGCGGGCTGGTGGGCCGCCACGAGGCGAGCGCGGTGATCCGCAAGATCGTGCGCCACGGCGGCAACCCGCTCGGCGAGCCCGGTGGCGCGTTGTTCCGCCGCGAGCAGTTCGACGCGGTCGGCGGGTGGGACGCGCGCTGGACGTTCCCGATGGACCTGGCGCTGTGGATCGGGCTGCTGGGCCACGGCGACTTCTTCGGCCAGCCGGAGTCGCTGGCGGCGTTCCGGATCGGCCGCGATTCGCTGTCCGCGCGGGCGCAGCGCGCGGAGTACGCCGAGCAGCGGGCGCTGTCCGAGGGGCTGGCCGGTGATCCGGGGTGGGGCGTGCGGCCGGTCGACCGGCTCGTCGGCGCGGCGATGGCGCCGGGCGCCCGGTTGCGGCGGCAGGCGCTGTTCCTGGTCGCGAAGCGGCAGGGCGAGCGGGGCTAGAGCGGCCACCCGTCCGGGGGACGATAAGTTGTCGCGGTGGTGCGTCGCGTAGTCATCCTGGTCGCCTGTGTAGTCCTGGCGGGTGTCGCGATTCTCGCCGTGCGGGTGACGTCGGAGCGGTTCGGCGACACCGAGGGGGCCTCGCCGACCGTGGTCACCGAGGCGCCGGGCACCGCCGTGATCACCCCCGAGGCGTCCGGCGAGGCCGCGGTCAACTTCGGCTGGCGGCTGATCGCCCAGGACGACTTCGACGGCCGCCGGGTCGACACCGCCAGCTGGGAGATCTACCAGGGCCACAACCCGGTGTCGGGGGAAACCCTCGGCGCGGACCAGTGCGTGGTCCGCGGCGGCGTCCTCACCCTGGTCGGTGACGGGGACGCCACCGCGGCGACCTGCGGCATCGCCTGGCACGAGGACCGCACCTACGGCCGGTGGGAGGTCCGCGCGCGCTTCCCGGCCCCGGCCGACCCCGACTTCAATCCGGTGCTGCTGCTGTGGCCGGAGAGCGACACCAACCTCGACGGCGAGATCGACTTCGCCGAGATCTACGACCCGGCGCGCCAGTACGTGGAGAGCTGGCTGCACGGGCCGGGCAACACCGACGCCGGGCACATGCGCAAGGACCTGGACATCACCCAGTGGCACAACTACGCGGTGGAATGGCAGCCCGGCCACGTCACCTGCTACATCGACGGCGTCGCCTGGGCGACCTACGGCGAGCCCGGCACCATCCCGAGCGAGCCGATGCACCTGGTCATCCAGCAGAACCACAACCGGCACAAGGCCACCCCGCCGATCCGCAGCACCGCCGAGATCGACTGGGTCCGCATCTACGAGTGACGAGCCGCACACCAGAAATAGTCAAGCGCTCAACTAGGTTGGGGGGAGGGAAGGCACCGACACGTCTCTCGGGAGTACCCATGACCTCTACCGCCAGCCTCGCCGACACCCTCCACCTGCCGCAGGACGTGCAGGACCTGCTGTTCCGCGAGGCGCGGACGGCGAACTCGTTCTCCGCCGAGCCGGTGAGCGAGGAGCAGATCCAGGCGATCTACGACCTGGTGAAGTGGGCGCCGACGTCGATGAACACCCAGCCCCTGCGCGCGCTGGTGATCCGCACCGAGGAGGGCAAGCGGCGGCTGCTGCCGCACATGTCCGAGGGCAACCGCGCCAAGACCGCTGCCGCCCCGGTGACCGTGGTGCTGGCCGCCGACACCGACTTCCACGAGAACCTGCCCAAGACCTTCCCGCACAAGCCGGACGTCAAGGACCTGTTCGCCGACGAGTCCGGCCGGGAGGGCTTCGCGCGGCTGAACGCGCTGCTGCAGGTCGGCTACTTCATCATCGGCGTGCGCGCCGCCGGGCTGGCCGCCGGCCCGATGACCGGCTTCGACGCCGCCGGGATCGACGCCGAGTTCTTCGCCGGCCGCGCGTGGAAGTCCCTGGTCGTGGTCAACGTCGGCAAGCCGGGGGACAACCCGTGGTTCGACCGGCTGCCGCGGCTGGACTACGACGAGGTCGTCGAGACCGTCTGAAGTCCCTCGCGGAAGACCGCGGGCGGGCGGCGGATAGCATCGGTGGGACATCACTTCGTTCGAAGGAGCCCATCGTGAACCAGCCGTCGTCCACCGCAGCCGCACCCGCCGCCAGCGTGGTGGTGCCGGCCGGGACCACGGCCGGAGCCGCGATCCGCGAGGCGGGCCTGCCGGCCAAGGGGCCGGACGCGATCGTCGTCGTCCGCGACGCCGAGGGGCGCCTGCGCGACCTGGCGTGGGCGCCCGAGGCGGACGCCCCGGTGGAGCCCGTCGCGGCGGACACCGAGGACGGCCGCAGCGTCATCCGCCACTCCGCGGCGCACGTGCTCGCGCAGGCGGTGCAGCAGCAGTTCCCGGAGGCCAAGCTCGGCATCGGCCCGCCCGTCAAGGACGGCTTCTACTACGACTTCCTCGTCGACAAGCCGTTCACCCCGGAGGATCTGCAGGCGCTGGAGAAGCGCATGAAGCAGATCATCAAGGGGGCGCAGCAGTTCTCGCGCCGCCGCTTCGACTCGGTCGAGCAGGCGCGCGAGGAGCTCGCGGACGAGCCGTTCAAGCTGGAACTCATCGGCCTCAAGTCCGCTGAAGACACAGTGGACACCTCCGAGGTGATGGAGGTGGGTGGCGGCGAGCTGACCATCTACGACAACCTCGACCCGCGCACCAAGGAGCGCGTGTGGAGCGACCTGTGCCGCGGCCCGCACGTGCCGACCACGAAGTTCATCCCGGCGTTCAAGCTGACCCGCGTGGCCGCCGCGTACTGGCGCGGCAGTGAGAAGAACCCGCAGCTGCAGCGGATCTACGGCACCGCGTGGGAATCGGCCGAGGCGCAGGACGCCTACCTGGAGCGGCTGGCCGAGGCGGAGCGGCGCGACCACCGCCGCCTGGGCGCGGAGCTGGACCTGTTCTCCTTCCCCGAGGAGATCGGCTCGGGCCTGCCGGTGTTCCACCCCAAGGGCGGCATCATCCGGCGCGAGCTGGAGAACTACTCGCGCCGCCGCCACGAGGAGTCCGGCTACGAGTTCGTGAACACCCCGCACATCACCAAGTCCGGGCTGTTCTACACCTCGGGTCACCTGCCCTACTACGCCGAAACCATGTTCCCGCCGCTGCCCCTGGAGGGCGAGGAGTACTACCTCAAGGCGATGAACTGCCCGATGCACCACCTGATCTTCCGGTCGCGCGGGCGGTCCTACCGGGAGCTGCCGCTGCGGCTGTTCGAGTTCGGCACGGTGTACCGCTACGAGAAGTCCGGTGTGGTGCACGGCCTGACCCGGGTGCGCGGGCTGACCATGGACGACTCGCACATCTACTGCACGCAGGAGCAGATGCCGGGCGAGCTGCGGTCGCTGCTGCGGTTCGTGCTGGACCTGCTGGCCGACTACGGCCTCTCGGACTTCTACCTCGAGCTGTCCACCCGCGGGGACTCGGACAAGTTCATCGGCTCCGACGAGGAGTGGGAGGAGGCCACCGAGACACTGCGGCAGGCCGCCATCGACTCCGGGCTGGAGCTGGTGCCGGACCCGGGCGGCGCGGCCTACTACGGCCCGAAGATCTCGGTGCAGGCCAAGGACGCCATCGGCCGGTCGTGGCAGATGTCGACCATCCAGCTGGACTTCAACCACCCCAAGCGGTTCGAGCTGAGCTACACCGCCGCCGACGGCAGCCGCAAGCAGCCGGTGGTCATCCACCGCGCGTTGTTCGGCTCGATCGAGCGGTTCTTCGGGGTGCTCACCGAGCACTACGCGGGCGCGTTCCCGGCGTGGCTGGCGCCGGTGCAGGTGGTCGGGATCCCGATCGCCGACGAGCACGCCGAGCACCTGCGCGGCGTGGAGAAGGCGTTGCGCGCCAAGGGGATCCGCGTCGAGGTGGACACCAGCGACGACCGCATGCAGAAGAAGATCCGCACCCACACCACCCAGAAGGTGCCGTTCATGGTGCTGGCCGGTGGCAAGGACGTCGAGGCGGGCGCGGTGTCGTTCCGGTTCCGCGACGGCAGCCAGATCAACGGGGTGCCGGTGGCCGACGCGGTGGAGGCGATCGCCGGCTGGATCGCGCGGAGGGAGAACAGCTCGCCGACGGCCGAGGCGCTCCAGGCGGTCCTGCCTTGACCGAGCCGGAGCTGGTGGGCCAGGACGGGGTCGGGGTGCCGGACGCGTTGCAGCGGCTGTGGACCCCGCACCGGCTGGCCTACGTGCAGGGGCAGGACAAACCGGAGGGCGACGAGCCCGAGGGGTGCCCGTTCTGCCGCCTGCTCGGCCTGGACGACGCCGAGGCGCTGATCCTCGCGCGGGGCGAGCACGTGTGGGCGGTGCTGAACCTGTACCCGTACAACCCGGGGCACCTGATGGTGCTGCCGTACCGGCACGTGGCCGACTACCCGGACCTGACGCCGGAGGAGACGCGGGAGCTGGCGGAGTTCACCCAGCACGCGATGAAGGTGGTGCGGTCGGTGTCCGGGGCGCACGGGTTCAACATCGGGATGAACCAGGGCGTGATCGCCGGTGCCGGCATCGCGGCGCACCTGCACCAGCACCTGGTGCCCCGCTGGGGTGGTGACGCGAACTTCATGCCGGTGATCGGCCAGACGAAGGTGCTGCCCCAGCTGCTGGGCGAAACACGCGAGCTGCTGTCGACGGCCTGGCACCGGATCTGAGCGCGCGAACGGGCCCGGACCGGGAGGTCCGGGCCCGTTTCGTCGCGGTGTTTCAGGCCTTGAGGCCGGCCTCGATGTTCAGCTCGATCTTGACCTTGTCGCCCAGGACGGCGGTCGGGATGGAGGCGCCGACACCGAAGTCGGAGCGGCTGATCTCGGTGGTGGCCGAGATGCCGAAGACCTTGCTGCCCTCGGTCATGCCGTCGGCGAACCCGCCGACCTCGGCGGCCAGGGTGACGGCCTTGGTGACGCCGTGGACGGTCAGCTCACCGTCGATGAAGTACTCGCCGTCCTCGGCGCGCACGCCGGTGGAGACGAAGGTCAGGGTCGGGAACCGCTCGACGTCCAGGAAGTCGGCGTTCTTGACGTGCGCGTCGCGGTCGGCGTTCTTCGTGTCGATGCTGTCGGCCTTGATCGTCGCGGTGACCTTCGAGTCGGCGAGGTCGGCGCCGGTCACGATCTCGCCCTCGACCTCGGCGAACCGGCCGCGGACCTTGGACACGCCCAGGTGGCGCACGACGAAGTCGACGTCGGAGTGCGTGGAGTCGATGGTCCAGGTGCCGGCGATGTAACCGGGGATCTCGGTCGTCGAAGCGGTCATCAGTCGTCTCCTCGAAAACTATGCTTGGTTGAGCCCTCAACCACACCGTAGCGCACGCTGGTTGAGCTCTCAACTAGAGGTACCATGTACGTCATGTCCGAACCGCGATGGCTCAGCGAAGACGAACAGCGTGTGTGGCGCGCGTTCTCGGCCGCCGTCACCATGCTGCGCAGCCACGTGGAATCCCAGCTCCAGCGCGACGCCGGCATGCCGCACACCTACTACGAGGTCCTCGTCGTGTTGTCCGAGTCGCCCGGCCGCACGCTGCGGATGAGCGAGCTGGCCGAGAAGTGCCATTCGTCACGCAGCCGGCTCTCGCACGCGGTCGCGCGCCTGGAGGCCAACGGCTGGGTGCGCCGCGACAGCTGCGGCACCGACAAGCGCGGCTCGTTCGCCAGGCTGACCGACCGGGGCTTCGCCGCGCTCGTCGCCGCGGCTCCCGGGCACGTCGAGGCCGTGCGCGAGGCCCTGTTCGACGCGCTCACCCCCGGCCAGGTGCGGGCGCTGGAGGAGATCTCCGAGGCGATCCGCGACCAGCTCACGCCCCAGTGCGCGAAGGCGAGGGCCGCCGCGGACGAGCAGCTGGACCAGCTCGCCTGAGCGCGCGCGGCGCCTTGGGCGCGCCGCGTCACCGGAGTGTCGTAGCGGGTGGATAGGCTGCGGTCAGCAAACCGACCCCGCAGCCCCAGGTGGAACGCCGAGAGCGATGGACATGCCCGCCGATACCGCCACCCCGACGATCCGATGCTGAACATCTTCGCGCGAGCGTCCGTCTCGCGAGCCCTGGACCCGCTCGGCCACGCGCTGGTGCGGGCCGGGCTCACCCCGAACGCGATGACCATGATCGGCACGGCCGGCGCGATCGCCTGTGCCCTGGTGTTCTTCCCGAACAGGATGCTGCTCGCCGGCACGTTCACCGTGTGGGGCTTCGCGATGCTCGACCTGCTCGACGGCGCGATGGCCCGCGCCCGCGGGTACGGCACGCCGTTCGGCGCGACCCTGGACGCCACCTGCGACCGGCTCGCCGACGGCGCCCTGTTCGCCGGCATCGCGTGGTGGTGCTTCGCGGTCGAGCACAACCTGCGCGCCGCCGCGGCCTGCCTGATCTGCCTCGTGCTGGCCCAGGTGATCTCCTACATCAAGGCCCGCGCCGAAGCGGAGGGCCTCAAGGCCGACGGCGGGCTGGTCGAGCGCGCCGAGCGGCTGATCATCGCGCTCGTCGGCACCGGGCTGGAGGGCCTGGGCGTGCCGTTCGCCGTCGAGGGCACCCTGTGGCTGCTCGCGCTCGGCTCGATCATCACCACGATCCAGCGCATGCTCGCCGTCGCCGCCTCCGCGCGGGAGGCGGGCTGATGGGCCGGTTCGGCGAGCGGATGGCCGACCTCGGCTACGCGGCGGGCTGGAACGTGGTGCGCCGCCTGCCGGTGCCGCTGGCCAAGGCCGGCTTCGGGCTGGCCGCGGACTTCGCGGCCAAGCGCAAGGGCCCCGGGGTGCGGCAGCTGCGCCGCAACCTGGCCCGCGTCGTGCCGCGGGCCGACGACACCGAACTGGACGAACTGACCCGGCAGGCCGTGCGCTCCTACGCGCGCTACTGGCACGAGGCGTTCCGCCTGCCCAGCGTGGATCCGGACGACATCCGGGCCCGGGTCGGCGCGACCATCAGCGGGGTGGAGAACCTCGACGCGGCGCTGGCCGAGGGCAACGGCGCCGTGGTCGCCCTGCCGCACAGCGGGAACTGGGACGTGCCGGGCATCTGGGCGGTCGGCCGGTACGGCCCGTTCACCACGGTCGTCGAGCGGCTGAAGCCGGAGTCGCTGTTCCAGCGGTTCGTGGCCTACCGCGAGTCGCTCGGGTTCGAGATCCTGTCCGCCGACGGCGGCACCGGTTCGTTCCGGTTGCTGCTGCAGCGGCTGCGGGAGAACCGGGTGGTGTGCCTGATCGCCGACCGCGACCTGTCCGGCAGCGGCGTGCCGGTGTCGTTCTTCGGTGAGAAGACCAGCATGCCGGCCGGTCCGGCGCGGCTGGCGGCCAGCACCGGCGCGGCGCTGCTGCCGGTGGGCAGCTGGTTCACCGAGGACGGCTGGGGGATCCGCATCCACCCGCGGATCCGCGTGGCGCACCGCACCGAGGTGCCCGCCGCGACCCAGGCGCTGGCCGATGTCTTCGCCGGTGACATCGCGGCGCACCCGGCGGACTGGCACATGATGCAGAAGCTGTGGACCGCCGATTTCGAGGAGGCGACCTTTTCCGCGACGGAGGAAGCGGCGTGAAGGTCGGGATCGTCTGCCCGTACTCCTTCGACGTCCCCGGCGGGGTCCAGGGGCACGTCACGGACCTGGCGCGGGCGCTGCTGGACCGCGGCCACGAGGTGTCGGTGCTGGCGCCCGCCGACGAGGACGCCGATCTGCCCGATTTCGTGCACCCCGCGGGCAAGGCGCTGGGCATCCCGTACAACGGGTCGGTCGCGCGGCTGCAGTTCGGCCCGGTGTCCTACGCGCGGGTCCGGCGGTGGCTGCGTGAGGGCGGCTTCGACGTGCTGCACCTGCACGAGCCGGCCGCGCCGAGCCTGTCGCTGCTGGCGCTGAAGGTCGCCGACGGGCCGATCGTCGCCACGTTCCACACGTCCACGCCGCGGTCGCGGACGCTGTCGGCGTTCCAGCCGGTGCTGCGGCCGCTGCTGGAGAAGATCACCGCCCGCATCGCGGTGTCCGCGCTGGCGCGGCGGGTGCAGGTCGAGCACGCCGGCGGGGACGCGGTGGAGATCCCCAACGGGGTCGACGTCGAGTTCTTCTCCCGCGCCCAGCCGCTCGACGGGTATCCGCGGGCCGGGGGCACGATCGGGTTCGTGGGCCGGTTCACCGAGCCGCGCAAGGGCATGGAGGTCCTGCTCGGCGCGGCCCGCCGCCTGCTGCCGGAGTTCCCGGAGCTGCGGCTGCTCGTGGTGGGCCGCGGCGAGGCGGACGTGCTGCGCCGGATGGCGGGCCCGGAGCTGGCGCCGCACCTGGAGCTGCTCGGCCAGGTCGACGACGCCACGAAGGCGCGGGCGCTGCGCAGCGTCGACGTCTACTGCGCGCCCAACACCGGCGGCGAGAGCTTCGGGATGATCCTGACCGAGGCGATGGCGGCCGGGACCGCGGTGGTGGCGAGCAACCTGGACTCGTTCCGCCGTGTGCTCGACGACGGGCGCGCGGGGGCGTTGTTCACCACCGGCGACAGCGTGGCGCTGGCGAACTGCCTGCGGGAGCTGCTCGGCGACCCGGCGCGGCGGACGTCGGCGGCCGGGGCGGCGGGGGAGCGGGTCACGATCTACGACTGGCCGGTGGTGGTGACGCAGGTGCTGCGGGTCTACGAGACGGCGATCGCCGCCGACCCGCGGCGGGTCAGTGCGGAGGACGTGCCGCTGTGAACTGGTTCGTGCTGGTCGTCTCGATCGTCGCGGCGGTGGTGGTGCTCGGCGGGCTGTTCCTGGTCGCCACGGCGAACCGGCTGGACCGGCTGCACGTCCGGCTGGACGCCGGGTGGGCGGCGCTGGACGCGGCGCTGGCGCGGCGGGCGGTGGTGGCGCGGGCGGTGGCCGCGGTCGACGGGGCCGCGCCCGGTCTCCGGGAGGCCGCCGACATCGCGGAGAAGGCGCCGCGCGCCGAGCGGGAGGTCGCGGAGAACGAGCTGACGCGGCTGCTGGCGTCGATCGACCGGGCCCGGCTGCCCGCGGAGCTGGCCGGGGAACTCGCCGATGCCGAACACCGGGTCGTCATCGCGCGGCGCGTGCACAACGACGCGGTGCGGGACGCGCTGGCGCTGCGCCGGCGGCGGAAGGTGAGGTACTTCAAGCTCGCCGGCACCGCGCGGCAGCCGGAGTACTTCGAGATCGCGGAACCGCCGGTGCCCGGCGCTTAGGGGCGGGGCGTTGGTTGCCGTGTTCGCTTCGCTGGTGACGGAATCGCTGGTGCCGGGCCCTTAGGATCGGGGCATGGCTGCGGAAGATCCGGCGTGCGCGGTGGCGCACGGCGCGAAGGGTTCGCCGGCGCAGACGCGGACGCTGGTTGCCGTGTTCGCCTCACCGGTCGCGGAGTTCCTGCTGCGCTACGGCGAGGACCTCGGATACCGGACGGTGCTGTACGACCCGGACCCGTCGCGAGCGGTTCCGGGCGCGACGGCCGAGTTGCCGGATCTGGACGAGGACACCGACGTCGTGGTGACCGACCACCACCGGCCCGAGCTGGGTGCCGCGCTGCGGGACGTGCTGGCGCGGCCGGTGCGCTGGGCCGGGGTGATGGGCAACCCGCGGCACGAGGGCCCGCACGTGGCGGCGCTGCGCTCGCTGGGCGTGCCGGAGGCCGACATCGCCCGGGTGCACCGTCCGATCGGCCTGGACATCGGCTCACGCCACCCAGCCGAAATCGCGATCGCGACACTGGCCGGCCTGATCGCGGACCGCAACAACCGTCCCGGCGGCTTCTTCACCCGCTGACCGGCCGGGGCCCCGCGCCCCCCCCCCCCCGCCCCGCCTCCTTCACACATCTTACTCCTCCGTCGAATAGAGAAGGGTTGATCGCCGTGGTCAC
>NZ_PQHW01000098.1 GCF_003385215.1 Amycolatopsis thermalba | reverse complement strand
CGGCTTGACAATCACATAGGGACACCCCCCCGGACCCGCACATTCCACAGATCCAGGTGACCGAGACACCAAGCCCACCCCACCGGCCCCAGCGCCCACAGGGCGCGAAGGGCCGACCCAACGCAAGATCCCCACGCAACCGGCACCGAGCGGGGATCCAGGGTTCACCCCCTGCCGGGGAGTCTGGCGATTCGCCCACAAGAAACGCGACGAAGCCCCTGGACCCGCACATTTCCACAGATCCAGGTGACCGACGCACCAAACCCGCCCCCACCGGCCCCAGCGCCCACAGGGCGCGAAGGGCCGACGCAACGCAAGGCCACAACGCAACCGGCACCGAGCGGGGGTGCAGGGGGCTCGCCCCCTGCCGGGGGTCTGGGGGTTCGACCCCCAGAACAACGCGAAAGAGGCCCTCACGTCCGCGCTTTCCGCGGACATGAGGGCCCCTGCCTCTGTAGCGGGGACAGGATTTGAACCTGCGACCTCTGGGTTATGAGCCCAGCGAGCTACCGAGCTGCTCCACCCCGCGTTGTGAGGACCAGTTTACGCCTTGGTTGCGGGGGCGTGCACGCAGGGTGCCGGAAGGGGCTCCGGCACCCTGCGTGGCTGGTCAGCCGCCTGGTTGGGGCGGCGCCGAGGTCGTCTGGGCGGCCTTGGCGTTTTCGTAGGCGCGGGCGGCGGCGTCGAGCGCGGCGAGCGCCTCGCCCTGGGCGGCGAAGTTGCCGCTCTGCTGGGCCTGCCGGAGCCGTTCGAGCGCCGACTGGATGTCGGCGACGGCCTGGTCGAGGGCCGGGGTGCTGCCCGTGCCACCGGCCGGCGGGGTGGTCGGTGTGGCGGGCGGTGTCGTCGGCGTGGTGGTGGGCTGTTGCTGGGTGGGCGAGGTCGCCGCCTGGGCCGCCTGGTCGCCGAAGACCTGTTTGAGGGCGTCGCCGAGGGTGGAGGCGAATCCGACCTTGGACCCGTAGGACACCAGCACGCGGGCGAGCTGCGGGTAGCTGTTCTGGTTGCGTTGCTGGATGTAGACGGGTTCGACGTAGAGGAACCCGCCGCCCAGCGGCAGGGTGATCAGGTTGCCGAAGATCACCGTGACGCTCTGGTTGCTGAACAGGGTCCGTTCGGAAGCGAACCGCGAGTCGCTCTGGAACCTGTTCTGGACCTGGACGGGGCCGTCGACCTGGCTGTTGCCCGCGGCCGTGGTGGGTAGCCGGAGCACCTTGATGGCGCCGTAGTCCTTCGGGTCGGAGGACACCGTCATCCAGGCCGCCAGGTACTGCCGTTGCAGGGCGGTGAGCGGGCTGGTCAGCTGGAACGTGGTCCCGGTCTGGCCGGGTGCCTGGGCCAGGACGTAGTAGCCGGGCTGGTTGGCCAGGCCGGCGGCGTCGAGGTTGGTGCCGCCCTCCTGGGTCGGGTCCTGGGGCACGTTCCAGAAGGTGTTGGTCGTGTAGAACTCCTGCGGGTCGGTGACGTGGTACTTCGTCAGGAGTTCGCGCTGGACCTTGAACAGGTCCTCCGGGTACCGGAAGTGCGACCGCAGCTCGGGCGTGACCTCGGTGCCGGGCTTGACCAGGCCGGGGAAGACCTGCTCCCACGCCTTGAGGACCGGGTCCTTGTCGTCGACCGAGTAGAGGGTGACGGTGCCGTTGAACGCGTCGACGGTCGCCTTCACCGAGTTGCGGATGTAGTTGATGTTGTTGTTGGCCTGGCGGGCGACGCCGGCGAGGGTGTCCTCGGTGGCGGCGCCGAGCTGGGTCTGCTGCGAGTACGGGTAGTTGTTCAGCGTGGTGTAGCCGTCGACGATCCAGACGATCTTGCCGTCGACCACCGCCGGGTACGGGTCGCCGTCGACGGTGAGCCACGGGGCGACCTTGCTGACGCGCTGCCGCGGGTCGCGGTTGTACATGATCTTCGAGCCGTCGCTGATGGCGTCGGAGAAGAGGATGTTGCGCTCGCCGTACTTCGCGGCGAAGGCGAGGCGGTTGAACCAGTTGCCGAGGTTGACGCCGCCGGTGCCCTCGTAGCGGTAGTTGCTGCTGCTGGCGCTGTCGTACTCGCCCGGCGCGCGGCCTTCCTGGCCGCCGACGATGGCGTAGTCGTTGGTGAGCTCGCCGTAGTAGATGCGCGGCTCGGTGACCGCGATGCCGGGTGCGGTCGGGTTGGTCGGGTTGATGCCGGCGCCGGTCGGGTTCTGGGTGTCGCTGGTGACCGCGATCGGGTACCCGCCGTCGCTGTTGGCGCTGCTCACCGCGCGGTCGATCGTGTTGGCCGGGGCCGCGACGAACCCGTTGCCGTGCGTGTAGACCAGGTGCTTGTTGATCCAGTTGGTCTGGTTGCCGGTGAGGTTGGCGGTGTTGATCTCACGGGCGGCGACGACGTAGTCCTGGATCCGGCCGTCGATCTCGTAGCGGTCGATGTCGAGCTTCTGCGGGAAGCCGTAAAAGTTCTCCCGGCCGACCCGCTGGGTGAAGGTCGGCGCGAGCACGTTCGGGTCGAGCAGGCGGATGTTGGGCACGGTCGTGGTGTCCGCGCTGATCTCGGCGGCGGTCGCCTGCCCGGTGCCGGTGTAGTCCTCGTACTGGACGTTGTCGAGCCCGAACGCGGACTTGGTCGCCTCCATGTTGCGGCTGATGGAAAGCGCTTCCTTCTGGTTGGCGTTCGGCTTGACCGAGAACTGCTCCAGGATCGCCGGCCACGCGACGCCGACCAGGACGCCGGACAGGATCAGCAGCACCAGCGCGATCGCGGGCAGCTGGATGTTGCGCAGGAAGGCGCCGGCGAAGAACGCGACCGCGCAGATCGCGGAGATGCACAGCAGGATCAGCTTCGCCGGCAGCACCGCGTTCAGGTCGGTGTAGGTCGCGCCGTTGAACAGCGGGTTGCGGTCGGAGAAGAGCAGGTTGTACCGGTCGAAGTAGTACTCGACCGCCTTGAGCAGGACGAACAGGCCAGCGGTGACGGCGAGCTGGACGCGGGCCGATCCGGCGAGCTGACCGCCGCGGCCGGCGAGCCGGATGCCGCCGAAGAGGTAGTGCGCGATCAGCGCGCCGATGAACGAGATCGTCACCGCGACGAACAGCCAGCCGAGCAGCCACTGGTAGAAGGGCAGCGTGAAGGCGTAGAAGCCGATGTCGTTGCCGAACTCGGGGTCGGTCTGGCCGAAGCTCGTGCCGTTCAGGAACAGCTGGATGCGCTGCCACTCGCCTTCGCCGGTCGCGCCCGCGATGAGCCCGGTGACCAGCGGGATGCCGATGCCGAACAGCCGGATGCGGCCGACCACGGCCGAGCGGTAGCGCGCCAGCGGGTCGTCGGCGCCGGAGACCGGGACGAACACCGGTCGCGTGCGGTAGGCGATCCACAGGCTGAGCGCGAGCGAGCCGCCGACGAGCAGCCCGATCGCGAAGAACAACACGATGCGGGTGACGACCATGGTGTTGAAGACCTGGCGGGCGTCCACCTCGCCGAACCACAGCCAGTCGACGTAGGTGTCCAACAGGCGCGCGCCGAGTAGCAGCGCCAGGATGATCACCGCGGCGATGATCAGCAGTACCCGGCTGCGACGGGACAGCTTCGGCAGGCTCACTGGGGGCCGACTGGCCACTGCGCACGCTCCTGTTGTCGTGGTCCGCTGGCGGGGAGCCCGTAACGCAGGACACCCCTGAACCCCTAACTCTAGGAGGGCCGCTCAGGGTTCCCCGACCGGCCCGAATCGGACACGTCCGGCAGGCACCTGAGACGATGAGGAGATGGCATCGGAAGTCAACCCCGCCGCTGGTCCGGCCATCGCCGCGCTCGCCAGGGAGGTCGAGGAGTTCGTGGCCGCCGCCGGGTGGGACCAGGCGCCGCAGCTGTTCGCGCTGGTCCCGACCGCGTCGCTGCTGCGTGAGCAGCCGGAACTGGCCGGGCAGCTCGACCCGTCGAGCGCGCTGACGCCGGTGGCGCAGGAGCCGCTGCCGGAGGGTGACCTGGCGGAGGCGCTGGGGCGGATCGCGTGGCCGGAGGTCGTGACCGGCTGCGCGCTGGCCCAGGAGATCATCGTGCTGCCGCCGAGCGCCGAGTCGGAGCTGGACGAGTCCGCCGACGCGGAGCGGCTGCGGCGGGCCGCGGCGGACCACCCGGAGCGGACGGAGGCGCGTCTGGTGGCGGCTGTGCTGCGGGACGGCCCGGGCGCCTGCGTGATGCGGCTGCGGGGGTACACGAAGGCGGAGGACGCCGAGCCGGCCGACGAGATCGTCGAGCACCCGGACCTGGCGCCGAACCTGCTGGACGCCCTCCGGGCGACGCTGGCCCCCTAACGACCCGCGAGTCCCACGCTCCCGTCCGCGAGTCCCACGCTCCGCCACGCGAGTCCCACGCTCCCGTCCGCGAGTCCCACGCTCCGCCACGCGAGTCCCACGCTCCCGTCCGCGAGTCCCACGCTCCGCCACGCGAGTCCCACGCTCCGCCACGCGAGTCCCACGCTCAACCGCGCGAGTTCCACGCTCCGCCACGCGAGTCCCACGCTCCGCCACGCGAGTCCCACGCTCAACCGCGCGAGTCCCACGCTCCGCCGCGCGAGTCCCACGCTCCCGTCCGCGAGCTCCACGCTCCCGTGCGTGAGTCCCACCCTGCCGTCCGCGGGCCCTATGCTCCCGCACGCGAGCCCCACACTCAACCACGCGAGACCCAGCTCCCGCGCGAGCCCCGCCCCGCCGAGCCGGCGGCCCGGGTCAGCAGGACGGCGTCGGCTGCCCGGCCTTGAGCGCTTCCAGCGCCGAGAGAGCGCTGTTCAAGTCGGTCACCTTGATCAGCTTCAGCCCGTCCGGCGCCGCGGCGGCGGCTTCCACGCAGTTGTCCTGGGGCGTGAGGAACACCGTGGCCCCGGCCTCCCGTGCGGCGACGACCTTGAACGAGATCCCGCCGATCGGGTTGACCACGCCCTTCTCGGTGATCTCGCCGGTACCGGCCACGTGCTCGCCGGCGACCATCTCACCGGGGGTGAGCCGGTCGACGATCGCCAGCGCGAACATCAGGCCCGCCGAGGGGCCGCCGACGTCCTGCAGCGAGATCTTCACGTCGAAGGGCACGTCCGCCCGGTCGATCGGCTGCAGGCCCATGAAGCCCTGCTTCTTGTTCGGGTCGGGGTTGGCGGCCAGCGTGATCTGCTCGGTGCGGGGCGGCTCGGTGCCGTGCTGGAACGTGATCGGCACGGTCTGGCCCGGGGCGGTGTCGGCGAGCGCGGCGGTGACGTCGTCCTCGTTGGTGATGGTGCGGCCGTTGACCGACAGCAGCCGGTCGCCCGCGGCGAGGACCCGGCTGGCCGGGGTGTTCTCGACGATCGTCTGGGCGAGCACCTTGACCGGGAAGCCGAGGTGGCGCAGCGCGGCGACCTCGGCGTTGCTCTGCGAGTCCTGGAACTGCTGGACGTTCTGCTGCTGGACCTGCTCGTCGCTCTCGCCGGGGCGGAAGTACTCCTCGCGGGGCGCCAGCGCGTAGCGGCCGCTCACCCACAGCCCGAGCGCGCCGAACAGGCTGATCTCGTCGTTGAGCGAGACGGTGGTCATGCGCAGCTCACCCGCGGTGGGGTAGGTCTGCTGCCCGTCGACCTCGACCACCTGAACGCCGTTGACCTGGCCGAGCGTGTCGTAGGTGGGGCCGGGGCCGATCGCGACGTAGGGCACCTGGACGAACGCGCCGATGAGCCCGAACACGACGATGAGGACGCCGCTGGTCACCACGGTCCAGCCGCGCCTGGTCATATGGGCCCGCTCGGGGGCCCGTGTCGCGCGGTGCCCGTTGCGGGCCTGGTCGCCGTCCGCGGGTTTGGTGCCCGTCGCGGCGCCGGGAGCAGTGGTTTCGTCGCGGGACTCGCTCACGGCCCACAGCGTACGGTGACCGGCCCGCACGCTCGATCACCAGGCCTTGATCGCGGCGAGCGAAATCGGACACCTCTGGCGCGGTCGCGGCTGCTCCGGCCGCGTACGGTGGTGGTATGAGCAATCTCCCGTTCGGCTTCGGGCCCCCGGATCCCGACAAGCCCGGTGACAACGGGCCGGAGGGCCAGCAGTCCGGCGCCGACGCCTTCAACCAGCTCGGCCAGATGCTGAGCCAGCTCGGGCAGATGCTGAGCCAGGCCGGCACTTCGTCGGGCCCGGTGAACTACGACCTCGCGAAGCAGATCGCGCTGCAGAAGCTCAGTGGCAGCGGCGGCGGGACGATCGGTTTCGCCTCGAGCGGTGACGCCGACAGCGCCGTGCGCGACGCCGGCCACCTCGCGGAGCTGTGGCTGGACGCGGCGACGATCCTGCCTGCGGGGGCGAACGTGACCGCGGCGTGGTCGCCGCGGGACTGGGTGCAGAAGACGCTCCCGACCTGGCAACGCCTGTGCGACCCGGTGGCCCAGCAGGTGTCCGGCGCGTGGGTGGAGGCGCTCCCCGCCGAGGCGAAGCAGGCCGCCGGCCCGCTGCTGTCGATGGTCGGCCAGATGGGTGGCATGGCGTTCGGTTCGCAGCTGGGCAACGCGCTGGCGCAGCTCGCGTCGGAGGTGCTGACCTCGACCGAGGTGGGTCTGCCGCTGGGTCCGGAGGGGACGTCGGCGCTGCTGCCCGGCAACATCGAGAAGTTCACCGAGGGTCTGGAGCTGCCGAGCAGCGAGGTCCTGGTGTTCCTGGCCGCGCGGGAGGCCGCGCACCAGCGCCTGTTCTCGCACGTGCCGTGGCTGCGGCAGCGTCTGCTGGCGACGGTCGAGGAGTTCGCGCACGGCATCAAGGTCGACACGTCCGCGCTGGAGCAGCTGGCGGGCCAGGTCGACCCGTCCAACCCGGCGAGCATCGAGGAGGCGTTGTCCTCGGGGCTGCTGGAGCCCCAGACGACGCCCGAGCAGCAGGCGGCGCTGAACCGGCTGGAGACGCTGCTCGCCCTGGTGGAGGGCTGGGTGGACGTGGTGGTCGCGGACGCGGTCGGCGACCGGCTCCCGGGAGCCGACGCCTTGCGCGAGACGCTCCGCCGCCGCCGCGCGACGGGCGGCCCGGCTGAGCAGACGTTCGCAACGCTGGTGGGGCTCGAGTTGCGGCCCCGCCGGATGCGCTCGGCGTCCGCGCTGTGGAAGCTCGTGGGCGACCGGCACGGCGTCGACAAGCGGGACGGCCTGTGGTCGCACCCGGACCTGATGCCGTCGGCCGAGGACTTGGACGACCCGCTGGAGTTCGCCGAGCGCCTGGGCAAGCCGGGCGACCTGGACGACCCGATGGCCGAGCTGGAGCGCACGAAGCCCGAGGAGAAGCCGGCAAAGCCCAACGAGGGCGACGAGCCCGGCAACTGACGCAGGAGTGTCAGCGAGCCCACCTCGCCTGAGCAACAGCCGAGGTGGGCGCGCTACGCCCACGCCACCCACGGCGGCGAGCTACCCCCGCCGACTCCCCGGGCAGCCCGGCCAACCAACAGCGGCGGGCGCCCCAGCTGTGACCGGCATGCCCATCCAACCGCCGCGAGCCACCTCAGCCCCACGGGCACCAACACCGGCGGGCCGGCCCCAGCCGACACCGACAAGCCCAGCCACCGGCCGCGAGCCACCTCAGCCCCACGGGGCACGCCCACCCGACCAACACGGCGGGCCACCCCGGCCACCGGCGGGTGCCCCAGCCGACACCGGCACGCCCACCCAACCGAAGCCGGCAAGCTGACCACGTCCGATCGCGGCAAAGCCGCCTCAACCACCAGCGGCAAGCCGCCCCGCCCTCGGCGACTGCTCGGACAGGCTGCCCCCTCCCGGACTCACGGCGGAACCCTCCCACGCGAAGCCGGCACCCTGCCCTCACCGTCCCGCCCGCCGACAGCGGCACCTTGGCCCGCCGTCGCGCAGCGACAGCAATCTGTTGAACCTGCTGCTCGCCCTCCGACAACGGCCTCCGATCCCGCCATCGCGAACCGGCAGCAGCCCCCTGAACCCACCGCTAAGCCCGCCGACAGCAGCACCCCGGCCCCGCCATCGCGAACCGGCAGCAGCCCCCTGAACCCACCGCTAAGCCCGCCGACAGCAGCACCCCGGCCCCGCCATCGCGAACCGGCAGCAGCCCCCAGAACTCACCGCTAAGCCCGCGACTGGCAGCGCCCCGGCGCCCCATGGCGAACCGACAGCAGCCCTGAAGCCCGCAATCGAGCCCGCCAACGGCGGCACGCTGCCCGGCCGTTGTCCGTCGAGCTGCCACTGCCTTGGCAGTCCGCCACCTCAGCTGCCCCTCTCGGGGCCCGCTCGCGGGACATCCGGCCCCGGCACGCCTCCTGCTCCGCCCGTTATCCATCCGGCCCAGCGCGCCTCTGCTCCGCCCGCTACCCATCCGGCCCAGCGCGCCCCCTGCTCCGTTCGCTAACCCGCCCCAGCACTCACTCGCTCCGGCCGCTACTCATCGCGCACCGGCACTCGCCAGTTTCGGCCGCCCCTCCACCTGCCTGTTCCGGTGCCGGGGGCCCGCCGGACGGCAGGCCCCCGGCGCGTTCCGACTGCTCAGTCCTCGTCCAGCTCGCTGATTCCCCAACCCGCCGCCGCGGACAGGCCCTCCAGGTAGCCGATGGCCCGCTCGGTCTTCGGGTAGCGCCGGACCAGCTCCCAGAACTCGGCGTTGTGCGCCGCCACGCGCAGGTGTGCCAGTTCGTGCACCAGCACGTAATCCAGCACCCACGCCGGCACGTTCTGCAGCCGGTCACTCACTCGGATGGTCCGGTCGGCCGGCGTGCACGACGCCCACCTGGTCCGCATCGGCGGGACCCAGCGGACGCTCGCGGGCAGCGCCTGCCGGTCGAGGTACCGCGCTGACAGCTGCGCACACCGCGCGAGCAGCGCGGCATCCGACTCGCGCGCCGGAGACGCCCGTTTCGTCTCCGTGCGCTGGAGCTTGCGCTCCATCTCGGCCACCCAGTGTTTTTCCTCGGCTCGGCTCATGCTGGCCGGGATGAGCACCACGAGGGTGTCGCCGTCCCGGTACGCGCTGACCGTCCGCCTTCGTCGTGCACTACGCCGTACTTCGACCTTGAGCTGCGGGTTCGATGACTGCCCGGTGTTGTCCCGGTTCCTCAAAGAGGGCACCCGTGCGTTCGCCACCCGTCCACGGTAAAGGCAGGGACCGACAACTCGGGAGAGCCGACTTCGAGAAGGCCCGAGTTATCCACATTTCGGCTCGCCTGTGGATAACTCGCGATCTTGGTTAGCGAATACTTCCTGCCCGAACGCCCCTGGCTGCGGCCGGGCATCGAGGTTTTCGACCGAGGCCCGGGCGAGGTGCAGATCGGTCTCGACCCCCGGCACGCCATGGTGGCCACGGAGCTGCCGCCCGACCTGGTGGACGTGATGCACCGCCTCGACGGCAGTCTCCGTTTGGAAAGTCTGCTCGCGCTCGCCAAGAGCGAACACGTCGAGAGCCTCCGCGATCTCCTCACGAAGCTGACCCGGCTCGGGCTGGTGGAGGAGGCGTGGCCGCCCTCCGCCTACAACCGGCCCGTCCACGAGGCTGGTCTGTGGTCCCTGTCGGCACGGCGGAGCCACGGCGAGACCGTCGCCCGGCGTCGTCACAGCGCCATCGTGCTGTTCGGTTCGGGACGGCTGACGGTCGCGATGGCGGTGCAGCTCGCGGCCGCGGGAGTGGGGCAGGTCCGCGTCGAGGCCGAGGGCAAGGTCACCGAGCACGACACCGGCAGCGGCTACACCGACGCCGACATCGGCCGTTCCCGATCAGCCGCGGCGGCCGATGCGATCCGGCGGGTGAACCCGGCGACCGTGACGCGACGCCTCCGAGACGGGCGGCTGCCCGAACTCGCCGTGCTCGCCGACGCCATCGTCCCGGCGCCCGAGCTGGTCCAGCAGCTCATGCACGAGCGGGTTCCGCACCTGGCGGTTCGCGTCCGGGAAGGCATCGGGATCGTCGGGCCGCTCGTCGAACCCGGCCGGAGCAGCTGCCTGGGGCGCGGACCTGATCCGCCAGTCGATGGACGACCGCTGGCCCAAGATCGCGGGTCAGCTTGCCGGGCGCACCCAGCAGGCCGACCTGGTGACCGTGCAAGCCACCGCTGCCCTGGCGACCGGTCAGGTGCTCCGCGCTCTCGGGCCGGTCGACGGGGTGCCGCCGGGCTGGAACATGACGATGGAGATCGACCCGTACGAGAACACGATCTACCACCGCCCGTGGTCGCCCCACCCGGCCTGCACCTGCGGGGCACGCCCGGAGCCGCTGGTCAGCAGCGTCCCTGCGCCGATGGCTGCGGAGAACATGGTCGACAAGGCACAATCGCAGGAGTGACCGACTTCCCCGAAGAGACCGACGACCGTGCCGATCCCGGGATTCCCCGCCGCACAGCCGCGCGCGCCGCGAAGCTCGCGAGCCTGCCGCTCGGAATCGCGGGACGGGCGGTCGGCGGCTGGGGGCGGCGGCTGACCGGTCAGAGCGCTGAAGAAGTCAACGCGAACCTGTCGGCGAAAGCCGCCGAGCAGCTGTTCGAGGTGCTGGGCACGCTCAAGGGCGGCGCGATGAAGTTCGGGCAGACCTTGAGCGTGTTCGAAGCGGCGGTGCCGGACGAGCTGGCCGCCCCGTACCGGGACGCGCTGACCCGCCTCCAGGCCGCCGCGCCGCCGATGCCGGCCCGCCAAACGCGTCGCGTGCTCGCCGAGCAGCTGGGCCGGTCGTGGGAGACACGGTTCCGCGAGTTCGACGACGCTCCCACCGCCGCGGCCAGTATCGGCCAGGTGCACCGCGCCGTGTGGCACGACGGGCGCGACGTGGCGGTCAAGGTCCAGTACCCCGGCGCCGACGAGGCGCTCCGCAGCGACCTGCGTCAGCTGCAGCGGTTCAGCCGGCTCTTCCAGGCACTCCTGCCGGGCACGGAGGTCAAACCGCTGCTCGCCGAGCTGTCCGCGCGGATGGACGAGGAACTGGACTACCGCGGCGAGGCCGACAGCCAGCGCGAGTTCGCGAAGGCCTTCGACGGCGACGACAAGGTCCTGGTGCCGAAGGTGGTAGCCAGCGCCCCGAAGGTGCTCGTGACCGAGTGGGTCACCGGCACTCCCCTGGCCAAGATCATCGCCGGCGCGGACGCCGAAACCCGCAACCACGTCGGCGCGCTCCTGGCCGAGTTCCACTTCTCCTCACCGGCGAGGGCGAAGCTCCTGCACTCCGACCCGCACCCGGGCAACTTCATGCTGCTCGACGACGGCCGTCTCGCCGTGATCGACTTCGGCGCGGTGGCTCGCCTCCCACACGGCATCCCCCGCCAGCTCGGCGAGATGACCCGTCTCGCGCTCGATCAGCGCTCGACCGAACTCATGAAGTTGCTGCGCTCCTCCGGTTTCATCCGCCCCGGCACCGAACTCAGCGCCGACGACGTGCTCGCATACCTGGCCCCGTTCACCGAGCCCCTCGCCACCGAGCGCTTCCACTTCACGCGCCGCTGGATGCAACGCCAAGCGATGCGGGTCGGCGACACGCGTGGCCGCGACTTCCGGACCGGGCGATCGCTGAACCTTCCACCGGAGTACCTGCTGATCCATCGCGTGACCGCAGGCTCGACGGGAATCCTGTGCCAGCTCGAGGCCGAGATCCCCGCCCGCGCGATCGTGGAACGTTGGCAGCCCGGCTTCGCCGATTGATCCGATACCTCCCTCCCTTTCTCATCGGGCGTGTCAGGGTCACCCGCACTTGCGCGTGCCCCTGACCGCTCCGGATTCCGGCTCAGTCGACGGCCGCCCCCGGCCGACGGCGAATTCCCGGTTTCCGCACGCAAGGCGGGATCACCCACCACGCCACGGCGGATGCACCCAAACTGATCAGCTAGCCGAGACGCAACCTCGGAAGCTTCTATCCAGCGCGATCGCAGTCCTTTGCAACTGCGGCATCACCTCATCGTCTTTCCCAATCCCAGCCTCTGTTGTGAACAAGCGCCCCAGCCCTGGTTGCCAACCAGCTGCCATCCATCCCCGGTCCGGATGTCTTCGCCGCAATGCCCAGCATGCCGTAAACCGCGGCCCCCGCGGCCGACAAGGCTTGCCAGAGGCGCGAGTTATCCACAATCACGGTCAAAAACGCACGAGATGTCCACTCGCACCACCAAGTTGTCCACAGTTTCGTGTCACGTCTTCCGCTGCCCCGTCTCCGGCCCGACTCTGAAGGCATGACCGAAACCATCACCGCTCCGGCAGAGCGAGGCTCGGCCCCGAGCGAGGACGTCACCACCAGCACGCGGCTGCGCCGAGCGGGCCTGAGCCAGCACGTCATCTCGTCCCGTTGCCGCCCAGGAGGCCCGTGGCGCCGGCTTCTACCGGGCGTGATCCTGCTGAGCAACCGAGAGCCCAGCCGGGATCAGCAGCTCCGCGCCGCGATCTACCACGCCGGCCCGGACGCGGTGATCAGCGGTACGGATGCCTTGCAGGCACAGGGCATTCCGCTGTCACCGTCCCGGCGCGTCCACGTGTTGATCCCAGTGGGGCGCCGGATCGCGTCGCACGAGTTCACCTGGCTGGACCGGACGTCTCGCGTTCCCGAGCCGGTCGTCGTGGACGGATTGCCGTTCGCGCCGCCAGCTCGCGCCACCATCGACCTCGCCCGCTGTGAAACCGATCCGGACAGGTTGCGGCGACTGCTCACCCTGCCCGTCTACTACGGCCTCTGCACGGCCGAGCAGTTGCGCAACGAGGTCGACGCCGGCAACCAGCGCGGAACCGCGGCTGTCCGGCAGACGCTACGCACCCTGGGCTCGCTTCGCGACACCTACCAGCAAGGTGTGGCGAGGGAGCTGCTCGGAGGAGTCCCGGTGCCCCCGCCGATCTGGAACGTGACCATTTGCGACTCGGTGGGACGCCGCCTCGGTGTCGTCGACGCCTGGTGGGACGAAGTCGCGATGGGATGGCTCCTCGACCCCGCCGCCACCCGTTCCGACCGTCCGGCCGCGAGCCACCTGCCGCTCACCGGGGCCGGAGTCGTGCTGGTCCACACCACTCCCAGCCGCCTGCGCGGTGACGCGATGGCAGTCGCGCGGGAACTCACGAGCGCGTTCGCGTCGGCAGCTCGCCGTCGGCGGCCGAAGGTTCAGGCGCTGAAGGAGGTGGCGGCTTGACTAGCGCTCACCAGTATTCGGGCGGGAGTTTCCCCTCGATGTCGCGGACGTGCTCACGAGCGCATCGAGGGCACAGCCAGCGCAGAGCGCCGCCCTCACGATCACTGGCCCACGCCAGGGTCTCGAGCGGGTCCTCGTCCGGCTTGCGTTGAACGCCGCAACGGGAGCAGACGATCGGCTCGTTCATCTGCGCCATCCGAAGTGGACCGTCTGCGTTCCGAGCACGTAGATGTCCTCTCGGTTGCCCAAGTACTCGGGATCCTCCGGATCGAGGAGACGACGCAGGACGTCCCGGTCTTCCTGCGTCACGAACTCATCGCCGGCCGACGCCAGCCAGGCGATGTGCTCGATCACGTAGTTGCGTACCACCTCGTCCGGCGGCGCAGGCAAATCGACAAGACGACTGAAGGAACCGACTCGCTCCAACCCTGCCTTGACGAGGGCGATGTTCCAGCCGTAGGGCATCCGGACTGAGTTCGGCATGTCGGTGCGCATGCGCTTGAACCAACGATCCCGCACCTCCAGCAGCCGGCGTTCAAGCCCGGGCTCACCGATCCCCAGATCCCAGGGCAGGCAGTGAGTGGGCGGGCTCCCCTCGACCAGGGCGAGCATGCCGCGTGGCTTGAGAGCTGTGACAAGACCGGCGATTCCAGCTTGTTGATCAGGGAGGTGATGCACCATCGAAGCGGCCCAGACGAGATCCGCCGGCTCGACGAGGTGAGCGAGTTCCGCCGATGCGACGTCAGCTCGAACGCGTTCGATCGAAACCTGGCCGGCGAGCGCGGCGCCGGCGACGGCCTCGATCCCCGGATGGGCGCGCCCGACAGTCGCCGCCGCGGCGGCTCCTGCGAGCTCAGCCCGCGCCTGCTCGAGTGCGATCTGTTGCTGGCCGGTCGAACTCGTGTCCCGCGGCACGGCCGCCGGGTCGTCCGGATCTGTTCGGCCAGCGGCGTCCGTGTGCGTCTGCTCGACGGCAGCCTTCGCAACGGTCTCGGCAACGTCGAGCAGCTCCGGAACGGCGTCGACGAGCACGAGCGTCCCGCCGCCTCGACAAGCCAGCTCGGCGGCGAACGCGGCGCTCATCCCTCCGGCGCCACTGCCCACGTCGACGACTACAGGATGGTCGGCGAGCCGGCTGACCAGCCGGGCGGCGATCTCCGCGTGGGTCTTCGCGTGGAGTTGGTCCGCGCTGCGCAACGTCGGAATTCGCTCGGCCCAGTCGATGTCGTCATGGGTGTGTACGGCCATACCGGTCATTCAACACCGCTGGAGAAACCGTCGCCGTGATTCGGGGCCGCCTCGGCGCCTTGGGTGCGGCACCAGTCCGGCGGTGTGGTGGTGCTCATCGGCCGGATGGGGCCAGCCGCAGTCACTGCCCCTCCTGCGCGAACGAACGCCACAGGGGTCGGGACCGAGGCGGGAGGCAGCCGAGCAGGTGGCGGCCGAGCGTGCCAAGCCGTTGGCCGCTGACAGCCGACACGCCGAGCATCCGGGCGTTGACAGCCGAACACGCCGAGCATCGGGCGCTGACAACCGACGCGTCGAGTACCGGCCCTGGCCGGCGAACGCGCCCGGGCCTCGGCGCTGGAAAGGGAACGGACAGAGCCTTGGCCGCTGGCGGCCGGACGCACCAGACGCTCAGCGCTGGCGGCCGGACGCACCAGGCGCTCAGCGCTGGCGGGGCGCGAGCACCCGAGCCTCGGCAATGCAGCCGAACGCGTCCGGGCCTCGGCGCTGACAGGCAAATGCCGGCGGCCCCTGGGCCGCTGGCAACCGAACGCGCCGGGGCTGTGGCCGCCGCGGGTTGGGGAGTTGGAACGAGCGGCATGTAGCGGTTGGAACGAGCGGCACCTTAGACAGCGCCAAGCCCGGCGGTGGTCAAGGCCGTTCGCCTCGAACACCGCCGGGCCAGCAATCCGCGAAACGCGATGACGAGCCGCTGGTAGCGGGATCGTCGGGCGACTAACCGCGGTACCGACCTGCGCGGCGGGAAGCCCATCGGGCCACGCGGTCCCACCGGCGGGCCGCGCGCGCATTGCGTACGGGCTGCCAGCGGACGTCGTCGTGCAGGTCCTGTATTCGTGCTCTCGCCAGTTCTTCGTTGAGCAACATTCGGGTGATCTCCTTGGTCATGGGTGCGACCCCGGCGCGGGGGCGCGGCGTGATCGGGTGCTTCGTCCAGCTCACTGGGACGAATGAGGTGTCAGTACTCATGCGGCTGCACTCTGCTGGTCAGTGCGGTTGCGGCGCTCGATGCGCTTCTCCGCGACGGGCGTTTCCACCGGGTTCTTGCGAGGGCGTCCCCGCGGCCGCTTCCGAGCGACCACGACACCGCGCTCGAAGATCTCGCCTCCCCAGACCCCCCAGGGCTCCCGCCGGGCGAGCGCGCCGGACAGGCACGCACTCCGGATCGGGCAGTCGGCGCACCGGCTCTTGGCCAGCTCGAGATCCGCCGGTGACTCCGCGAACCACAGGTCGGCGTCGCCGGACCTGCAGGGCAGGTCGGCGTCCGGCGAGGCCACGGCATCGAAAAGCTCACCGATCCCGGATCCCGGAAGGGCGAGTTCGTCGGATAACGCCTTCTCTGACGCGAAGGCGATTGCCGATGACATTCCCGTTCTCCTTTGTGTAGTAACGGTTTTTCGTTGTGGAGGTGGTACAAAAACACGAGGGCCGCGGATCCGAATCTCGGTTCCGCGGCCCTCGTGAGCCTGTCTCCCTGACGGGGGGTCAGAGTCTGAGCTCCGGCGGAGCCAGCGGAACGTGGAGTCGGGTCTGCTTGTTGGTCGGGACGTACGCCGGCTTGACGGCGGACACACGGGTCCCGTCGAAGCGGTCACGCAGCCGGGCGAGGATCGGCAGTTCGACGCCGGCCTTGCCGACGCCCCAGCCGTTCGCGCAAGCCATCGCCGAGCGGGCGAAGGGCAGAGCGATGCCAGGGTTCGTGACCGTGATCGAAGTCTTCACGTCCCAGCACCTCCTCTCGTCCTTCGCTCATCGCCGGCGGGCGACGGGCAATCGCTTCGCGGGCGCTCTTCACCCGCCCATGCAGGCTATTGCCCCTGCCCGACGCGGGGCAACTGATTTTTCGGAGAACTTTTCCCAACGGCGAAGATCGTCCCCGAGCAGCGGTTCCGCCGCGCGAAGGAGCCCTTCGGCGCGGTCAAGCGTGCCTGCCCTGCACGGCCCGCCCCGGTGCCCGGATGCGACGAAGCGCCTCTCAGTGTGGCGCACATCGCCCCAGCCCGACCAGCCACGCTCGGAGCGGGACTCGCCACGGCGGTCGCGGCTGGTCACCTCGGCGCCAGATTCATCCGGTCGTGGCAAAGTGTCGTTCCGGGCGTAACGGTCGCACGACCGAGGTCGCTCGGCTGAGGACGACGCAGGCAGTGGTGCACACGGCACACGGCGGCGCAGAGCGAGCACGGCCGCGCTCGGCCCGGACCTTTCAAGAGGGGGGCGCCTCACGGGTGGACGTGTTCGGTAGGCGCGCCGCGTCCGGCCCGCCGGCCTTGGTTCAGGCGGCCGGAGTTAACGGCTGTCAGGAGTGTCTGTCGCGGAGAACGGACAGCGGACCGCCCAGAGCGCTCGCCGGCGGACAGCAGTCCCATCGGGGGTGTCCTTCCGCAGAGGAGGGGATGGCAGTTCCGTCAGGCGTCGGTGTCCCGGCGAAGACACAGCAGTCGGGCAGGCGGGTCTCCCGCGGAGAAGGGACGGCTGCCAAGTCGGCAGCACCTCCCACGCAGAAGGAACAGCCGCCAAATCGGCAGCACCTCCCACGCAGAAGGAACAGCCGCCAAATCGGCAGCACCTCCCACGCAGAAGGAACAGCCGCCAAATCGGCAGCACCTCCCACGCAGAAGGAACAGCCGCCAAATCGGCAGCACCTCCCACGCAGAAGGAACAGCCGCCAAATCGGCAGCACCTCCCACGCAGAAGGAACAGCCGCCAAGTTAGGAGCCCGTCCCGCGCAGGAGGGACAGCCACTAAAGCGGAAGCACCTCCTACGCAGGACGGACAGCCACCAAATCGGGAGCACCTTCCGCGCAGAAAGTCGCTGTAGTCCGGTCACGTGGCTCCGCTGCACCGGCGGCACCGCAGTTCAGCGATGTTCCTTCCGGAGCAGGGATAGTACCTCGTCGCCGAAGCGGTGGGCCTTTGTCGGGCCTATGCCGGAGATCGAGACCAGGCCGCGTTGGTCCTCGGGGCGTTGTTCGGCTATCGCGACCAGCGTGGCGTCCGTGAAGACGACGAACGGGGGGACCTTCAGCTCCCGCGCGCGCTCGGCGCGCCAGTCCTTCAACCGCGTCAGCAACGCCTCGTCCAGGTCGCTCGGGCATCGGGCACATCGGCCGAGCTTGACTTCCAGCGTGTTGGCCAGCTGCTCACCACACATGCGGCAGCTCGGCTTCGTGCGCGTGGTCGGCTGCCGGCGGGGCACGCGCGCCGCGGGGTGTTCCTCCGGGATCAAGCCGTACAGGAACCGGCTCCGGCGGCGGTGCCGGCGTCCGCCCGGGTGCCGGGACAGCGACCACGACAACCACAGGTGCTCCCGCGCCCGCGTGACCCCCACATAAAAGAGCCGCCGCTCCTCCTCGATCGCCGCCTCGTCGCCGTCGGCTCGCTGGATCGGCATCGTGCCCTCGGCCAGCCCGACCAGGAACACCGCGTCCCACTCCAGGCCCTTCGCCGCGTGCAGCGACGCCAGCGTCACCCCCTCGACCGTCGGCGGGTGCTGCGCCGCCGCGCGCTGCTCCAGCTCCGCCACGTACCGGCCGAACGACGCGCCCTCGACCGACGCCGCCAGCTCCTCGGCCAGCTCCACCAGCGCCAGCAGCGCGTCCCACCGCTCCTTCGCCGCCCCGCCCGACGGCGGCTGCTCCGTCAGCCCGATGCGAGCCAGCACCGCGCGCACCGCGGGAACCAGCTCCGCGGACGGCGGATCCCCCGCCGCCGTCCGCAGCGCGACCATCGCCTGCCGGATCTCGCGCCGCTCGAAGAACCGCTCACCCCCGCGCACCAGGTACGGGATCTCCAGGTCGGTCAACGCCTGCTCGTAGACCTCCGACTGCGCGTTGACCCGGTACAGGATCGCGATCTCGCTCGCCGGCACGCCCGCGTCGAGCAGCTGCCGCACCCGCCCGGCGACCGCGCCGGCCTCCGTCGGCTCGGCGTCGAACTCCGCGAACCGCGGCTCGGGACCGTCCGGACGCTGCCCGACCAGCTTGAGCCGCGACCCCGCCGGCCGGCCCCGAGCGGCGCCGATCACCTTGTTCGCCAGCTCGACCACCTGGGGCGTGGACCGGTAGTCCCGCTCCAGCCGCACCACCGTCGCCTCCGGGAAGCGCCGCGTGAAGTCCAGCAGCGGCCGCGGCGAGGCCCCGCCGAAGGAGTAGATGGTCTGGTTCGCGTCGCCGACCACCGTGATGTCGTCGCGCCCGCCGAGCCACGCGTCGAGCAGTCGCTGCTGCAGCGGGGTGACGTCCTGGTACTCGTCGACGACGAAACACCGGTACCGGTCGCGGAACTCCCGGGCGACGTCCGCGTTGTCCTCCAGCGCCGCCGTCGTGTGCAGCAGGAGGTCGTCGAAGTCGAGCATCCGCGCCGCGTTCTTGACCTCCTCGTACTTGCGGTAGACCTCGGCCACCTGCGCGGCCTGCATCGGCGTGTCCCGCTGCAGCCGCGCGGCCTGCGCCGGGTAGTCCTCCGGGCTGATCAGCGACGCCTTCGCCCACTCGATCTCGCTCGCGATGTCCCGCAGGATCTCCGCGTCGCTGCTGACCCGCGAACGCTGCGCCGCCTGGGCGACCAGCCGCAGCTTGCCGTCGAGCAGGTCCCACATCCGGTCGCCCACCACGCGCGGCCAGAAGTACCGCAGCTGCCGCCGCGCGGCCGCGTGGAACGTCAGGGCCTGGGCGCCGTCGACCCCCAGCGCGCGCAGCCGCGTCCGCATCTCCCCCGCCGCGCGCGCGGTGAACGTGACCGCGAGCACCTGACCTGCGGCGACGTGCCCGGACGCGATCAGGTGCGCGATGCGGTGGGTGATGGTGCGGGTCTTGCCGGTGCCGGCGCCGGCCAGGACGCAGACCGGCCCGCGCGGGGCTGCGGCGGCGGCACGCTGCTCGGGGTCCAGCCCGTCCAACAGGCCCGTCGGGGACTTGGTCACAGGTGCGCTAGCCACCCCGGCATCCTCGCAGAGGGGACCGACGGGATCGCGCCGCCCTGCCCGGCCGTATCCTGGTTCATATGGCGGGAAAGCAGGACAAAGAGGCTGCCAAGCAGGCCAAGCGGGAACGGCGCGCCGCGAGCAAGGCCCGGCGCGGTCAGATCTGGGAAGCGTTCAAGATGCAGCGCCGGGAGGACAAGGCGCTCATCCTGTGGATGCTCGGCGCGTTCCTGGTCGTGGCCGGCGTCTTCGTCGTGGTCGGGCTGCTGCTCGACATGCTATGGGTCCTGTTGCCGCTGGGCATCGTCCTCGGCGTGCTCGCCGCGGTGATCATCTTCGGCCGCCGGGTGCAGCGCACGGTGTTCGCCAAGGCCGAGGGCCAGCCCGGAGCGGCGGGCTGGGCGCTGGACAACCTGCGCGGACGCTGGAAGGTGACCCAGACGGTGGCCGCGACCACGCAGCTCGACGCCGTGCACCGCGTGCTCGGCGGCCCGGGCGTCGTGCTGGTCGGTGAGGGCGCGCCGCACCGCGTGCGCAACCTGATCACACAGGAGAAGAAGCGCGTGGCCCGCCTGGTCGGTGACACCCCGATCTACGAGGTCGTCGTCGGCAACGAGGAGGGCCAGGTCCCGCTGCGCCGCCTGTCGAGCCACATGATGAAGCTGCCCCGCAACCTCCGCCCGGCGCAGGTCGACGCGCTGGAGGCCAAGCTCGCCGCGCTCGGCAACCGCGGTGGCGCGGCCATGCCGAAGGGCCCGATGCCGCAGGGCGCGAAGATGCGCAGCGTGCAGCGCGTCATCAAGCGCCGCTGACCCGGAACGACAAAAGGCCCCGACCAGTCCGGTCGGGGCCTTTTGTCGTTGTCAGCGCATCCGGATGACCACGGTCCCGGTGAGCCGGTCGAGCCAGCTGCGGCCGTCGGCGTTGCGGATCGCCGCCGGGATGATCAGGAAGGTGAGCGCCGCGCGGACGATCGCCCGCGGCACGCCGACCATCTGGGCGCCGTCCAGGCGCGCGACGCGGATGCCGGTCACGAACATCCCCGGGGTGAACCCGAAGAACGAGACCGGGATGATCGTGATGACCGCCCACACCGCGATCGCCCACAGGTTGTAGGACTGCATCGCGGCGGTGTCCTGCAGGTCGGGGCGCATGAACAGGGAGGTCAGCAGGGACGCGGCGACCAGGTCGACGACGAGCCCGAGCAGGCGCGCACCGCCCCTGGCGACCGCACCGACCCCCTGCTCGGGAAGCCCGAGCCGTTCCCCTCGCCAGCGCGGAGGCTCCTCTGCGCCGGGCCGAGGTGCGGACAACCACTCACCGGTCCATCTCGCCACCCGACCAGGGTATGCCGGTGGCGTGCACCACGTCCGCCCTGGTCTGCTGGGGGATATCGCCCAGCCCGTTAACCTCCGCGAAACATACGGGTGACGGTCGGGCAACACCGCGCTCTTAGCGTGAGCCGAAGAGAGTACTGCCCCCGGCAATGCGTATGAAGGAGTTACAGAGGGTGTCCACTACTCCAGACGATATCCAGCGTCTCATCGCAGATGAGGACGTGCAGTTCGTTGACGTCAGGTTCTGTGATCTGCCGGGTGTGATGCAGCACTTCACCGTCCCCGCGAAGGCGTTCGACGCGGACGCGTTCGAAGAGGGCCTGGCCTTCGACGGTTCCTCGGTGCGCGGCTTCCAGTCGATCCACGAGTCCGACATGCTGCTGCTGCCCGACCCGGAGACGGCGCGGATCGACCCGTTCCGCAAGGAGAAGACCCTCTCCATCAACTTCTTCGTGCACGACCCGTTCACCCGCGAGGCGTACAGCCGCGACCCGCGCAACATCGCGCGCAAGGCCGAGCAGTACATCGCCGAGTCCGGCGTCGCCGACACCGTGTTCTTCGGCCCCGAGGCCGAGTTCTACGTGTTCGACTCGGTGCGCTTCGACTCGCGCGAGAACGGCTCCTTCCACGAGATCGACTCGGTCGAGGGCTGGTGGAACACCGGTCGCGAGGAAGAGGGCGGCAACCGCGGTTACAAGACCCGCTTCAAGGGCGGCTACTTCCCCGTCCCGCCGGTCGACCACTTCGCCGACCTGCGTGACGAGATCAGCCAGAAGCTGATCAACTCCGGCTTCACGCTCGAGCGCGCGCACCACGAGGTGGGCACCGCCGGCCAGGCCGAGATCAACTACAAGTTCAACACGCTGCTGCATGCCGCGGACGACCTGCAGCTGTTCAAGTACATCGTCAAGAACACCGCGTGGAACGCCGGCAAGACCGCGACCTTCATGCCGAAGCCGCTGTTCGGTGACAACGGTTCGGGCATGCACTGCCACCAGTCGCTGTGGAAGGACGGCCAGCCGCTGTTCTACGACGAGTCCGGTTACGCCGGCCTGTCGGACATGGCGCGTCACTACATCGGCGGCATCCTGGCCCACGCCCCGTCGCTGCTGGCGTTCACCAACCCGACGGTGAACTCCTACCACCGCCTGGTGCCGGGCTTCGAGGCGCCGGTCAGCCTGGTGTACTCGCAGCGCAACCGCTCGGCCTGCGTCCGGATCCCGATCACCGGTTCCAACGCCAAGGCCAAGCGCATCGAGTTCCGCTGCCCGGACTCGTCCGGCAACCCGTACCTGGCGTTCGCCGCGATGATGATGGCCGGTCTGGACGGCATCAAGAACAAGATCGAGCCGCCGGAGCCGATCGACAAGGACCTCTACGAGCTGCCGCCGGAGGAGGCCAAGGACGTCAAGCAGGTCCCGGCCACGCTCGACGAGGTGCTGAACAACCTCGAGGCCGACCACGACTTCCTGACCGAGGGTGGCGTGTTCACCTCCGACGTCATCGAGACGTGGATCTCGCTCAAGCGCGAGACCGAGATCGACCCGCTGCGGCTGCGTCCGCACCCGTACGAGTTCGCGCTGTACTACGACGTGTGATCTCGACCGGGTAGAACACCCCGAGCGCGCCGGCGGCGAGGAGCGGAAAACGCCCTCGCCGTCGGCGTTCTTTATCGGGCCGGCGTTATTCGGCGGTGAGGACCGACATGTCCAGGCCGGCGCGTTCGCAGTGGCCGCGCGGGTCCTCGACCAGCTTGCGGCGCTCCAGGTCCATCAGCCCGAGCGTGCAGGTGATCTCGGCGGACCGGGTGCCGTCGGTCTTGTGGATGTTGTTGATCATCTGGAACGTCTTGCCGGTGCCGAACTTGGCCTCGCAGCCCACGAGCACGGTCTCGCCCGCGCGGATCTCCCTGCGGAAGACGATGTGCGACTCCAGCAGCACCGGCGCCAGGTTCTGCTCGCGCAGCGCCGCGCCCCCGGCCTGCTCGAACGCCTCGGTGCGGGCGACCTCGCCGTAGGAGTGGTAGACCGCGTGGTTGAGGTGGCCGAGCGTGTCCAGCTCGTAGTGCCGGACCTTGATCTCCACCCGGAACGGTTCGCGCGCAGTCACGGCTCCACTGTAAGGCGGTGACGTGCCGCGGCGGGGTGGGACCTTCACCACGTCAGGCTTCGTAGAACAGCCGCTCGACGACCGCGTGGGCCCGCCGGGTGGTGCGGCGGTAGGAGTCGAGGAACTCGCCCGGGTCGTCGTCGGCGCTCTGGCCCAGGACGCGGGCGACCGCGGCCAGGTCCCGGCCCGAGCTCGGCACCTGGTCGACGGCCTTGCCGCGGACCAGCATCGCCGCGTTGCGCACGCGGGTCGCGAGCAGCCACGCCTCGGTGAGCGACGCGGTGTCCTCGGGTTCGGCCAGGCCCGCACCGGCCAGCGCGGCCAGCGCCCGCGGCGTCGAGGTGGTCCGCAGGTCCGGGACCTCGAACGCGTGCCGCAGCTGGAACAGCTGCACCGTCCACTCGACCTCGGCCAGACCACCGCGGCCCAGCTTGGTGTGCAGCGTCGGGTCGGCTCCGCGCGGCATCCGCTCGGTGTCCACGCGCGCCTTCATGCGCCGCACCTCGCGGGCGCGGGCCGCGTCGAGCCCGCCGTCGGGGTAGCGGATCGGGTCGATCATCTCGATGAACCGCTCCCCCAGCGGCGCGTCGCCGGCGACGAACCGGGCGCGCAGCAGGGCCTGCGTCTCCCAGACCTCGCCCCAGCGCGCGTAGTACGCCCGGTAGGAGTCGAGCGTGCGCACCAGCGGACCGCCGCGCCCTTCCGGCCGCAGATCGGCGTCCACCTGCAGGGGCGGATCGGCGCTCGGGGCGCCGAGCATCTTGCGCACGGTCTCGGCGACCGAGGACGCGTACCGGACGGCGTCGCCGTCGGACACACCTTCGGCCGGCTCGCACACGAAGAGGACGTCGGCGTCCGAGCCGTAGCCCAGTTCGGCGCCGCCCAGGCGGCCCATGCCGATGACGGCGATCTTCGCCGCCTCGCCGCCCAGTTCGGCGCAGCGCTTGCGGATCGCGGCGGACAGGGCGCTCTGCAGCACGGCGACCCAGACCGAGGACAGGGCCTCGCACACCTCGCGCACGTCCAGCAGGCCCAGCAGATCGGCCGCGGCCACCCGCAGGATCTCGTGGCGCCGCAACGACCGGGCCGCCGCCACCGCCGCGTTCAGCCCCGGCTGGCGCCGCACGGTGGCGCGCAACGACTTGGCGACCTCGGCCGGCGTGCGACCGGTCAACCGCGCGGGGTCGCCGAGCAGCTGCAACACCTCGGGGGCGCGCACGAGCAGGTCCGGCACCAGCTTCGACGTGCCCAGCAGCGACGCGAGCCGTTCGACGACCGCGCCCTCGTCGCGCAGCACCCGCAGATACCACGGGGTTTCCTCGAGGGCCTCGGACACCTTCCGGTACGCCAGCAGGCCGCCGTCCGGGTCCGGGGTGTCGGCGAGCAGGTCGAGCAGGACGGGGAGCAACGCCTTCTGGATCGAGGCCCGGCGCGAGACGCCGGAAGTCAGGGCTCGGATGTGCTGCAGCGCGCCGTCGGGTGCCGCATAGCCCAGAGCCGCCAGCCGTTGCGCGGCCTGCTTCGTGGTGAGACGCAGGTCCTCTGTGGACACGCTGGCGACGGACTGCAGCAGCGGCCGGTAGAACAGCTTCTCGTGCAGCCGGCGGATGCGCTGGTTGTGGCGGCGGAACTCGACGAGGAGGATCTCACCCTCGCCCCGGCCCATTTCGGGGCGGATGCCGATCGCCCGGCCGAGCACACGCAGCTCGCCCGAGTCGTTGAAGTCCGGGAACAGGTGGGTGCGGCGCAGGCGGCGCAGCTGCAGCCGGTGCTCGACCGTCCGCAGGAACTCGTACGACATCTCCAGCTCGGCGGCGTCGCTGCGGCCGACGTACCCGCCCGAGCCGAGCGCCGCGAGCGCCTCGACGGTGGACGGTGAGCGCAGGCTCGGATCGGCGCGGCCGTGGACGAGCTGGAGCAGCTGCACCGCGAACTCGACGTCCCGCAGGCCGCCGCGGCCGAGTTTCAGCTCACGCTCGGCCAGTTCGGAGGGCACGTGGCCCTCGACGCGGCGGCGCATCTGCTGGACGTCGGCGACGAAGTTCTCCCGCTCGGCGGCCGACCACACCATCGAGGTGACCATCTCGGCGTACTGGTTGCCGAGGTCGGCGTCCCCGGCGACCGGGCGGGCCTTGAGGAGGGCCTGGAACTCCCAGGTGCGGGCCCACTTGGCGTAGTAGGCGGTGTGGCCGTCGAGGGTGCGGACGAGGGCGCCCTGCTTGCCTTCCGGGCGGAGGGCCGCGTCGACCTCGAAGCACGCCTTGCCGACGATCCGCATCATCGTGCTCGCCAGCCGGGTGGCGAGCTGCAGGTCACCTTCGCCGACGAAGATGACGTCGACGTCGCTGACGTAGTTGAGTTCGCGGCCGCCGCACTTGCCCATCGCGATGACCGCCAGGCGGGTGTCGCCGAGTCCGCCGGGAGCGTGCTCGGCTTGCGCGATCTCCAGTCCGGTGACGAGCGCGGCTTCGGCGAGGAGCGTGAGCTGCTGGGCGACTTCGGCGTAGCGGGGCCGGTCGAGGCTGCCTTCGACGAGGTGCCCCAGGTCGGTGCCGGCGGTCTCGAGGAGCAGGCCGCGGTAGGCGGCGCGCAGGGCGTTCTCGGCCGCCGAGCCCGTACGGATCGTGCCGTTCTCGCGGACGGCGTCCAGCATGGTGTCGGCGTAGCAGTCGGGTTCGGTGCACTTGTCGCCGGCGAGGCGCTGCCACTCGCCGGGGTGGCCGACGAGGAAGTCGCCGAGCGCGCTGGAGGTGCCGAGGACGGCGACGAGCCGGCCGCGGAGGGTGCGGTTGTCGCGCAGGGCGGCGTCGAGTTCCCGCCAGCCCTGTTCGTCGGTCTCCCGGATGCGGTCGAGGCTGCGCAGCGCCAGGTCTGGGTCGGCGCTGCGGGAAAGCGCGACGAGGACGTCGAGGGCTTCCGGGGCAGGCCCGGTGTCGGTCCACCACCCGGCCGCGCGGAGGTTCTCCTCAGCCCGGTCGTCGGTGAAGCCGTAGCGCGCAGGGGAGCCGGCCCCTCGTGACTGCTCAGCCATCAGGGTCCACCGTAGCCGTGCCAGGCGGGTCGTTGCTGATCAAGTGAGCGGAAGGGACGCCGGTGGCGCGCCCTCGAGCGCACCTTCAGCCAGCCGGACGAACCTGGTCGCGAACGGCTGCCAGGTCTCGGCGATGTCGGCGTGGTTGCGGTCGAGAGTCTCGGTGTCGAATGCGCTCGGCGGCCTGGTCGCCGCCAGCTGGGGCGCCTCGTCCGCCCAGGCCTGCACGACCTCGGTGGTGGTCTCGATGTGGAACTGGACCCCGTAGGCGCAGCGGTGCAGCCGGAAGGCCTGGTTGGGGTACTTGGGAGCGGATGCGAGCAGGACAGCGCCGCGGGGCAGCTGGGTGATGACGTCCTCGTGGAAGTGCATGACGTCCTGCATGAGCGGGAGGTCGGCGAAGAGCGGGTCGGTCCAGGCGGCGTCCTTCTTCGCGACGAGGGCCGCGCCGACCTCCGGACCGGACTCGCCGGGCTGGAGGCGTCCGCCGGTGGCGACGGCGAGGAGTTGCGCGCCGAGACAGATCGCGAGGGTGGGGACGTTGGTGCGGGCCGCGGTCGCCAGGAGCGCCCGGACGTCGGCGAGCCACGGGTGCTTGGCGTCGTCTTCGGCGTTCATGCCACCACCCAGGCAGACGAGGCCCTGGTACCCGTCGGGGGAGCCGGGCACCGGGTCGTCCGGCAGCCGGCGGACGTCGAGTTCCGCGCCGGCGGCGGCGAGCCAGTCTCCGAGGGGCCCGACCGGGTCGGACGGATCGGGCTGCAGGACCAGAAGACGCGTCATGGTCTTCAGGATAAGGGCACAAAAAGGCCCAGGGGCTCGGGAGAACGTGAAGTTCTCGACCGAGCCCCTGGGCTTTTTGTGTGAAGTTGTGTTCGGCGGTGTCCTACTCTCCCACACCCGCGGGGGTGCAGTACCATCGGCGCTGGCAGGCTTAGCTTCCGGGTTCGGAATGGGACCGGGCGTTTCCCTGCCGCCATGACCACCGAAACTCTGTG
>NZ_PQHW01000097.1 GCF_003385215.1 Amycolatopsis thermalba | reverse complement strand
CCCCCGTTGTCCAAGCCCCAGCCGAGGCGCCAACGGCAGAGCCAGGGAAGGGAACCGCACGGGAAACCACGCAGAGCCAAGGGATACCCCCAACCCGAGCGCACGCGCTACCTCCCGCGCAACTCCCCCCTTCGGACACCCAACCCGGCGCCACCGGAGACAACGCACAGCCGCCGATGGTCGAACGCGCCGCCTACCGTGTGGTCCAGGAGGCGCTCACCAACGTGACCAAGCACGCCCCCGGCGCTCGAGTCACGGTCACGATTCACCGCGCGGCACAGGAGACAGTCGTCCGGGTGTGCAACGGGCCCCCGCCCGCCGGACCGCTACCGGGCATCGTTTCCGGGCGCCGTGGCCTGGAGGGGCTGCGCGAGCGCGTCCGGCTGCTCGGCGGCACCCTCCGTGCCGGGCCGAAGGACGGCGGTTTCGAAGTGGTGGCACGGCTACCGCATGCCTCCGCGCCGGCGCCCGTCCAACCCGTGCAGTCCGAGTCCGCGCGGCAGCACGTCCAGGCGCGGCGCGAGGTGCGCCGGAGGTTGCTGGCCGCGCTGATCGTGCCGCCGTCGATCATGGCGGGGCTCCTCGGCGTGGTGGGAATCGTCTACCAGTACCAGTGGCAGACCTCCGTGCTCGACCCCGCCGACTACGCGCAGCTGCGACCCGGCCAGACCCGCGCCGAGATCGCCCCCGTCCTGCCACAACGGCAACGCGGCCAGCACGTCACCGTGCCCGAGCCGCCCGGGCTGGCGTGCGAGTACTACGGCACCGGCCGCAGCATCGTCCAGCTCCGCCTGGACGCCTACCGGCTCTGCTTCGCGGGCGACCGGCTCGTGAGCAAAGAACTCCTGACCGACGAGCGAGAAGAGAGACCGACGTGATCCGTGTGCTGCTGGCCGACGACGAGGCCATGATCCGGGCCGGCGTCGCGGCGATCCTGTCCGCGGACGGCGACATCGAGGTCGTCGCCGAGGCGGGGGACGGTCGCGAGGCCGTCGAGCAGGCCCGGCGCACCCGTCCGGACGTCGCGCTCGTCGACATCCGCATGCCCCGCCTCGACGGGCTCGCCGCGGCCGAGGAGATCCGCGGCCTGCTGCCCGGCACCGGCGTCATCATGCTGACCACCTTCGGCGAGGACGCCTACATCGAGCGCGCCCTCGCCGGAGGTGCCAGCGGCTTCCTGCTGAAGTCCGGTGACCCCCGCGAACTGCTCGCCGGGGTGCACGCGGTCGCCGACGGGGCGGCCTTCCTGTCGCCCAAGGTGGCGCAGCGGGTGATCGCCCAGATGTCCGGCGACCGCGTGTCCCGGGCCGCGGTGGCCCGGGACCGCATCGCCGTCCTGACCGCCCGCGAGCGCGAGGTGCTCGCGCTCGTCGGCGCCGGGCTGTCCAATGCGGACATCGCCGAGCGGCTGTTCGTGGTCGAGGGCACCGTGAAGGCCTACGTCAGCACGATCCTCAGCCGTCTCGACGTCCGCAACCGCGTCCAGGCGGCGATCATCGCCTACGAAGCGGGGTTGGTGACATGACGTCACGCATCACGTCGCCGCAGCACCTCGTGCCCCACCGCGAGCGCGGCGGCCGCCCATGCGGCGAGGATCAGCATGCCTGCCCAGGACGGGTACGGCGGGACGAGACCGGACACCGGGTTCGGCTGCCCGGACGGCACGAGCGCCGCGGCTCCCGCGACGCCCGGCATGAAGTTCACGACCCCGAGCCCGAGCGAACCGGCCACCATCGCGGACATCAGCATCACCAGGAACGCCACCGTGATGCCGCCCGCGACGCTGCGCAACGCCGTCCCGATCCCGAGGCTCAGCAGCCCGATGAGCGCGAAGTAGGCCCCGTTCGCGGCACACGCCTGGAGGATCTCTCCGGTCGACGCGGCGCGGCCGAAGCCGTCCATCAACGGGGTCGCCCCCGCGATCGCCACCGCCGCCGACACCACGCCCAGCACGAACAACACCGGCGCCAGCACCGCGGCCTTCGCGGCCAGGAAGCGGCTCCGGACGGGCACCCACTGCAACGACGCGCGGATGCTGCCCGTCGCGTACTCGCCGGCGACGAACAGACTCGCCAGCGCGATCACCGCGAACTCGGCGAGGTAGAAGCTGCCGCCAGCCACCAGCTCGGGCGCCGAACCGCCGGTGCTGCGGCTGTAGGCCAGGGAAGTCGCGGACGGCAGCACGAACACCAGCATCAGCACCACCGCCCCGGCCAGGCCCCAGAACGTCGAGCGCACGGACCAGAACTTCGTCCACTCGGAGCGGATCGCCGCGGTCGTCGTCATCACACACCAGCCTTCCGCGCGGAGTCCACGCCGTACTCGACCGCGTCCGCGGTCAGTTCCATGTACGCCTGCTCCAGCGACGCCCGTTCCTCGCTCAACCCGTGCAGCCGGACGCCCCGCTCGAAGGCCAGGTCGCCGATCGACTCGACCGGCACCCCGGTGACCAGCACGGAGTCGCCTTCGATACGGGCGCCGGGCAGCCCCGCGGCCAGCCGCGCGCCATCCGACGGAGTCGCGCACCGGGCGCGCACCACCGATCCGTCGGCGAGCAGCTCACCCAGCGGGGCGTCCGCCAGCAGGCGTCCCTTCCCGATGACGAGGAGGTGGTCCGCGGTCAGCTGCATTTCGCTCATCAGGTGGCTGGAGACCAGGATCGTCCGGCCCTCCGCGGCCAGCGAGCGCATCAGCTGGCGGACCCACCGCACGCCGTCCGGATCGAGCCCGTTCACCGGTTCGTCGAACAACAACACCCCCGGATCGCCGAGCAGTGCCCCGGCGATCCCGAGCCGCTGCCCCATCCCGAGCGAGAACTGGCCGGCACGCTTGCTCGCCACGTCCGTCAGCCCGACCGTGGCCAGCACCTCCTCGACACGGCGATCCGGGATGTCGTTGCTGCGGGCCATCGCCAGCAGGTGTTTGACCGCCGAGCGGCCCGGGTGCAGCGCCTTGGCGTCCAGGAGGGCGCCCACGGTGCGCAGGGGCCACCGCAGCTCGCTGTACCGCTTGCCGTCCACGAGCGCTTCACCGGAGGTGGGGCGGTCCAGCCCCAGCATCATCCGCATGGTGGTCGACTTGCCGGCGCCGTTCGGGCCGAGGAAGCCGGTCACCTTGCCCGGCGGCACCGTGAAGGTGAGCTGGTCCACGGCGGTTTTCTCGCCGAAGCGCTTCGTCAGCGCGTGTACCGTGATCATGGGTTCGACCGTAGGAACCGGACACGCCGGGACGCATCGGCCGAAGGGCGTCCGCCCGACTGCACTTTCGGCAGGGCAGAATGCGGCCCATGATGTCTCGGCGCAGGGTGAGCCCGCTCGACGTGGCCATGCTGGCGCTGGCCGTCGTCTCGGTCGGCCTGGTCGTCTACGTGACGTTCTTCCCGCACTCACCCGAGACCGCGCACCGCATCTTCGTCATCGACACCTCGATCTGCGGGGTGTTCCTGATCGAGTTCCTGTGGCGGTGGTCGCGCACCGGGTGGGACAAGCGCTTTCCGCTGCGCAACTGGTACGAGATCCTCGGCATGATCCCGATCGCGCACCCCGCGCTGCGCAGTTTCCGCCTGCTGAGGATCGTCATCGTGATCGTGCGGCTGGCCCGCACCGCCGATCGCGCGTTCGGCGAGCTGTTCACCCAGCGGCTGGTCGAGCGCATGTCCCGGCCGATCGTGCTGGCCATCAAGAAACCGATCACGATCGCGGTGCTCGACGAGGTGGTCAAGGTCATCGAGACCGGCAACTACCCGGAGAACCTGGCCCGCTCACTCGGCGAGAACCGGGAGACGTTGCGCGCCATCATCACCGAGAAGATCAAGGACGACCCGCAGGCGGGCCGGCTGTCCCGGCTCCCGTTCCACGACGAGATCCTGAGGTCCCTTGTGGACACGACGATGCGCGTCATGCTCGAGGTGCTGATCGACCCGCGGACGGAGGCGTTCTTCGCCCACGTCGTGCGGGAGAACCGGGAGCAGATCCGCCAGGCGGTCGTGCTCGGCCTGCACGAGGACGAGAACGACGAGCTGGAACGCGACCTGCCGGCCCGGCCGGAGCGGTCTTACGGCGCCTGAGGCACCGCGAGCCGGGCGGGCTGGGATTCACGCCCGGCTCCCGCTGCCGGCCCCGCGTCGGCTTGGCGGGGTTCTGTCGCCTTGGACGGAGGCTTGGCGCGGTCCTGCGGCGTGCCGGGCCAGGGGTCGTGCTTGCCTTCCGCTGCTGGACCTGCTTCGGCGTGGCGGGGTTTGCGCGCCTCGGGCGGAGGCTTGGCGCGGTTCTGCGGCGTGCCGGGCTGGGATTCACGCCTGCCTCCCGCTGCCGGCCCCGCCTCGGCGTGGCGGGGTTTGCCCGCCTCGGGCGGAGGCTTGGCGCGGTTCTGCGGCGCGCCGGGCCGCGGATCGTGCCTGCCTTCCGCTGCTTGGCTTGCCTCGAATCGGTGAGGCGTCCGTGCCGACGGTGGGGTCGTCCCGCGGTTCCGCGGCGCCCGAGGGGCGGGCGGTGCCGTGCCACCCTACGGTTCTCGAGGATCCGCGGGCCAGGCGTGCTTGGGATAGCGCCCTCGCAGCTCGGCCCGGACGGCCGGGTATCCGTTCTCCCAGAACGACTCCAGGTCGCTGGTGATCGCGGCCGGGCGGCCGGCGGGGGAGAGCAGGTGCAGCACGACCGGCACTCGTCCGTCGGCGACCGTCGGCGTTTCCCGCCACCCGAACGCGAGCTGCAGTTTCACCGCGAGCACCGGCCGGCCGGTCGAGTAGTCTACCCGGAACCGGGACCCGGAGGGCACCTCGATCCGATCCGGCGCGAGCTCATCCAGGCGGCCGGCCTCGGGCCAGGGCAGCAGACGGCGCAGGGCGGACGCTGTATCGATCCGAGCGAGATCTGCCCGGCGGCGGGCCCGGGACAGCTCGGGCTCCAGCCACTCGTCCACTCTGGACAAGAGAGCGGCGTCGTCCACGGCGGGCCACGGGGCACCGAGGGCATCGTGCAGGAAGGAGATCCGCGCCCGCAAGCGCTCGGCCTCCGGAGGCCAGGTCAGGACGTCCCCGCCCCGGAGCCCGGTGAGCAGGGCCGCACGCACGAGCGCGGGGTCCGGGTCGCGCAGTGGCCGGTCGCGCAGGACGATCGCCCCCAGCCGTCGCACCCGCCGTGCCACCACGTCGCCGTTCCAGGACACGTCGTCCTGTTCGGTCACCAGGTTCGGCGCGGCCCGGACGCCCAGCTCCTCGTCCGCGCGCGCGGCGAGCCGGATGACCCCGTGGGCGCGGCCGGGGTCGCGCGTCGCCTCAGCGACCGCGAGCCACTCGGCGTCACCGAGGCCACTGCCGGCGGGCAGCTCGGCAGCGGTGCCACCGGCCATCAGGTAGACCGGCGAATCCGGCCCCCGCCGCCGGGCCAGTCGTTCCGGGTGGGCGAGCGCGACCACCAGCGCCGGATCGGGTGCGTCCGGACCGCCGGGCACCAGCCGCTCCAAGCGGCGCACCTCGGCGTGCCAGCGGGACCCGCGGTCGTCGCGGAGACGGCGCAGCTCGGCCTCGACATCGGTCAGCGTGCCGCCGGCGTCCATCAGCGCCACCACCTCGGCGGCAGCACGGGCGCCGACCTCGGCGGCCCCGTCGAGCAGCGCACGGGCGAGACGCGGGTGCAGGCCGAGCTCGGCCATGCGACGGCCGCGTTCGGTGACCGTGTGCCCGTCCAGGGCGCCGAGCGTGCGGAGCAGGTCCTGGCCGGCGGCGAGCGGACCGTCCGGTGGCGGATCCCACCAGGACAGGCCCGCGCCGTCCGGTGTCGACCAGCAGGCCAGCTCCAGCGCGAGCCGGGCCAGCTCGGCGGTGCGGATCTCCGGCTCGGGGTAGGCCGGCAGAGCCGCCTGCTCGTGCTGCGGCCAGCAGCGGTACGCGCGGCCGGGCGCCTCGCGCCCGGCCCGGCCGGCCCGCTGCTCGGCGACCGCGGCCGACACCCGGACGGTCGCCAGGCCGGGCAACCCACGGCGGTGGTCCACCCGCGGCACCCGCGCCTGCCCGGAGTCGACGACCGCCCGCACCCCCGGCACGGTCAGGCTCGACTCGGCCACCGCGGTCGCCAGCACTACACGACGACGGTCACCGGGGCGCAGCGCCGCGTCCTGCTTGCCGGGCGCGAGCCGGCCGTGCAGCGGCAGGACGTCCACGCCCGGCAGGTCGAGCATGCCGGCCACCCGGGCGATCTCGCCCGCACCGGGCAGGAACGCCAGGACGTCACCGTCGCCGTCGGCGACCGCCGTGCGCACCGCCCGGGCCACGCACGCCTCGATCCGTTCGCCGCGGGCGGGCGGGAAGTAGGTCGTCTCGACCGGGTACGTGCGGGCCCGCGCGGTGACCACCGGCGCCCCGCCGAGCAGCTCCGCCAGCCGCCCGGAGGCGACGGTGGCCGACGTCGCGAGCAGCCGCAGGTCCTCGCGCAGCCCGCCGCGCACGTCCAGCAGGAGGGCGAGCAGCAGGTCGGCGTCGAGGTGCCGCTCGTGGCACTCGTCGAGCAGCACGGTGGCGACACCGGGCAGTTCGGGGTCGTTCTGGACGCGCCGGACGAGCAGGCCCGAGGTGACCACCTCGACGCGCGTGCGCTTGGACACCTTCCGGTCGCCGCGTACCGAGTAGCCGACCGTCTCGCCCACCGGTTCGCCCAGCAACGCGGCCATGCGGGCGGCCGCGGCCCGCGCGGCGAGACGGCGCGGCTCGGCCACCACGACACGGCCGTCCGAGCGGGCCATCAGGTCCAGCGGGACGAGCGTCGTCTTGCCGGTTCCGGGCGGTGCGACGAGCACCGCGGTGCCGTGGTCGTCCAGGGCGGCGGCGAGCTCGCCGAGGACCGCGCGGACGGGGAGATCGGGCAGGTTCATGGCGACCGCAACCGTAGACGGTGGGTGATGGCTGAGTCCCTGGTCACCCGGACGTATGGCATTCGCGCGCGGGCCCCGGAACTCACAGGTTTCTCAGGGCGGGCCGATAGCCTGGGGCCGTGTTCCGCCCGTCCCCCTCCGTGCTCGACGCCGTCGGCACCCTCGTGCGGCTCGGCCTGGCCGCGGTGTGGCTGGTCTCCGGGATCGTCAAGATCAGCGACTCCGGGCAGACGTACCTGGCCGTCAAGGCCTACGACGTCCTGCCGGACGCGCTGCTGCACCCGGTCGCGACCGCGTTGCCGCTGCTGGAGCTGGTCCTGGGCGCGTTCCTGCTGCTCGGGCTCGCGACGCGCTGGGTGGCCATCGTCTCGGCCGTGCTGCTGGTGGTGTTCATCGCCGGGGTGGCCCAGTCCTGGGCGCGGGGGCTGACCATCGACTGCGGCTGCTTCGGCGGCGGTGGCGAGGTGGCGGCGGGACAGACCCGGTACCCCCAGGAAATCGCCCGCGACGTGGGTTTCCTGGTCCTGGCCTGCTGGCTGATCGTGCGCCCGGCGACCCGCGTCGCGCTGGACGGCTGGCTCCGCGGCGGGGCGCCGCAGGTCGAGATGGAAAAAGAGAGGATCTGAAGAACGTGGGTGGAGCGGAACGGTCCGCGCGCAAGCGCCGCCAGCAGCAGAGCGCTGGGGCCCGGGCGGTGACCCAGGCCCGCGGCGGTGGCGGCCCCAGCCGGAAGACGATCGTGTCGGTGGTCGCCGTGGTGGTGCTCGCCGCCGTGGTCATCGGCGGTGTGATCTGGACCAACGCGTCGAAGAACGAGACCGAGGGCACGACCATCACGCCCCAGACCGCGTCGGCCGCGCTGGACACCGCGGACGAGCGGCGGGGCGTCACGGTGGTCTCGGGCAACGCCGACGCCAAGGTGAAGCTCGACATCTGGGCCGACTTCCTGTGCCCATACTGCGCGCAGCTCCAGCAGCGGTACGGCAAGCAGATCGAGGAGCAGATCCAGGCCGGGAACGTGCAGGTCACCTACCACATGATCCCGCTGCTGACCAAGCAGTCCGACCCGCCGGGCTACTCACTGGACTCGGCGAACGCCTCCCTGTGCGCTGCGGACCAGGGCAAGTTCACCCCGTACCACGACAGCCTGTTCGCCTCGCAGCCCGAGGAGGGCAAGCGCGGCTACGACAAGGCCCAGCTGATCAAACTGGGCCAGGACCTGGGCATCACCGCGCCCGAGTTCGCGACGTGCGTGAACGCCGGCACGTACAACCAGCAGCTCGACGACGCCCTGACCCAGGTCTCGAACGACCCGAACTTCCAGGGCACGCCCACGGTCGTGCACAACGGCCAGGTGATCAACTGGACGCAGGACGGCTGGCTGACGAACCTGGTCAACCAGGCCGGATGACCCCTGGCGGGGGGTCGGTCCCGCAGGACCGACCCCCCGCGCAACGGCCATACCGGTGTCATGTAAAGTAGTCGCAGACGAGATGCGGAGTTCAACTTCGCTCCGGGGCTATGGCGCAGCTGGTAGCGCACCACACTGGCAGTGTGGGGGTCAGGGGTTCGAGTCCCCTTAGCTCCACAGTCGTCAAGATCGTCCGGCCTGCACGTCACCGCAGGTCGGGCGATTTTTTGTTGTGCCGAACAGTCGTCTTTCGTGGATCCGGTTTCAGTTGCCGTTCAGTAGCTGGGGCAGTGCCTGGCCTGGCGGCAAATGGGGGCACGCGAACTGGTCCCAGACGGTCATCCGCGACGCCAGGCCAGGCAATACCGTCAGCGTCTCCGAGCTGTACCGGCTCACCCGGCGTCCACCAGGGGAGTCAGGTGCGCGGCGAAGGCCGCGTCGTCGGGGGTGGTGTAGGACGTGTGCTTGACCCCCCGGTTGCCGGAGGGCACCACGATGGTGAGCTGGCAGTCGTCCACCGTGGGGGCGCCGTCGACGGTGAACTCCGCGACCGGGCGGCCGGTGCGTGCTTCGACGACGGTCACCGCGTAGCGGCCCTGGTAGGTGACGCGCGTGGAGCCGTCCTCGTACTCGCACGACCGGATCGCGGCGGGGGCGGCCTGGCCGATCAGGCGGCTGCACCCGACGAGCTGCACCTCGTCCGCAGGCGGCGGCCAGGCCTCCGCCGAGGTAAAGCCCTGCAGGTAGTCGGGGAAGCCGGACCCCTCGTACACGGCCACGGCGTGCGGCCCCGGGCCGGAGTAGGCGGGTGCTTGGCCGAACGCTTCGCCGCCCGTGCACAGCCGGGCCAGATCGGTGATCTCGCGCGGCCGCTCACCGAAGGCGAGTTCCAGCGCGAGCGGCACCGCGGTGAACCACACGACCAGACCCGACAGGGCCACCGCCAGCGCCCCGGCGGCCAGGCGCGGCGTTCGCCGCGGCGGGTACGGACGCCCCGAGCGGACGGTGCGCACCAGCTCGTCGCGGGCCCACACCCTCCCGATCGGCCGCGAGCCGGTGTCCCAGACGAGCCGCAGACCCTCGGCGACCTCGACCTGCTCCCACCGCAACGCCTCGGGCTCCGCGCCGGGCACCCACACCACCAACCCGCGCTCGGCGGCGCCGAACCAGCACCGGCCGCCGGGCACCGGACCCCACCAGGTCCAGGCCGCCGTCGCCCACAGCAGCGCCGCGTAGCCGAGCACGACCCACCGCCAGGCCGTCGAGTCGTTGAGGACGAGGTAGAACGCCGCGATCCCGGCCGGGACGAGGCCGAGCACGCCCAGCATCGCGCCGGCGACCGGTTCCCGGAAGGTCCGGTGCACTCGAACAAGCCGTCCGAGGCCGGCGGCCTCGGCGTGCTCGGCCAGTACGCGGTTCGTCACCATGTGCCCCCTCATCCGGTTGTCCGGTTCATACCGGACGGCGAGGGCCGGGTGTACCGCCTGTCAGGTTGCGGTCAGTCCAGGCCGGATTCCGGCGCCGACATCAGTCGGTGGCGGTGAACCACAGTTGGATCGCCAAAGCGAGGCCGATCACCGCGACCGTCAGGCGCAGCCCAGCAGCCGGCAGACGGCGGGCGATCCGTGGTCCCAGCGTCGAGCCGACGAACATGCCCAGGCCCAGGGCCGCCGCGGCCATCCCGGTATCGCTGGTGCAAAGCGGTAAGCCGGGGCTGCGCAAGTAACGTCAGCGAGCCGATGAGCACCAGGAACGCCACAACGTGAGCGAACACCCCGGTCGGTGCGGAGAGCAACAGCACCGCGCCCGCCGCGCCGCCGAGAGCGGACAGCGGGACCCAGCGACGCAGCCATGGTCCGTGGCCCGCCAGTTCAGGTTGAGAGACAAGAGCCGCGCCAGGCCAGCATGCCACTCCGGCAACGAGGTTGGTGACGTTCGCCGACAGGGCGGGAAGCCCCGCCACGAGCAGAGCAGGGTAGGAGATCAACGAGGTGATGCCGCCTGCGCTGCCGACCAGTCCGGCGAGTACGCCGGAAGCGGTCAGAAACGCGCCGTCACCGAACCCGATCACGACGCTGGCCGCGCAGCCGAGCAGGTGTCCTGCAGCACGGTCCCCCTACTGAGCATCGCGCCGGTAGATGCCAGCTTCGACGTCGTGACTGCCGGGTCGGCCCTGCGCCGCGCACAGACAGGACCCCCGGCCGCGCCGTGATCGCCCGGCGGGCCCGCGGCCCGCCACCTCCCGCGCCTTCCCTTCCTGGGACGACGACGCGAAAGGAGGTGATCACATGTCTAGTACCAGGTTTCGCCGGCCGCGTGGCGGGAGTTCCTCGCCCAGCACGGTGACGGCGGAGTCATCACGGCAACCGTGACGCGGGTGGTTCCGGTCGGCGCCATCGTCGAACTGCCGTCCGGCGTGCCAGGGCTGCTGCCCGGGCCCGTCCGGACCACGGAAGCCGAGCCCGGCGCACGGGTCAGCCGAGCACACCCTGCACCGCCACGGTTTCGGTGTACTCGCGCAGGCCCTCTTCGCCCAGCTCCCGGCCGATTCCGGACTGTCCGAAGCCCCCGAAGGGGGCGTCGAGGCTGAAGGACGGTCCGTTGACGTCCACCTGGCCCGTGCGCATCCGCGCGGCGAACACCAGTGCCCGCTCGGGCTCACCCCACACCGCGCCGTGCAAGCCGTAGCGGGTGCCGTTCGCGATCCGCAGCGCCTCGTCCTCGTCCCGGTACGGCAGCACCACCAGCACCGGGCCGAACACCTCCTCCTGCGCGATCTCCCAGTCCTCCCCGGCACCCGCCACGACGACCGGCGACGTGAAATGCCCGCGCGGAGGCAGAACGCGCCCGTGCCCGATCACGCGCGCGCCGCGGGCCTGGGCACCTGCCACGAAGGACTCCACCCGATCCCGCTGCGCCGCGGACACCAGCGGGCCGTTCTCGGTGGCCGGGTCGTGGGGATCGCCGACGACCACCGCCGCCATCGCCTCGGCCGCGCACTCGACCGCGGCGTCGTGCTGCGCGGCCGGGACGAGCAGCCGCGTCCACGCGCTGCACGTCTGACCGGAGTTCAGCGTCGCCGAAGCGACGGTGGCCCGCACCGCCGTCACGAGATCCGCGCCGGGCAGCACGACGCTCGCCGACTTCCCGCCCAGCTCGAGGCACACCCGTTTCACCGACTCCGCCGCCCGCGCCATGACGGCCCGCCCGACCGTGGTCGACCCGGTGAACGACACGACGTCGACGCCGGGATGGGACGCCAGCGCCGCGCCGACGACCTGGCCGCGACCCGGCACGACGTTGACCACCCCGGGCGGCAGACCGGCTTCGGCGACGGCCTCGGCGAACAGGCACGTGCTCAGCGGTGTCAGCTCCGCCGGTTTGGCGACCACGGTGCAGCCCGCGGCCAGTGCCGGCGCGACCTTCGCGGCCAGCTGGTACAGCGGGTAGTTCCACGGCGTGATCGCGGCGACCACCCCGGCAGGCACCTCGTGCACGAGCGAAGCGCCCACCTCGCGGACCGGTGACCGGTGCGCGGCGAGATCCGCGTAGTACCGCACCACGTCGATCGCCACGTCCACCTGGGACTCCCGCGTCACCGTGACCGGGCAGCCGACCTCGGCGACCACCCCGGCGACCAGCTCGTCCCGCCGGTCCCGCAACCGGTCGGCGAGCGCGCCGAGCAGAGCCGCACGCTCGGCGTACCCGCGTGCGGCCCAGTCCGGGAACGCGCGCGCTGCCGCTGCCACCGCCCGCGCCACGTCCTGTTCGGTGCCGTCGGCGGCGTGCCCGACGACCTCCCCGGTCGCCGGGTCGGTCACCGGGATGGTGGCCGCCGGCCGGTGCCATTCGCCGTCGATGAACAAGTCAGCGCGCATCAGCGGCCTCCCCGGCACCGAGCTCGGGTCCGTAGACCTGCTTGCCGAGCCACTGTCCACCGTCGACGGTCAGGACCTCGCCGGTGATGTAGGCGGAGCCGTCACCGAGCAGGAACGCGGCCGTCCCGGCGATCTCGTCCGTCCCGGCCATGCGGCGCTGGGGCACGCTGGCCAGGACGCGGTCGCGGCTGGCCTGGTCGCCCCACAGCGCCGCTCCCGCGCCCGCGGTTTCCGTGGGGCCGGGCGCGAGGCAGTTCAACCGCACGCCGCGGCCGGCCCATTCGACGGCCAGGGTGCGGGTCATCGCGAGGACCCCGGCCTTGGCCGCGGCGCTGTGCACCGTGCCGGGGTGGCCGTGCCACGCGTAGCTGGCGATCACCGACAGCACGCTGCCGGACCGTTGTTCGAGCATGACGTCGGCGGCCGCCCGCGTGCAGTGGAACGTGCCGTTCAGCACGATGTCGATCACCGCTCGCCAGCCCCCTGCGCTGAGCCGCTCCCCGGGGCACACGAAGTTGCCCGCCGCGTTGTTGACGAGCGCGTCGATGCGGCCGAACCGGTCGCGCACCGCGGTCATCGCGGCGCTGACCTGGTCGAAGTCGCGCACGTCCACGGTCAGCGCGGTGGCGGTGCCGCCCGCGGCGCCGATGAGGTCCACCGTCTCGGCCAGCGGCTCGGCCCGCCTGCCGAGCACCGCGACGCTGCCACCGCCCGCGGCGTACCGGCGGGCGATGGCGCGGCCGATGCCGGATCCGCCACCGGTGACCACCGCGACGCGTCCCGCGAACTCGCTCATGCCGGTTCCTCCTCGCTGTGCCCGCGGAACACGAGCGCGTCGACGGCGAGCACACCGTCGGCGCCGGCCCGCAGGGGGTTGATCTCGCAGGTCGCGACCGGCATCCGGGACACGGCGGCGATCGCTCGCGCCAGCGCCGGGATGTCCACGCCGGGCGCGCCGCGCCAGCCGAGCAGCCGGGGATGACCGCGCAACCGGGCGAGCATGGCCGTGGCTTCGGCCTCGTCGACCGGGGCCAGTTCCAGCACCGTGTCGCGCCACAACTCGGCCTCGACGCCACCGGAGGAGACGACGACGACCCGCCCGAACACGGGGTCGTGACGCAGGCCCACGAGCACCTCGACCACCCCGGCCCGCTCGTCCATCCGCTCGACCACCACCGAGTCCAGGCCGAGCCGGGCGGTCAGGTCCCGGTGCGCGGCGGCCACCTCCCCGGCGGTGCGCAGCCCGAGCACGACGCCGCCCGCCTCGGTCTTGTGGTCGAGGTCCGCCTTGAGCACCGTGGCACCGGGCCAGCTCGCGGCCAGTGCCACGGCCTCGTCCGCCGACCGCGCGGTGCCGGCCTCCGGCACCGGTATCCCCGCCTCGCGCAGCATGTCGCGGGCCGCGAGGTAGGAACAACGCTCGCCTTCCCCGACCGGGTCCGGGGTGGGCACGTCCCGCGCTACCGCGCGCTCCCACCGCACGCACCCGGCGACCGCCCGCAGGGTCGTCTCCACGTCGGCGAACACCGGGATCCCGCCGCGGACCAGCACGTCGACGGCCGGGCCGTCCTCGGCCATGCTGTGCACGACCACCGGAACCGTCCTCGCGAGCCGGGTCAGCCGGTGCGCGACCGCGCACTCGGCCTCCCGCAACCCCGGACTGTCCACTCCGAACCGTCCGAAGTAGCCGGTGAGCACGACCGCGCCCGCCTCGGGGGCGACTGCCTCCGCGACTGCCGCGTAGGACGACAGATCCTGTTCCCCCGCACCGGCGAGGTCGACCGGGTTGCCGGGCACGGCCGGCAGGGTCTCGGCCAGCCGCGCCCGCGTACCGGACCCGAGCGGGGTGACCCGCAGGCCCGCCGCGGTGGCGACGTCCGCGGCGAGCGCTCCCTGCCCGCCCGAGTCGGAGACGATGACGATCCGGTCGCCGCGCGGGCGCACACCCGCGGCGAGGGTGTGCGCGAGCGCCGCCGCCTCCGCCGGGGTCCGCGCCCGCACCGCGCCGGCGGCGCGACAGGCCGCGTCGAGGACGTCCATGCTGCCGGTGAGCGCCCCGGTGTGGGAACGAGCCGCGGCGCTGCCTGCCGCGCTGTCACCGGCGGCCAGGACCACGAGCGGTTTGCCCGCCTCGCGCAACGCCCTGGCCGCGGACAGGAACCCGGCGGCATCCCGGACCCCTTCGAGGTAGCAGATCACCGCCGTGGTGCCCGGGTGCGCGGCGAGCCCGGCGAGCAGTTCCTCGGACGTGACGTCGGCCTGCACTCCGACCGAGGCGAACCGGGACACGCCCGACCCGTGCCGGTGCAGCAGGTGCGCCAGCTCGGAGCCGACCTGGCCGCTCTGCGTCACGATCGCGACGGGCCCCGGCGCGAAGTGGCCCCACGCCAGCCGCAGCTCCTGCGCACTGTCCACAATGCCCAGTGAGCTGGGACCGAGCAGCCTGGCCCCCGCCGCGCGGGCGCGCCGCGCGAGGTCGCGGAGCAGCGCGGGCCCGCCGGGCAGGCGCTGCACGCCGTCGGTGATGACGAGCACCGCGCGCGACCCGAGGTCGAGCGCGCCGGTCACGGTTTCCCCGACGGCGGTGGCCGGCACCACCACCGCCGTCAGGTCGACCGGCTCGCCCACCTCACGCAGGCTCCGGGCGGCGGGCACCCCGCACACGCGGCCACCGCGGTGGTTGACCAGGTGCACCGCGCGGCGGTCCCGCCCGCTCAACGCGCCGGAGGCGAGCCAGTAACCCCATTTCGCCGGGTTGTCGCTCGCCCCGACGACCGCGACCGAACGGGGCTGCCACAGGGCCGAGAGGTCGTCCGCCCCCGTGGCCGCCTGGCCGGCGACGGTGTCAGCGGCGGTCATCGAGGCTCCGGGAGATGATGAGCCGCTGGATGTCGGAGGTGCCTTCCTCGATCTCCTCGAGCTTGGCGTCGCGCATCCACTTCTCCACCAGGAACTCCCGCGAGTAGCCCCACCCGCCGAGCGTCTGCACCGCGGCCCAGGTGGCGAACATGGCGGTCTCGGAGGCGATGAGCTTGGCCATGGCCGACTCCCGGCCGGCGGGCAGCCCGGCGTCGATGCGCTTGGCCGCGCGCCACGTCATGAGCCGCGCGGACTCGACCCGGGTCGCCATGTCCGCGAGCCGGAAGGCGACCGCCTGGTGTTCGATGATCGGCTTGCCGAACTGGCGGCGCTGGCGCGCGTACTCGGTGGCGTACTCGGTGGCGGCGCGCGCGACACCGGTCGCCGCCGCGGCGAGGATCGTGCGCGACCGGTCGAAGGTGTGCATCAGGCCGCGGAACCCGTCACCCTCGGCGCCGAGCCGGTCCCGTTCGGGCACCTCCACCTCGTCCAGCACGAGCTCGGCGTTGATCAGCGCCCGCTGGCCCATCTTCTTCCACGGCTCGGACACGGTGAACCCGGGAGTGTCGCGGTGCAGGACGAACGCCGTCACCCCACGGGACCGCAGCGCCGGGTCGACGGTGGCGAACACGATGTAGTACTCGGAGGCACCGGCGTTGGAGATCCACGCCTTCCGTCCGGAAAGGACGTACCAATCGCCCTTGCGGACGGCGCGGGTGGTCAGGCTGGCCGCGTCCGAGCCGGTGTCGGGCTCGGTCACCGCGAGGGAGGTCATCGGCGGGCGCGGCGCCCCCAGCGGGGTGAGGTAGCGCTCCCGCTGCTCGCCGGTGCCCAGCTCCAGGATCGGGTGGGCGAAGAACCCGTTGGCGGTCAACAGGTTCCCGATGGCGAGGTCACCCGTGCACAGCTCCTCCTGAACGAGGCACTGCGTGAACACGTCGGTGAAACCGCCGCCCCCGTAGGCCTCCGGGAGCATGAACGAGGTGAGGCCGACCTTCGCGGCCGAATACCAGATGTCCCACGGGACTTCGGTGTCGGCCTCGTCGACCTCGCGCGCGATGGGCCGGATCTCCTGTTCGGCGAAGCGGCGGCACAGGTCGAGGATGTGGTTCTGCTCGTCGGTCAGGGCGACGAGTTCGGTGGGTAGGCGCAAGGGGAGCTCCTCGGAAACGGGGAGGGAATGGGCGAGCACGTGGCCCGGCCCTCAGGCTAATAAATAACTGGCTCGTCAGTCAATAATGCGGACGGGTCGATGCCCGGCCCGGATCGTGCGGGCTTGGGTTACCGGGGCAGGATGACGCGGTCGATGAACGACTGGCAGGTCGTGCGCATCCGCGCCAGGGTCATGTTCCGCGACCCGGCCAGCACCTGGAGCGCCAGCCCGTCCAGCACCGCGACCAGCAGGTTCGCGAGCTCGACCGCGTCGGCGTCACCGATCTGGCCTGCCGCCTGCCCGTCCCGGACGATGCCGGCGATGAGCCGCCGCCACTCGCCGTAGGCACGCTCGTTGAGGTCCTGCAGGTCCGGGTCGTGGATGGCCTCGACCCACAGTTCGGCCCAGACGTGCCAGGACTCGACGGTCTCGTCGTCGGCGGGCAGGTAGGCGTCGACCAGGGCCCGCAGCTTGCTGACGGCGTCGGTGTCGGACTCCAGGATGGCGGTGCGGCGGGCGAACGAACGGGCCACGTTCTGCTCGAACGCGGCGCGCACCAGGTCGCGCTTGTTGGTGAAGTAGTAGTGCAGGATGCCCGAGGACAACCCCGCGACCTTCGCCACGTCGGCGAGCCGCAGCGCGCGGAACCCCTGCTCGGCGATGACGTGGCACGCCGCCTGCAGGATCTGCTCACGCCGTTCCGCTTCGACGTTGGGCCGCGGCATGCGTACTCCTTCTTCGCCCGGTGGCAGCGCGACCCAGTGTAGTGGAATTGATTCACGCATCAGTCAGTTGATCCGCCGGCGCGTACCCGCCCCTGGCCCGGCGCCGCACGATCAGCACGGTCAGGACGTAGTGCAGGACCCCGGAGACGACGACCGCGGGCAGCGACGCGGTCAGGTACCGGAACGGCCCGGCCGGCTCGTAGGTCACCGGGTTGAGCAGCAGCGCGTAGGTGACCGCACCCGCCGCGACCGCGACGAAGGCGGCGGGGTTGAACCCGCGCCAGAAGCCGTAGCAGGACTCCCGGTTGGGCAGATACAGGTCCCGCACGCGCAACCGCGCGCGCCGCAGCACGAAGTAGTCGACGACCTGGACCGAACACAGTGGAGCGACCAGGATCGCTCCCCAGGAGACGAACCGCGAGTAGTTGTCGTAGACCGCGGCGGGGAAGAACACGAGAACCGCGGCCGGCGCGAGGATCCCGGCGGCCATCAGCGCCCACGGCACGCGGCGCAGCAGCCGCCCGCCGCCGCCCTTGAGCGCGACCAGCGACGAGTAGCCCTGCGCCACGACGCTGGTGATGTTGGCGAAACCGACGAACGCGAGGGCGAGCACGCCGAGCGCGGCACCACCGAGCGGCACCATCCACATGGTCGGGTCCTCGGAGGCGAGCGCCAGCGCGGCGAAGGCGCCGACGACCGCCGCCAGCACCGAGGTGAAGAACAACCCCACCATGTTGGGCCAGAACGCCGCGCGGGAGGTGCGCGTCAGGCGCGCGAGGTTGCCGACGTTGGGCCACCACGCGAACCCGCCCGCGATGTTGAGTTCGACGGCGAGCACGAAGTCCAGGTGCGCGTCGCCCGAGGACGCCAGCGGCGGGATCGCGGCCAGTTCCGACCACGAGGTCTGCGTGAAGATCAGCACGAGCATGCCGGTCGTGACGATCACCAGCCCGGGCGCGACGATCCGGTTCACCCACTCCACCGACACCGGGCCGCGGGCGAGCACGAGCCAGGACACCAGCACCGCCACGAGCGCGATCAGGCTGACCACGATGCCCGAGCTGTCGATGTCGGCCGAGAACACCTGCTCGGCGACGTTGCCCAGCGCGTGCCCGCACATGATCGCGAGCACCGCCGCCCACGCCGCCGCGAGCAGCGTCGACATGGTGATCATCAGCAGCCGGGCGCCACCGGAGCCGAATACGCTGCGCAGCGCCGTGAACTGCTCGATACCGTACTTCGCGCAGGGCAGGCACGGCGCGAGCGCGACCAGCAGCACGCTGATCCCGTAGCCGACGACGATACTGGCGATCCCGGCCTCGGCGCCCACGTAGAGGGCGACCGCGCCGCCCTGCAGGAACGCCCACGTGGCGATCGACAGGCCCACGTTCACCGAGGAATAGCCCCAGAAACCCCACAACCGTTCGCGCCGCAGCAGGGGCAGTTCGTTGAGGGTGGCGTCGGTGCCGGCGGACTCCGTGCCGCCGGTCCTGGCGGGTGCGCTCATGCCGGGTACCCCCACCAGATCAGCAGCACGCTCACCACGGCGAGCACGACGGCGGCCAGCACGACGTCGCGCCACGGCAGGTCGGGCAGGTAGGTCTCGTCGCTGTCGGGACTTTCGAGCAGGGCGAGCCGGTGTTCCAGCTCGGCTTCGAAGGAGGACTCGGGCACGGCGGGGACTCCTCATAGTTGATTGGCGGATTAGTTATGGGAGTGTGTGATCTGGTCCACATGCCTGTCAAGAGCCAATGAGCGGCAAGGTCGAGGCCGTGCCGGGCCAGGAGGGGCGGGAAGATAGTTGACTGGCGAATCAGGAAACTTCACGATGGGGGCATGACCGTCGCCGCTCTGCCCTCCCGGGTCCCCGTCGTCGTCGTGGGTGCCGGGTACGCGGGCCTGTCCGCCGCGCTGACCCTGCACGACGCCGGGGTGCCCGCCCTGGTCCTGGAAGCCGCCGACCGCGTCGGCGGCCGGATCCTCTCGCAGCCCACGTCGTCCGGCGTGGTCGTGGACCACGGCGGCCAGTGGGTCGGGCCGACCCAGCGGCACCTGCTCGGCTGGGCGGAACGGTTCGGCTGCGCCACCTTCCCGACGTGGGAGACCGGCGCCCACCTGGAGCTGTGGCACGACGGTGCGCTGCACCGCTACACCGGGGACGGATCGGACGGCGCGCCCGGCCTCGCCGAGTACGCGGCCGCGACGGCGAGGCTGGACGAACTGGCCAGCCGGGTGGACACCGGCGATCCCGGCGCCGGTCCCGACGCCGCGGCGTGGGACGCCGAGACCGTGGAGACGTACCTGTCGCGGGAGGTCGCGTGCCCGGACGCGCGGCGCAGGCTGGCGCTGGCGGTGCAGGGCGTGTGGGCCGTGGAGCCGCGCGAGATCTCCCTGCTGCACCTGCTGTTCTACATCGCCAGCGCGGGTGGGTTCGACCAGCTGATGCAGACCCGGGACGCCGCGCAGGACGCGCGGTTCGTGGCGGGGGCGCAGGCACCGGCGCTGGCCGCGGCCCGGCGGCTGGGGGACGCCGTCGTCCTGGGGACACCGGTCGAGTCGGTCGACCAGGACGGTGACCGGGTGCTGGTGCACACCGCGCGCGGAACCGTCCACACCGGACGGGTGGTGGTGGCGACACCGCCACCGGCGACCGCCGCGATCCGGTTCCGGCCGGGGCTGCCGACGGCCAGGGCGCGCTGGGTGCAGCGCAGCGTGATGGGCGATGTGGCGAAGGTGCACGCCGTGTACGCGGAGCCGTTCTGGCGGGACGAGGGCCTGTCCGGCATCGCGTCGCTGTACGGGGAGGACGCGGTGGGGGTGGTGTTCGACAACTCGCCACCGGACGCCGGGCCCGGGGTGCTGGTGGGCTTCGTCTACGGCGACCGCCTGCGCGCCTGGTCCACACTGGACGGAGCGGCCAGGCGGGCGGCGGTGCTGGCCACGCTGACGCGGTTGTTCGGGCCACGCGCCGGGGAACCGGTGGAGTACGTGGAGAAGATCTGGCCGGAGGATCCGTGGGCCCAGGGCGGGTACGCGGCCAACCCCACGCCCGGCGCGTGGATCGCCCACGGCAGCTCCGGCTGGCGGCGCCCGTGCGGCCGGATCCACTGGGCCGGGACCGAAACCGCCGACCGCTGGAACGGCTACATCGACGGCGCGATCTCCTCGGGCGTGCGGGCAGCCGGAGAAATCCTCGCGGCGGAGCGCACTGCCGCCGCCGAGGTCGGCTGCCTCGGGTCCTGAACCGGTTCGACCAGCAGCACTCCCAGCGCCTGCTGCGCTGCATTACGTCAAGGTTCCGCGACAGTCGCGCAGGGACGTCACGGTGCGGCGGCTGACAACAGCCGCAGCGCGGCCTCCGTCGTGCTGTCCTTGGCCGGGGTGAGGGTGACCAGCCGCTGCCGGGTGTCCCCGGGCAGCTCGAAGTTCTCGTAGTGGAAGGTCAGCACCCCGGCGCCGGGATGCCGGAAGCTCTTCGTCCCGAACGCCCGCAGTTCCACGTCCCCCGTGTGCCACCACCGCCGGAACTCCTCGCTCCGTGCGGACAATTCGGCCACCAGCGCGGCGAGATCCTCGTCATGGGGATGCCGGCCGACCGCCAATCGCAGCTGTGCGGCCGTCGCCGCGGCCACTTCTTCCCACTCCACGTAGCGGTCCCGGGCCGCCGGGTCCAGGAACAGTGTGCGCGCGAGGTTCCGCGCCTCGCCGAACAGCCGGTGCGCGAGCGCGTTGGCGGCCAGCACGTCGAACCGGTCGTTGATCACCAGCGCCGGCACCAGATCGATCAGGTCGAGCATGCGCCGCAGCTGGGGCCGCACCGATTCGGCCGCGCGGGTGCCGTGCCGGGGTGGGCGGGCCAGGGCGCGCAGGTGATCGCGCTCCACGGCGTCCAGGCGGAGCGTGTCGGCGATGGCGTTCAGCACCTCGTCGGATGGATGGCTGGCCCGCCCCTGCTCCAGCCGCTGGTAGTACTCCACGCTGATCCCGGCCAGCTGCGCGAGCTCCTCCCTGCGCAGGCCAGGCACACGCCGCCGGCTGCCGGGGCGCAGCCCCACGCTCTCCGGAGTGACCCGCGCGCGCCGCGACTGGAGGAACTCACCCAACCGGACCTCTGCCATGCCGCCAGTATGCCTTCGCAGCCTGGCCCTGCCAGTACCCGTACAACCAGGGGTCTGGGTCGCGCCGGCCCCGCCCGGCACGCTCCGAACATGACCGAGCGCTTCCAGCGCGGGCTGGCCCGCCAGCAGGAGATCGGCGGAGCCGGTCCGCGGCGACGGGCCTACGACGCGCTCGCCGACGTCGCCCCGGACCTGAGCCGGCTCGCCGTCGAATTCGCCTACGGGGACATCCACTCCCGCCCCGGCCTCGACGCCGGGCAACGGGAGCTGGTCATCCTGGGCGCGCTGATCGCGACCGGGGGTGTCGAGCCCCAGCTGGAGGCGCACATCGGCTCCGCGCTCGGCGCCGGCCCGACGCCGCGCGCCGTGGTGGAAGCGGTCATGCAGGCGATCCCGTACGCCGGGTTCCCCCGTGTGTTCGCGGCCATGGCGATCGTCCGTCGCGTCTTCGCCGAGCGCAATCTGTTGCCCCTGCAATGATCATTGGAGAAGAGACCGTGAGCACCGCCCAGGACCGCGCCGACGTCATCGACACCTGCACCCGGATGATGTGGCTGGTCGACATCCGCGATTGGGACAGCTTCACCGAGGTCTTCGCCGACCGGGTGACCCTCGACTACACCAGCATCTACGGCGGCGAGCCCTGGACGCAGACCCCGGACGAGGTCAAGGCCCAGTGGTCGGCCCTGCTCGGCGCCTTCGACGCCACGCAACACCTGCTCGGCAACCACCTCGTGACGGTGGACGGGGACAGCGCGGTGCTCACCGCCGTGTTCCAGGCCACCCACCTGCTGGCCACCACGTTCGGCTCACCGCGCTGGACCCTCGGCGGCACCTACCGCTTCGGGCTGGTCCGGGTGAACGGCCGGTGGCTGATCAACGAGGTCGTGATGACGGCGACCTGGGCCGACGGGAACAAGGACATCCTCACCATCGCCGCCGGCCGCCAGTGACTCCAGCTTGACACCTGTCAGATTAAGCCTAATCTGACAGGTGTCAGCCCGGAGAGGAGCGACCATGGCCAGGTCCACATCGGACATCCAGATTCCCGGGCTCGCCGGCAAGCTCGCGGTGGTCACCGGAGCCAGTGACGGCGTCGGCCTGGGGCTGGCGGCCCGGCTCGCCGCCGCGCGCGCTGAGGTCGTCATGCCGGTCCGCAACCGGCGCAAGGGCGAGGCCGCGATCGCGAAGATCCGCCGCCGGTACCCGGACGCCGAACTCTCGCTGCGGGACCTGGACCTGTCCTCGCTGGCTTCCGTCGCCGCGCTGGCCGGCCGGCTCACCGAGGAGGGGCGGCCGATCCACCTCCTGGTCAACAACGCCGGCGTGATGACCCCGCCCGACCAGCAGACCACCGCGGACGGGTTCGAGCTGCAGTTCGGCACCAACCACCTCGGGCATTTCGCCCTGGTGGCCCGGCTGCTGCCGCTCCTGCGCGCGGGGAACGCCCGGGTCACTTCGCAGATCAGCATCGCCGCCGGCCGGCATTCCATCAACTGGGAAGACCTCCACTGGGAGCGCAAGTACCACGGCAACCGGGCCTACAGCCAGTCGAAGATCGCGTTCGGGCTGTTCGGCCTCGAGCTGGAGCGGCGCAGCCGGGACAGCGGCTGGGGCATCACGAGCAACCTGTCCCACCCCGGCGTGACACCCACGAACCTGCTCGCCGCGCGCCCGGAGGTCGGCCGTGACCGCGACACCGCGCTGGTGCGGGTGATCCGTGCGCTGTCCGCGCGCGGCATCCTGTTCGGCACGGTCGAGACCGCGCTGCTGCCCGCCCTCCACGCCGCGACGTCACCCGCTGCCGAAGGCGGCCGCCTCTACGGGCCCAGCGGTTTCCGCCACCTCTCCGGCCCGCCGGCCGAACAGGAGCTGTACTCGCGCCTGCGCAGCGCCGATGACGCTCGCCGCATCTGGGCGATTTCCGAAGAACTGACCGGCCTGCGGTTCCCGGCCGCGCGGACCCTCGCCTGACAGTTCAGCGCGGGGGACGGCCGAGCAAGCCGTCCGCGATCAGGTCCGCGAGCTCGCGCGCGGTGCGGGTCTGGCTTTCCCGCGTGACCCGCTGGGGGCGGCCGAGCCGGTGGGCGAGCGGGAGCTGCACCAGGGCGGCGACCGGGCTGATCACGGCGAAGAAGAGCACGTCCATGGGCACGGTGGGCATCCGGCCGGCCGCCATCAGCCGGTCGACGGCCGGAACCAGCGGCTCCAGCGTCGGCGCCAGGTACTTCTCGTAGAGGTAGTCCAGGCGTTCGGACTCGCGGCTGAACTCGTCCGCCAGCAGCCGGCCGAGCAGCGGCGCCTCGACCGCGGACTGGTAGAAGTGCCTGATCACGGCGCGAACCCGCTCGGCGTCGTCGACGTCGGCTTCGACGAGCCGCCGGCGTTCCCGCTGGTCGCGTTCGAGCAGCGAATCCACCACGGCCCGCCAGAAGCCGGCCTTGGATCCGTAGCGGTCGTTGATGAAGTTGTGGCTGACGCCGAGGCGCCTCGCCAGCTCCCTGGCCGAGGCCCGGTCGTAGCCGAGCTCGGCGAAGGCTTCCATCCCCCGCCGGAGGATTTCGGCCTCGGTGGGGACCGGGGGTGTGCCCGCCCCGGGACGGCCTCGTCCACGCACCGCGCCGGTCACCGGCTCGTCCCCCGTTCTCTCCGGGCACCCTGACGACTGTCAGAATACGCCCGTCAGGCGGCGCAGCGGTTCCGCGGCCGCGATTCCCCAACTCACACTCGAAAGTGGTTCTCCCGCCCGCGACATACCGGCTGGGCAGTGCCGTCTCCCCTCCAGACGATCCCGGGCAGGAGGAGCAGGGGGCAGCATGAACTGGCGCAGCCGGATACGCGTGGCGAACGGCCTTGCCGTGGCCCGGTGCTACCGTCGCACGGTGTGCGACTGCGGGCGCCGGCAGCGCAGGCTGTGGGTGTTCGGCACGCCGCTCCACGACGAAACCGGCGCCACCCGGCCGCGGCGTGACATCCGGCGCGCGCTGCGGGCGGAGGTGCGGGCGTGGCAGCCGGACCGGGCGTGTGATCGGTGCGCCCGCCGTGATCCTCCACAATGGATCGGCTGCGGGGGAACCGGACGGGCCCGCGGCGCGTCCACGGGGTGACCCGCCCACACCGGAAAGGACCTCCGATGGCCCAGCCGTATCCCGCGCCCGCTCCGCGTCGCCGATGGCCGCTCGTGGTGGTCGCGCTGGTCGTGGGACTGGTGGTCGGCGCGGGAGCCGTGGGGCTCGTCTGGATCGGGTCCGGCCCGGATGCCGCCGGATCCGACGCCGAGGCCGCTTGTGCCGCCGTGGCACGCACCACGGCGCTCGATCCGCAGACGCAGTACGCCGGGTTCCAGCGCTGGGGTGCGGCGGCGCAGCTCGCGGCCGCGGCGGCCGAGCAGGAACCGCGCTACCGGACGCTCGCCGACGCGTTGCAGGCGCCGGTCGACATCGTGATGCGGTCGTTCGCCGCGGCGGGGCCGGAGTTCGACGTGGCGGTGGCCCGGGCCAGGTCCGCCTGTGCGGATCTCCAGGGGTAGCTCGATGCGGTGATGAGCGCGTCGTTCCGCGGCGGGCGGGTATCGGGGTGCCATGCGTGCCTCGGTGTTCCTCGCCGTTCTGGCGATCGCCCTCGTGCCGGCCACCGCTGCCGCGCAAGGGGTTTCCCCGTTCGACGGCCGGGACTGCCCGCGGAGCAGCCTGTGCCTGTACCGCGACCACGGCTTCACCGGCGGCGGCCTGGCCCTGCAGCCGGGGGACCGGGTCGGCGACCTCGGCACCCACGACCTCGCCGACGTGGTCTCGTCGTGGACCAACGACAGCGGCGTCACCTGCACCTGGTACGAGAGCCCGGATTTCTACGGCAGGGCGCACGAGATGCTCGACGGCTTCCGCGTCGAGCTGCCCGCGCCGGAGGACGACACGCCCTCGTCGGTCGCCTGCGCCTGACGCCCGGGTGAACAACTGCCGAACAGCTCGGACGACCCTGATCTTCCGGGCCGCGCTCGCACAAGATGGATGTCTCGTCCTGTGTCCCCAGCGCGGAGGCCCGGTTGTCCAACTTTCCCTGGGAGATCGTCCTCGCGGTGCTGGCGCTCGTGGTGCCGGTGTTCGCGTTTCTGTGGGAGTTCGTGTTCGTCGGGCGCAAACGGCTCGGCTACCGCGTGCAGGTGGACACGACCGCGCGGCAGGAGGTCGCCGCGGAGAACGCGGGCGCGCTGCAACGCCTGGACGACAAGGACGGCAAGGCACTGACCGACCCGTCGTTCGTGCTGGTGCGCATCGAGAACACGGGCACCACGAACATCGACAGCCACGACTACGCCGTCCTGGGCAACGTCCAGGCCGGCGTGAAGATCAACTTCCCGGACCGCCGCGTCGCCGGGATGGTGGTGACCGAGCTGAGCGACGAGTTCCTGCGGGAGAACTTCGGCGAGAACTCCGGTCTGGGCGTGGACAACATCGTCGACGGTGACGGGCGCCACGTCGGGGTCATCCAGCTGCCCAAGGTGCCGCTGAACCAGGGGCAGCACTACAAGGTCCTCGCGGTGCTCGACCGGGCCGGGCCGAAGGTGAAGAAGTGCCCGGACCCCGAGGTGATCGCCGGAATCAAAGGCGGCGTGCGCAACGGCGCGATCCGGGAGACCAAGAGCCGCACCGGAATTCCGCGCTGGCTGACCGTGCTGGTGTACCTGCTGGTCTCGATCGCGCTGGCCGAGCCGTTCGTCATCGGGCTGGCGACCGCGGATCCGCCGCCGCTGGACTGCGCCAGGGGCACCCTGACCATCACCGGTTCCACCGCGTTCGCGCCGGTCGTGCAGGAGGCGGCCGCGGCGTACGCGAACACCTGCCGCGAGGCGAGGTTCGCCATCGAGATGGCGGGCAGCTCGGCCGGTCTGGACCGGCTCAACCAGCAGCGGGGCGCGGACATGCTCGCGTTCTCCGACGGCGTGAAGGGCAACCGGTCGCCGCAGTTGCTGCCGCGGCCGATCGCGTTCCTGTTGTTCACCGTCGTCGTCCACCCGGACGCCGGGGTGCGGGACCTGACCCTGGCGCAGCTGCGCGACGTCTTCGCCGGGCGGGTCCGCAACTGGCGGGAGCTGGGCGGCGCGGACCAGGAGGTGCGGATCGTCGACCGGGAAGCGCTTTCCGGCACGCGGACGACGTTCGAGCAGCAGGTGCTCGGCGCGATCGAGCCGGGGGAGAACTCCAACGACTGCGTCGAACCGAAGGCGCCGGCCCCGGCGACCGACGTGGTCCGCTGCCGCCGCAACGACACCCGCTCGCTGCTCGACGCGGTGGCCGGTACTCCCGGCGCGATCGGTTACAGCGAACTGGGCGCCGCGGCGAGCCGCCCGGATGTGGCAACGGTCTGGATCGACGGCCAGAGCGCGACGCTGGAGGCCGCCGACCACGGCGCCTACCCGTTCTGGCAGACCGAGTACGCCTACACCTACGGCGAGCCGAAGGCCGACTCGCTCGCGGCGAGCTTCCTGCGCTACCTGACGAACCAGGTGGGGGCCGACATCGTCCGCTCCCACGGCGACCGGCCGTGCGCCGAGCTGGCGAACCCGGTGCTGTGCCGGCCGCAGAGGTGATGGGGTGGCAGCGCGGCCCGGCGGGCGGTGGGCCGTGGTGGCGGTTTCCGCCACGACCCGTGTTGCGCGGGCCGGCGGGGGGATGGGGGGCGCTGGTTTGTCCGGGCGGCGTGGTGGG
>NZ_PQHW01000096.1 GCF_003385215.1 Amycolatopsis thermalba | reverse complement strand
GGCGGGAAGAATGGCCGCTATGCCGACCCGAGTTCTCCTGGTCGAAGACGACGAGCGCATCGCGCAGGCCCTGACGCTGGCCCTCGACGACGAAGGGTTCGCCGTGGTGCACGTGCCCAGCGGTGAGCGCGCGCTGGAGACCGTGGAAGCCGGCCCCGTCGATCTCGTGCTGCTGGATCTGATGCTGCCCGGCGTGGACGGGCTCACCGTCTGCCGCACCTTGCGGGACAGCGGTGACCTGCCGATCATCGTGGTCACCGCGCGCTCGCAAAGCCGCGAGGTGATCGCCGGCCTGGAGGCCGGCGCGGACGACTACGTCACCAAACCGCTGGTCGCGGGCGAGCTGGCCGCCCGCATGCGCGCGTTGCTGCGGCGGCGGTCCCCCGGGCGGCCGGCCGTGCTGCACGTGGCCGACCTGGAGATCCGGCTGGACGCGGCGACGGTCTTCCGCGACGGCACGCAGGTGCACCTGACCCGCACCGAGTTCGGCCTCCTCGCCGAGCTGGCCGCGTCCGCCGGCAGCGTGGTGACCCGGGAGCAGCTGCTGAGCCAGGTCTGGGGCTACGACTACTTCGGTGACACCCGCCTGCTCGACGTCCACATCCGGCGGTTGCGGCGCAAGGTGGAGACCGATCCCGACCACCCGCGGACCATCGTGACCGTGCGCGGGATGGGGTACAGGATCGAGCCGGAACCGTGACGCGGTTCCGTCGCCCGCTCCGGCAGGTGCTGTCGCTGCGGTGGCGCGTCGCCGTCGCCTTCGGGCTCGGCTCGTTCCTCGTCTCCGGGCTGTTCGCCCTGGCGACCTGGAACCTGGCCAGCGGATACATGCTCGACCAGCGTCTGCAGAGCGCCACCCAGCAGGCCGCGGTGAACGCGCGGCTGGTCGAAGAGGCCATCCGCACCGGGTCCGGGGGCCTGGAGGAACTGCTGACCGGCCTCACCACGGGTCCGAACGCGACGATCATCGTGCAACGGCCCGGTCACGTGCTCACCGGCGGCAGGCAGGTCGAGTTCGCCGAGCTGCCCCGCGCGTTCGCCGACGCCGCCCGGTCGGGCACGCCCGTGCGGCAGCGCCTGCACGTGCGGGACGTCCCCGTGCTCGCGGTGGCGCTCCCCCTGGCCACCCAAGGCGGGTTCTACGTGGAGATCTTCCCCCTGGCCGAGATCGACCGCACCTTCCACTTCCTCAGCAGCCTCCTGGCCGGTGGCACCCTGGCCAGTGGAGTGCTGGGCGGTGCGCTCGGGTTGTGGACCAGCCGGCGGGCACTACGCCCGCTCACCGCCCTCACCGCCGCCGCCTCCCGGGTCGCCGCCGGTGACCTCGGTGCCCGCCTGCCCCAGCACGCCGACGCCGACCTGGCGCCGCTGGCCCGGACCTTCAACGAGACGACGCAGGCCCTCGAGCACCGCGTCCAGCGCGACGCCCGGTTCGCCGGCGACGTCAGCCACGAACTGCGGTCCCCGCTGACCACCATGACCAGTGCCGCCGAAGTGCTGCACCGCCGGCGGGACGATCTGCCCGAGACCGCCCGCCGGGCGCTCGACCTGCTGGTCCTGGAGGTGCACCGGTTCCGGCGCATGGTCATCGACCTGCTGGAGATCTCCCGCGCCGGCCAGCAGGGCGACGACGACGCCTGGGAGGTCCTCGACCTGCGCGAACTGGTGACCAACGTGCTCGCGCACCGGAACACGTCCTCGCCGCCGGTGGACGCCGGGCCGGAGCCGGCGCTGGTGCGGGGGGACCGGCGGCGGCTGGACCGCATCGTGGGCAACCTGCTCGACAACGCCGAGCACTACGCGGGCGGGGCGCGCCGGATCGGGATCGGCGTGGGAGCGAGCCGGGTGCGTCTCGAGGTCGACGACGAGGGGCCCGGCGTGCCGGCGCATCTTCGCGAGCAGATCTTCGAACGCTTCACCCGCGGCACGCGGGCCGGCGATCGCCGGGACGGCAGCGGCAGCGGCCTCGGGCTGGCCATCGTCGCCGAACACGCCCGGCGGCTCGGTGGGGCGGCCTGGGCCGAGGACCGGCCGGGCGGCGGATCCCGGTTCGTCGTGGAACTTCCGGAGGCCACCGCATGAGGCCGGGTGTGCGCCGCTTCGCGGTCGTCGTGGTGTGGCCGGTGCTGCTCGCGGCCGGCTGCGGGGTCACCACCCAGGACGAGCCGGAGCCGATCCCGTCGACCACCACGGCCGTGCCGACGACACCTCAGGTCACGCAACGTCCGGATCCCGCGGTGACCACGGGCCCCTCGTCACCCACTTCGCTGTGAGGGGGCCGGCGCCATTCCACGGCGTGGTTCCGCGTACCCACGTCCGCCAGACCGTGCGGGACGCGGCACGGGACCTCGAGGGACAGATCGTCGCGGAAGCTCTCGGCGAAATGCTCTACCGGCTGGCGCACTACCGCCTCAGCCGCGACACCCACGTGCACACCTGCCCCGGAGGACGGGTCGTGGTGGATTTCCGAGCGGCCACAATGTCAGCTGACCGTCAGGCACGACCGCACCGCCCGGTGCGACGATGGTGATCGAGATCGGCGCGATCCAGGGAGAACGATGCCCACGACCACACCCCGGCTGACCCAGCTCACCATCGTCGTCAGCGCACAGCTCATGGCCGAGTTCGACGACGTCGACGCGGACGAGGTGTCCCGCGTCGTCCGCGAGTCCGTGCGCGACCTGAGCGGGCGGATCGCCTCCGAGGCGGTCAGCGAGCTGCTGCACCGCCTGGCACATCACCGCCTCACACGGCTGATCGCCGCCGGCCGCCCGCACGCGTGATCATCGGACACGGCCGGCACTGCCCCATCGCCCGGGCCGCGGAAAGCCATGGAGAAGGTCATCGTCCCGTTGGGACAGTGGAGGCGGCGCCGGCCGGCCGCGCGGGAACCGTCACCAGGGCTGGTACGGGCTCACCGTGATCGTCCCGTGCCCGCACACCGGGCCGTAGGACCAGCTCACGCGCAGGGGTTCGCCCCCGCCGGGCGGAACCAGGTCGAGGTGACCCGGTGGCGGCTGGCACGGCCCGGTCACCGGCTCGTCCCCCACCGGGACCACACCCCACCGCAGGTGCTGCCGCGCCGCGGTCCCCCGTTCGAGCCGCACCGGGGCCGGTTCGGGTCCGGCTTCCCGGCGGATGCGCGTGGGAACGGCACGCCCGTCCTGTCCCACCAGCCTGATCCGGCCGTACCCGTGCAGGGTGCAGGTGCCGCCGGTCGTCTTGGACAGCCGGATGACCGCGTACCTGCCGCCGGCGGCGGGGTGCTGGGCTTGCAGGTCGGCCGTCAACTCGTTCGTCGTGCATGGCGCGGCCTGGGTCGCGGCGACGTTGTCGGGCGCGGCGGCGTGTCCGCCCGGGTCCGGCGCCGGCCCGCAGGCCGAAGCCGCCGCCAGTGCGGCCACGACGGCGATCCCACGCCGGCTGCGCGCAACGACCGTCCTCATTGCTTCTGCGATCCCATCGCGATGCAGGCGTAGTGCGGTATCGCATCGACCGGTTCCCGTGGCTGGACCTTCACGTCCAGACTGATCGGCCCGGTCCGGGAGAAGGTGAACGTCATCGGGATGGTGGTGCCCGCCAGGGCCTCCGTCGTGAACCCGGTGGCGTCCACGTAGTAGGGCAGGTGCCCGGTGAGCACCCGGCCGGGTGGAATCGGCACCGATGCCTTGGCCTGCACCGGGATCTCCGGGACCTGCTCGGCGGTGCCGTCACAGTACTGGTCCCACCGCAGCGAAACAGCGCGCACCACCGGGCTGGTCACCCCGGTGAGGGTGTCGTCCTGGTCGCCGGTGTTGCTCACCGTGAAGAGCACCCGTGCGTTCTCCCCCGGCGAGTACCGCCCGTCGTCCGGCCGCTCGACGTAGACGTTGAGCAGCCGGACCGGGCCGTCCCCGGCGTTGGTCCCCATGGTGTCCGCCCCCTGCCCGTGCTGGCCGGGGTCGCTGCAGCCGGCGAGCACCAGGGCGGCCACCACCGCCGGGACGAGCGTTCGCACTCGGCTCTTCATGGTCCTCCTCGGTCGCCACCGAACCGTCGGCCCGCTGAGTCATCGTCTGCTCCCCTCGCCGGTTCACCCCCGTGGTGAGGGCATTCCCCGGCCGGGGACGGTGAACCTGACGGTTGCCTGACGAACTCGGACCGGAGCACCGGAAGGCGGACTGCGGCCGCCCGTCATCCCAGGGCGGTGATCAGGTCGCGGCAGGCCCGCTCGCAGCGCCGGCACGCCTCGGCGCACACGCGGCAGTGCTCCATCCGCTCCGCGTGCCCGGCGCACTCGTCGCCGCAGGAGCGGCACACCGTCGCGCACGCCTCGAGCACTGCCCGGGTGATGTTCGCGTCGTAGCCGGTGTGGCGGGACAGGATGCGAGCGGTGGTGTCGCAGACGTCGGCGCAGTCCACGTTGGACCTGATGCACTTGCGCAGCTCCGGCAGCCGCTCGTCCGGCTCGGACATGCAGGCGTCGGCGCAGGCGGTGCAGGCCTGGGCACAGGCGAGACACGCCTCGACGCACCGGACGAGCTGGGCGCGGTCGACCTGGCCGAGGTCGGCCGGGTAGGTGTCGAGCATTTCGGAGACCACGGTCATGACTTCTCCTTTCCCTCGGTGACGCCACGTGGCATACCCGCCGGTGTTCAGGGCAACCCCCGGACCAGGACGACGGGAGGGATCCGCGGTGGCACTCGTGCTGGCATTCGGGGTCGTGTTGCTCGTCAGCGTGTCGCTGTCCGGTCTGGCCGCCCGGACGGTGTTGTCCACCGCGCTGATGTTCCTGCTCGCCGGCGCACTGATCGGCCAGGGCGGCTTCGGGCTCGTCACGGTCCACCCCGCCGATCCCCTGGTGTCCACGCTCGCCGATCTGGCGCTGTTCACCGTGTTGTTCACCGACGGCCAGCGCGCCAATCTGCGGGCGCTGCGGGAGAACTGGCGGCTGTCCGGCCGGGCGCTGGGACTGGCCATGCCGCTGACCATGCTCGGCATCGCCCTGCCCGCGCATTTCCTCACCGGGCTGGACTGGCCCACCGCGTTCCTGCTCGGCGCCATCCTCTCCCCCACCGACCCGGTGTTCGCCTCCGCCATCGTCGGCCGCTCGGACGTGCCGGTGCGGTTGCGGCGGTTGCTCAACGTCGAGTCCGGGCTCAACGACGGGCTGGCCCTGCCCTTCGTGCTGGTCTTCCTCGCGCTCGCCACGCACGAGCGGTCGCACCCGGCCACGATCGCGCTCGAGCTGGCCGGCGGTCTCGCGCTCGGCGTCGGGATACCGGCACTGGTGACCCTGGCGTGGCGGCTGCGGATCCTGACGGCGGAACCACGCCTGCAGGCTCTCGGCCCGCTCGCGATCGCGGTGTCGCTCTACGCGGTCTGCCACCTCACCCACGCCAACGCCTACCTGGCCGCCTTCGCCGCCGGCTCCACCCTGGCGACGCTGAACCGGGCGGCCGCCGAGCGCTTCGAGCCGTTCGGCGACCTGTTGTCCGAGCTGACCAAGTTCGCCGCGCTGCTGGTGTTCGGCGCGCTGATCACCCCGGACCGGCTGAGCCACCTGTCGCCCGGCGGCTGGGGGCTGGCGGTGCTGGCGATCCTCCTGGTGCGGCCGGCGGCGATGCTGGTGTCGCTGCTGCGCACCCCGCTCCCCGGACGCGAGCGCGCGACCGCGGCGTGGTTCGGGCCGAAGGGGTTCGCCTCCGTCGTGTACGGCCTGCTGGCGCTGCAATCCGGCATCCCGGACAACCACACCGTCTTCGACCTGGTCGCGGTGACCATCGCGATGTCGATCGTGCTGCACTCCTCGACCGACGTGCCCGTCGCGCGGGCACTGCGGGTCGAGCCACCCGACAACCTGCCGGCCGGTCAGGCGGCGCCCGGCTCACCGGAAGACGCGGCGACGCCGAAGTGACTCCCACATCCGTGCCCTGCCCAAGTGTTGCCTACTGCAATAGTGTCGGCGGGAGCGAGCAGGTCGGCGGGGCGGGACCGGCGGCCCCGGCGTCGTGGTCGCGGCACCGCCGGGCGTGGCGCCGGTGATGGGCCTCCCGCCGATCCCGCCACGGCCGAAGTGTCGTCGCGCATGCCCTCAGTCCTCGCGCAGGTCGAGCACGACCTTGACGTCGTCGTCCTGGCGCTGGAACGCCTCCTCCGCCCGGGCGAGCGGCACCCGCCGCGAGATCAGGCGGGACAGCCATCCGCGGTCGGCTTTCGCGAGGGCGTCGGCGGCGATCCGGAAGTGGTCGCGGTTGGCGTTGACCGAGCCGAGCAGCGCGTCGTTCTCCAGCACGACCTCGCGGTTGAAGCCGCCCGCGTCGACCGGCAGCCGCCGCCCGGACGAGGACACGCCGGTCAAGCAGACGATCCCGTACGGCCCGGTCACGGTCATCGCCGCCACCACGACCGGGCCCGCCCCGGTGGCCTCCACCACGACATCGGGTTGCAGCTTCCGGCTGAGCGTCTCCAGGTCCTCGTGGTGGTAGGTGGCGCCCAGATCGGACACCAGCCGCGGCTTGGGACCGCTGGTGACCCGGTCCAGGACGTGCACGTCGAGGCCGCGCTGACTGCCGAGCAGGGCGGCCAGCAGGCCGATCGGGCCGGCGCCGGTGACCAGCACGGTCCGCGGGTCGAACCACGCGCGGTGGCCCACCCGATCGATCTGGTCCCACGCCTTGGCCACCACGCTCGCCGGTTCCATCAGCACCCCGGCCTGTTCGAGCCCGGGATCGAGGCGGACGGCGTAGGCCGCCTCGACGGTCCACGAGGTGCTGCCGTACCCGTCGAGTTCCTTGATCCCGCGCTCGGTGTAGCGGCCGTTGCGGCACATGTCGAACTGACCGTGCGCGCACGCGCCACACGGCACCGGGTCCGGGCGGCGCACCACTCCCGCCACGAGATCGCCGGCCGCGAAGCCGCTGTCCCCCGGTGCCTGCCGGACCCGCCCGAGCGATTCGTGCCCGAGCACCAGGTGGTCCCGCCCCGGCGGCGCCCAGCCGTACTCCCCGGAGAGGATCTCCCGGTCGGTGCCGCAGATCCCGAGCGCCAGGCCGTCCACCAGCAGCTCCCCCGCTGCCGGCGACGGATCCGGTACTTCGGCGACGGTGAGCGAGTGCGCCTGGCCCGGCCGGACCGTCACTGCCCGCATGACATCTCCTCTCGATCGCGTACCCGCCGCGGATACCCCGACCGGCCACCGGCTACCGCGCCACGGAAGCCCCCATCACGATCAGGCCGACGCATCGGAACAGCATCCGGTAGCCCGTCCGCCGGCCGGCCTGACGAACGCCTGACGATTGTCCCGGGGGTGAGCGGGGCGAACGCATGGCTGAAGTCTGCGCGGGTACCAGAGGAGAGTTGCCCTAGACAAGTGTCCGACCGGGAGGATTCGGCTGTGAAGCAGGGACGAGTGGTCGTCGTGACCGGAGCCAGTGCCGGTGTCGGCCGGGCCGCCGCGCGCGCCTTCGCCGAACGCGGAGACCGGGTGGCCCTGCTGGCCCGCGGCGAGAAGGGCCTCGAGGCGGCCGCCGCCGAGGCCGGACAGGCGGGCGGTCAGGCCCTGCCGGTGCCCGTCGACACGGCGGACGCCGAGGCCGTCGAGGTCGCGGCCGAGCAGGTCGAAGAGACGTTCGGCCCGATAGACGTGTGGGTCAACGACGCCTTCACCAGCGTCTTCGCACCCTTCACCGAGATCGAACCGGAGGAGTTCCGCCGGGTCACCGCCGTCACCTACCTGGGCTACGTGAACGGGACCCGGGCGGCGCTGAAGCGGATGCTGCCGCGTGACCGGGGCGCGATCGTCCAGGTCGGGTCGGCCCTGGCCTACCGGGGCATCCCCCTGCAAAGCGCGTACTGCGGCGCCAAGCACGCCATTCAGGGGTTCACCGGATCACTGCGCTGCGAACTGCTGCACGACAAGTCGAACGTGCGCGTGACCATGGTGCAGATGCCCGGCGTCAACACCCCGCAGTTCGACTGGGTGCTGTCCCGGCTGCCCCGCAAGGCCCAGCCGGTCCCGCCCATCTACCAGCCGGAGATCCCGGCCAAGGCCATCGTCCACGCCGCCGGCCACTCCGGGCGGCGGGAGTACTGGGTCGGCGGGTCCACGGTCGGCACGCTCGTCGCGAACAAGGTCGCCCCCGGCCTGCTCGACCGCTACCTGGCCCGCACCGGTTTCTCCGCCCAGCAGGCCCGGCAGCCCCGGGACCGGGATCAGCCGGTGAACCTGTGGGTGCCTGCCGACGACACCGAGGGGACGGACTTCGGCGCGCACGGCCGCTTCGACCGCAAGGTCACCGCACGCAGCCCCCAGCTGTGGGCGTCCCAGCACCACGGCCTGCTCGGCGCCGCCGCGGCGACGCTGGTGGCCGCGGGCCTGGCCGCGCTGACGCGCAAGCGCTGACGGAGACTGGATGTCCCTGCGCATCGAGGACTACGCGCTGATCGGCGACACCCAGACCGCCGCCCTGGTCGGGCACAACGGCTCACTGGACTGGCTGTGCCTGCCCCGAATCGATTCGGGCGCGTGTTTCGCCGCGCTCCTGGGCGACCCCGACCACGGTCAATGGACGCTCGCGCCGCTGGGCGGCGCCCGCACCACCCGCCGCGGCTACCGGGACGACACCCTGGTGCTGGAGACGGAACTGGTCAACGACGAGGGCACCGTGCGGATCGTGGACTGCATGCCGATCCGCCACGACCACCCGCGCGTGCTGCGGGTCGTCGAGGGCGTGCGCGGCCGGGTCCGGATGCGCAGCGACGTGCGGGTGCGGTTCGAATACGGCCACGACCGGCCGTGGATCCGCACCGACGGCGAGCGGATCCGCGCCATCGCGGGCCCGCACGCGGTCGTCCTCGACGGCGACGTGCCGCACCGCGCCGACGAGCACGCGGTGTGCTCGGCCGAGTTCACCGTCGGCGAGGGCGACCGCGTCGGGCTGCGCCTGGCCTGGACCGGGCCGCGCCAGGCGGAGCCGGAGCCGGTCGACATCGCCGGGACCGTCCGCGCGACCGAACGCTGGTGGCGGGACTGGGCCGGCCGGTGCACCTACCGGGGCGAGTACCGCGACGCGGTGGTCCGGTCCCTGATCGCGCTCAAGGCGCTCGCCTACAGTCCCAGCGGCGGGATCGCCGCCGCAGCGACCACGTCGCTGCCCGAGCAGCTGGGCGGCGTGCGCAACTGGGACTACCGCTTCTGCTGGATCCGCGACGCGACCTTCACCCTGATGGCACTCCTGGAAGCCGGGTACGAACGGGAGGCTCGCGACTGGCGGGAATGGATGCTGCGGGCCATGGCCGGCGCCCCCGGGCAAATGCAGATCATGTACGGCGTCGACGGGGAACGCCGGCTCACCGAATCCGAGCTGCCGTGGCTGCCCGGCTACGCCGGTTCCCGCCCGGTGCGCATCGGCAACGCGGCCTCGGCGCAGTTCCAGCTCGACGTGTACGGCGAGCTGATGGACGCGCTGCACCAGGCCCGCACCCACGGCATCCCGCCCGATCCGGACGCCTGGCAGCTGCAGCGCACCCTGCTCGACTTCCTGGAATCCCACTGGGACGATCCGGACAACGGCATCTGGGAGATGCGCGGGCCGCGCCGGCACTTCACCCATTCCAAGGTGATGGCCTGGGCCGCGGTCGACCGAGCCGTGCAGGGCGTCGAACGCTTCGGCCTCGGCGGTCCTGCCGACCGCTGGAAAGCCCTGCGGCACGACATCTTCACCCAGGTCTGCGACCAGGGCTTCGACACCGCCCGCAACACCTTCACCCAGGACTACGGCGGGTCCGGCCCCGACGCGTCGCTGCTGCTGATCCCCGCGGTCGGGTTCCTGCCCGCCGGCGATCCGAGGATGCGCGGAACCGTCGACGCGATCGAACGGCACCTGGTCCAGGACGGCTTCGTGCAGCGCTACACCATGAACGAGCGCACCGAGGAACTGGACGGGCTACCACCCGGCGAGGGCGCCTTCCTGCCGTGCACCTTCTGGCTGGCCGACAACTACATCCTGCAGGGCCGCCACGACGAGGGCCGCCACCTGTTCGAGCGCCTGCTCGCGCTGCGCAACGACGTCGGCCTGCTGTCCGAGGAGTACGACACCGGCGCGCAGCGGCTCGTCGGCAACGTGCCCCAGGCGTTCTCCCACGTCGCGCTGATCAACACCGCGCTCAACCTGCAGAGCGAGGACGGGCCCGCCCGCCGCCGCGGCAGCCAGGGGCCGGGCTGATCAGTCCGGCGCCGGGCGGCGGGCGTCGGCCGGCGGCTGGTCCACGGTCGCCAGGACCGCGGTGAACACCCCGGTCAGCAGCCACCACACCCCGCCGCCGGACGGGCCGGCGAGCAGCACCGCCCCCGAGGCCATTAGCGCGGCGCCGAACGCCTGCCCGGCCCTGGCGCTCCGCACCGCCGCCCGTGCCCGGTCCCCACGTCGGGCCGCGAGCGCCGCCCGCAGGATCCGGCCACCGTCCAGCGGCGCGGCCGGCAGCAGGTGGAACAGGGCCAGCGCGACGTTGAGTGCGGTCAGGCAGGTCAGCGCATCCACCGCCAGCAACGGTGCACCCAGGAGAGCACCGCCCCAGGCCGCAAGGCCCAGCAGGGCGCCGGCCGACAGGCTCGCGAGCGGACCGGCCACGGCCACGCGCAGCTCCGCGCCTGGCGCTTCCCGCTTCCGCGCCGTCCCACCGAAAAACCACAGCGTGACTTCCGGCGCGGCGGCGCCGTGGCGGCGTGCGACCAGCGCGGGCGCCACCTCGCGCACCATCAGCGACGCGACGAAGAACACCGCGGCCACCACCGCCGCGCCGAACAGCACCACGTCCGGGTAGGCGGGCAGCACCCGCGGCCACCGCGCGAACGCGAGCGCTCCGGCCACCAGTCCCAGGGCCGCCGTCACACTCCAGTGCGCGCGGACGCGGACACCGGCGAACTCGCCCAGCGGGACTGTTCCCGTCATCGTGCCGCAGCTCCTCTCCTCGGATCTCCCTCCCGGTCATACCCGCCCGCACCGGCTCGCGGTGCGGGACCGAGCTGACGAAAACCTTGCGATCACCGGGGAGCCACCGCGAGCCAGGTCGGCGCCGGCACGCGATCGTCGTCGTGCTTCGCCTTCGCCGCCCGCCGACGCCTCGGCCACGGCCACGGCCGGATCGCCCTCGTGCGTCGAACCGGCATCGCGCACGCCGAGTTGCGCAGGTCGTCGGCTGCCGTGTGCGCCGTCAGCTGGTGCCGCATCTCCGAGGTCAGCCTGCCGATCGAGACACCGGGGCAGCGGGTGGTCCGCGCTGCCGTCCGGCGGCAACTGCGCCGCACCACGGCCACGTCGGTCACCTCGTCGGCGGCGACCACCTGCCCGGAAGTCTCGTCCCCCCGTCGCGAAGACCACCGGGCCGGCCACGCACGTCCCTTCCCCGTGGGCGTGGGCGGTGGCCCGCCCGGGTAACCGGTGATCGTGAAACGACGGCGGTGGTGGGAAACGGTCAAGCGCATCGTCGCGGAGATCGGCGACGACAACGTCCCCACCTCGGCGGCCGCGATCGCCTTCTACGGGCTGCTGGCCCTGGCGCCGGCGCTGATCGCGCTGCTCACCATCTACTCGCTGGTCACCGACCCGCAGACCGTTCGCGACCAGCTCGCGCCCCTGGTGTCGGCGTTGCCCGATCCGGCGCGCAACATCGTGACCGAGCAGCTGGCGGGCGCCACGGCGCTCGGCTCGCGGGGGCTGACGTTCGGTCTCGTGGGCAGCGTCGTCGCGCTGCTGTGGACGACGTCCACCGCGATGGGGTCGATCATCGGCGGGCTGACGCGAGCGTTCGACGGGAGCGAGACGCGCAGTTTCCTCCGGGCGCGGCTGCTGGCGCTCGTGCTGACCCTCGGCGCGATCGCCGTCGCCGCGGTCGCGCTGGCCGCGATCACCGTGTTCCCGCTCCTGCTGGAGGTGTTGCACGTCCCCGGCGACAGCCGGTGGCTCGTCAGCACCGTGCGGTGGCTGGGCCTGGTCGTGCTGCTCGGCTGCGCGCTCGCGGTGCTGTACCGCTTCGCCCCGAACCTCGACCGCGCGCGGCGCCGGTGGTTCAGCTGGGGAGTACTCGTCGCGCTCGCCATCTGGCTCGCCGGATCCGCGGCCTTCACGGTGTACGTCGAGGGATTCGCGCACTACCACGCCGTCTACGGCACGCTCGCCGGCTTGGCCGTGCTCATGCTGTGGCTGTACCTCTCGGCGTTCGCCGTCCTCGCGGGAGCCGAAGTGGACGCCGAACTGGACCGCTGCCGGGCGCGGCACGCGGACGGCACCGGACCGGAGAGGCAGGACCGTGAGCACCGCCGGGAGGACGTCAGCGACCGGCGGCTACCGCAACCCCGCGCACCTCGCCCGGAACTGCCGGCGGAGCGGTGAGCCGCGGAGCGCGCTGGGCGAAGAACAGGCGGGCGATGAGGTCGCCGCGGGAGCCGGTGCCGGTTTGGCGAAGACCGCCTTCAGGTGGTCCTGGACGGTGTCGGCCGGCATCCGGAGCCGGTTGGCGATCTGCCTGGTGGGCAAACCCTGGGCGACGCATTCGGTGACCCGTCGCTCCCGCGGGGCGAGGCCGTACGTCGGCCAGCAGTGGTGCCATCTCCGCCGGGCGGGCCGCTTCCAGCAGGACCGCCAGCGGTGCCGTCGGGCCCTCGCCCAGGAGCGAAGCCCGGACGATCACCCACCGGCCCGCCTTGGTGCGCACGCGCGCCCGGGCCAGGCCCGCACTCCCCTCCCCCACGTGCCCGCCGATGGCACGCGCCTGCGTGGCGACCGCACGGATCACCAGCGGGGAGCGTGGTGCCCGCTCGGGGACCGATGCCGAGTCCGTCGATCCACGTCCCGGCCACCTGGTTGGCGAGGTCGACGCCGTCCTCGGGGTCCAGGACGAGCATTCCGGTGTCGTGGTGGCCGGCGCAGGCGCCGTCCGGGAGCAGCGACCGGCGCAGCCCGTCGGAGATCACACCGGTCAGCGAGGTGACGAGCCGGACCTCGGCGGGCGAGAAGTACGGGCGGTCCTTCTCGCGGAACACGGTGAGCGCGCCCCACGTGCCGGTGCTGCTGGCCAGGACGACGCGGAGTTCGTCGGCGTAAGCCCGGGGGCGCCGGACCTCCCGGTGACGCCGGCTGAGGTCGGGTTCGCCCGCGGTGGCGTCGCTGAGACTCGCCGCGGTCCAGCCCGCGCGCGCCAGGTCGACCCATTTGGTGTAGTCCGGTTCGCGCAGCTCGATCTCCACGAGCCGGCTGATCGCGTCCGCGGGCATCCCGTTCTCGACGAACTCGGCGGTCGGCAGCATGGTGGCCGGATCCATCGTCATCAGGCAGGAGCCCTCCGAAGGCACCGCGCCGTCCAGCGCATCGCCGCGAGAGGGTGTCGCGGTCGCGGGAAACCACCTCGCCGCATGATCGAAGCACTGGAGGTACCGCGATGAGAACCTTGCACGTCGGATTACGCGTGACCGATCCGCGGGCCACACCGACGGCATGACCGCCGCCGACTTCGCGGAGGAAGGGCCTGTCGACGGGTACATCGCCGGGCCGGACGACCGGATGTCCGAGGGACCCAACGGGCAGGTGTGCGCCGAAGCCCTGGCGACCGGGGCCGTGATCTCCGGACGCCGCACCTACGAGCTGGCCGGCCGGTGGCAGGGCGACCACCACGACGGGGTGCCGATCCACGTGCTCACCCACCACGTCGACCCGGCCGACGAGCCACCGGGCAGCGTGAAGTACTACGCCGACGCCTGCGCCGCCGAAACCCGGGAAGCGGCAGGCGATCGAGCGGTGCTGGTCCACGGCGCGGGTGCGGCGCAGGCGTTGCTGGCCGCCGGGCAACTCGACGAACTCGAACTACACCTCGTCCCCGTGCTGCTGGGTGCCGGACGGCGATTGTTCGAGCCGATCCGGACTCGGCCACGTCGAATGGGAACTCCTCCGCCGGCTCGACGGCCGCGATGCCACACATCTGCGGTACCGGATTCTTCATTCAGAAGGGAAACGGCCATGACTGCCGCACTGCTGACCATCGACGCTCTCGGCGCCCGGGACCTGCGAGGACTCCGGCGGTCCCCAGACGATCGCCGACGTGCCGACCGACTGCTCCCGCCACCACGACGATCCCACGGCCTCGGTGAACACTGCGAACCGCATGCGCGACCCCCGAGGGCACCGGCCCCACCGCGCGGCACGGGCTGCTCGAACTGCCCGGAAGGCTGACGATCCGGGGCATCACGCGCGCGATCGCCCTGGAGGTCGAGGTTCCTCGGCCTCAACGAGACCGGCCTGCCGCGCGGTCCCACCCTCGCGCTGCGCCAGAACACCTGGACGCCGGGCGCGTACTGCGAGTCCTACTGCCGGGTGGTCAGCATCCACCACCGGCGCGAGGACTCCGGCGTGTTCCCCGCCCTGCGCCGGTTCGCGCCCGGCCCGGCCCCGTGCTGGACCGGCTCGACCTGCTCACCGACCCCAGCTGTCGCATCTGTCCGATGAGGAACGCGAGCTGCCCGACCCCCTCGCCCGGCTGTCGCGGCGCCAGCCCCGGCAGCGGTCATGATCTGGTGTGACCGGCCGCGGCTCAGGGAAGGTAGAGGTCCCTCGCCCCCGCGTCCACGGCGAGCCAGGCGTCGAACGCGTCCCGGTCGGACTCGGCGACGGTCAGCGTGACGTCCGCGCCGTAGAGCCGTCTCGTCACAACTCGACCGCGTCGGCGAGTGCCGACCGCACAGCATCGTCCTCGAGCGTCCGGGCGGGCACGACGTCGACCGGGGAGCCGAGCAGTCGCCCCAGCTCGATGTCCAGCGTCGCGAGACGAGGTTCTGGCGCGCCGGCCAGCACACCGACCGTGCCGTCGACCAGGAACTCCATCGCGATCAGGATCGCGAACTGCAGCCAGACCCGGCCCAGCGCCGGATCGATGAACTGCGGCAGCAGCGCGATCGTGTAGGTGACCATCTTCGGGTTCAGCAGGCCGGTCAGCAGGCCGGTCAGGAACGCGCGGCGGCCCGTCACCCCGCCCGCGGGCACCTCCCCGGGCACGCCCTTGCGGTGCCGGATCATCTGCACCCCAGGTACACCAGGTACACCGCGCCCACGATGCGGACCACCGTGAACGCCACCGGCACCGCGAGGAACAACGCCGCCAGCCCGGCCGCCGCGACCGCCACGTGCACCGCCTCGCTGACCGCCACCCCGGCCGTCGCCAGCAAGCCCGCGCGCGGCCCGCCCCGCATGCCGCACCCGAGCACGAACAGCATGTCCGGACCGGGCGTGATCATCGCGACGGTCGTCGTCAGCACGAACAGCGCGAGCAGGTGCGGGTCGATCGGCGTGAGCGGCTACCGCCGGGATCACAGCGAGTTTCCGGCTGCTTCCGCCCTGCGGCAGCGCGGTGCCGGCCCGCGCCCGGCGATCAGCGTCCACGTCCGCCGGAGTGCCGGGCGCGTGGTGCGGTCGCACCGGCCGGCTCCGGTCCGCAACCCACGTCTTCCGCACCGCTGCGAGTCTGCCGGAGCAGCGCGAGAGCCTCGTCGGAGGGAGAGCCGGCGGGCGTCGTGCACACGATCAGCACCTGGCCGGGGGAACGGGCGATCGACAGCGTCTGCTGGGTCACGGTCACCAGGCCGACGACGGGGTGGTGCAGTTCGTAGGACGCGGCGTCACAGGGTGCCACGCGGTGGTCGCCCCAGAGCGGCAGGAACTCCAGCAGCGGCCGGGACCCGGGATCGCCGAGGTAGCGGCCGTCGTTGTTGGCCAGCAGCACGATCCCGTCCGCGTGCAGCTCGTCCAGTGCGTAGGCGGCCTCGGCGAGCGCCCCTTCGACGTCGGGCAGCGTGAGCGTGGCGAAGAAGCCGAACCGGCCGGGACGCCGGGCCACAACCTCCGCGCTGTACTCGTTGACCTCACGTGCCCACCGCCGCGCCTGCCCGTCGTCGCCGAACCAGACGCCCGGCGTGGACAGCGACAGGATGCCGGTCTGGATGTCGTGCCCGTCCCTGAACTTCAGCGCCGGGCTCTCCGACCAGGACGGCAGGTCCACGCCGCCCGGGCGGATGCCCTTCTCGTGCATCCAGTCCGCGTACCGCGGCGGAACGAGGCGCCGGTGGGTGTCGATGCGGCGCGCACGCGTCATGACGATTCGGGCACTTCTTCGATCGGTGCGAGGAACCCGCCCAGCGCCCTGGGCAGGATGTCGGTGAGGCGCCTCGGCGAAGAACTCGGCGTCGAGGAGGTCCGGTCGCATGCGCACCACCGCGAACACCACCGGCACCGCGAGGAACAGCGCCACCAGCCCGGCCGCCGCCAGGAGACCGGCACGCGGACCGCCCCGCATGCCGCATCCGGGCACGAAGAGCACGTCCGGTCCGGGCGGGATCATCGCGGTGGTGGTCGGGACGAACACGGCCGGCAGCTGCGGGTCGATCGGCATGGCGGCATCTTCCCGCGACCCGCTGGAAAGCGTGCTCAAGCGTCCCGTCGCTGCAGCACCAGCCCGCCGCCCAGCAGGAGCGCCAGCGCCCAGGCCGCCAGCACACCCAGCCCGGCCCAGGGGGCGATCGGCAGGCTCTCCAGCCCGGTCGTCGCCTGGATGGACAGGCCCGCCGTCATCGGGCCGAAGCGTTCCAGTTGTCGCTGCCACTCCGGGTCCGGCACCACCGAGACCAGGATCGGCACCAGGTACAGCAGGCCGAGCACCAGCCCGATCGCCGTCGCCGAGTCGCGCGCCGCGGTGGCTGCGCCCAGGCTCAGCAGCGCGATCAGCGCCAGGTACAGCACCGATCCGGCCGCGGCGCGCAGCATCGGCCCGTCGGCCGGGAACGCGGGCAGCAGCACCCACCCGGCCAGCAACGACCCCAGCACCGCGAGCACCCCCGCGACCGTCACCACGCCCACCACCACCGACGACTTGGCGGCCAGGACGACCACCCGCCGCGGGATCGCGGTGAGCGTCGTGCGCACCATGCCGCTGCTGTACTCACCGGACATCACCAGCACGGCCAGGATCGCGACCGCCGCCTGTCCCAAGTAGACACCGGTGAGACTGGTCTGCACCGGATCGCAGCCGTCGCACCCGGTTCCGGCCGCCAGCGCGCCGAGCCCGGCGGTGACCACGACGACCGCGGCCAGCAGCGACCGGGCGCCCGGCGCCGTGCGCAGCTTCGTCCACTCCGCGTGCAGCGCGTTCCTCACGCGTCCCTCCGCCGCAGCACGTACATCGCCAGCCCGAGCGCCGCCGCCGCGTACGCGCACAGCACCGCGAACCCGCCCTACGGCGGCAACGGGTAATACCCCTGCGCGGGCGTGTACGCCGCGAGCACCTGCGGATACTCGGGAATGCTCTGCTGCACCGCGAACGCCGCGGCCGGGGTGACCCGCAGCAGCCATTGCGCGGCGCCGGACGGCAGCACCGACGAAGTCGCCAGCAGGTAGGGCAGCACGAGCGTGGCGATGCCGAGGGCGACGGCCCCGGCGCTGCGCCGCAGCAGCGAACCCACCGCGAGGGCGAACACGGCCGCGACCGCGATCACCGCCGCCGTGCCCACGACGACCCGCAGTTCCGTCGTGGTCGGCACCGGGATGAGGATGTTGCCGTTGCCGCGCAGGATCGCCCGGCTCAGCGGCACCACGGCCAGCACCCCGGCCAGCGCGGCTGCGAACGTCACCGCCCCCAGCACCAGGGCCTTCGCGGCGAGCACGCGTTCCCGCCGCGGGCTGACGATCAACGTGGTACGGATCAGCCCACGCCGGTACTCCGAGGTCGCGAACAGCGTGCCGACCACGACCGCGGCGATCAGCCCGGCGAAGGCGCCCACCAGACTCTCCTCGACCCTCTCGCCGTCACCGGTCACGGCGGGCGCGATGTCGCCGGACCCCCGCACCGTGATCGCGCCGCCGGATTCGGTGAACCCGCCGCCCAGCGAGGGGTAGGACATCGAGTCGGCGCCCAGGTCGTCCCCCCGCCAGCCGCCGGAGAACCCGCCCTCCCGCGCGATGCCGTCGAAGGACGCGCTGACCTGCGTCGGCCCGCCGGTGATCTTGGTGCCGCCCAAGCGCCCGTCGGCGATGACGTTGTGTTTGGGCGAGGTCGCGAACAACCCGGCCTCGATCGTCTCCGGCAACCCGGGCAGGTCGGCCGCGCCGGCGTCGGTCCAGGTGACCCCGTCCGCCGACACCGAGCCGGTGATGGTGTCGCCGGTGCGCGTCAGTCGCGACCAGGAACCGGGCGGCGCCGCGAGGTCCTCGGTGAAGTTGTGCTGCATCCGCACGCCGTGGGCGCCGGTCTGCATCAGGGCGGCGTAGGCCGACCCGCGCGTGGTGCCGTCCTTGAGGATGAGCCCGGCCTTCGCCCACGGTTCGACGCCGCGCGTGCCGGTCAGCGGGGAGACCCGGGCGGTGAGGGTGCCGTCGCCGGTGAGGGCCGAGTGGACGAAGAAGAACGAGTCGGTCACCGCCTGCCCGCCCGGTCCGACCGGGACCGCCCGGTCGCACTTGCCGTCACCGCAGGCGGTGTGGTTGCCCAGCGCGGAGAACAGTCCGATGAGGACGGTGACCAGCGCGGTCACGGCCAGGCCCGCGACCCAGCCGCGCACGGTGCGGAACTTGGTCCATTCGGCGTGCAGCAGCTGGGCGAAGCCGTCCCGGCCACGGTGTCCCGAGCGGTACGGCGCGAGAGTGGTCATCGGGCGGCCTCCGAGCGGAACTCGACCGCGTCGCGGGTCAGCTCCATGTAGGCCTCTTCGAGCGACGCGCGATGGGCCGAGACCTCCGAGAACGGCACCGCGTGCCCGGACAGCAGCGCGACGATCCGCTCGGCGGGCAGGCCGGACACGGTGAGCACGTCCCGGTCGGTGGCGGCGACCGTGCCGCCCGCGCGGGCCAGCACCGCTCTACGCTCCCCCGCCGCTGCTGCTGCGCATGGTCGACGCCGGGCTGCTGGGCCGCAAGTCGGGCCGCGGTTTCTACGACTACGGCTGAACCGCCTCGCCGAACGTGGCCAGCAGCAGGTCGACGAGCACCTCCGCCCGCGCCCCGAAGGCCACCCGCGCGTTCGGCTCGCCGGTCGCGTTCGGACGGAGGTCCATCACGGTCCGGCCGACGGTCAGGGCGCCGGTGGTTTCGACCTCGACGCGCACCGGGCGGGTGGTGATCACCTCGGGCCGCACCAGGTAGGCCACGCACACCGCGTCGTGCACGGGCGCCGAATCGGGTGCGTGCACGCCGTGGCCGGCGGAGTAGGCGTCGATGCGGCGGGTGATCAGGCCGGCGGCCGCGCGCCCGGCGGCGGTGCCCAGGCCGGCCAGTCTCGCGCAGTCGGCGCGGTTGACCAGCGCCTGGTGGGTGGCGTCCAGCGGGACCAGTGTCAGGCGCGGGAAACCGGCCGAGAAGACCATCGCCGCGGCCTCCGGGTCGGCCCAGACGTTGAACTCGGCCGAGGGCGTCACGTTGCCGTGGGCGTGCGCCCCGCCCATGATCACGACCTCGTCGACGGCGTCCCGCACGGACGGATCGGCGGCGAGCACGGTGGCGATGGTGCTCAGCGGCCCGACCGGCACCAGCGTCACCGGCTCGGTGGTGGTGCGCAGGGTGTGCAGCAGGAACTCCACCGCGGATTCCTCGCGCGCGGCCGTCACCGGCGTGGGTAGCGGCAGGGAGGTGCCGTGCATGTCCCGGGCCGAGTCGCGCTCGAAGTGCGTCTGCCCGGGAAACCCGCGCCGCGCGACGGGGTGTGCGAGGCCCGCGTGCACCGGGATGTCCGGCCGTCCGATGGCGTCCAGCACGCGCAACGTGTTGTCGGTGGTGGCCGGCAGGGGCACATTGCCGCTGACGGTGGTCACGGCGGCCAGGTGGAGATCGGGGTGCAGGGCGGCCAGCATGATCGCGACCGCGTCGTCGGTACCGGTGTCGACGTCGAGGATCACCTTGCGTGTCACCCCGGCAGCGTCCCACACGACGTGCCCGCGGCGGATTCCAGCACCGGCGGCCGTGCTCCGTCGGAATCCCCCAGCTGCGCTCCGGTGGCTGGGCGAAACCGGGACCGCGGCAGCAACCTGTGCGGCGTGACTGATCACGACATCGACCGCATCGACCACTCCGTCCTGTACACCACCGACATCGAAGCCACCGCCGCGACGTACGAGGCGCTCGGCTTCACCCTCAGCCCGCTGTCGCTGCACACCGGCTCCGATCGCCCCGGCGGCGAGCGCAAGCCGATGGGCGCCGGCAACCGGTGCGCGCTGTTCGGCCGGACCTACCTGGAACTGCTCGGCCTGTTCGGCGACGGCTCGGTGGACCCGTGGAACATCCGCCCGCTGATCGCCCGGTACGAGGGCCTGCACGGCTGTTCGTTCGGCTGCGACGACGCCGGTACCGTCTACCAGCGGCTGCGCGAAGCGGGACTGTCGTCGTCCGGGGTGCTGCCACTGCAACGGGACGTCGCCACCCCCGGCGGGACGGCGACCGCGCGGTTCCAGGCGATTCACCTGGACCGCGCGCTCACCCCGGAAGGGCTGATCCACATCGCGCACCACCTGACGCCCGAGTTGATCCACCAGCCCCGCTACACCAGCCACGCCAACGGCGCGATCCAGCTGCACAGCGTGTTGCTGGTGGTGGACGACGCCGACCTGGAGGCCACGGTCGCTCGCTACGCCCTCACCCTGGGCACCGAACCCGTGGCCGAGGAACCGCTGCGGGTCCTGTCCCTCCCGACCGGCCGAATGGAGATCGTCGCGGTCTCCGCTTTCGGCGAGGTGCTGCCCGGCGAGCCGGTGCCCACGCTGCCCTACCTCGCGGGGCAGGCCGTCGCCGTCACGGACGTCGACGCGGCTCGCGCCCTGGTCGAGAGCAACGGGTTCACCGTCCGCGAGCTGCCCGGCGGGTTCTTCGTCGGCGCCGGTGAGGCCCGCGGCGCGGCCATCGCCTTCCTGGCGGCGTGACCGATGACCGGCCTCGTTCGCGCGCCCGCCGGGGCACTGCGCGGTGTTCCCACCGGCGCGGTCACGGCCTTTCCCGGTGTCCCGTACGGCAGCGCCGGGCGGTTCGCCGCGCCCCGGCCGGCCCCCGCCTGGGCGGGGGTGCGGGACGCCGGCCACCCGGGTCCGGCGTGCCCGCAGCCGCCCTCCCGGCTGGCCCGCATCATGGGGCCGGGCAGCGACCTGGCCCAGGCCGAGGACTGCTTGTCCGTGAACGTCTGGACTCCGGGCGGGACCGGGCTGCCGGTGCTGGTGTGGCTGCACGGCGGCGGATTCTCCAGCGGATCGGGCGCGGAAGCCTGGTACGACGAAGCCCTGCTGGCCGAACGCGGCCGGATGGTGGTCGTCACGGTCAACTACCGGCTGGGCGCCCTCGGGTACCTGTACCTGTCACCCGGGTTCGGTCCGGCCAACCTCGGCCTGCTCGATCAGATCGCCGCGTTGACGTGGGTGCGGGACAACATCGTCGCGTTCGGCGGCGACCCGGACCGCGTCACGCTGGCCGGGCAATCCGCCGGGGCGCTGTCGGCGCTCGCGCTCCTGGGCCGTCCCGCCGGTCCCGGCCTGTTCCACCAGGTCATCCTGCAGAGCACACCGGCCGGGGTCACCCCGTTCAGCCGACGGGAAGCAGCCGGGATCGGCCGCCACCTGCTGGAGGTTCTCGGCCCGCACCCGGCCGAGGCAGAACACCTGCGGACCGTGCCCGTTCCCCGCCTCCTGGCCGCCCAGCAGGAACTCGCGCGGCGCAGGGCGGCGCCGCTGTCCGTGACCCCACCGTTCCAGCTGGTCGCCGACGGCGGCGTCCCCGCCGACCTGCTCGCCGGCGCGCCCGGCGACCTTCCCGTGCTGATCGGCACGACCCGCGACGAGGCCTCGGCGTTCTTCCCCGGCGCGCCCGCGGACCTGACCGCGCGGCTCTTCGGCGACGGCAGCCGCCGGCTGGCCCGGCAGGCCGGTTCCGCCTTCGCCTTCCGGTTCGACTGGTCACCACCCGGCAGCCCCTTCGGCGCCTGCCACTGCATCGAACTGCCGTTCGTGTTCGGCGGCCTGGACGCCTGGCGCGCGGCGCCGATGCTGGCCGGCGCCGATCCCGCCGATCTACGGCGGCTGGTGGACCAGGTGCAACGCGCCTGGACGGGATTCGTCCACACCGGTTCACCCGGCTGGCCGCCGTTCCCGCACGTCAGGCACTTCGCCTGACCCCCGCTACCCTGACGCCGGTGAGTTCCCTGGTCCTGGACGAGCTCGACCGCTCGATCGTCCACGCGCTGCACGTCGACGGCCGCGCGCCCTTCAGCCGCATCGCGTCCGTGGTCGGTGTATCGGATCAGACAGTCGCGCGGCGCTACCGCAGGCTTCGGTCCACCGGATCGCTCCGGGTGATCGGCCTGCCGGACGCCCGGCGGCTGGGCTGGGTGGAATGGTTCGTCCGGGTCCAGGTGACACCCGACGCGGCGGTGCCCGTCGCCGACGCGCTGGCTCGCCGGCCGGACACCTCCTGGGTGTGCCTCACCTCCGGGGGAACGCAGATCTGCTGCGTCACGCGGGTGCGCAGCACCGGCAAACGCGACGCGCTGCTCCTCGGGCAACTACCCAGGACACCCCGGGTCACCGGCGTCACGGCGCACTGCCTGCTGCGCGTCTTCGCCGGCGGCCCGTCCGGCTGGCACGGCAGGGCCGACTCCCTCACGCCCGAGCAGATCGCGGCTCTCGCCCCCGAACCACCGCGCGACCGGAAAGAACGGGTCGTGCTGCAAGACGGCGACGAGCAGCTGCTGGCCGCCCTCGCCCGCGACGGCCGGGCGACCTACCCCGATCTCGCCAAGGCGACCGGTTGGTCGGAGATGACGGCCACACGCAGGCTCGCGCAGCTGCGTCAGCGCGGCGCGCTGTTCTTCGACGTGGACATCGATCCCCTGCTCCTGGGGTTCGAGACCCTCGCCATCCTCTGGCTGACCGTCGATCCGGCCCGGATGCGCCCGGCGGCCGAAGCCCTCGCCGCGCATCCCGAGGTCGCCTTCGCCGCGGCCACCACCGGCCCGGCCAACCTGCTGGTCTTCGCCGCCTGCCGCGACGTGGACTCCCTCTACGACTTCCTCGAACGCGGCATGGGCACGCTGCCGGGGATCCGCCAGCTCGAGAGCGCACCGGTCATCCGCAACAGCAAGCGGGCCGGGGGAGCCCAGGCGCCCGGTTCCGGAACGCCACGTCCTCCGAAGCGGTAGAAGATCCACCGGTCACGGCCGGCGGCGTCAGCTGTCGATCTTCCCGAGCTGGATCAGCAGCTCCAGCTGGTCGTAGTAGAGGTGGCTGTCGGTCATCTGGCCGGCCCGGACGCGGTGGACCTCGCAGAACGGGATGTCCACCGTCCGCTGCGTCGGGGCGATGTCGCCGGCCGGGGTGACCAGCCGGCCGGTGTGGGTGCCCTGGAAGCGGCCCTCCAGCACGCCGCCGTCCTCGTCGCCGTGGATGCTCACGACCGCGATCTGGTTGTCCGGGAACGCGTCGTGCCAGGTCGACCACTCCGCCTCCAGCGCCTCGCGTCCGGCGAGCCGGAACCCGCCGGGAGCGCGGAGCTCGAAGGCGGTCTGGTCGGTCATGCCCCGCCAGCCCTCGCGGTCGCCGGCGTTCCACAGGTCGACCCACCGCTGGGTGAGGCTGTTCGTGCCGCCCTCCCGGACGGTGGTGAACAGCAGCCGGTACTCGCCCACCGACCGGACCTGCGCGTGGATCCGCGCCAGGGTGTCGGCACGCAGGCGGGCCACCGCGGCGCGGCTGTCCGCCAGCTGCTCCATGGTTTCGTAGGCGGCGATCACCAGGCAGCGGCCCTGCTCGCGGTCGACGAGCATCTGCGCGCTGCACAGCCCGTCCATCTTCACCAGGCCGGGCACCGCGTTCTCGCGGAAGGCCTGGATCGCCGCGCCGACCTCGCCGGGCGGGCAGTCGATGGTGGTCATCCGGACGCCGGCGCCCGGACCGGGGCGGCTGCGGCGCACGAAGACCGGGACCTCGAAGTGGTCCACGGTGATCATGCCCTCGGCCAGCTCGGCAGCTTCCTTGCGGGAGGCCTCCACCGCGTGCTCGGACAGCGTCATCGACTCCGCGGAGTCCCAGTAGGTCCCGGCGACGGTGATGCCCAGCTCGCTGTTGGTGAGAACGGCCAGCCCGCGGTTGCCGGCCTGCGCCTCCACGAAGGGGCGCACGGTGGTGTCCAGGTAGTGCGTGACCTCGTCGATCCGGGCGGGGTCGCCGATGAGCGTGTTGATGCGTGCGTACACGAGGACCTCCCTCGCAGTGCTGGTGGTGGAGCCCGGAACCCTCCAGCGTCGTCCTCGTCCCGGGCCGCGGCTAGGGCCGAAAGACCGGGGCTCAGGACGGCCTGCCGTCACCGGGCGCCGGTTCGGCGGGCCTGGGCGGATCGCCCGCGCCGGGCTCCTCGGGAGCGACCCGGTACGCGTCCAGGGCATCCAGCCCCGGCCGGAACCCGGAGCCGACGAGGTCACCGAACAGGCGCCACATCGCGCGTTCCTCGTCGATCTGCTGCGGAAGCGCGAACCCGAGTGCGGTGGCCAGTGGCTGCCGGCCGAGGTTGACCATCGCCCGGACCGCGCCTGCCCACTCGTCGGTGGCCACCACGGCCAGGCGGTACCAGATCACCGTCAGCGGCAGCAGGCCGATCATCGTCGCCACGACCAGCCAGGGACGCACGGCGGCGCCGAGGGCGAGATCGATCCCGGCTGCCACGACGACGAGCAGGTGCCCGTAGAGCAGGCAGACGAAGAAGTCGACGCTCATCCGGGCGTCGTCGGTCTGTTTGCGCACCGGTTCGGGCACGGCGGCGTTGAGTTCGTGCCACAGCACCTGCGAGTCGAGCCGGTACCGGTCGTGCCCGTACTCCTCGAACCGCCGGATCGCGTTGCCGAGCCGGGTCGCGGCGACCTGCCGGTCGTCCACCGGGTACCGATGCAACCGCTCCTCCAGCACCGCGAACCAGACCGGGCCCCTGCGGAGATCCGCGGCGAGGTGGCGGCTGATGACCGGGTGCGCGCGGAAGGCGTCCAGCACGGACTTCTCGTCGCCGGTCAGGTGGCGTTCCCGCCGCACCAGGGACACGGCGTCGACGCGGTTGCGCACCAGGTGCTTGCGGGCCAGATGGCGCCGGCGACGAGCCTGGGCCAGGCGGCGGGGCCAGCCGAGATGGCCTTCGAGGACGCGGTAGAGCGGGATCTGCAGGGCCGCCAGGACCAGGCCGAGCACCGCGGTGGCGACCAGGCCGAAGATCGCGGCGCGAGCCGCCTCGGCGCCGGGCGCGTCGAACCGGCTCAGTTCCGGCACCACCACGAACCCGAAGATCAGCACGTTGATCAGGCTGGGCAGGATCCAGCCGACCAGCAGCCCGCGCCCAGCGGCGAGGGCGCTCTGGAATATCCCGGTCACCGGCTACCCGCGCCGCCGCAGTGCGCGGCGGTACCACGGCTCGCGCACGTCGTCGTAGGGACCCGGGATCCCGGAATCCGAGCCGGCACGGGCCGAGCCCGGTGCCGGCGCCGTGTCCGCGATGGCCTCGGCCAACGGCAGTGCACGCTCGTACAACCCGTCCAGAAGGGCCTGCCGCCGCTGTTCGTCAGGATCTTCGTAGAACCGCGGGCCAGCCGAAGGGCGGGCGCCGATGCGTCCCGTCGGCCCGTCCGCGGACGTGGGCGTGGCCTTGGGCGTGGGCTTGGGCAGAGGCGGAGGTTCATCGAGACCGGCGACGGCGATGTCGAGTTGCTGCTTGGACAGGGTCAGCAGCGTCTCGACTCCCCTGCCGGTGTACGTGGCGAACGATGCGTGCGCGACCCGGGTGGCCTCCACGAACGCCGCGAACGCGACGCGCGGATGGTACGGGGCGATCCGCGGGTGTGCTCCGGCGCCGCGGCGCACCATGTCGGCCCACGCGGCCATGACCGGCGCCACCCGGACTTCCAGTTCGTCCACCACGGCCGTCATCGCGACCCGCGTGCCTTCCAGCCGTGGGTCGCCCGGCGTCAACCCGGTGCGAAAACCCGGATCGTCCCGCAGCCGGTCCAGTGCGCGGCCGAGGGCCTCGTGCATTGTCCGGACCACCCGCTCGGCCTCCTCCATGAGCCGACCGTACTGGCGCGACTACGGTGCGTCTGGCGAATGGCGCAAAAACTTCTCGGCCGGCTAGATCCCGCGGCCGGCGGCCTTGAGCCGGCCGATGGCGGCGGCGTCGCCGTCGAAGGTCACGTGGACGGCGTCCCGGCCGAAGACGAACAGCAGCAGCTCCACGGGGTCGCCGGTGACGGTGACCTGCTCGGCGCCGGTTCTGGCGGTGGCTTCGCGGCCGTCGGTGGTGCGCAGCGTGACGCCGACGGGCACGCGGCGCAGGTTGATCCTGGCCGCGGTCCGGGCGGCGCGCCAGGCGGCGGCGTCGCGGGTGGCCTCGGCCGGGCGGGGTGCCCAGCCCGGGCGGGCGCGGCGCACGTCCTCGTGGTGCACGAGGAACTCGGCGGTGTTGGTCAGCTCGTCGAGCCGGCCGATCGAGGTGGGCCAGTACCAGGCCGGCCCGCGGCGGACCCGGTCGACCAGCTCGGGCCACGGCTGCGCGGCGATCGCGTCCTGGACGCGCTGGGTGTGCCCGGCCAGCGGCGGCAGCAGGATGCCCAGGGCGGCGTCCGGACGGCTCTCCCGCACGACGAGGTGCGCGGCGAGGTCGCGGGTCAGCCACCCCTGGCACAGGGTGGGCGCGTCGGGCCCGGTCTCGTCCAGCAGGAGGCTCAGCAGACGACGTTCCTCAGCGGCGACACCCATGCGACCACCCTACCGGCCGGTAGGGGGTGAGGGGGCGCGCCGCGGCGGGGCACCAGGTGCACAGCGG
>NZ_PQHW01000095.1 GCF_003385215.1 Amycolatopsis thermalba | reverse complement strand
GAGCCCAGGCACCACCTCCCCGTCCACGGGACCCCCGACAGCCGCCACCAGCTGGTTCCGGGCCACCCCCGCCACGCCCCGGTGCACCCCGGGGAACTCGGCCAGCGCGGCCTCGACCTCGCCCAGCTCGATCCGCACGCCCCGCACCTTGACCTGGAAGTCCCGGCGCCCCAGGAACTCCAGCGTCCCGTCCGGCCAGTACCGTGCCAGGTCACCCGTCCGGTACCAGCGGCGGCCCTCGTACGACACGAACCGGTCCGCGGTCCGCTCCGGATCGGCCCGGTATCCGTGCGCGACTCCGTCGCCGCCGATCCACAGCTCCCCCGCGACCCAGTCCGGGCAGTCCCGCCCGCGCGCGTCCACCACGCGGCACACCACATTCCGCAACGGCGTCCCGTACGGCACCGAACGCCACGTCGACGGCACCCCGTGCACCTCGCACACCGTCGAGTGAATCGCCGTCTCCGTGGTGCCACCCAGTCCGGCGAACCGGCACCGCGGCGCCTGCTCCGCCACCCGGCCGGGGAGGTCCGTGCCCACCCAGTCACCGCCCAGCAACACCGTCCGCAGCCCGCTCAGCTCGCCCGGCCGCGCGGCGGACAGCAGCATGTCCAGCAGCGCCGGCACGCAGTTGACCAGCGTGACCCGGCGGGAGGCGGCCAGCTCGACCCACTGCCGCGCCTCCTTGCGGTCACCCTCCTCGACCAGCACCACCGCGCCGCCCGCGGACAGCAGGCCGAACACGTCGTACACGGACAGGTCGAAGTCCAATGCGGACACCGCCAGGCACCGGTCGTCCGAGCCCACCGAGAACCGCTCGTTGAGGTCGTCGATGGTGTTCATCGCCGCCCGGTGCGGCACCTCGACGCCCTTCGGCTCCCCCGTCGAACCGGAGGTGAACAGCACGTACGCGATCTGCTCCGCGTCCACCCGCACCGGCTCGGCGAGCGGCTCGGCCGCCTCCTCGGCGGACGCCAGCACGTGCGAGAACCCGGCGATCCGCCGGATCCGCTCCGCCCGCGCCGCCGGCTGGTCGACACCGATCGGCACGTACCCGGCACCCGCGGCCAGCACGCCGAGCACCGCGGCGATCTGGTCCGGTCCCTTCGGCAGGCTCACCCCGACCAGGTCACCCGCGACGACACCCTTGTCCCGCAACGACTTCGCGATCCGCAGCGCCCGGTCACGCAGCGCGCCGTAGCTGAGCACCCCATCGGCACCCCACAGCAGCGCGGGCGCGTCCGGCTGCGTCAGGGCCAGCTCGAAGAACCCGTCCTGCAGCAGCCGCCCGGTGCGCGGCCCGTCCGTCGCGTTGACCCGCGCCCGCACCTCGGCCTGCTCCCGCGGCAGCGCGCCGCCGACCGGCTGCTCCCACGCGTCGTCCCGCTGGCCGAGCCGCGTGATGAGGTCCTGGAACGCGGCGAACATCGCGTCGATCATCCCGGCCGGGAACGCGTGCTCCCGCACGTCCCAGTTGATCAGCAGGCCCTCGTTGACCTCGGTGACCTGGGCATCCAGCAGCACCTGGGGGCCCTGCGAGATGATCCACACGGCCTCGCCGAAGCACCGCCGCACCCGCGCGTCGAACAGCTCGCCCAGGTTGAGCGCGCTGGTGAACACCACCGGCGCGAGCACCTGCTCACCGTGGTGCCGGGACAGGTCCCGCAGCACCTCCACACCCGAGTAGGCGGCGTGCTCGGCATCGGCGTGCATCCGGTCCTGCAACGCCTTCGCGTGCTCCACGAACGACGCCTCGGTCGAGAAGTCGACTTCCAGCAACACCGAGCTGGTGAAGTCGCCGACCAGCTTGTCGACGTCCGGGTGGGTGCTCTGCCGGTCGAACATCGGCAGGTTCATCAGGAACCGCGGCTGCGCGCTCCACGACGACAGGGTTTCGGCGAACGCGGCCGCGACCACCATCGCCGGGGTCAGGCCGTGCTCGTGCGCGCGGGCGCCGAGGCGCTTGCGGTCCTCGGGCGCGAGCCAGTGGTGCCGCCGGGTGACGCGGGTGGCGTCGGCGCGCTCGGTTTCCGGCACCAGCGGCAGGTCGGGCGCGCCGGGCAGCTCCGGAACCCGCTGCTGCCACCACTGCCCGGCCTTCTCCTGCTCGGCCTGACGGGTCACCTCGCGTTCGGCCAGGTAGCGCGGGTAGCTGTAGCCGATCGGCGCCAGCTCCGTGTCCGGCTCGTCGTAGAACCGCGCCAGGTCCGAGAGCAGGACGCGGTAGCTCAGCGCGTCGGCGGCGAGCATGTCCACGTCCACGTGCAGCCGTGCGCGGTCGCCGGACCGGCGGCTGAGCTGGATCTTGAACACCTCGCCGTTCGCGACGTCCAGCCGCGCGTGCGAGGAGGCGTCCCGCAGCTCCGCCAGGCGCCGCGACTCGGCGTCTTCGTCGAGGTCGCGCAGGTCGTGCACGAGCAGCGACGGCTGGGCGCGCTCCGGCAGGATCCGCTGGCGGCCGTCGTCACCGAAGGCCGCGCGCAGCATGCCGTGCCGGGCGACGAGCTTGCGCACGGCGACGTCCAGGCGCTGCGGGTCCAGGTCCGGGCCGTCGAACTCGACGTAGAGGTGCGCGGCGACCGAGCCGAGCGTGGTCTCCTCGTCCCGGCCGATCCAGTACGCGTGCTGCATCAGCGCGAGCGGGAACGGCTCGGTCTCGTCGACCTCGACGGTCACCTCCGGCTCGGGCGCGACCCCGGCCGCGGTGGCGAGGATGTCGCGCCACCCGGCCAGGGTCGGGTTCTTGGCCAGCTTGGCGAAGCCGACCTTGATGCCCTGCTTGCGCCACTTGTTCGCGACCTGCATGAGCTGGATCGAGTCGAGGCCCCATTCGATGAGGCTGTCGTTCTCGGACAGTTCCGCCGCCTCGGGCCCCAGCAGGTCGGTGACCTCGCGCAGGAGCTCTCCCACCGTCGGCTGCTGACTCACCACGTGCCCAGCTCCTCTTCGAACTCGTCGATGTCTTCTTCGGAAACGTCCACCAGTGCGGTGTCCAGCGCGGTCGGCGCGCTGCTCAGCGCCTTGCGGAACAGCTCGGTCAGCTCGGGCACCGCGGGCCCGGTGATCGCGACGCGCAGCTGCCCGTCGACGCTGACCGCGTTGACCTCCATCGCCCACTGCGGGACGCGCGGCGGCACCCGCAGCATCGGGGCCTCGGGCGCGACCGTCCACGGCTCGCCGGTCCCGGACCGCAGGCGGCCGAGGTAGTTGACGACGATCGTCGGCTCCGGCAGGCCGAGCGGGCGGAGCAGCCCGTAGCCGAGGCCGTGGTCGGGCAGGCTGTCCAGCTGGTCGCGGATGTCGCGCAACCGGGTGCCCGGGCGCAGCCGGAGCGGGAAGATCGTGGTGAACCAGCCGACCGTGGCCGACAGGTCGGCCCCGAGCTGTTCCTCGCGCCCGTGTCCTTCGACCGCGATCATCGCGTCCCCCCGCCCGCGCCAGGTTTCCAGCGCCTCGGCGAAGGCGCTGATCAGCAGCTCCGGCACGCCGGCTTGCTCGGCTCCGTCGGGCAGCGGCACGCTGAACTCGGTCTCGTGCCGTTCGCCGCCGGGTTCGAACACCGGGTCGGCGCCGTCCAGGATGTCCCGCCACAGCCCGGTTTCCGCGCCGCGGTCCTGCGCGGCGAGCAGTTCGCTCCAGCGCCGGAACGACGTGCCGGTGCGGGTGAACGTGGTGCCGCGCCAGGCTTCGGCGAGGTCGTCCATGATGATCCGCCACGAGACCCCGTCCACGACGAGGTGGTCGGCGACGATCAGCACCCGGTCCGGGAAGCGGACGACCTGCAGCAACCGCTCGTCGGTGAGCCGCTCGCGGGCGGCGCGCAGTTCCTCGTCGAGGTTCCCGGTGGCGTCCCGGACGATCTCGCCCGCGTCGAAGGACTCGGCCGGGACGATCAGGGCGCCGTCCCAGCGGGCGCGCAGCACGTCGTGCCGGAACAGGATCGCCCGCACCACCCGCACCAGGTCGTCGCGGGTGAGGCCGTCCGGCGCGACCAGGAGCATCGCCTGGGCGAGACCGCGTTCGCTCCAGCGCATGATCGGGGTCGGCTCGATCCGGCCGGTGCCGTCGTCGGTCTCCACCACGGCGGCTTCGGCGACCGCGGCGAGCCCGGCCGGGGTGTGGTGCTCGAACACCTGCCGCGGCGTGATCGTCAGCCCGGCCTTGCGGGCGCGGCTGACCAGCTGGACGGACACGATGCTGTCCCCGCCGAGGGCGAAGAAGCTGTCCTGCGCGCCGACCTCGGCCAGGCCCAGGACCTCGGCGAACAGCCGGCACAGCAGCGCCTCCCGCTCGGTCGCGGGCTCGGCTGTGCCCGCCAGCGCGGCGAAGTCGGGTGCGGGCAGGGCCTTGCGGTCGAGCTTGCCGCTGGGGGTCAGCGGGAACTCGTCCAGCTGGACGATCGCGGACGGGATCATGTGGTCCGGCAGCTCGCGGGCGAGGCTGTTCGCGTCCGCTTCGCCGAGGACGTAGGCGATCAGGCGGTCGTCGCGCACCACGGCGACCGCGCTGCGGGCACCGGCGCGGGTGAGCGCGACCTCGACCTCACCCAGCTCGATCCGGAAGCCACGCAGCTTGACCTGGTCGTCGGCGCGGCCGAGGAACTCCAGCACCCCGTCGCGGTGCTTGACCAGGTCGCCGGTGCGGTACAGCCGCTCCCCGTCCGGCGCGGCGACGAACCGGGCGGCGGTGAGCCCGGGCCGGTTCAGGTAGCCGCGGGCCAGCTGGACGCCGCCCAGGTACAGCTCGCCGGTGACGCCCGGCGGTACCGGTCGCAGGTACCGGTCCAGGACGTGGACCTGCGTGTTCCACACCGGCCGTCCGATCGGGACCGTGCCCTGGCCGGCGCCTTCGGTGCACGGCCAGGAGGTGACGTCGACCGCGGCTTCGGTGGGGCCGTAGAGGTTGTGCACGTTCGGTCGCGCCAGGTCGGACGGCAGGGCCTCGCCGCTGCAGATCACCCGCGTCAGCACCGACAGGTCACCGCCCGAGGAGACGAACGCCCGTAGCATCGACGGGACGAAGTGCGCGGTGGTGATCCGCTCGCGGGCGATCAGGTCGGCCAGGTACTCCGGGTCCTTGTGCCCCTCGGGCCGGGCGAACACCAGCGTGGCACCGGTGATGAGCGGCCAGAAGAACTCCCACACCGACACGTCGAAGCTCGACGGGGTCTTCTGCAGCACCCGATCCTCGGGCGTGAGACCGTACTCGTTCTGCATCCACAGTAGACGGTTGACGATCGCGCGGTGGCTGACCACGACCCCCTTGGGGCGTCCGGTGGAGCCCGAGGTGTAGATGACGTAGGCCGGGTTGTCCGGGCCCGCCGCCCGTGTTTCACCGGGTTCGCCCAGCGAGGCGGGAAGAACCACGGTGGGCTGCGCATCCTCGATCATCATGCTCAACCGCTCGGCTGGATACGAGGGATCCAGCGGCAGATAAGCCCCACCCGCCTTCAACACACCCAACAGCGAAACGATCAGGTCCAGCGAACGGTCCTGCCGGACCGCCACGATGTGCTCCGGCCCCACCCCCGCTCCGGCCAGCTGTTCCGCCAGGAGCGTGGCGCGGGCGTCCAGTTCGGCGTAGGTCAACGACGCGCCCTCGAACACCACCGCCGTTGCGTCCGGCGTGCGCGCCACCTGCTCGGCAAACAGCTCCGGCAGGGTCGTCGCCGCCACTTCCCGCACTTCCCCGGCGGGAAGCACGTCCGCGGCGGTCAGCACCGAGGTCGTGGACAGCCGCCGGTCCGGGTCCGCCACCAGATCGCCGACCAGGCGCGTGAACCGGGCCACCAGGTCGTCCACCGTGGACCGGTCGAACAGGTCCGCGCTGTAGACCAGCCATCCGTCGATGCCCGCGTCCTGCTCGAACAGGTGGAACGACAGGTCCAGCCGCGCCGCGTAGAAGTCGACGTGCTCCGCACGCAGCGAGGCGTGCCCGAACGGCACGGGCCCGCAGGGCGCCCGCTGGTAGGCCAGCATGACCTGGAACAGCGGGTGCCGCCCCATCGACCGGGCCGGGTTGAGCGCCTCGACGAGCCGTTCGAACGGCAGGTCCTGGTGGGCGAACGCGTCCAGGTCGGCGCGCCGGACCCGGTCGACGAGCTGCCGGAACGTCGGGTCGCCGCTCAGGTCCGTGCGCAGCACGAGGTTGTTGACGAAGAAGCCGACCAGGCCGTCCAGGGCGTCGTCGGTGCGGCCGGCGACGGGCGCGCCCCCCAACCCGTCCTCCCCCGCGCCCATCCGGCCGAGCAGCGCGGCGACGGCGGCCTGCACGACCATGAACGTCGTGGCCCCGGTCTGCCGCGCCAGCTCCGCCAGTGCCCGGTGGGTCTCCGGCGGCAGCTGGAACCGCACCGCGTCCCCGGCGAACGACAGGTCCGCCGGGCGCGGCCGGTCGGCCGGCAGGCTGATCTCGTCCGGCAGGTCGGCGAGCTGCCGCGTCCAGTAGGCGAGCTGGGTGGACGCCAGGCTGTTCGGGTCGGCGTCGTTGCCCAGCAGGTCGCGCTGCCAGAGCGCGTAGTCGGCGTACTGCACGGGCAGCGGCGCCCAGCCGGGGCCGCGGCCCCGCAGCCGGGCGGTGTAGGCGGTGGTCAGGTCGGCCAGCAGCCGTTCGGTGGACCAGCCGTCGCTCGCGATGTGGTGCGTCAGCAGGGACAGCACGTGCGAGTCGCCGTCGCGGAACAACCGCGCCTCGAACGGCGGCTCGCGGTCCAGCTCGAACGCCCGCTGCGCGGCCTCGCGCGGTGAGCCGCCATCGAGGATCAGCGGCGGGATCGTGTCGAGCACCTGCTGGTAGGGCTTGCCCTCGAACTCCGGGTAGATCGTGCGTAGCACCTCGTGGCGGCTCACGACGTCGGCGAGCGCGGGCCGCAGCGCGTCCACGTCGAGCGGTCCGTCCAGGCGCACCGCGAACGGCACGTTGTAGGTGGCGCTCGGGCCTTCCAGCCGGTACAGGAACCACAACCGCTGCTGCGCCGACGACAACGGCGTCCGGCGCGGGCGCGGCATCGGCGTGAGCGCGGGCCGCTTCTGCGTGCCGCCGTCGAGCGCCGTGGCGAGGCGGGCGACGGTGGGCGCGTCGAAGACGGAACCGATCGCGACGTCGATGCCGAGGTCCGCGCGGACGCGGCTGACGAGCTTGGTCGCCAGCAGGGAATGCCCGCCGAGGGCGAAGAAGTCGTCGTCCCGGCCGACGCGCTCGACGCCGAGCAGATCGGCGAACAACGCGGCCAAGGCGCGCTCGCGCTCGGTCTCCGGCTCCTCGGCGACGGTGGCGGCCTCGGGCTCGGGCAGCGCCTTGCGGTCGAGCTTGCCGGCGGGGCTCAGCGGCAGCTCGTCGAGGAACGTGATCACCGACGGCACCAGGTGCTCAGGCAGGGTGGCGCCGAGCTTCCGCCGGATGGCCGCCGCGTCGGCACCGGGCTTGGCGACGACGTATCCGATGAGCTGCTGCCGGTCCGGACGCGCGACCACCCCGGCGTTGACCACCTCGGGCAGCGCGGTCAGCGCGGCCTCGATCTCGCCCAGCTCGACGCGGAACCCGCGGATCTTGACCTGGTCGTCGGCGCGGCCGAGGAACTCCAGGGCGTCCCCGGTGCGGCGGACCAGGTCCCCGGTCCGGTACAGCCGCTGTCCGTCCGGTCCGGCGACGAACCGCGACGCGGTGAGCCCGGGCCGGTTCAGGTAGCCACGCGCCAGTTGGACGCCGCCCAGGTACAGCTCGCCGACGGCGCCGGGCGCGACCGGCCGCAGGTGCCGGTCCAGCACGTGGAGCTGCGTGTTCCACACCGGCCGCCCGATCGGCACGGTTCCGGTGCCGGCGCCCTCGGCCACCGGCCAGTGGCTGACGTCGACGGCGGCTTCGGTGGGCCCGTACAGGTTGTGGACGTGCGGCAGTTCGCGCGCGAGGTCGGACGGCAGGGCCTCGCCGCTGCAGATCACGCGGCGCAGGCTGCTCGGCCGGGCGCCGGACTCGACGAACGCCCGCAGCATCGACGGGACGAAGTGGACGGTGGTGACCCGCTCCCGGGCGATCAGCTCGCTGAGGTAACGGGGGTCCTTGTGCCCGCCGGGCTTGGCGAACACCAGGGTCGCCCCGGTGATGAGCGGCCAGAAGAACTCCCACACCGACACGTCGAACGACGACGGCGTCTTCTGCAGCACCCGATCTTCGGGCGTCAGCCCGTACTCGGCCTGCATCCACAGTAGACGGTTCACGATCGCCCGATGGCTGACCACGACGCCCTTCGGACGGCCCGTGGAGCCCGAGGTGTAGATGACGTACGCCGGAGTATCCGGGCCCGCCGCCCGCAACTCCCCGTCAACTTCCAGTGAGGCGGGAAGAACCACGGTGGGCTGAGCGTCCTCGATCATCATGCTCAACCGCTCCGCCGGATACGACGGATCCAGCGGCAGATAAGCCCCACCCGCCTTGAGGACTCCCAGCAGCGAAACGATCAGATCGAGTGAGCGGTCCTGCCGGACCGCCACGATGTGCTCCGGCCCCACACCAGCACCCGCCAACCGCTGAGCCAGCGCGGTGGTGCGGGCGTCCAGCTCGGCGTAGGTCAACGACGCGCCCTCGAACACCACCGCCGTCGCGTCCGGGGTTCGCGCCACCTGCGCCGCGAACAGCTCCGGCAGCGTCGTCGCCGGTACCTCACGCGCGTCGCCGATCAGGACGGTGTCCGGGAAGAACTCCAGGCGCGACACGGGCCGCTCCGGCTCCCCCACCGCCGCGTCGAGCAGCGATTCCAGGTGCGCCAGGAAGCGGTCCACCGTGACGGCAGCGAACAGCTCCGTCGAATACGTGGCCTCGACCCGCATTTCGCCGTCGACCAGGAACGCCTCCAGCGCCAGGTCGAACTGCGTGGTGTCGTTGTGCACCGTCTCCCAGCTCGCCTCGACGCCGGGCAGGTCGAAGCCCTGCAACCCCTGGGTCAGGAACAACAGCATCACGTCGAACAGCACCGACCGGCCCGGCACGCGCGGCGGCCGCAGGCGCTCGACGAGCAGGTCGAACGGCAGGTCCTGGTGCGCGTACCCGTCGGTGCACACCCGCCGCACCCGGTCCACCAGCTCCGCGAACGACGGGTCGCCGGACAGGTCGGCCCGCAGCACGAGCGTGTTGCCGAAGTTGCCGATCAGCCGCTCGACCTCACCGGCGTCGCGGTTCATCGACGCCGACCCGATCGGCACGTCCGTCGCGCCGGTCCAGCGGGACAGCAGCGCCGCGTACCCGGCGAACACCACCATGAACGGGGTGACCCCGCGGGCCTGCGCGAACTCGCCGATCCGGTCGGTCACCGCCCGGTCGAAGGTGTGGAACCGCCGGTCCCCGCGGTCGGACCGCGCGGGCGGGCGGGGCAGGTCGGTGGGCAGCGGCAGGTTCTCCGGCGCCGGGGCCAGCTCGCGGCGCCAGTAGTCCAGATCTCCGGCCAGCTTCTCGTCGGTCAGCGTCTTCCGCTGCCACACCGCGAAGTCCGCGTACTGCACCGGCAGCGGGTCCAAACCCGACGGTTGCCCCGTGGTGTCCTCGCGGTACAGCGCGGACAGGTCGCGGGAGAGCGTGTTGAACGTGTAGCCGTCCCACGCGATGTGGTGCACGGTCAGCACCAGCACGTGGTCGTCGTCGCCGCGGCGCAGCAGGCGCAGCCGCAGCGAGTGCTCCGTTGCGAGGTCGAACGCGTGCGCCGACTCCTCCCGCGCGACCCGCTCGACGGTCCGGTCCCGGTCCGCTTCGGACAGGCCACGCAGGTCCGACTCCGGCATCGTCACCACGACGTACGGGTCGACGATCTGCCGCGGCTCGCCGTCCGGCCCGGCGACGTACCGGGTGCGCAGGATTTCGTGCCGCTCGACCAGCCGCTGGAACGACCGGTGCAGCGCGGCCTTGTCCAGCGCGCCGCGCAGGGTGATCGCCAGGCACACGTTGTACGCCGGGCTGGCCGGGTCGAGCTGCTGCAGGAACCACATCCGCGACTGCGCGTAGGACAGCGGCAGGTCGTCGTCGGAGTCCCGCTTCGGGATCGACGTCGTGCCGGCCAGGCCGGCCTGGGCCAGCCGTCGGCGCAGCAGCTCACGTTTGCGGGCGGCGAGGTCACTCACCGGGGGCCTCCTTGCGCGATCAGGGTCAGCGCGGCGAACCACTCGCGGGACAGCTGCTGGATGCGGTCTTCGGTGAACAACGCGGACGGCCACTGCCAGTCGGCCTCCAGCGTCGAGCCGCGGACCAGCACGTTGAGCACCAGGCAGTACGGCGCGGGCATGTCGTCGTCCACGCCACCGCCCATCGCGCCCGCCTCGGGCGCGCCGGACCACGGCTCGCCGTCGCGCTCGCCCACGGTGAGCCGGCCGAGGTAGTTGAACTCCAGCTGCGGCTCGGGCAGCGCCTCCAGCTCCGCGGCGGTGTCCGGGTTGAGGTAGCGGAGCAGGCCGTGGCCGATACCCTTGTCCGGCAGGGCGAGCTGCTCGTGCACCCGCACCAGTCCGTTGTGGACACCGCCGGTGAGGTCGCCGGGGTCCACCCGCACCGGGAAGACGCTGGTGAACCAGCCGACCGTGCCGGACAGGTCCGCGCCGGGCACGATCTGCTCCTCCCGGCCGTGGCCTTCCATCGCGAGCAGCAGCGACGTGTCGCCAGTGCCGCGCCAGCGGGACACCGCGTGCGCGAGCCCGGCCAGCAGGACGTCGTTGATCGTGACGCCGTGCCGCTCGGGCACCTCGGTGAGCAGCTTGCCGGTCACCTCGGGGTCGAGGAACGTCCGCGTGGCTCGCATGGACGCGCGGGTGTCCACGGCCGGGTCGAGGCGGCGGGTGCCGAGCACCGGGTCCGGTCCGGACAGGATGTCCCGCCACAGCGGCATCTCGCTCGCCTTCGCTCGCGCGACCTCGGGCAGGGCCCGCGCCCATTCGCGGTACGACGTGCCGACCGGCGGCAGCTCGTGGCCCACCCACAGCTCCGCCAGCTCGGGCACCAGCACGCCCCACGACGCGCCGTCCACGACGAGGTGGTGCAGCACGACGAGCAGCCTGCCGGGGCGGTCCGGGCCGGTGTCGAACCAGACGAACCGCACCAGGTCGCCGGACGGCGGATCGAGCCGGATCTCCCGCATCAGGTCCGGCAGACGGTCGGCGATCTCCTCGTACGGCAGGTCGCGGGCGTCGATCCGGGTGACGCAAGCGCTGGCGTCCACCGCCCCGCGTGGGCGGACGACGAACGTGCCGTCGAAGGTCGCGCGTAGCACGTCGTGCCGGTCCAGCAGGGCCTGCACCAGCTCGCGCAGCCGGTCCAGGCCGAGCCCGGCCGGGGTGCAGAGCATCCGGGCCTGGCTGAGCTGGCCGTACGGCTGGTTGCGGGTGAGCCAGTGCAGCATCGGGGTCAGCGGCACCTCGCCGATGCCGGCGTCGGAGTCCGCGCGGTGCACGGCGTCCCCGGCAACCCGCGCCAGGGCTGCCACCGTCCGTTGCTCGAACACGTCCCGCGGGGTGAACGCCAGTCCGGCGCCACGGGCCTTGCTGACCAGCCGCATCGACACGATGCTGTCCCCGCCGAGGGCGAAGAAGCTGTCGTCCGCGCCGACCTCGGGCAGGCCCAGGACCTCGGCGAACAGACCGGCGATGCGCTTCTCCAGGTCCGTCGCGGGCGGCCGGGACGTGGTGCTCGTGTAGTCCGGCGCGGGCAGCGCCTTGACGTCGAGCTTGTCGTTGCGCGTCAACGGGAAGTTCTCGACCGCGACGATCGCCGCCGGGACCATGTACTCCGGCAGGGCCGCCGCGACCTGTTCCCGCAGACCGTCCGTGCTGCTCGCGACCACGTAGGCGACCAGCCGCTTCACTCCGGGCGTGTCCTCGCGTGGCACCACGACCGCGCGTTCCACCCGCTCGTCCCGCAGCAGCACGGCCTCGATCTCCCCGGGCTCGATGCGGAAGCCACGGATCTTGACCTGGTCGTCGACGCGGCCGAGCAGCTCGATCAGGCCCTCGGCGTTCCAACGCGCCACGTCGCCGGTGCGGTACATCCGGGTGCCGGGCTCGCCGAACGGGTCGGCGACGAACCGCTCCGCCGTCGTGCCCGGCCGCCGCAGGTAGCCGCGGGCGAGACCGGCGCCGGAGAGGTACAGCTCACCCTCCACGCCCGGCGGGCAGGGCCGCAGGTGCCGGTCGAGGACGTAGGCACGCGCGTTGCCGACCGGTGAGCCGATGCACGGGTTCTCGGTGCGGTCGAAGTCGCACGCCGCGGAGTCCACTGTGCACTCGGTCGGGCCGTAGAGGTTCCACACGGCCAGGTCCGGCTCGTCCCGCAGCGATCGCCACAGCTGCGCGGGCACCGCCTCCCCGCCGACGCCGAGCACCTTGAGCGCGCCCCGCCAGCCTGGTTCGGTCGCGACCTGCGCGAGCAGCGACGGGGACAGCTCGACGAACTCGATCTCGTGGTCCCGCAGGAACGCCCGCAGCAGGTCGGCGTCGCGGCGGGTGTCCGGCGGCACCAGGTGCAGCTCGTGCCCGGCGAACATCCACAGCATGGGCTGCCAGGACGCGTCGAACGCCATCGGCCAGGCGTGCGCGACGCGCAGCGGGCGGCCGGCCCGCTCGCGTGCCGGGTCGAACAGGTCGGTGCGGTGGCTGACCAGCAGGTTCGCGATCGAGCTGTGCGGCACCACGACGGCCTTGGGCGTGCCGGTGGAGCCGGACGTGTAGATCACGTACGCCGGGTGCTGCGGCTTCGCGCGCGGCGGCAGGTCGTCGGTGGAACCGGTCGCGGGTGGCAGCTCGGTCAGGACCAGCTTCGGGGCGGCGTCGGCGAGCATGAACTCGATGCGCTCGGCGGGCCAGTCCGGGTCGAGCGGCAGGTACGCGCCGCCCGCCTTGAACACCGCGAGCAGGGCGATCAGCATGTCCGGCCCGGCCGGCATGCGCAGCGCCACCACATCCTCCGGCCCCACCCCCTGCTCGATCAGCACGCGGGCCACCTGGTTGGCCCGCGCGTTGAACTCGGCGAAGGTCAGCCGGGTCTCCCCCGCCACGATCGCCACGGCGTCCGGCGTGGCCCGGGCCTGGTCGCGCAGGACCTCGGGCAACGTCGTCGCCGGGGCGTCCAGGACCTTGCCGGTGCCGATGCGACGCAGTTCGGCCAGGGTCTCGTCGCCGAGCAGGTCGATGCTCGTCGCCGTCTGGGCGGGGTCGGCCGCGAAGGCTTCCACGGCCCGGCGGAACCAGCCGCTCAGCGACTCCGCCCACGCCTCGTCGAACGTGTCCGGCCGGTACTCGAAGACGACCGACAACCGCTCCTCGGCGGCGACCGCCAGCGTCAGCGGGTAGTGCGTGGAGTCCTCGACCTCGACCCGGTCGATCGTGATCCCGGCGGCCCGCTCGCTCTCGCTCACCGCGTCGGAGTCGATCGGGTAGCTCTCGAACACGACCAGCGTGTCGAACAGGTCGCCGTGCCCGGCGGCGCGCTGGATGTCGGTGAGGCCGAGGTACTGGTGGTCCATCAGCCGCGCCTGCTCGTCCTGCACCGCGCGCAGGACGTCCAGCAGCGCGCCACGCAGGCGGACCCGCACCGGGACGGTGTTGATGAACAGACCGACCATACCGTCCACACCGGACAGATCGGCGGGACGTCCGGAGACGGTGGTGCCGAACAGGACGTCGTCCCGGTTGGTCAGCCTGCTCAGCACCAGCCCCCACAGCCCCTGGACGACGGTGTTGACGGTCAGGCCGTGCTTCCGGGCGACCGCGTAGAGCCGTTCGGTGGTCTCCGGTGGCAGTTCGAGGCGCAGCTTGCCCGGGTGCATCGGCACCCGGGAGGCGGCCGGGACCAGCAGCGTCGGTTCCTCGACGTCGTCCAGCGTCGCCAGCCACGCCTCCGCGGAGGCGTCCCGGTCCCGCCCGGCGAGCCAGGCCAGGTAGTCGCGGTACGGCCGGGGCGACGGCGGCTCGGTGCCGGCGTAGAGCGCGAGCAGGTCGCGCACCAGCAGCGGCAGCGACCAGCCGTCGAGCAGGATGTGGTGGTTGGACAGCACCAGCCGGTGGTCCCGCTCGCCCAGCTTCACCAGGGTCATCCGCAGCAGCGGGGGCTCGTCGAGCGCGAACCGCTCCGCCCGGTCCCTGGCCAGGAACGCGTCGAACTCCCCGTGGCTGAGTGTCAGCTCCGCCCAGGGCAGCTCGGCCGCACGCCGGATGATTTGTTTCGGCTCGTCGTCGTGCACGAACGCGGCACGCAGGTTGGGGTGCCGGACCAGCAGGTCCTGCGCGGCCCGGCGCAGCCGCGCCGCGTCGATCTCACCGGTGAGGCCGAGCACGAACTGGACGGTGTAGACGTCGTCGGCGCTCTCGTCGTACAGCGCGTGGAAGAGCATGCCCTGCTGCAGCGGGGACAGCGGCAGGACTTCCGCCACCTCCTCCGCGGCCGCGAGGTCACGTAGGGCGTCCTGCCACTTCCCGATCAGAAGGTCCACTTCGGAATCGGCGAACCGGCTGGTCCACGACCAGGTCGCCGTCAGCACCGGACCGTCCGGTCCGTCCTCGGTGACGACGTTGATCTCCAGTGGACGGTGCTGGATCTCCGGCTGCGGCAGCTGCTCCGCGGCCGGGACCCAGTAACCCTCGGAGACGTCGAACCGGCCGAGGTAGTTGAAGCCGATCTCCGGGTCGGGAACACCGGTCAGCTCGCCGTGCAGCCAGCGGAGGATGCCGAACCCGATGCCGTTGTCGGGCACCGCGCGCAGCCGCTCCTGGATCTGCGGTGGGCTCGCGGCGGCGGGCAGTTCCACCGGGTAGACGCTGGTGAACCAGCCGACCGTACGGGACAGGTCCGCGCCGGGCACCAGGTGCTCCTCGCGGCCGTGGCCCTCCAGCGCGACCAGCCGCGGCTCGCCGAACGCCTGCGCGAGCGCGCTGAGCAGCACGTCCTGCACCCCGGTCCGGAACTTGCCCGGCACCTCGGTGACCAGTTCGGAGCCGAGCGTCAGCTCCCGGCGGCCCGCCGTCGGAGCCGGTCGCACGTCGTTCTTTTCGGCGCGGGGCAACGACTTCCACGGCTCAGTGCTCGGGGTCGGCAGGTGCCGCGCCCACCAGCGGAACGACGTGGGCACCGGGTCGAGCTTGGCCGGATGACCGGACGCGCGGGCCTCCCACGCCTGCGCCAGGTCCCCGGCGAGGATGCGCCACGACACGCCGTCGACGACCAGGTGGTGCAGCACGAGCAGCAGCCGGCCGGGTTCTTCCGGGCCGTGGTCGAACCACACCGCCCGCACCAGCACGCCCGCCTCCGGGTCGAGCGCTTCGACCGCCTCGGCGTACTTCTCCGCGGCCGGCGTGTTCCCCGGAACGTGCTCCAGCACGTCGGTCACCGCGCCCGGCGGGCGGACGTCGAGCACGTCGCCCCGTAGCCGGGCACGCAGCAGGTCGTGGTGGTCGAGCACGTCCTGCAGCACCCCGGCGAAGATCTCCGGCCCGTCCGCGGGCGGCACCCGCAGCAGCGCGGCCTGAGCCATCTTCGGGTCGCCGTTCTCGCTCCACCACCGCATGATCGGCGTCAGCGGGACCTCACCAACGCCCTGCGCGCGGTCCCCGTCGGCGACCACCACGTCAGTGTCGACCGCACGGGCCAGCGCCGCCGCGGTCTGGTGCTCGAACACCTGTCGCGGCGAGATGCGCAGCCCGGCCGCGCGCGCCTTGCTCACGAACTGGATGGACAGGATGCTGTCGCCGCCCAGGCCGAAGAAGTTGTCCTCGGCGCCGACCTCGGGCACCCGCAGCACCTCGGCCATCACGCGGCAGAGGATCCGTTCGGCCTCGGTCTCCGCGGCCCGGCCACCGGCCGTCGGCTCCGGCCCGGGGTCGGGCAGCGCCTTGCGGTTCACCTTGCCCGAGGGCATCAGCGGGAACTCGTCGAGGAACACGAACCGCCGCGGCACCATGTGCTCGGGCAGTCGCGTGCGCAGCCAGTCGCCCAGACCGTCCACTTCGGCGCCGAGGCAGTAGCCGACCAGCCGCTTGGGCTCGTCGCGCACCAGCACGACCGCCCGCCGGACGCCTTCGTGCTGCTCCAGGACCGCCTCGATCTCCTCCAGCTCGACCCGCATGCCGCGGATCTTGACCTGGTTGTCGGCGCGGCCGAGGAACTCCAGCGTCCCGTCGGGCTGCCACCGGGCCAGGTCGCCGGTGCGGTACAAGCGGGAGCCGGGCGGGCCGAACGGGTCGGCGACGAAGTGGTCGGCCGTCCGCTTCGGATCGTTGATGTAGCCGCGGCCGAGGTAGACACCCCCGGCGTACAGCTCGCCGGGCACGCCGACCGGCACCTGCCGCAGGTGCTGGTCCAGCACGTACAGCCGGGTGTTGCCGTTGGGGTGCCCGATGGACACGGCCTTGCGGACCGCGCTCGCGTCCCGGTAGACGACGTGGCTGACGCCGATCGTGGCCTCCGCCGGGCCGTACCCGTGGTACATGATCGCGTCGCTGACCGCGCGGAACCGGGCGAACAGCTCCGGTGTCAGCACCTCACCGCCGCACCAGACGTGCTTGAGCGACCGGCCGCGTTCGGCGAAGCCGTCCAGGCCCACCAGCAGGTCCAGAATGGACGACGGCAGGTAGGTGAAGGTGACCGCGTGCCGTTCGATCAGGCCCAGCAGGTAGTCGATGTCGCGTTCGCCGCCGGGTTCGGCGATCACCAGCTTGCCGCCGGTGACCAGCGGCAGGAACACCTCGTTGATCGAGATGTCGAAGCCCATCGGCGCCTTGAACAGCGCCGCGTCACCGGGCCCGAAGCCGAGCATCTCACGCTGCCACAACAGGCGGTGCGTGATCGCGCGGTGACGGATCATCGCGCCCTTCGGTTTACCGGTGGAGCCGGACGTGTAGATGACGTAGGCCAGGCCCTCCGGCGGCACCCGCACGCCCAGGTTCTCCGGGTCCTCGTCCGCCAGATCGACGTGCACGACCGGCACGCCCAGCTCCCGCACCGGCGCGTCGTGCTCGGGTCCACTGAGGATCGCGGTGAACCGGGAACTCTCCGCCACCTCGGCGATGCGCCGCTGCGGCCACGACGGCTCCAGCGGCACGAACGCGCCACCGGCCTTCTCGACCGCGACCAGGCCGACGACCAGTTCCAGCGACCGCTCCCAGTGCATCCCGACGGTCCGCTCCGGCCCGACACCGGCCGCGACGAGCCGCCGGGCGAGGTGGTTGGCCTTCGCGTTCAGCTCGGCGTAGGTCAGGCTGCGGTCGTGGAACTCGACCGCGATCGCGTCCGGGGTGCGGGCGGCCTGCTCCTCGACCATCTCGGTCAGCGTGGTGTGCGGGCGGTCCTCGGCGGTGTCGTTGAACGCCGCGAGCTGGGCCCGCTCGTCGTCGCCGAGGATCTCGGCCAGGCCGACCGGCTGGTCCGGCTTGGCGACGAGCGCGGTGAGCAGCCGCACCAGCCGACGCGCCAGCGCGTCCACTGTGGATTCGTCGAACAGGTCGCCGGAGTAGCTGATCAAGCAGTCCCCCGGCCCGAAGTGGAACGCGAGGTCGAACTTGGCGCCGGTGAACGCGGGGTCCATCGGCTCGGCCACGACGTCCGGCAGCTCCAGGCCCGCGGTCGCCGGATCGCGGTGCGACACCATGATCTGGAACAGCGGGTGCCGTCCCGGCGAGCGCGGCGGGTTGACCGCCTCCACGACCCGCTCGAACGGCAGGTCCTGGTTCGAGTAGGCGTCCAGGTTCGCCTCGCGCACGCGTGCGAGGAGGTCGCGGAACGTCGGGTTGCCGGACAGGTCGGTGCGCAGCACGACCGTGTTGACGAAGTACCCGACCAGGTCGTCCAGCGCTTCGTCGGTGCGGCCGGCGACCGGCGTGCCGAGCGGGATGTCCTCGCCCGCGCCGAGGCGGGACAGCAGCACCGCGGTCGCGGCCTGCGCGATCATCAGGTCGGTCACGCCGAGCTTGCGGGCGAGCTTCGCCAGCGACGCGGTCAGCGCGGCGGGGAACTCGACGGTGACGTGGCCGCCCTCGCGCGTCGGGTGCTGCGGGCGCGGCCGGTCGGTGGGCAGCGGCAGTTCCTCGGGCAGGCCCTCCAGGCGCTTCAGCCAGAATTCGCGCTGATCGTCGACCGGGATGTCCTGCAGCCACTGCGTGTAGTCGGCGTACTGGACCGGCAGCGGCGTCCACTCCGGCGCGCGTCCGTCGCGGCGGGCGGCGTAGGCCTCGCCCAAGTCATGCAGCAATGGCCGGGCCGACCATTCGTCGCCCGCGACGTGGTGCACGACCAGCACGAACGGGTGCTCATCCGGACCGGTGCGGAGAATTTCGGCGCGGATCGGTGGCTCCTCGCCGAGCCGGAACGCGTACCGGCTCGCGCGTTGCACGAACCCCTCGGCCGGGCCGTCGTGGCGCTGCACCGGGAACCGCTCGAACGGCGGCAGCACGCGCTGGCCCTCGGCGGTGAGCAGGGTGCGCAGCGCGTCGTGGCGGTTCACCACGTCGGTGAGCGCCTGGTCGAGCGCGTCCAGATCGAGCGGACCGGTCAGGCGCGCGGCGAACGGGATGTTGTAGACCGGCGACGGGCCCTCCAGCTCGTGCAGGAACCACAGGCTGCGCTGCGCCGGGGACAGCGGCACGGGGCTGTCGTGCTCGCGGCAGGTCAGCGGCGGGCGCGCGGCACCGCCGTCCAGGTGCCGCGCCAGGCGCGCCACCGTCGGGGCGTCGAAGATCGCGCGGATCCGCAGGTCGGCGCCGAACGTGCGGCGGATGCGGCTGACCAGGCGGGTCGCGAGCAGCGAATGGCCGCCGAGGGCGAAGAAGTCGTCGTCGCGGCCGACCTCGGGCACGCCGAGGACCTCGGCGAACAGCTCGGCCAGGATCTCCTCGCGCGGATCGCGGGCCTCGGCGCTGGTCTGCGTGATCTGCGGTTCCGGCAGCGCGCGGCGGTCCAGCTTGCCGCTCGGACTGAGCGGCAGCTCGTCGAGCACGACGATCGCGGACGGCACCAGCTGTTCGGGCAGGGACTCGGCGAGGTTCCGCCGCAGCGCGGCCGGGTCCAGCCCGTCGCCGACGACGTACCCGACGAGCTGCTGGCGTCCGGCGTGCACGGCGGCCGCCGCGGCGGTGACCCCGTCCAGCGCGAGCAGAGCCGCCTCCACCTCGCCCAGCTCGACCCGGAAGCCGCGGATCTTGACCTGGTCGTCGGCGCGGCCCAGGTACTCCAGGACGCCCTCGGCCGTCCAGCGCACGACGTCCCCGGTGCGGTAGAGCCGCGAACCGGGCTCGCCGAACGGGTTGGCGACGAACCGGGACGCGGTCAGCCCGGCGCGGTTCAGGTAGCCCCGGGCGAGCTGTACTCCCCCGAGGTACAGCTCGCCCGGCACGCCCGGCGCCACCGGACGCAGGAACCGGTCCAGCACGTAGGTCTGCGTGTTCCACACCGGACGTCCGATGGGGACGGTCGTGGTGTCCGCGCGGACCGGCCAGTAGGTGACGTCGACCGCCGCCTCGGTCGGCCCGTACAGGTTGTGCACCTGGGCGAATTCACTCGCCTGCCGCGCCAGTTCGGGCGGCAGCGCCTCACCGCTGCAGATGATCCGCGCCGGCCCGCGCCCGGTCTCGACGTACTGGGCCAGCATCGACGGCACGAAGTGCGCGGTGGTGATCCGCTCGCGCTCGACCAGTTCGGCCAGGTATCGCGGGTCCTTGTGCCCCTCCGGCCGGGCGAACACCAGGGTCGCGCCGGTGATCAACGGCCAGAAGAACTCCCACACCGACACGTCGAACGACGACGGAGTCTTCTGCAGCACCCGATCCTCGGGCGTGAGCCGGTACTCGTGCTGCATCCACAACAGACGGTTCACGATCGCCCGATGGCTGACCACCACACCCTTGGGACGGCCGGTCGACCCCGAGGTGTAGATGACGTAAGCCGGGTTGTCCGGCCCCGCCGCCCGCAACTCCCCCTCGCCTTCCAGCGCGGCAGGAAGAACCACCGTGGGCCGGGCATCCTCGACCATCATGCCCAGCCGCTCCGCCGGATACGACGGATCCAGCGGTAGATAAGCCCCACCGGCCTTGAGCACACCCAGCAGCGAAACGATCAAGTCCAGCGAACGGTCCATCCGCACGCCGACGATGTGCTCCGGCCCCACCCCGGCCCCCGCCAACCGGCGGGCCAGGTCCGTCGCGCGCGCGTCCAGCTCGGCGTAGGTCAGCGCGGTTCCCTCGAACACCACCGCGGTGGCGTCCGGCGTGCGCGCCACCTGCGCCGCGAACAGCTCCGGCAGCGTCGTTTCCGGCACGTCGGCGGCGGTTTCGTGCGGGGCCACCACGACCTGCCGCCACTCGTCGGCCGGCAGCGGTTCGACCTGCGCGACCGGCGTGCCAGGCGCGGCGACGAACCAGCCGAGCACGTCCTGCACCCGCTCCGCGATGCGCGTGACCGCGGCGTCGTCGAAGCGCGCCGGGTCGTGGTCGATGCGCAGCACGACCTCCTCGCCCGGCACGACCAGCAGCGCGAGCGGGTAGTGCGTCGCGTCCCGCACCTCGACGCCGGCCAGCGGCGAGCCGGCCAGGTCGGTGCCGGGATAGCTTTCGAAGACCACGAGCGTGTCGAACAACGCGGGCTGCCCGGCGGCGCGCTGGATGTCGGCGAGCCCGAGGTGCTGGTGCTCCAGCAACCGCGCCTGCTCGGCCTGCACCCGCGCGGCCAGCCCGGCCGGCGTCTCGTCCGGCGCGAGGCGCACGCGCACCGGCACGGTGTTGATCAGCATGCCGACCATCGACTCGACGCCCGGCACCTCCGGGTTGCGCCCGGACACCGTCGCGCCGAACACCACGTCGTCCCGGCCGGTCAGCCCGGCCAGCACCAGCGCCCATGCGGACTGCACGAGCGCGTTCACCGTCACGCCGTGCTCGCGCGCCGCCTGCGCCAGCGGCTGCCCGGGCAGCGAAAACTCGGCCCGCCGCGGCAGTCCGCTCGACGGGCCGTCGGCGACGAGCGTCGGGCCGTCCAGATCGGCCAGCGCCTCGGCCCACGCGCGCTCGGCGGCTGCAGTGTCCTGTTCGGACAGCCAGGTCAGGTAGTCGCGGAACGGCCGCACCGGGGGCAGTGTTTCCCCGCCGTACAGCGACAGCAGCTCACGCACCAGGATCGGCGCGGACCAGCCGTCCCACAGGAGGTGGTGCGACGACAGCACGAGCACGTGCCCGGAATCCCGGCGCACCAACGTGAACCGCAGCAACGGCGGCCGGGCGAGATCGAACGGCTCGGCGCGGTCGTCGTCCAGCAGGCGCTGGAACTCGCCGTCGTCCGGGCAGTCCACCACGCGCCACGGCACCCGCACCGCGCGCCGCACGACCTGCACGAACTGACCCGAGGACTGGGTGCGGAACCCGGCCCGCAGGTTGGCGTGCCGCCGCACCAGCTGCTCGGCCGCCTCCCGGAGCCGCTCGGCGTCCACCGCACCGGTCAGCCGCAGCACGGTCTGCACCGTGTAGACGTCCGCGCGCTCGTCGAGCAGGGCGTGGAAGATCATGCCCTGCTGCAACGGGGTGAGCGGGAGGACGTCCTCGACGCTCGACGCCACCCTCAGGACTCGCTCTCGACCAGGCTGCGCGGCCGCATGTCGGTCCAGTTGGCCTCGATGTGGTCCAGGCACGCCTGGCGGCTGTCCTCCCCGAACACGATCCGCCAGCCCGAGGGCACCTCCGCGAAGGTGGGCCACAGCGAGTACTGGCCCTCGTCGTTGACCAGCGCGTAGAAGCGCCCGTTGTCGTCGTCGAAGGGGTTAGTCACGCCAAGCCTCCAGTGCCGTCAGGTCAACTGAGGCTTACCTTAGTAAGGCGATACTAAGAGTGTCCAGCGGCGAAAAAGGTGACGAGAGCGTCGTTGACCGCGTCCGGGCGCTCCAGATATCCGTAGTGCCCGGCGTCGGCGATCTTCACGTACCGTGCGGACGGGATCGCGTCGGCGACCTCACGCGCGAGGTACGCGGGCAGGCGAAGATCGTCGGCGAACCCGATGACCAGGCAGGGAACGTCGATCGCGCGGTAGGCGTCCAGGCGGCTCTCGGTGATGTCGAGGTCGAGCTGCGCGCGCAGGCCGGGCGTCCACAGGGTCGGCGACATCTCGAAGATGTCCAGCCAGTCCGCGATCGCCGCGTCGTCGTTCAGCGTGCGGGGTGAGAGATTCTGCACTGCCCGCATCACGGCCTCGTACTTCGCGGGCAGCGCGATCTCGCTGTCCCGCAACTCCTTCTCCGCCGCGCCCATCGCCGCCCGCATCGCGTCCGGGCGGCCGCGCGTCGCCATCAGCACGGCCTGGCTGACCAGTTCCGGACGCGCGAGCATCAGCTCGGTGACCACCTGCGCGCCCATCGACGTGCCGACCAGGCGGCACGGGCCGAGGTCGAGGTGCTCGATCAGGCCGGCGGTGTCGGCGACCAGGTCGTCGATGGTGAAACCCGGTTCGGCGGGCGAAATCCCGCGGTTGTCGAACGTGATCGCCCGGTAGCCGGCGTCGAGGAGCGCGGGCACCTGGTGCAGGTGCCACACCCGGCCGTTGGCGGCGGTGCCCATCACGAGCACCACCGGATCGCCGGAGCCGAGGTCGTCGTAGTTGATCTTTATGCCGTTGACGTCGGCGAGTGGCATGGTTCTCCTTGCAGGCTGGCCCGGCGCAGTCCGGGCATGGTCACCGCGACCAGGCAGACGCCGAGCACGCACACGATCCCGCCGGCCACGATCCCGCCGGCCGGGCCGAGCAGCCGCGCGGCGAGCCCGGCTTCGGCGTTGCCCACGGCCGGGCCGGTCGTGGCCTGCGCGAGCCACAGGCTGCTGACCCGGCCCTGCAGGTGGCCGGGCGTGTGGTGCTGGAGCAGCGCGCGGCGCAGGATTTCCGACGTGGTGTCGCCGATCCCGGCGAGCGCCAGGAACAGCAGCGCCAGCCACAGCTCGCCGGACAGGCCGAACGCGGTGATCGCCAGTCCCCACAACAGCACCGACGCGATCAGCGCGCGGCCGCTGTGCCGGAACCGTCCGGTCCAGCCGCTGACCAGCGCGCCGAGGAACGCGCCCACCGCCGGGGCGGTGTAGAGCAGGCCGACCGCGGACGGGCCGCCGCCGAAGACCTCCGTGCCCATCTGCGGGAAGAGCGCGTAGGGCATCGCGAAGAGCATGGCCCACAGGTCGATCAGCAGCAGTCCGCGCACGATCGCGTTGTGCCGCAGGAACCGGAAACCCTCGGCGATCGCGTGGAACGGGTGCTGGTGGTCCTCGTCCGGCCGGCCCGCCCGCAGCTCGGGCAGCCGCCACATCAGCGCGACCGCGGCGACGTAGCCGAGCGCGTCGATCGCGAAGCACGCGGCGACGCCGGGCCCAGCCGCGATCACCCCGGCGATCGACGGGCCGACCATCGCGCCGAACTGGCTGGTCACCGTGATCAGCGCGCCGGCCGCGGTCAGGTGCTCCGGCCTGACCAGCGCGGGGATCGCCGCCATCAGCGCCGAGCCGCCGAGGCCGTTGATCGCGCCGGCGAGGATCGCGGCCACGTAGACGAACCACAGCATCGGGTGCGGGATCGCGGCGTTGACCGCCAGCCCGCCGAGCACGACCGCGACGGTCGCCCGCGTGGTGAGAATGAGGCGGCGGCGGTCGACCCGGTCGGCCATCACCCCGCCGGCGAGCAGCCCGCCCAGCAACGCGATGCCGAACACGAGACTGACCAGTCCGACCTGGACCGACGACCCGGTCACCTGGTAGACGTGCAGGTTGATCGCGACGTTCGTGAGCGCCGTGGTCAGCACGGTGAGTGTCTGCGCGGCGAAGACCAGCCGGTACGCGGATGCGCTCCGTAGCGGCGTGACGTCGATGACCATTTCCCCGAGCCGCACGAGCACCTTCCCTTCGTAACGTCGGCTAGCCTAACCTAAGTTCGCGCGATCGAGGGAGCTGACGATGTTGCACGGCTGTGTGCCCTGGCCCGAGGACCTGGCGGCGGAGTACCGCGCCGGAGGCTACTGGACCGGACAGCCACTCGACGTCCTGCTGACCGAAGGCGCGGCCGCGCACGGGGACCGGGTCGCGCTGGTGGCGGCCGACGGTGCGCGGTGGACCTACGCCGAACTCGACGCGTGGGCGTCGCGTCTGGCGGCCGGCCTGGTGTCGGCGGGGTTGCGGCCGGGTGAGCGGGTCGTGGTGCAGCTGCCGAACGTGCCCGAGTTCGTGGCTCTGTTCTTCGCGATCCTGCGGGCCGGCGTGCTGCCGGTGCTGGCGCTGCCCGCGCACCGCGAGAGCGAGATCGTGCCGCTGTGCGAGCTGAGCGAGGCCGTCGCGTACGTGGTCGCGGACAGCGACGACGCCGGGTACGACTACCGCGAGCTGGCGCGGACCGTGCAGAAGACGGTGCCGTCGGTGCGGCAGGTGTTCGTGGTCGGCGAGCCGGCGGAGTTCCAGTCGCTGCCGTCCGCGGCGCCGGTCTCGTTGGCGGCGCCGGATCCTTCCGACGTGGCGTTGTTCCTGCTGTCCGGTGGGACGACGGGCACGCCGAAGCTGATCCCGCGGACGCACCAGGATTACCTGTACAACGCGCGGGCGAGCGCTTCGGTGTCCGGATTTTCGGCCGACACGCGGTACCTGGTGGCGTTGCCCGCGGCGCACAACTTCGCGCTGGCTTCGCCGGGGCTGCTCGGCGCTTTGGCCGCCGGTGGGACGGTGGTGCTGGCGCCGGATCCCAGCGCGGACACGGCGTTCGAGCTGATCGAACGCGAACGGGTGACGGTGTCCGCGGTGGTGCCGCCGGTCGCGCTGCTGTGGATGGACGCGGCCGAGTTCATGGACGAGGACCTGTCGAGCCTGCAGTTGCTCCAGGTGGGTGGCGCGAAATTCAACGCGGAGCCGGCCTCCCGGGTGCGCGCGACGCTGGGTTGCGATCTGCAGCAGGTGTTCGGGATGGCCGAGGGGCTGCTGAACTTCACCCGGCTGGACGATCCGGACGAGCTGAAGATCACCACGCAGGGCCGCCCGCTGTGCCCGGCGGACGAGGTGCTGGTGGTCGACGAGGAGGGCGACCCGGTGGCGCCCGGCGAGAGCGGCGAACTGCTGACGCGCGGGCCGTACACGCTGCGTGGTTACTACCGGGCCGAGCAGCACAACGCGCGGTCGTTCACGCCGGACGGGTTCTACCGCAGCGGCGACGTGGTGCGGGTGCTGCCGTCCGGGCACCTGGTCGTGGAGGGGCGGGTCAAGGACCAGATCAACCGCGGTGGCGAGAAGATTCCCGCGGAGGAGCTGGAGAACCACCTGCTGGCCCACCCGGCCGTCCACGACGCGGCGGTGGTCGGGATGCCGGACGAGGTGATGGGTGAGCGGACGTGCGCGTTCCTGGTGGTGCGCGGGGAGGCGCCGACGCTGCGCGAGGTGACGGCGTTCCTGCGGTCGCGCGGGGTGGCGGCGTACAAGCTGCCCGACCGGGTGGAGGTGCTGGACAGCTTCCCGCTGACGAAGGTCGGGAAGGTGTCGAAGGCCGCGCTCGCGAGGCGGATCGCCGGGTGAGCGCTGGCGCTTCGGCCGCCCACTGCCACCCGCGCCGGACGCAACGCCAGGCGAGCACCGGCAACCGCCACCACACCGCCCGTCCCGCATCTGGAGAACACCCGTGACCACCGGTGCACCCACCCGAGCCGCCACTGATCACGCCAGGGACCACGGCCACCCGCGCTGGGCGGAACACCGGGCCACCACCCACCCCGCATCTGGAGAACACCCGTGACCACCGGCGCACCCACCCGAGCCGCCACTGATCACGCCAGGGACCACGGCCACCCGCACTGGGCGGAACACCGGGCCACCACCCACCCCGCACCAGGAGAACGCCCGTGACCACCGGTGCACCCACCCAGGCCACCCCGGACCGGGGGCCACGCGTGGCGGCGTCGTCGCGGGTGGCCGGGCTGCTCGTCGCGCTCTTGGTGCTCGTCGCGGTGGCCCTGCTGAGCATCGCGGTCGGCTCGCGGTCCATTCCACTCGGGACTGTCCTCGACGCACTGTTCCACCGGGACGGTTCGGATTCGTCCTATGTGGTCTGGTCGATCCGGGTGCCGCGGACGTTGATCGGCATCGCGGTGGGCGCGTCGCTGGGGATGGCCGGGGCGCTGATGCAGGCGCTGACGCGCAACCCCCTCGCTGACCCGGGTCTGCTGGGCATCAACGCGGGCGCGGCGACGGCTGCCGCGCTGTCGGTCGGGGTGCTCGGGGTGACGGATCTGCGGGCGTTCGTGTGGTTCGCCTTCCTGGGGGCGGCCGTCGCGGGTTTCGTGTTGTACGTGATCGCCGGCCGGGGTGGCGCGTCGCCGGTGCGGCTGGCGCTGGCCGGGACCGCGGTGTCGGCCGCGTTGACGGGCCTGACCCAAGCGATGACCCTGCTGGACACGCAGACGCTGGACCAGATGCGGTTCTGGACGGTGGGGTCACTGGAGCGCGCGGACGGCGGCACCCTGGTGCGCGTGCTGCCGTTCCTGGTGGCCGGCCTGGTGCTCGCGCTGTTCCTCGCGCGCCCCTTGAACGCCCTCGCCCTGGGCGACGACGCCGGCAAGTCGCTCGGCGCGCACCTCGGCTGGACACGCGCCCTGACCCTGGTGGCGGTCACACTGCTGGCCGGCGCCGCGACGGCCGCCGTGGGCCCCTTGGTGTTCGTCGGACTGGCGGTGCCGCACATGGTGCGCGCGATCACCGGCCCCGACCAGCGGTGGGTGGTGCCGTACTGCGCCCTGCTGGCCCCCGCGCTGCTACTGCTGGCCGACGTGCTGGGCAGGGTGATCGCCCGCGAGGAGATCGACGTCGGGGTGGTGACCGCCCTGCTCGGGGCACCGCTGTTCATCGCACTGGTCCGCCACACAAAGGCGGGGCGCGCATGACCGGCCCAACCGTGCCCGCACCACTGGCCCACTCACGCACCACTGGCCGCGCGACTGGCCCACTCACACCCGCACGACAAGCCCACCCACACACCCCCCCCCGCGCGACTGGTCCAACCGTGCCCCCACGACCGGCCC
>NZ_PQHW01000094.1 GCF_003385215.1 Amycolatopsis thermalba | reverse complement strand
GGTGGCGGCGGTGGGCGGTGGGTTGTTCGGCCGGCCGTTGGCTGGTGGGTGGCGGTGGTCAGCGGTGCGGTTGCTTGGTCCACCGCCGGATGGTGTGGGGGCGCCGGTGCAGCTGCTGGCCCGCCGCTGAGTGGCGGCCGTCGGCGGTGCGGTTGCCTGGCCGGCCGCCGGGTGGCTGGCGGCGGTCGGTGCTGCCGTTGCCTGGCCCGCAGGGTGGGTGGTGTGTTTGCCTGGCCCGCCGCCGGGTGGTCTGGGTGGTGGTGGTCAGCGGTGCAGCTGCCTGGCCCGCCGCTGGGCGGCCCTGGCGGCCTGCAGCATCGCCTCGGCCAGGTCCATCGGCTTGACGTGCTCGAAGAGGGCGGAGTTGATGGCGACCTCGAGGATCTCCCCGTCCGCGGCGACTCCCACCTCGACCAGGCCCCAGTCGTCCTGGGCGGTGGTGACCTGCTGAGCGGCCTGGCGCCGCCGCGCGACCGGCCGCTCGTCGACGGTCTCGGACTTCGTGGTCAGCTCGCGGTTCACCGGGTTCCTCTTCCTCTCGGCTGCTACGACGTCACCGACTCCCCAGCGGTTCCGTGGGGAACCAACCACAGGCGCGCAACGTCTGGAAGGTCATGAACTGGGTTCGCGCCACCGTCGACCACCTGTCCCGCCGCGAGGTCTCACCCGCGGTGCCGGCAACCCTGCGGAGCGACCTGAGCTGGGCCAGGGCATACGTCCCCCGCCCGACGCCCACGCCGGACACACTGGAGCCCCAGAGCTGGCTCCGCCCAGCGAACTAGCGCCGCGCGCCCGAGCTCCCACACGCCCCGTGGCCGGCGTCGCGCGCGGTACCGAGCCGCACGACTGGCACCGACCCGCGCCCGCGGGTGGCGCACCGGCCACCGCTGTGGCACCGGGCATCCGCTGAGCGCCAGGCATCTGCTGGGTGCGTCGGCATCCGCTCGACTTGTGCCGCGCCAGCCCATCCAGCACTGCGCTGGTCGGCTAGTGCCCGCCGCCCGGCTGGTGCGGGGCTGCCCACCCAGCACCGCTCGCAGGGCTGATGCCCTCGCCGCTTGGCTGGCGCCGCACCCACTCGGTGCCCCCTCGCGCGGCTGCATCGTGCCCGCCTGGCTGGTGCCCATGCGCGGCCGAAGCCGTGCCCCCCGGCTAGCGCCGCGCCCGCTCGGGTGGTGCTCCCTCGCGCGGCTGGCGCCGCGCCCGCCCGCTGGGGCTGGTGCCCCTCGCTGGGCCCAGTGCCACACGTGCCGCCCCGTCCAGCCGGCGCGCCCGGCCACCACCGCGCGCACCCAGCGAACTAGCGCCGCGCGCGCCAGCCCAGTGACAGCACCGCGTCCACCAGCTCCTGGTAGCTCTCCTTGACCTCGCGCAGGTACAGGTCCAGCCGCGCGGCGTAGGCGTGCGGTGCGGGCGCCGGGTCGGCGCCGACCTCCAGCCAGGGCAGCCGGCTGACGTTGTCCTGCGCCATCCGCCACCAGTGCTGCGCCCCCTGCGCCGTGCGGGCCTCGCGTTCCCTCGCCTCCGCCAGGGCGGCTTCCGCGGCCGCGATCTCGGCGTCCAGCTCCTCGGCCCGCCGCCGCTCCCACGCCCGCAGCTCCTCGGCCGCCTTCCCGGCGAGGCCGACGATCTGCTTGTACTCCATCGCCGCGTTCATGCCTGGTGCTCCGGCCGGTCGAAGGGGATCATCACCTCGGGTGAAACGTGCGTGCTGCGGTCGAAGAACAGCGCCCGCCCCGGCCGCGGCGACCAGTGCACGACCTGCCCGGCCGCGAACTGGCTCAGCTCCGCCCCCTGCACGTCCAGCGCGGCCCACGCCCCGATGTCGTCGGTGCCGGCGAACCCGAGCGTGTCCTTCAGCCGCGCCGTGCTGCGCCACCACCCGATCGTGTGCGTGCCCTTCCCGGGCCCCTGCTTGAGCACCACCCGGAAGTGGTCCAGCCCGCTCTTCAGCTGACCGGGCTGCTTCTGCTCCAGGATCGGCAGCGCCGCGTCGACGCCGTACAACAGCAGGATCCGCGCGTGCTCCGGCGGCTCCTCGGCGAGCTTGGCCATGTGCTCGCCCAGCTCGACGTCGCTCAGCCGCACCACGCGGTGCCCGTCCGCCTCCAGACCGTCGGCCAGCTCGCCGACCGCCGGCGCGCACCGGTCGACCAGGCACGCCACCAGGAACTCGACCTCGTGCGGCGGGTACTGCTTCGCGAGCGACCGGGCCGCGGCGTCCATGATGGACAGTGCCTCGGCGATCGCGGTACCCATGACCGCCAGGTTCCGGCCCGGCGCCCCGGTCAGCTCGACCGCGCACGCCGTGTCCGCCACGTCGATCGATTGCCCCAGCAGCGCCCGCGGCGGCCCGCCCGGGCTGAGCGCGGCGAACGCGGCCGAGTGCTCCAGCACCGGCGAGTGCGCGCCGTCGAACAGCCGCGGCCGCTGGTGCTCCTGGGCGTAGCGCTCCCACAGCTCCCGCTGCAGCGACGAGAAGATGTCCTTGCTGCTCGCGTCCGGCACGTGCGCGAGCTGGTTGCCGTGCGCGACACCGGAGTCGTGGTTGATCACCGCGTGCCACTTCGGCGCGGCGACGGCCGCGTTGTTGGTCTCGGCCAGCACGCGCCGCGCCTTGGGCATCGCGATCCGCAGCGTGCACTGCTCGAACACCGCCGGTTTGCCCCAGAACGCGTCGATGCCGGCGATGTCCTGGCTGGCCAGGATCAGGTGGATGCCCTGGGCGCGGCCGCGCCGCGCGATGTCCTCCAGCAGCGCCGTGGCCTGGTTCGTCACCCCGTCGCGGCCCGCGAACAGGTACTGGAACTCGTCGATCACCGCGACGATCCGCGGCCAGTGCCCGTCCGGGTCCTGGGCGCGCAGCCCGGCCAGGTCGGTGACCTCGTGCTCCTTGGCCGCGGCCGACCGGCGGCGCAGCTCGTCGGCGAGGAACCGCAGCAGCGCCAGCCCGAACTCGCGGTCGGTGTTGACGTTGACCCCGATCAGGCGCGCGTGCGGCAGCCAGCTCGCGTCGCGGCGGCCCGGCGCGAGCCCGGCGAAGGACACGCCCTCCTTGAAGTCCAGCAGGTACAGCGCGAGCTCGTCCGGCGGGTAACGCGCGGCGAGGCTGCCGAGCAGGGCGTAGAGGAAGTTGGTCTTGCCCGAGCCGCTCGGCCCGCCGATCAGCGCGTGCGGGCTCGCGTCGCCGATGACGACCTCGACCGGATCGCCCTCGAAGAACCCGACCGGCGCCCGCAGCTCGCGCGCGGAGTTCTCCTGGCCCAGCTCGGCCGGCAGCAGGTCGCGGAACGACCGCGGCCCGCCCTGCTTCTCCACGATCGCGTCGGCCAGCCTGCTCGCCGCGGCGCTGACCTCGGTCGACGGGATCGGCGGGTCCAGGTCGACGACCAGGTTGGGCCCGGTCATGCTGGTGGCCGCGTGGTGCTCGTCGAGCATGCGGATGTTCTCGAACGCGCCGCCCAGGATCGTCGGGATGTCGACGGTGATCAGCGAGATCCCGGCGGCCGGCTCGGCGCCGGCGATGCGCTTGAGTTCCCGCAGCGGCTCCGGCGCCCAGGTCTCGCCGTTGCCGAACAGCACGACGACCCGCCACGGCTCGACCCGCTGCCCGAGCTGGTCGCGCAGCCCGCGCAGCGACGCGTGGCCGGCCTGCATGGTGTGCGCGTGGATGCGGCGGATGTGCCCGGTCAGCTCGTCGAGCAGGACGCCGAGCTGGTCCGGGTCGTAGAGCGTGACCGCGGAGGTGCGGGACAGCGGGTAGAGGTTGGGCAGTACGGCGGTCAGCTGCGCGACGTCCCACAGGTGGATCCGCACCGAACCCAGCTCCATCGTGCTGAGCACGCGCAGCAGCAGGCTCTCGATGAGGGATTCGACGGCCGAGCGGCCGCGGACGGCCGTGGTGATCGCCAGGTGCGAGTCGTCCAGCAGCGGCACCATCACCGGGAACGGACCGGAATCGTCCATTGTGGACGCTCCGATGCGCCACAGCGGCGGCGGCTTCAGCGGCTCTCGCCCGGGGCGGCCGAGCCACGCGCTGGACGGCAGGCTCACCGGCCCCGGCGCGACGCGGGCGACCAGGTCGCGCAGGCGCGCGGGCACGGTCGCCGCGTCCGTGTAGAACGCGGCGTGCTGGGCGTTGAGCTTGTCCCGGACCCCGGCCATCACCGGGCTGCGGAGCGCGGCGGTGAGGTTCTCGTCCCCGGCCGCGGCGTCGATGCCGACGCGCACGATCTGCTGTTCCAGCTGGAGCCGGGCCAGCTCGGTCTCGGCGATCTGGCGGCCGGCCTGCGCCGCGCCGAGCACCATGCCGAGCTTCTCGCGCATGGTGCCCAGGGCCGCCACGACCCGGCGTTTCTGCTCGTTGGCCTTCGGCATGGCGCGCCTACAGCCGGGCCAGGTAGGTGTTCACCAGATCGTCGGCGGCGCGCAGCCGGTCGGCGTCCTTGCCGAGCCGGTCGACCGCCGCCGCCAGCTCGGGCGGCACCCACGCGTCGGCCTGCTCATGGGCGTTCACGATCACTTCGCGTGCTTCGTCCAACAGTTCCACCGCACGGTTGGTGTGTTCGCTTGCCTCGGCCAGTTTCGCACGGAACGCGGCCAGCTGCGCCTGCAGCTCGGGGAGCGAGAACATCTAGAGGCGAGCGGCGTACGACTCGGCCGAGGACACCGCGGCCTGAATCGTGTTCTGCTGACCGCTGATGCCCTGCAGCGCCTCGGCGAGCATGCTGTTCGCCTGGGTCACCTCCGGCTGCGTGCTTCCCGAGGTGACCTGGCCCAGGATCTGCTGGGCCTCCTCGAGTGCCTGAGCGGCCTGCTGGAGGGCTGCGACGCTGGCGTTGCACTTCTCGTTCGCCATCGCGATCCCAGCGCGGATCTCTTCCACTCCGGCCATAGTGACGCGGGTTCTCCTCGAGCTAGCGGTTTGTACGGCCGCGTGTGCGGCCTGTCAACAAACTATCGGTAGAGCGGACCGGAGCATGAGCCTGGTCACTGGTGCATCCGGGTGAAGTGCGGGGCCGGTTCACACGGCCGGGTCAGCCCCGGGAACGCGAAACGCCGGGCCCCAGTGGGTGCCCGGCGTCCGGCTGAAGAGCGGAGGATACGGGATTCGAACCCGTGAGGGCTGTTACACCCAACACGATTTCCAATTCCGCTCCGCCCAGTTCAAGATCGGCCGGAACGCTGTGACCAGCGGGTTTGTGAGACGGCTGCAACAGTGGGGGGAAGTCGTACCGGCCTGAACTGCAACCCAAACTGCACCCTCCGTCAGCCGCTCAGCCGCCCTCTGCGGCCCTGGCACTTCGCCCCACCCGCCGCCGGTGGAGACGCCGCCAGCGGCGACCGTGGGGCCGTGGTCGTGGATCCTAACGACGACGAGCGGTCCGGGGCGGCAAGGGAGCAAGGGAGCAAGAGCGCAAGGGAGCGGGCAAGGGGAGGGGTGCTCCCTTGGTGCGCTCTTGTCCGCCCGAGGCAGGGCGGAATGAGTTCTGCGAGCCCCCGCTACCCCCACTGTTCCAGCCTTGTTTGCTCTCGGCGTCGGGGTGTGCTCATCCGCTCATTCGGCTCATTCGGGCAGCTCAGCGGGGTTGGGTGCGCCGAATGAGCAAACTCATCCCGGGCGCGGCGCCTCATTCGCGTACTCATCCTCAGGCGGGCCGCCGAAGGTTCCGGAGCTGCGTCAGGTACTCGTCAACCTCGGGGAGTCCGGCGTATCGCTCGTGTAGGACCGTGGCCAGGTCCTGCGACACCATCGCGAGCGACGGGAGCGACTTCCGGTCGCCCGTGATGGCGCGCCGGCCACGCTCTACGGCTTCCTCCACATCGCCTTGCCGGGCGGCGATGACCCCAAGGGTCACCTGGGCCTCAGCGACTCGCATGGGCCAGCGCTCGTGGTTGTTGAACCCCGTGCTGACCCGGATCACCTCGTCGGAAAGCTCGCGCGCGAGCTTGTCCTCTCCCGTGTGTCGGTAGCAGTCCATCGCGTAGAAGTCGTACTTCGATGGATCGACTACGAAATGGTTCTCGACATTCGTGGGGTAGGGCATCTGATCGAGCGTGACGCGCCCTCGTTCGAGCGTGCGCAGCATTTCATCACGCATCCCCATCCTGGCGTACGCCTTCGCTTGCTGTGCAATGAGTTGCACAGAAACGCTGTGGTTCCCTGATGCGGCCTCTCCGGCCTGCCCTGCGGCGATCACGCCCCGGTAATCGCCAGAGGTCAGCGCGAACCATGCCTGCATTTCATGTGCCCAGCCCATGATTCCGCCGCTCTCGACTTCCTTGCCGAGGCTCAACGCTGATTGCCGCGTGGCTTCCGCAGCGCGTCGGTCGCCAAGGTCGTATTCGAGACAGCCGACCAGAAGGGCAAGCCACCCCGCCATTTCCAGCGATTGCCGACGCTGGCGGAAGGTGAGCCGTTGTTCCTGCATTTCCACGAGGCGTCGCAGCCACTGACGGCCTTCGGTGATCAGTTCAAGTGGTGGCTGCCGTGCATATTCGGAGCACAGCTTATCGACGGTAATCCGCACAGCTTCAAGTGTGGTGTCATTTACGTCCGACGCATGAAGCCTGCTGACGATTTCGAGCGTGTCCATGCCCGTTGCGCTGACCAATTCGAGCCCGGTTTCGTGCTTTACCTCAGGCGGAAACAAAGCTGAGGTGACGGTCCCGAGTGTGGCCGCGATGACCGGCGCATAGAAGGCGCTCGGCTTGCTCTTGCCGAGTTCCCAGTCTTTCCAACGCCGGGCGAGATGTTCGGTGGCTGGCAAGCTGTCCTCGGTGTGCTTGCGCATCTCGTTCGCGGCGGCCGTCTGCGACCAGCCGCGGGCCTCGCGCATCGACCGGATGCGCCGGGCCCAGCTCGGAAGATCCTCGCTCATCCCCGCTCCCCTTCGCAGTGTCTCGGGCTGCATGACCAGTCTGTCACCGTGGCCCGGTGATATGGGAAGTGTTGATCTGGTGATGCGGTGATATCACCGCGTTGCAGGCGTCTCACCAGGCACGACACTGTGGCTCGGCGATCATTTCGACGATCGTTGTAGGTGTGAAGGCAGCAACGACAGAGCCGAAAGTCAACGGTTCGAACGATCAGCGGTCGGCGAGCTTGCGCTCCAGTGCATCCACGCGGTCGACCAGCTCGGCGACGGTCTCCCTGAGCTGGTCGACGACCGTCGCGGCCTCGCCGTCTGGCGACTCGGGACGGGTGCGCACGTATGAGCCTTTGCCCTGCCGAGTGACGATCAGACCGGCGTCCCGCAGCACGGCCAGGGCGCTCTTCGCAGTGCCGATCGACACCCCGTATTCGCTGGTCAGCGCAGGTAGCGCCGGTAGCTGCGCGCCGGGTCCGAGCGTGCCGGACTCGATCTCGGACCTGAGACTGTCCGCGATCTGCCGGTACGGGGGGCGGGGGTCGTCGGGGTCCAGTTTTCCCATGTCGACCAGGGTACATTCAGCCAACCGGGTTAGCTGAGATATGACTCTGTTGACAGGGTTAGCAGTGTTGCGTAACGTCTCTCTTGTCGCAGACAGCGCACGAAACGCAGAAACCCCGACCGGTGTTGCAGCACCGGCCGGGGCGCACATCGAAACCTTGGGAGCGTCGATGCAGTTCGAGGATAACCGCATGTACCGGGTCAAGGCCGTGGCTGAGGCTCTGGACGTCTCGGTAGCGACCATCTACCGGGCGATCGAGTCCGGCAAGCTGGACGCGCTGAAGATCGGCACGGGCAAGGGCACGATCCGGATCACCGGCACGGCCGCGAACATCTACGTCAACGCCTGCTCGGAGGCCGCGTACCAGGCGTACGTGGTCGAGGGCGCCCCGGTCGCCGCGAGCGACGACGCGGCGGGGGAGGTGGCCTGAGATGGTTCCCACGACGACGGCGACCTTCGGCGGAATGGCCGTGCAGGTGCAGACCTCCCAGTACGGCGAGCAGCCGCGCACGATCGCGTTCAGCGCTCCGCTGAGCCTGAGCGAAGAGGAGATGGTGGGCGCCCTGTTCCGGTGCGCCGAGGTCGGGCTGACCGCCGACGAGCTGGACGACCTGGACTACGTCCGGGAGTGCGTGGCCGGGCAGGTCATCAACGCCGGGCTGGACGAGATCCACGAGGCGTGCGTACGGGTGGGCAACCTGGCGCCGGGCAGCGAGTGGGCCGACTTCGTGCCCGCGCTCCGGACGGCCGTGCGGCACGCGTTCGCGCTGGACATTCCTGTCCCGCGCAAGCCGGTTCGGCGCCGCGGGCTCGCGGGGGTGGCCCAGTGACCGCCGTGCTTGCTCGTGAGCTGGACGCGTCCGCTGTCCGGGTGTCGCCCGCCAGCACGGTTCGAGACCGCGATGGGCGCCCTGTGGCGAGGATGCTGCTCGAACCCGCCGAGGGCACGTCCGTGGTCGTGAGCTACGGGGAGGCCACGGTTGCCCTGTTCTACTGCGGTACCCGGCTGAACCGGCGGATGACCCGCGACCAGGTGGCCGCCCTTGTGCTCCACGGACTCTCCCGCATCGGGCAGGACCACGCCGGGCGCATCCACGACGCCCACTGCGCCAGCGGCAGGGCGTGGACTCGCGGCGGGATCAGCGATGACGAGTACGACCGGTGCGAGGGGCGGCTGTGGCCGCGAAGCGAGGGCGGCGAGTCCCAGCGATCGACCGCGTGCCTGCTGGTGCACCACCGCCTGAACCCGCTCCGGTAACCCACCGCTTGCCCGGCCCGGCGGGTCCACCCCGCCCGCCACGGATCGAGTCCGACTCGTGGTGATGAACGCGCCCGCCGGGCCGGGCAACCACCCCGACCAGCCGCACGGGATCGACCCTCGATCCCTCGATCGTGACCAGCTCGATTTATCGGCCCGACCTGCATGAGTCGAGCCCGGATCGAGGGTCGATCCGGCCCGCAGCATCCCGTTCACGTACATCGTTCGTGAGGAGCATCGATCGTGACTTCCCCTCAGGCAGCCGGGCGGCATCTGCGGCCCGTGAACGCCCAGGGTGAACCCGTTCACGAACCGGCGCCGTTGGAGCCGGTGAACGCCGACGAGTCGGCCACCGTGAACGGTGTCCGGCGGGTCCGGCTGACCCCGGCCGCCGGTATCCGACTGCGCCCCACGTACTGGCTGTGGGACGGTCGGATGCCGCACGGTGCACTGACGATCGGGCCGGGCCGCGAGGGCATCGGCAAGTCGCTGTTCTGCGCGTGGCTGGCCGCCCGGGTCACGCTCGGCGAGCTGCCCGGCGTGTACGAGGGCAGGCCCAAGAGCGTCATCTACGCGGCCACCGAGGACTCGTGGGAGCGCACGCTCGCGGGACGGCTGATCGTGGCCGGCGCCGACATGCACCGCGTCTACCGGGTCGAAGTCGAGCACGTCGGCGGTCACCACCTGCCCCTGTCCCTGCCCAAGGACTGCGACGCGCTCGGGGAGGAGATCCGCCGTCACGACGTCGGGCTGCTCATCGTGGACCCGCTCATCTCCGCCGTGGACGGCAGCCTGAACACCAACCAGGACGCCGACCTCCGCCGCGCCCTGGAACCGCTGTCCGAACTCGCCGACGCCACCGACTGCGCGGTGTTCGGGCTGGCGCACTTCAACAAGGCCACCGGCACCGACGTGCTCTCGCGCATCATGGGCGGCCGCGCCTTCTCCGCCGTCGCCCGGGCCGCGATCGCGTTCGCGAGGGACACGACGGCCGACGACGGCTCGTGCGTGATCTCGCAGGTGAAGAACAACCTTGGCCGTCTTGACCTGCCGTCGATGCGCTACCAGGTCGACTCGGTCGAGCTGGACACCGAGGAAGGCCCGGCCCAGTGGGGGCGGCTGGTCATGCTCGGCGAGACCGATACCCACGTCAACGACCTGTTGGACGAGACCCCGGCCCCGAAGGGCGAGGTCAACGAGCGTGAGGAGGTACGCACGTGGCTGCGCGAGTACCTGACCAGCCACGGCGGAAGCGCGCCCGCCACGGAGGTCATCGAGCAGGGTCAGGCTGCGGGCATGTACAGCAAGGACCAGCTCAAGCGCGCCAAGACGGACATCGGCGCCCGCTCGGTCAAGGACGGCGCCTGGTTCTGGACCTTGCCCACCTCGGAAGAGGGCAAGGGAGCAAGGGAGCAAGAGCGCAAGGAAGCAGAGGTGCGCTCTTGACTGCTCCCTTGCCGCCGACCGGCACACGAGTCACGTCCCTGAGCCACCTCATTTCCGCTGGTCAGCGCCTGTCGAGTGACAGCGTGACAGCCGTGACAGCGGCCCGACTATCACCGTGTCACCGCGTCACTCGCGGACAAGAGCGCACCAAGGGAGCACCCCTCCCTTTGTCTGCTCCCTTGCGCTCTTGCTCCCTTGCTCCCTTGGCCGGGCACGGTCACCCCCGTACTCGCCGTCACCTGACGGGCCGGGAACCGGAAGGGAACGGACTAGGGAGCCGCGCGGGAGGAAGGGAATTCTCCCTCCGTGCCTCATCGGCCGACTCCCTAGGGGTGACCTGCGCGAACCGGCCTCAAGGGAGCGAGGGAACGACCGCCGGGGAGGCCCGGAAACCCCCGGATACACCGCTCTCGCGACCGGGCCGCCGGTTCCCTCCCTTCCGGCAGCGGCGGGTACGGGGAGGCCCTCGGCTCCTGACTGCTCAACCGCCGAGGACACCGGCCACATACCCCGGTCCGCCGCAGGTCGTCGCGATCCGACCACCCCCGGCGAGCCGGATCGACGGGTTAGAGCCGGGGTTAGATCGCGGGTTAGCTCACCGCCAGCGGGTTAGATTTCTAACCCGCCGCCCGCAGGCTCTAACTCGCTGCCTGACCTGCGCGAAGTTAGCCGGGTTAGCTGGGTTAGCCGAGTTAGATCTGTACCGCGCACACCTCGGAAGATGGGTTGCAGGTACCTCGGACCGAGCTAACTAACCCGCCGCCGCCGGGCCCGGTCTAGACCCGGTGGGGGGTCTAGACCTAGACCCCACGTCTAGGCCCTTGCAGCCACGCTGACCAGCCACTTAGAGCCCTAGACCCCTTTCGGAGGACCATGCCAACCCGCCGATCCGGCCGCCAGTGACGCGGCCGACCGCCCTAGCGTCGGCCGTGAGCGCTAGCGTCCGCCGACGCTAGACCTAGCGTCCTCGCTAGCGACCCACACGCCCGACGACCAGGCAGCTAGCGCCTAGCGTCGACCATCGCGCGCCCGCCACAACGGTCCCGAGACCGGGCCTCGCGCCCGTCCCCAGGGGCGCCGAGATCGAGTTACGGCGGGGGTTACGGCCCGCCGGGCGAGTTACGGACGTAACTCGCGCTCGGATCGAGCCGTAACCCGCCCTGATCAGCGCGAAGTTACGGAGTTACGGCGCAGCTCGGGACCGGGCAGCGAGCGTCGAACCCCGGCAAACCGGGGCGTGGTGGGCTCGTGAGGGCCGTAACTCGCGCACGACGAGTGAGTGAACGCCGCACGGGCCGCGGGCACCCGGACTCCGGCCGCTTTCGCCGGTCTGCTCACCTGACTCACTCCATTCACGTCCCGCCCGTTCCCGCAGCCCAGCCAACGTGAACGGGCCCGACCAGCCCGGCGTGAATATTCACGCCGCCGCGCCGGATTCACCGGCCGATTCACCCTGCCCACATCCCGGAAGGAGCACGACCATGCCATCTGCCGCCCCCATCACCAGCACGACTTACGGGAGCCGCACCAGATGGACACCGCCCACACCACCGACCCCGGCCGCGTTCTGCTGACCGTCGAGGACGCCGCCCGCGCGCTCAGCATCGGCCGCACCACCATGTTCGCGCTCATCAAGGCCGGGCACATCGCCACCGTCCGAATCGGTCACCTCCGCCGCGTTCCGGCCGCCGCGCTCACGGCCTACGTCGACCAGCTCACCACCGAGCAGCCCACCGCTGCCTGATCACGAAGGGGGACAAGACATGGCACGCACGAAACGACCCGAAGGCACCCGCCGGCCAAACGGCGCCAGCTCGATCTACCTCGGCAAGGACGGGAAGTGGCACGGCTGGGTCACCATGGGCGTCCACGACGACGGGAAGCCCGACCGGCGCCACGTCAAGAAGTCGAACGAGACGGAAGTCATCGACGCCGTTCGCGAGCTGGAGCGGATGCGCGACAGCGGGAAAGTGCGGAAGCCCGGCCGGGCCTGGACGGTGGAAAAGTGGCTGCGCTACTGGGTGGAGAACATCGCGGCCCCGTCCGTGCGCCACACGACGATGGTCGGCTACCGATCCTCGGTCTACAACCACCTCATTCCCGGAATCGGGAAGCATCGGATCGACAAGCTGCAACCCGAACACCTGGAGGCCCTTTACCGCCGGATGCAGGAAAAGAGCTACACCGCCAAAGGAAAACCAGCGTTGCGACCGGGAACTGTCCACTTGGCACACCGAACCGTCAGAGCGGCACTGAATGAGGCTGTGCGCCGACGCCACATCGTCGAAAACCCGGCGCGCATCGCGAAGCCACCGCGAATCGAGGAAGAGGAAATCGTTCCGTTCTCGCAGGACGAGGCGCGGCGGCTGATCGAGGCAGCATCGGAGATGCGGAATGGCGCGCGGTACATCGTGGCTCTGTCGCTCGGACTCCGGAGAGGCGAAGCGCTCGGGCTCAAGTGGTCGGATATCTCGATCACGTGGAAACACGGGTGCGTCCGCAACAGCGCGTGCCGACAGAAGCTGAGCCCGAAGGAATGCGCCGCCCGCCGGGGAAGTGGCACCGTCACGATTCGCCGTGCCCTGCAACAGCGGACCTGGCAGCACGGGTGCGAACCGGCGGGCTCGTGCGGGCACCGGCTGGGTGCCCACTGCCCGAACCGGCACGGCGGGGGAGTGGTGGCCTCGGAAACGAAGTCGCGAGCGGGCCGCCGGACGGTCGGTGTGCCACACCAGGTGGTGGAAGCCCTGGAGGCGCACCGGGTCCGGCAGGAGCAGGAGCGCGAGCATGCGGCGAACCTCTGGGAGGAGGGCGGCTGGATCTTCGCGAACCTGCTTGGCCGTCCCGTGCACCCGACTGAGGATCACCGGGCCTGGAAAGCGCTCCTGCGGGAGGCCGGTGTCCGTGACGCACGGCTGCACGACGCTCGCCACACGGCCGCGACGGTGCTGCTCGTGCTCAAGGTGCCCTTGCCCGCGGTCATGGAGCTGATGGGCTGGTCGGATGCCGGGATCGCGAAGCGGTACATGCACGTCACCGACGACCTGGTGACCGCCGTCGCCGAGCAAGTCGGCGGGCACATCTGGGCCGACGCTAACGCGGCTGCGGACGACGGCGGCCCGGAGTTGTCCGAGGACCAGCGGGAGGGCATCCGAAAGCTCGCGGGCTCGCTCCCGGACCACCTGGCGCGTCCTCTGCTGGCCTTGCTCGGGGACGGTGACGACGGTCCGGCGGGGGTTCCGATCCCGGCCTGACAGAGGTCAACTGCAACCCGAACTGCACCCTCAACGGCGAAACGCCGGGCACCCTGTGCGGGTCGCCCGGCGTTTTGCCTGTTCAGCGGCGGAGGATACGGGATTCGAACCCGTGAGGGCTGTTACACCCAACACGATTTCCAATCGTGCGCCTTAGGCCGCTCGGCCAATCCTCCGCTGAGAAGGGTACAGCAGGCCCGCACGCGCTCCGCCGAGGCCCGGTTCTGGCAGGTGCGGGCCCGTGGACCCGCGCCCGGCCGGCGCCTCGTCTCCCCAGGTCGGACCGTCAGGCCGACCGGGTGAGCGTCTCCCCGTCGCCGGGAGCGGCGACGGGCCCGAACAGCGCGCAGATCTCCTCCACGACCTGGCGGTGCGCGGCGAGCGCCAGGTGACCGACCCCGGGCAGCACCACGTTGCGCACGTCGAGGTCCGGATGCTCGATCCGGCCGTGCCTGCTGGGCAGCACCAGCTCGTCGCCGTCGCTGGAGAACGTGACGAACTTCGTCGGGCAGCCCGGCGCGGGCCGGTTCAGCTCGGTCAGCAGGTCGCTGCCCGGGCGCAGCTGGCGGGCCAGCGGGATCGGCGAGAACAGCCAGGCCGCGACCGTGCCGCCGTGCGGCGTGCCGACGGTGACCACGGTGCCGACCCGCTCGTGCCCGCCGAGCCGCTGCACGTAGTACCGGGCGATGAGGCCGCCCAGGCTGTGGCCCACCAGGTCGAGCTTCGCCGCGCCGGTGACCTCGCACAGCTGCTCGATCTGCTCGGCCAGCCGCGCCGCCGCGGACCGCACGTCCCGCAGCAGCAGGCTGTAGCTGAACGAGACCACCGGCCCGGCGCCGCAGCGGTCCAGCGCGACCTTCAGGTCGGTGAAGATCGCGGTGTTGTCGGCCAGGCCGGGCAGCACCACCAGCGGGCGGCCCGGCACGCTCTCGCGGACGGGCTGGATCGCCCAGCGCCGCCCGATGCCCGCCGGGTACCGCAGCGCGTGCGTCACCACGCTCGCGATCTCACCCGCGACCGTCCGCAGAACCGCCATCACGCACCTCCACCGCGAGGTGGTCGTCCACTGGATGCGAGGTTAGCCGTGGGGACCGACATTTTCGTTTCGCCGCCCCGGTCTCGGTTTCGTTTCCGACCCGATCAGTGGAACAGCGCGAGCTTGCCGACGACGTCCCGCGCGGCCGCGAGGAGCGTGCGCACGGTGCCGAGGTAGGTCTTGGCCTCCGAGGGCAGGATGTGGCTGTCCCGGCTGGTCGGCGTGTCCAGTTCCTTCGCGCGCTGGCGGAGCAGCTCGATCTGCGAGAACTGGTGCCCGAACTGGGCCGCCACGACCGTCCCGACCACCTGCTCCGGCGCGGACAACGCGGGCCGCAGACCCTGCCGGGCGAGCAGGCCGGCGCCGATCAGCTGCGCGGACTTGGCCAGCAGCAGGAACGCCGAGTCCGGCGAGACCTCCGCGAGCCGCTCGGCCGAGGAGATGTGCTTGGCCGCGAGGTCCAGGAACGGCTGCCCGTTGCCGGCCGGCCCGCCGACCAGGTCGAGGTGACCCGCGCGCACCAGCTGCATCACGACGTCGTGCCCGGTGAGCCCGACACCCGAGGTCAGCGGGGCCTGCCGGGGCGGGATCGGGGCGATCTCGACGACCGGGTGCCCGGGCCGCTGCCGCGGGATCTGCAGGCCGTCCAGACCACGTTCCGGCGCGGCGAGCGAGAAGCTCACCGGACGCTTGAGCCGCTGCTCGGCGCGCCGCGCGGCGATGTGCAGGGCCTGCTCGTCGGCCGGGACGCCGGGCTGGAGGGAGACCAGCAGTTCGATGCTCTCCGGCGCGGGTCCGGGAATGCCGGCGAACCGGTCGGCCCACACGCCGCCGACCAGGATGCGCACCACGCCCCGCACGCAGCCGAACTCCTCGCCGATGATCTGCGGGACGCCGTAGGTGAGGCGCAGCAGTTCGGCCAGCGGGCGCGCGAGCGGCCCGTCCCCGGACGCGCGCATCAGCCGGATCGTGCCCTCGCGGCGGCTGGTCAGGATGCCGGCCTTCTCCAGGAGCTTGTTCTCCTTGTCCACGGAGGCCAGCGAGCTGCCGGAGTGCTCGGCCAGCTCGGTGAGGCTGAACGAGCGGTCGGGGTTGAGCAGCGTCGCGGCGAGGATGCCGGCCTGGACACGCGACCGGAAGACCGGGAGGAGGGCCGGGGTGCCCTGCGCGCGGCGGGCCGGACCGGGCGTGGCGGGCGCGTTGTCGGTGACGACGGCGTGCCCGAGCCGATTGCGTCTGCGAGCCGCCGCGGCCGCCTGGTCGAGCCGCTCCTGGGGCACCTCCAGGACGACGGACAACCATCTTCTCGTGCCCAGCCTCGGGATCTGGTGCCCACGTTCCCACCGGGCGACCAGATCACGCGTGACGGTCGGCCGCCCCGACACGGTCGCCAGTTCGCGCGCCAGGGTGTACTGACTCAGCTTCCGCTCCCGCCGAGCGGCCCGGATGAGGTGCGAGATGGGCTGGTTCAGGTCCACTTCCATGATCCTCAGAACTCCCTGCTTCCGCCGAATGGAGCCACGACCGTAGTCCCGCTCCTGGCCCCCGCACCGTACGTTTCGCGCACGCTTTCATCTGTTTTGCGCCCCCGGCCCCCGCGGAGGCCCCTTGGGTGAACTCGTCCCCTGGCTGTGACCTTTTGACCTGGGAAACCCTGGATCGCGTCCCCCTCGGTCGAGTCAACGATGAACGGACGAACGATGTGCTTGTCGAACCTGTTGCTTTGTTCGAACGCCTCAATTCGCGACGCGTTCACCGTAGTCGACATGAACGATCTGAGCGATGTTTTCGTGGTGGATGACGACAACCGGTTGGTCGGTGCGGTTTCCGAGCAGGACCTGCGCCGCGGGCTCCTGAACGGGGTGTCGCTGGACGACCCGATCGCACCCCTGGTCCGCCCCTGGCGTGCGACGGCGAGCCAGGCCGCCGACCGGGCGGCGGTCCTGGATCTCATGCGTGCGCTGGGAGTTCGCAACATCCCGGTGGTCGACTCCGGCAACCGGGTGGTCGGCCTGCACGTCGAGCGGCGGATCATCGGGGTGCCGAAACTGCCGAACTGGGCCGTGATCATGGCGGGCGGCAGGGGAACGCGATTGGCGCCCCTGACCGATACGATTCCCAAACCGATGCTGACCGTCGCCGGCCGTCCCATTCTGGAACGGCTGGTCCTGCATCTCGTCGGTTCCGGGGTGGAAAAGATATTCCTCTCGGTGAACTACCTGGCGAACGTCATAGAGAAGCATTTCGGCGACGGCGGGCACCTCGGGTGCAGCATCGAGTACCTGCGCGAGGACCCCGACCTGCCGCTGGGGACCGGTGGCGCGCTGCGGCTGCTCGGCGACCTCGGTTACCGGGCCGAGCACCCGCTGCTGGTCATGAACGGCGACCTGGTCACCAACTTCTCGGTCGGCAAGCTCCTCGAGACGCACCGGCGGGAGCAGGCCCTCGCGACGATCGCCACGAGCAGGTACCGCCACGAGGTGCCGTTCGGTGTGCTGAAGTCCGATCGGAACCGGCTCACGCAGATCGTCGAGAAGCCGACGCAGGAATGGCCGGTGAACGCCGGCATCTACACGCTGGACCCGGTCCTGCTCGACCGCATCCCGGCGGATCAGGAGTTCCCCATCACGAACCTGTTCGAAGACTGCCTGCGCCGCGGCGAAAAGGTGGCGCTGTGGCCCCTCAGCGACGACTGGCAGGACATCGGCAGGCCCAACGAACTGGCACAGGCAAGGGGGCAGTGATGTCCGACGCGCTCAAGATCCAGGTTCGGCTCACCGGCGGACCCGCCGGGATACCGCCCGTGCTGGAGATCGACCCGTCGCTGCTGCCGGACGGGTGCCTCAAGATCCGGTTCGCCGCCGGGTACGAACACTTCCGGCTGGTCGAGCAGTCCGAGGGCGCGCCCGTGTTCGCCTGGTCGGACCGGACCCGTATCGCGGAGTGACCATGCCGTTCCACGAGAGTGTGATCGACGCCCGAACGATGCTGTTCGTGCCGGGTGATCGGCCGGACCGGTTCTCGAGAGCTGTGGACTGCGACCCTGACCTCGTTGTCCTCGATCTCGAGGATGCGGTTGTTCCGGCCGACAAGCGCAGAGCGCGGGAGAACGTCCGCGCCTGGCGGAACAGTGGCGGCAGCGGCATCGTCCGCATCAACGACGACACGACGGACTGGTGGCAGCGCGACCTGTCCATGCTCGCCGGGCGGGTCTGCGGAGCATCGTGCCGAAGGTCACCCGCCCCGAACAGGTGCGGCAGGTGGTCGACGTGATGCCTGCCGGGGCGTGCGTGCTGCCCCTGATCGAGATGGCGTCCGGAGTCATCGACGCGCCCGCGATCTGCGGGGTCGCGGGCGTGACACGGCGGTGTTCGGCAACGCCGACCTCGGCCGGGAGCTCGGAGTGAACCACGCCGACCGCGACGCCATGTTCTTCGCCCGTGCCCAGGTGGTCATGGCGTCGCGAGCGGCCGGCATCGCCCCGCCGGTCGACGGGGCGACCACCGCGATCGAAGACATGGACCTGGTCCGCGCAGACGCCGAACACGCTGCACGGCTCGGGTTCACCGGCAAGCTCTGCCTGCACCCGCGCCAAGTCAAGCTGGTCGCCGATGCGTTCGGGCCTTCCGAAGAGGAGGTTCTGTGGGTGCGGAGCGTCGTCGCCGCGTCGGTCAGCGGCTCGATGACCGCGGTCAGTGGCGAGGCGATCGTCGCGGGAGCACGGCGGATTCTCGGCTGGATCGAGCGGGGGCGGGTCTCGGAGGCATGAGCGCGGCGCCTGCGACCGACGGGTCTGTCCTCGCCCGGACGGCGAGGACGAAGGTGGTCACTGCGGTGTGCCTCGCGCAGTTCGCCGTTGTCCTGGACTCGTTCGTCGGGTTCGTCGCACTGCCCTCGATACAGCAGGACCTGGGGTTCTCCGCGGCCGGGGTGACCTGGGTGATCAGCTCCTACATCCTGGTCTTCGGCGGATTCCTGGTCTTCGGAGGTCGCTGCGCGGATGTCGTCGGGCAACGGATCACGTTCCTTTCCGGCGCGTGGATCTTCGCCGTCACCTCGGTGGTGTGCGGGCTGTCGGCCACACAGCTGATGCTGGTCTTGGCCCGGTTCGCGCAAGGGCTGGGCGCGGCGATCATGGCGCCCGCCGCGCTGGCGATCCTGGTCCGGGTCTTCCCGGACGGGCCGGAACGCCGTCGTGCTCTCACACTGTGGGGAATCGTGAGCGGTTGCGGCGCGACGACGGGCCTTGTCGCGGGAGGGGTGTTGGTCGACCTGTTCTCCTGGGCGGCCATCTTCTTCGTCAACGTCCCGGTGTGCGTCGCCATCGTCGTACTCGCCCAGCGGGCCGTACCACCGTTCCGGCTGGACCGCACGGGACGGTTCGACATCTGGGGATCCGTCACCGTGACCGGCGCTCTGATGTCGATCGTGTACGCGGTGATCAACGTCGAAAGCGACGGCTGGTCCGCCGTACCGACACTCGGCGCCTTCGCGCTCGCCATTCTGCTCGCGGGTTCGTTCGTCGTCATCGAGCACCGCCACCCGAACCCGATGATCGAGTTGAGGTTGTTCCGGATCCGGTCCCTGACCGTCGCCAACCTGACGCTCTTCTTGTTGTGCGGTGCTCCTGCTTGCGGCATCTACGTCGCGACGCTCTACCTGCAGAACGTCCTGCTCTACTCGGCAGCGGGCACCGGGCTGGTCTTCATGCCCGCATCGTTCGCCGTGTTCTTCGGATCCCTCGCCGCGCAGCGATTCATACCGTTGGTCGGGATGCGGTGGATCGTCGCCGGTTCTGCGGTGATCGCGGCTGCGGGGTCGGCGATGCTGGGAGCCGCGGGTGGTAGTTCGACCGGCTCGGGTGCGCTGGTTGTCTCCTGTGCGGTGTTCGTGCTGTACCTCGGCGCCTCGTGCGTCAGCATCGCGCTGAGGGTTCTCGCGACCACCGGGCTGGCGGCAGGCGATGTCGGTGCCGCCTCCGGTATGATCAACACCGCGCAGCAAGTGGGGGCGGCGTTCTGGCTTGCTGTCTTCTCCTCGGTCGCGACGCATCGCATCGGAGAGGCTGCGGGAGAACCGATCGTGCTGTCCGCCGGTACTTATCAGCTGGTCGCCTGGGCGGGCGCGGGCTTGGCCGTGCTGTCGGCCGCGGTCGCCGCGGCCGCGCTACCCGCACGTCTCGGCACCGTGGGTGCCCCGCGCGATCACGCCTGAGGCCGCAAGCCGGTCGACGTCCGGTCTCGAGTAGCCCAGCTCCCGGAGCACGGCCTCGGTGTCGGCGCCGATGGCACCGCGGGCGGCATTGCGCACCGAGCCAGGGTTCTGTGGAACCTTCGGGAACGGACCCTGCATGCGGATCCGACCGAGGTCATCGTCGTCGATCTCGACAATGCTTCCGCGGGCCAGGAAATGTTCGTCCTGTAGTATGTCCGACGCATCGTAAACCGGCGCGACGGCGACGTCCGCCTCTCGCATCCGCTCGAGCACCTCAGCGCGGCTGTGACTGCCAACCCATCCGCTGATCAGGCCATCGAGCGCAACCCGGTTCTCGATCCGGTCGGCGTTGGTCGCGAAACGCGGGTCGCGCATCGCTTTCTCACCACCGACCAGACGCAACAGCCGTCCGGCCACGGACTGGGCGGCCCCGGACAGGGCGATCCACTGCCCATCCGCGGTCCGGTACGTGTTGCGTGGCGCGATCTGCGGGACGGCGTTGCCCATCCGCGGCTGGAGCGTTCCGAGCTGGTCGAACTCCAGGATGTGGCTACCCACCACCGACATCAGCGGTTCGTAGAGCGCGGTGTCGATCTGCACGCCGACGCCCGTGCGTTCGCGGTCCCACAGCGCCGCAGTCACGGCAAATGCCGCCGCGATACCAGCGACGCCGTCGGCGAGCCCGAACGGGGGAAGTACGGGATCGGTGTCAGGTGGCCCGGTCATCGCTGCGAACCCGCTGACGGACTCGGCGAGTGTGCCGAAGCCGGGCAGCCGGCTGTAGGGGCCCGTCTGCCCGAATCCGGTCACTTCCGCCAGCACGAGCCGGGGGTTGAGACGGTGCAGTGTGGGCCAGCCGAGGCCCCATGCGGCGAGTCGTCCTGGCCGGAAGTTCGAGATCAGCACGTCCGCGTCGGCGACGAGGCGCCGGACCACCTCCTGGCCGTCGGCCTGGTGCAAGTCCACCGCGACGAGCCGCTTGTTGCGATTGACCATCTTGAAGAACAACGGCTGGTCGTCCTTCATGCGGCCCCAGTGGTGCAGATCGTCCCCACGCGGGTGTTCGACCTTGACGACGTCCGCACCGTGATCCCCGAGCATCATGGCAGCGAACGGACCGGCGAAAAGTGTCGACAGGTCGGCCACGTGGCAGCCGCCCAGCAATCCCTCTGGCATCGCTCCTCCAGACCACGACCGGCCTCTAGTTCCGGTCGTGCCAGGCCTTCGACAGCGCCTCCCGGTCATCGGGGTGCGCGATCGATATCAGGCGCCTCGCACGCTCGGACAGCGACGCGTGTGCCAGATCCACCGCGCCCCATTCGGTGACGACCCAGTTCGCGTCGCTGCGCGGGACCGTGACCACACCACCGGCCAACGCGGAGACGATCCGGGAACGCCCACGAGAGGTTCGGGAGTGGATCGCGAAGATCGAGCGTCCGCCGTCCGATGCCCGCGCCCCCCTGACGAAGTCGAGCAGGCCACCGACCGCGCCGACGTACCCCTCGGGCACGTACTCCGCGTTCACCTGACCGCTCAGGTCGATCTCGACCGCCGTGTTGATGGCGACCATGCTCGGTTGTCCGGCCAATGCGGTGAAGTGCAGCGTCTCACGTGACGGCCGAAGTCGTAGAGGGTACGGATCGAGGCGCTGCGGTTGGTCGAACGCCAGGATGCTGCCGGTGCTGTAGCCGGTGTCGACCGGCTTGAAGGCGTTCGTCACCGCGCCGGATCCGATGAGGCTGAGCATGGGTCTCGTGATCATTCCGGTGTGGATGCCGAGATCGCGGTGGCCGGCCAGGGCTTCCAGAACACACGACGGCAGGGCACCGATCCCGACTTCGAGAGTCGCCCGGTCGGGAACGAGTTCCGCGACGTGCGCCGCGATCTTCCGATCGACCTCGTCCGAGACCGCGACCGGGGCCGGGCAGACGGGGCGGTCGGTGTGCACCACCGCGTCCAGTTCGTCCGGGCGAATCGTGCTGGCGCCCGGCAGCACGGGGGCGTTCGTGTTGACTTCGGCGATGACCACCCGGGCTCTCGACACGAGGTCGCGCGTGTAGGTGTGGTCGAAACCGGCGCTGTAGTTGCCATCGCGGTCGGGGCCAGCCAGCTGGACGAAGGCGACGTCGACCGGGAAGCGACCGTCGTGGAGGTCGTTGCAGAACTGGCCCAGCTGCATGGGGTGGACTTCCAGCACGCCCTGGCGCGACAGTCGCGAGTTCGCGCCGAGACCGCCGAGACCCTCGTAGTGGAAGACGTCGCAGTATTCTTGCCGCATCGTGTTGCTGAAGGACAGTGCCAAGAAGACGTCGATCTGCCCGAAGGCGCGGCGCTGGTCGATCAGTTGTTCCAGGAGGGTGAGTGGTTCGGCGTTGCCCTGGGACCACATCACGCGATCACCTTCGCGGATCCACCTCCTCAGGTCGAGACGTTCGACTGTCCGATCCGGGTAAGAGGCACTCATCGGCTCAGCGCTCATCAGGACGCTCGCGCGTGATGGCGTCGAGCTCAGCGCTGATCGCACCGATGTAGCGATCCGCGGCGGCGCGCGAGTGCAGATCCGGTCGGTAGACGCACTGGATCGTGAGCCGCCCCGCGTAGGTGTACGTGACGTAGCACGGATAGGGAGCCATGACGCGGTGGGTGAAGACCTGGAAATCGGTGACGCGCAGCCCGGGCGGGCAGGAGAACCCCGGCAGGCGTCCGAGGTTGCTCAGGCTGACGCTGTCCAGGTAGTTGCTCGATCCGAGGTTCTCGACCTCGTCCTGCCGGAAGGAGTCGGTGAGGAAACTGCGGTGTATGTCCTGGTCGGCGATCGAACCGTCCAGCTGCTGCTTGACCTTGTGAGCGATCCCCGCGATGGCGTCGTCGACGCCGACCTTCACGGGTGCCGTGTGAATTCCCACGAAGTTGGTCGTCTCCGGTGGCGTCACGACGGGTGAAACCCGCGGCCGCAGGTGTACCGGCGCCCAGCAGACCATCTCCGAGGTGGGCAACGCCTCGCCCCGATCTCGGCGATGGCAGCGCAGGATCACGCCGCAGAGGAACGCGTGCACGGACGTGCCGGCCTTCTTTGCTGCGGTCCGGAGTGCGGCGCTCTGCTGCTCGGTCAGGGTGATGTAGTGGCGCAGTGCTTCGTGCTTGGTGAAGGAGGGAGCTTCCGCCGGGGTCGGGACGTTGCCCGGCGCATCGACGCCCAGGCGCCCAGCGAGAACCACCGAAGGTGGCGATGGCAGATCACGGGAAACAGCCGACTCGACGTGCCCGCCGGCGGACAGGTTCTGGTAGATGTCGAGGAATTCGCGCAGGAGCGCGAGTTTGACCTGCCCGTCCGCGATCGCGTGATCGGTGTGCATCAGGACGATTCCGCTGGAACTGCCCGCGAACACCGTGAGCTTCGCGACTGCCTCCGCGACGTTCCAGGGCATCGCCGTTTTGCAGAGGTCCTCCAGTGTGAACCGCTCGAGCTCGTCGTCCGAGAGGCCGGAGTGCCAGATGATTTCCGGCGCGCGGTCGTCGTCGGGCAGGTACAGCTCGAAACCCTGCTCGGTCTCTCTGATCCGCGCGCGAAGGGCCGCGCGGCGGTGGCACAGGATCCGGAACGACTCGGTGAGCGTCTTCTTCCCGAGCTCTCCCGAGTAGCGCAGGACGAGTGCGGAGGGCATGTCCATTGCCTGGTACTCGATGGTGTCGAGATAGCGCGAGTGCATGTGCGGCCGGCTCCTTGTCGCGTACTCGGTTCGCGTGGCAGGGCGTTGGCAGTCCAGACGCGGATCTCCGAAGCCTCCTTCTCCCCGGGCGAGCGGGGCAAGGGCTGACTTACACCTGTACCACGTTGGTTTCGCTGAATGAAACAGTAAGTTGATTATCGCGCGAGCGTGTGTGGCTGTCAACGCGTAGCCGCCCGCAACCAGCTGAACTCGCCGTCTGGGCCGCTATGGGCGGGTGGCATAGACAAGTGCCGTGGAACATTTCCGAACTGACGCTGGTCAGGGCAGGTGTTGCCGGTGAGTGCGCTGACGGGGGCGCGTGTGCTCGTGACAGGCGCTGACGGTTTCATCGGTAGCCATCTCGTCGAGAAGCTCGTCGAAGAGGGGGCAGAGGTTTGCGGGCTGTGCGTCTACAACTCCAACGGCTCCTACGGCTGGCTGGACGAACTGGATGCCCGACGTCCGCCGAACCTGGACCTCAGACTGGGCGACATCCGCGACACCCGGTGCGTTCGTGAGCTGGTCGAGGCCGCCGACGTGGTCTTCCACCTCGCGGCGCTGATCGCCATTCCGTACAGCTACCAAGCGCCGGCCTCGTTCGTGAGCACGAACGTGGGTGGCACGCTCAACGTACTCGAGGCGGCTCGCGACTCGCCCGGAACGCGCGTCGTCAACACGTCGACGAGCGAGGTTTATGGCACCCCGGAGGACGTGCCGATCCGGGAGAGCCACCGGCTGCAGGCCTTTTCACCCTACGCCGCTACCAAGATCGCCGCCGACCAGCTGTGCGAGGCCTACGCGCGCTCCTTCGGAGTGGATGTCGTCACGTTGCGGCCATTCAACACGTTCGGACCCAGACAGTCGCTGAGAGCGGTCATCCCGACGATTCTCGGCCAGCTGCTCGCCGGCCGCGAGACCGTGAAGCTCGGGAGTGTGTGGCCGAAGCGGGACTTCACCTTCGTGTCCGACACGGTCGACGGGTTCCTGCGGATGGCGACTTCGGGTGCGCCGCCGGGCTCGGTGGTGCAGCTTGGCACCGGGTCGTGCGTGTCCGTGGGCGAGCTCTTCGATCTCTGCTGCGATGTCGTGGGCGCGTCGGCGAAGATCGAGTCGGAATCCCTCCGGGTTCGACCTGATGCCGGTGAGGTCGAGGTGCTGTTGTCGGACCCGGCTCGGGCCTGGGACGTGATCGGGTGGAAACCCGAGAGGGAGCTGGCCGAGGGGCTTGCGATCACGGCGGACTGGCTCAGGCCAAGGGTGGACGGCCAACGGGCTGCGAGGTACCACCGGTGAGCGCGAGCCGGATCGTGTTGTCGGAGCCTATGCTCGCGGGGAACGAGCTGGCCTACCTGCGGGAATGCGTCGAAAGCAACTTCGTGTCATCGGCCGGTCCCTTCGTCGGCCGGTTCGAGGACGAGTTCGCGAAGAAGACCGGGGTGAGATCCGCGGTGGCGTGCTCCAGTGGAACAGCGGCGTTGCACGTGGCGATGCGACTGGTAGGTGCGGCAAGCGGTGAACTGGTCGCGGTCTCCGACTTCACGTTCATCGCATCGGCCAACGCCGCAAGTTACACGGGCGCCGACCTCCTGCTCGTCGACAGCGAACCGCAGACCTGGAACATGGACACGGAGCGGCTGTACGACGACGTCCTGCGTCGAGCACGGCTCGGCCGACGGATTCCGAGTGTCGTCGAAGTGGTGCACGTCCTCGGCCATCCCGCGGACATTGAACCGGTTCTCGAGCTGCGGCAGCGTTTCGGTGTTCGTATCGTCGAGGACGCCGCGGAGGCTCACGGTTCCCGTTGGCGCTCCGGAGCGGTCAACGGCAGGCAGGTGGGCACCGTGGGGGATTTCGGTTGTTTCTCCTTCAACGGGAACAAGCTCATCACCTCCGGCAGCGGCGGAATGATCGTGAGCAACGATCCGGCTGCCGTGGCCAGGGCCCGGCACCTGGTGAACCAGGCCAAGTCGGGCGACGACGGCTACGAGCACGACGAGGTCGGCTACAACTACCGGATGAGCAACCTCGCCGCGGCGGTCGGTCTCGCTCAATTGGAGCAGCTCGAAACCTTCCTGCTGCACAAGCGAAAGATGGCCGACCGTTACGACCGCCTCCTGGCTTCAGCCCCGGTCGTGCGTCCACCGCGCGCGGAGTGGGCGGTTCCGTCGCACTGGCTCTACTCGATCCTGCTTCGTGGTGAGGACGTTTCCGTTTCCGGCATCGTGCGAGGTATGCAGGCGCGGGGTATCCAGGCCCGCAGGTTGTGGCCACCCCTGCACCGGCAGCGGCCGTACCTGTCGTGCCAACGGCTGGGCGGATCCGTGGCGGACGGAATCTATCGCGCCGGTCTCTCCCTGCCCAGTTCGGTGGGCATCACCGGCGGGCAACAAGGTGCGGTGGTGTCGGGGCTCTGCAGTCTCCTCGCCCGCCACGCCGGCGGGCGAGGCTCACGTGAGGCGGAGGTCCAGTGCTGACGGCCGGCGAGGTCAAGATGTGTGTCTTCACCGGTTCGCGTGCCGACTACGGTCCACTGGTCCCGGTCATCCGCCGGCTGGCCCGCGATCCCGAGGTCGATCTCCGGATCCTCGTCAGCGGCGGTCACTTGCTTCGCGAGCAGGGAAACACCGTTGACGCCATCGAAGGGGACGGGTTAACCGTCGCCGAACGCATCGAGGTGGTGCTCGCGGGTGACAGCCCGGTCGCCGTCGCGAAATCGATCGGCCTCGGAGTCCTCGGATACGCCGATGCCTTTGCTCGGATTGCCCCCGACGTCCTGTGCGTCCTGGGTGATCGCTACGAGGCGTTGGCCGCGGCTCTCGCTGCTCTACCGAGGAACGTCCTGATCGTGCACTTCGGCGGGGGGCAGCTGACCCTGGGGTCCGCCGACGACCGCATCCGGCATGCGCTGTCGCAACTGGCTCATCTCCATTTCGTGTTCGCCGAGGAGGACCGTGTGCGACTCCTCGGAATGGGTATCGACGAGGGGACGGTGCACAACGCGGGTCGCATCAACATCGACGCCGAGCTGACCGCACATCTGCCGGATCGGCGAGCGGTGGAGCGCAGGTTGGGTGTGCGGTTGCGGGCGCCGAGCTTCGCAGTGACTTTCCACCCTGTGACGGAGAAGCCTGAAGAGACCTCCCGCGCGTTGGCTGCGCTTCTGTCCGTACTGAGGACATACGACCACGGCACGGTCGTGTTCACCGCTCCGAACGTGGACCACGGAAGTCACGCCATCACCGAGGCGGTGGCGCGGTTCGTCGCGAACCACCCGGACTTAGCGACCTTCGTTCCGTCACTCGGTCAGCACGGCTACCTCGGCTTGATCCGGCATTGCGATGTGGTGATCGGGAACTCATCGAGCGGCCTCCTCGAGGCGCCTGTCGTGGGAACGCCGACGGTCAACATCGGTTCGCGGCAGGACGGTCGCCCCAGAGCGGCTTCGGTGTTCGACTGCGCCGGCACACCGGGTGGTATCCGGGCGGCGATCGAATCGGCGCTGGCGCATGGAACCCGCCACGACCACCAGGGCGTCGCTGTCCCGACCGGGGAGGACATCGACAGATCGGTTATCGAAGTCATCAAGCGGGCATGGCGGGAGCGCTGTTCCGCGACCAAGGAGGAATGACAACAGATGGCGCTGATTTGTGTGACGGGAGCCACCGGCCGGGTCGGTTCGACACTTGTCCCGGCGCTTCAGCGAGCCGGGCACGACGTGCGCTGCGTCGTGAGGTCTCGCGAGTGTTTTTCGGTGTCGGGTGTGGAGGTGGTGGAGGCGTCGTTGACCGATGCGGCGGCGTTGGCGCGGGCGGTGTCGGGTGTGGATGTGGTGGTGCATCTGGCGGCGCAGATGGTGCTGGGTGAG
>NZ_PQHW01000093.1 GCF_003385215.1 Amycolatopsis thermalba | reverse complement strand
GGGTGAGCTGCCGGGTGGGCTGGCGGGCCGGGGCTGCTGCTGGGCGAGTGGTGGTCGGGCGCGCTGGAGGCTCGGGCGCGGTTGGCGGCGCCGGTGGGGTGAGCCGTCGGGTGGGCTGGCGGGCCGGGGCTGCTGCTGACGGCCGCCCGGCGGCGTGATCGTCCTGGCGGGTCAGGCCTCGCCGGCCAGGTTGGCTGCCGCGAAGCTTCCGGTGCCCGTCGCGCGTTCGTGGAGTACCACCGTGTCCCCGGCGAGCAGCGCCTTGCACGTCAAGCGGTTGCCGATCGGGTGCGACAGGGGCGCTATCAACAGCACCTGCTGCGGCCCGGCGGGGTTCGGCCGCGTCGTGCGGGCCATCTCCTCGTACACGTCCCGGTAGCAGACCAGGTTCGTGCCGTCACCGGAAAACATGGTCTCGATCGAGCGCGGCAGTGCGGCGTCCTCGTCCCGGCGGGCGGCGCGCGCGACGCGCGACGTCACCAGCGGGCCCTCCGTGGTCAGCACGTGGTCGACCTCGAGCAGCTCCAGCAAATCGGTGCGCTCTTCGTCCACATGCACCACCCGAGCGCCGAGTAACTGGGAAGCGAACTGCAGGAGAATTGTTTCCGGCGTGTTTCCACCGGTAATTGCGACCAGCTGCCCGGGGACAATCCCCTCGGATTTCAGTGTCGCATGCAGCCGCCGTAATGTGTCGAAGGTCTCCCGATACGTCATCGACCGGCCACGATGGGCGAATGCGATCTGGTCGCCGCCATCTAACAGCACGTCGAGGATGCGGGTCAGAAAGACGCTGGACTCGCCCACGTTCCCCCCGTTCAGCGCTGAATCGGAATCTGAAACCAGATCACCACAACACCCCGCGGCGCGCGAGGAATTGTGTCAGCCAGCACAAGAGGACTGGGCCACATCGCCCTACGGACGGCGGGCGGCCAGCCCCAGCGCCCGCGCCGCGAACCGGGCCACCGCGTCCACGGCCGCCCGCTCGGCGAACCCGTCCGCGGGAGAGGTCCAGACCTCGATCGTGCCGTCGGTGCCCAGCACGACCTCGCCCAGCAACACGCCGGTCGCCGGCTCCGCGATCACCCACGAATAGCTCTCGTTCCGCGCCCACTCGCGGGCCCGCCGCGCCGCGTACCGGCTCGGCGCGGTCAACCCGGCCGCCGCCAGCGCCGGCAGGTCGCCGGCCCGCAGCTGCCGCAGGCGGTACCGGCCCGCGTTGATCTCCACCGGATCCATCAGCGCCGCCGCCAGGTCATGGCCACCGCGACCGCGACCGGGACCAGGAAGACCAGCCACATCCCACGGGTCAGCACGAACACCGCCACCGCCGCGATCAGGAGCAGCGGCAGGAGCCCGAGACCGGTCTTCCGCACCGGCGTCCGGGACGGCACCGGCCGGTCGAGCACCCGCGGCCGGGGCTCGGGCAGGTCGGCGAACAGCGGCGCCAGATCGGACCGGGTCCGCGCGGCCGCGACCTTCGCCGAGCGCAGCCCGAACTCGTCGATGTCCAGCCGCCCGGTGCGGACGTGCTCGGACAGGGCGTCCATGGCCTCCGTGCGCTCGGCGTCGGACAGCCGCAGCTCCGGCTGGTCGCTCACCGCCGCCGGTCCCGCCGGCCGTGGTTGCCGTGCCGGTGCTTCTCCCAGTCCGAACCCCAGAAGTTGCTGGCGGCCGCGGTGAACACGAACGGCATGGCGATCCACCACCAGGTCGACGTGGCGAAGGCCAGCACGATCGCCGCCACCCACAGGAACGGCACCGCGGCGGCCGCCACGCGCTGCGGCAACGGTCGGTCCGACCACTGCCGCGGCGGCCGGTCCGGCTTCTTCTCGACCGCCCCCGCCGGCTTCTCGAACACCGGATGCGGCTCCGGCAGGTCGGCGAACAGCTCGGCGAGGTCCCGCCGCGTGCGGGCGGCGGTGACCTTCGCCGAACGGTCGCCGTACTCGTCGAGGTCGAGGCGCCCGGCGCTCAGGTGCTCACCGAGAGCCTTCAGCGCGGACTCCCGGTCGTTGTCGCCGATGCGCAGATCGGGCGAGGGAACCTCGGTCACCCCGTCAGGTTAGTCCTTGATTTCGAGCAGGGAAGCGCCTTGCGTGACCGCGGCGCCGACCTCGACGGAAAGTCCGGTCACGGTGCCCGACTTGTGTGCGGTGACCGGGTTCTCCATCTTCATCGCCTCGAGCACGACGAGCAGATCGCCCGCCTCGACCTGCTGGCCGTCCTCGACCGCGATCTTGACGATCGTGCCCTGCATCGGCGCGGCCACGGTGTCCCCGCTGGCCGTGGTCTTCGTGCCGCCGCCCCGCTTGCGCGGCTTGGCCTTCGCGCCGCCGCCGTTGCCCTTGCCGCCGCCGCCGGCGAGCGCGAGGTCGCCGGGCAGCGAGACCTCCAGGCGACGGCCGCCGACCTCGACGACCACCGTCTGACGCGGCTCGGCCTCGTCCTCGGCCTCGGCGGCCTCGGTGAACGGCTCGATCTGGTTGTCGAACTCGGTCTCGATCCAGCGGGTGTGCACGGAGAAGCCGTCTTCGTCGCCGACGAACGCCGGGTCGCGCACGATGACGCGGTGGAACGGCAGGACCGTCGCCATGCCCTCGACGATCATCTCGTCCAGCGCGCGGCGGCTGCGCTCCAGCGCGTTCTGCCGGTCGGTGCCGGTGACGATCACCTTCGCCAGCATCGAGTCGAACTGCCCGCCGATGACACTGCCGTCGACCACGCCGGAGTCGACGCGCACGCCCGGGCCCTCGGGGAAGACCACCTTGGTGACGGTGCCCGGCGCGGGCAGGAAGTTGCGCCCGGCGTCCTCACCGTTGATGCGGAACTCGATGGAGTGGCCGCGCGGCGTCGGGTCCTCGGTGAACCGCAGCTTCTCGCCCTGGGCGATGCGGAACATCTCGCGCACCAGGTCCACGCCCGCGGTCTCCTCCGTCACCGGGTGCTCGACCTGCAGGCGGGTGTTGACCTCCAGGAACGAGATCGTCCCGTCCAGGCCCACCAGGTACTCGACCGTGCCGGCGCCGGAGTAGCCGGCCTCCTTGCAGATCGCCTTGGCCGACTCGTGGATCGTGCGGCGCTGCTCGTCGGTCAGGAACGGCGCGGGCGCCTCCTCGACCAGCTTCTGGTGGCGGCGCTGCAGCGAGCAGTCGCGGGTGCCGACGACCACGACGTTGCCGTGCAGGTCGGCCAGGACCTGGGCCTCGACGTGACGCGGCTTGTCCAGGTAGCGCTCGACGAAGCACTCACCCCGGCCGAACGCGGCGACCGCCTCGCGGGTGGCCGACTCGAACAGCTCCGGGATCTCCTCCTTGGTGCGGGCGACCTTCAGGCCGCGGCCGCCACCACCGAACGCCGCCTTGATCGCGACGGGCAGGCCGTGCTCGTCGGCGAAGGCGATGATCTCCTCGGCGTTCGACACGGGGTCCTTGGTGCCCGGGACCAGGGGAGCACCGGCCTTGAGCGCGATGTGCCGCGCGGTGACCTTGTCACCGAGGTCGCGGATCGCCTGCGGGCTCGGCCCGATCCAGGTCAGGCCCGCGTCGATGACCGCCTGCGCGAAATCGGCGTTCTCGGAGAGGAAGCCGTAGCCGGGGTGGACGGAGTCGGCGCCGGACCGCTTGGCGACGTCGATCAGCTTGTCGATGACCAGGTAGCTCTCCGCCGCCGTGGTGCCGCCGAGGGCGAACGCCTCGTCGGCGAGCTGGACGTGCGGCGCGTCCCGGTCGGGCTCGGCGTACACCGCGACACTCGCGAGCCCGGCGTCCTTGGCCGCTCTGATGACGCGGACCGCGATTTCACCCCGGTTGGCGACGAGGATCTTCGTCACCGGTCCGCCCTGGGTCGCGCTGGCCTGCTCGGGCACGCCCTTACCTCCATCTGGTCCTTCACGCAATCCCCCCGGAGCGTCGCGCGGCGCTTCCGCGGGCCTTTCCCGGAGTTTACGGCGGCGTAGTCGTGCTGCGGTGAGACCCGGCTCACGCTTACCCTGAAGGGGAAAGGGGTGGGCACGTGGGCAGGGGACGCGCGCCTCGGTCGGTGGTCGTGACCGCGGTGGTGGCCGCCGTCGTCGCGTTGTCCGCCCTGGTCACCGTGCGGTTGCTGCGCGAGGACGGGACGAGCGCTCAAGCGCCGGCCGGCGCCGGGAGCAACGCGGTGACCGCGGGCGCGGATTGCGGTGAGGGGCCGTGCCAGCTGGTGGCGCGGGCGAGTGTCGATGGCAAGCCGGTCGAGCTGCTCGCCGACGCCCAGGGCGGGAACGGGCGGTTCCAGGCCGGCGCCAACGTGCTCGAGCTGACGGTGACCGAGCTGGGCGGACGGCTCGACGCGAACTCGCTGTCCTGCGTGAGCGGCGCGGTGTCGGCGTGCCTGGTGCACGCGCGGCAGGAGGGCGCCGCGATCGCCCAGCTGCTCGTCGGCCGCGCCGGCACGTGGCGCTCGGTCGACAAGCCCTACTACTCCAGCGGCGGGGTCGTGCGGCTGGACGACGTCACCGGGGACACCGCGCCGGAGGTCGTGGTCGTGCAGAGCTCGCCGGTGCTGGCGCGGGTGTTCGCCCTGGACGGCAGCGCGCTGGGCTGCACGCGGCGCTACACCTCGGTCAGCCAGCTGCGTGGCTGGCCCGAGGTGCAGCTCAACTCCAGCGACCTGCGCGCCTGCTCCTAGGGCGTCTTCGAGCGCAGGGTGCGGGACCGTGCGCGCGATCCCCACGCTCCCGCAGGCCAACCGGCAGCGACGGTTCCGGCACCGCCCCACTGCGTGTCGTCCAGGGGGCGCCCGGAGCGTCGCTGCCTCGCCTGCGAATGGCCCTAGGCCCGGACCGGTGCCGGGGCGTCCAGCAGCGGCGCCGTGGTCGGCGAGTGCAGCACCTCGTCGTCGAGGAGGCCCTCCGTGCGTGCGATCCAGGTCGGGATCGCGATCTGGCCGGCCACGTTCGTCGCCGTGCGCATCATGTCCAGGATCGGGTCGATGCCGTAGATCACCGCGATCCCGGTGGCGATCACCTCGGGCGGCAGGTTCAGCGTGCTCAGCGTCAGCGTGAGCATCGTGAACCAGCCGGTCACCCCGGCGGTGGCGATCGCGCCGAACACCGCGACCACGACGATCAGCAGGTAGTCGGCGAAGCTCAGCGAGATGCCGAACAGGTTCGCGATGAAGATCGTGGCCACCGCGGGGTACACCGCGGCGCAACCGTCCATTTTGGTCGTCGTGCCGAGCGGCACCGCGAAGCTCGCGTAGCCGGGGTCGACGCCCAGGTTCACCGCGGTCTGCCGGCTCAGCGGCAGCGTCGCCCCGGAGGAGCGGGACACGAACGCGAACTGCAGCGCCGTCCACGCCTTGCGGAAGAACAGCGCCGGGCTCACCTTGCCGACGAACCGCAGCAGCAGCGGGTACACCACGAACAACACCAGCAGCGTTCCCGCGTAGACCGCGACGATCAGCGACAGCAGCGGCCGCACGAACTGGTCTCCGTAGGTGGCGAAGGCGTGCCCGATCAGGCCGAGCACGCCCAGCGGCGCGAGCCGGATGATCCAGCCCAGCACCTTCTGCACGATGTCGAACACCGCGCGGTTGAAGTTCACGAACGGCTCGGCGCGGTCACCCAGCGCGTACGCGGCGAGGCCGACGGCCAGCGACACGAGCACGACCTGCAGGATCTCGCCGTCGGCGAAGGCCTCGAACAGGTTGCTCGGCACCAGGTTGTTGATCAGGTCCAGCCACGAGCCCTGGTCGCGCGACGCGAGCTTCTCCACCGTCGACGGCTGGGGCTGCAACGAGACGCCGGTGCCCGGGTTCACGATCTTGCCGATGGCGATGCCGATGAGCACCGCGATCAGCGAGGTCGTGGCGAACCACAGCACGGTCTTGCCGCCGAGGCGGGCCGCGGTGCGGGCGCCGCCGAGGCCGCGCAGGCTCACGATGCCCAGCACGATGGCGGTGAAGACCAGCGGCAGGACGGTGACCTGCAGCAGGTTCGTGAAGATCGACCCGATCGTGTCGAGGGTCGTGACGAGCCAGTCCTGGCCGGTCTGCTTCGCCAGGACGCCCAGCAGGGCGCCCACGACGAGGGCGACGACCACGATCAGGCCGAAGACCTTGGGTTTGGTGTAGGTCCGTAACAGGGACACGGGTTCGCTCCGGGGCGTGAAAGTCACTGGTTGTGCCGCGTGTGGTCAACACACGGCGTCACCGGACTCTTCCCCATGACCCGTTCGTGTGGGCGACTTCTCAGGATGTGGGAGACCAGAGGTCGGTGACGCTGACCCCGACCTCCGCCAGCAGCCGCCGGGTCAGCGGCAGGCTGATCCCGATCACGCTGGACGGGTCGCCGTCGACGCCCTCGACGAACCAGCCGCCCAGCCCGTCGAGCGTGAACGCACCCGCCACCCGGAGCGGCTCGCCGGTGGCGACGTAGGCGTCGATCTCGGCCTGCGACGGTGCGGAGAACCGCACGTGGGTGGTCTGCGTGCCGACGGCCTGCCGCACCTTCTCGCCGCCCTCGACCAGCAGCACCGCGTGCCCGGTCAGCAGGTCGCCGGCGCCGCCGGCCATCTGCGCCCACCGCTTGCGCGCGGTCTCCGCGTCGCCCGGCTTGCCGAGCATCTCGCCGTTGAACGACAGCATCGAGTCGCAGCCGACGACCACCGCGTCCGCGTGCGTGCGGGTGACCTCGGCCAGCACGGCCTCGGCCTTGGCGAGCGCGAGCGCGGTGACGAGCTCCTCGCGGGACGGGTCGGTCAGGGCCGCGGCCACGGCGTCCTCGTCGACGCCGGAGACCACGACACTCGGTTCGATACCGGCGGCACGCAGCACCGCGAGCCGCGCCGGGGACTGGGAAGCCAGAACGAAACGCACGGCGCGAGCGTAGAACCACGCCGAGACGGCTCGCGCGGCGGTGCGGGTAGCGGCTGCCCTCCGCGACTGCGCCATCCACCGCGTCGGTGTGGTCCTCGCGACGGCCCGTCGGCTCACGGGTGCGCTCTGGGCGGTCGCCCGGTTCCGGCGGGCCTCGCCCGCGGTCCGGCTTCGGCGGGCGTTGCCTGCTTGTCTGCTGGTGGCTGCGCTTCGCGGGACACGCCATCCACCGCGTCGGGGTGGTCCTCGCGGCGGCCCGTCGGCTCACGGGTGCGCTCTGGGCGGTCGCCCGGTTCCGGCGGGCCTCGCCCGCGGTCCGGCTTCGGCGGGCGTTGCCTGCTTGTCTGCTGGTGGCTGCGCTTCGCGGGACACGCCATCCACCGCGTCGGTGTGGTCCTCGCGACGGCCCGCCGGCTCACGGGCGCGCTCCGCTCCGGCGGCCCCTCGCCGCGGGGCGCCTCATCAACTTCCGGCCGCCGCTTGGGGCCGCGGTTCCCGTGGCAGCGCTACCTGCCACCTTCGGCGGGCGCGCTCCGCGCGGCTGCTTCGCGGGGCCGCTTCCTCGTCGATTCCCGCCCGCCGCAGTCCGGGCGGTCGCGCGTCGCTCGGCGGTGCCATCCACCACCTTCGGCGGGCGCGCGACTCGCGGAGTCGCCTCCTCGTCAACTCCCACCGCCACCCACGTCAGCGACTCGTCCGGGAGCTGGTCGCCGTCTCGCCTTGCTCGTCAGGCGCGCGTCGCCGCTGGGGCGGGCGCCGGCCGCGGAGCCGGGCGGCGCATGGCGGCCGCCGCGATGATTCCGAGCAGCAGCACCGCCACCGGCAGCAGGATCGTTTCGCGGGTCGCGTCCGTGAGCGCCCGGGGCGCGTTCCCGCCGCTGCTCGCCATGCCCGCGCTGATCCGGGCCTGCAGCAGCACGCCAGTGGCCGCGCTGCCGAACACGCCGCCGACCTGCCGGGCGGTGTTGAAGATGCCCGACGCGGTGCCGGCCAGCCGCGGCTCGACCGAGCTCATCGTCACGTTGCTCATCGGCGCGAACACCGCACCGGTGCCCACCCCGCACAGCAGCAGGCCGGGGAAGGTGACCCACCAGGTGCGCGTCTCCCGCGCCATCAGCGCGATGAGCCCGAGACCCGCGGCGAGCGCGACGATCCCGAAGATCACCAGGTACCTCGGGTCGGTCCGGTCGGACAGGCGGCCGATGAACGGCGCGATGACCCCGGACAGCAGCGACATCGGCGCGGTGACCAGCCCGGCCTCGGTGGGGGAGAGCAGCAGCACGTCCTGCACGTAGATCACCAGCGGCAGGAACATCGCGGTCATCGTGAAGCCGATCGTGACCGCCGTCAGCGTGCCCGCGGAGAAGTTGCGGTTGGCGAACACCCGCAGCGGCAGCAGCGGCTCGCGGCGGTTGCGGCGCTGCCACACCACGAACCCGGCCAGCAGCAGCACCCCGGCGGCGATCACCTCGGCGACGTTGACCGGCGCGGCGACCCGGCCCCAGGAGTAGTGCTGCCCGTTCTGCAGCCCGAAGACCAGCAGCGACAACCCGGCGACGGACAGCAGGATGCCCGGGACGTCGAACGAGTGCGAGTTCCGCGGCTGCCAGTCCGGCACCAGCACCACCGCCAGCACCAGGCCGGCCGCGCCGACCGGCACGTTGACGAAGAAGATCCACTCCCAGCCCAGGTGGTCCACCAGCACACCGCCGAGCAGCGGGCCGGTGATCGTGGCCAGGCCCGCGACCCCGCCCCACAGGCCCATCGCCGGGCCCCGCTTGGCGGGCGGGAACAGGTGCGTGATGAACGCCAGCGTCTGCGGGGTCATCAGCGCGGCGCCCAGTCCCTGCACGGCGCGCGCGGCGATCAGCACCTCCGCGGTGCCGGCCAGGCCGCACCACAGCGACGCGAGCGTGAACACCGCGAGCCCGGCGAGGTAGACGCGCTTCGGGCCGAACCGGTCGCCGAGCCTGCTGGTGAACAGCATCGGCACCGCGTAGGCGAGCAGGTAGACGCTCATCACCCAGACGATGGCGTTCAGGTCGGTCGCCAGCCCGCGCACCATCGACGGGACCGCGATGGACACGATGGTGGTGTCCAGCAGGATCATGAAGAACCCGACGCACAGCGCGACCAGTGCCGCCCACGGGTCAGCTCGCTCGGTCATCAGATCTGTCCTCAGTGGATTCGGTGGGGACGGGGGAGAGCCGCTTCGGGCGGCGGTCGCCGGTCCAGCCGAGGCGGCCGGTGGTGATGTCGTCGACCAGTTGCCGGGTCCACTCCAGCTCGAAGCGGACCTGCGCGGTCGTGTAGCGCCAGTCGACCCAGTAGATCTCGGGCACCTCCGCGACCAGCCGGCGCGTGATGACCTCCTGCGACGCGGCCTTGGCCTCCAGCTGCAGCAGGCGCATCCGCAGCTGCTCCAGCGCGGTCTCGCGGCCGAGGTCGTCCATCGCGCCGAGGCCGCTGAGGAACTCGGGGTGCTCGCTGGCGAGCGTGCCCAGCATCGTCTTGGCGCGGTCGACGAACGCGTCCCGCCCCTGCTCGGTCAGGGCGTAGACGGTCCGCTCCGGCCGGCGACCCTCACGCTGGGTCTCCACGACCTCGATGTGTCCGCTGGCCAGCAAGCGGTCGACCGTGTGGTCGAGCGATCCGGGTTTGACCGCCACGCGGATCTCCAGGTGCCGGTCCCGCATGAGCTGGGTCATCTCGTACGGGTGCATCGGCCGCTCGTGCAGCAGTTCCAGGACGGCCATGGCCATCGGGGTGAGCTTCGCGGCAGGCATCATTCGCTCCAGTCCGTTTATTCCACGTGGACTACACGAGGTGGAACAAGACGCGGGCAAGCGGGGTCAGCGGGCGGCTTCGTCCCGGACGGCGGCGATGTGGTTGCCGATCACGGTGTGCAGGGCGTCGGTGTCACCGGCTTCGAGCAGGTCGCAGATGCGTTCGTGCTCGGCGAGGATGATCGGCGGGCGGACGGTGTTGTCGCGCAGCGCGGTGTTGACCATCCGCAGCTGGCGGTCGCGCAGGCCGGAGTAGAACTCGGCCAGCAGGGCGTTGCCCGCGGCCTCGACGAGGGTGGCGTGGAACTCGCGGTCGAGCCGGGTGAAGCGGGCGGTGTGCTCGGGCAGGGACACCGTGCGCTGCTCGTCGAGGACGGCCCGCATCTTGGCGGACACCTCGCGGTGCGTGCCGGCGGTGATGATCTTCGCGGCGGCGTGGCGCTCCAGGAAGATCCGCGCCTCGGCGATGTCGTGCACCTCGTTCGGGGACACCGGGACGACCAGCGCGCCGCGTTTCGGGTAGAGGCGGAGCAGGCCCTCGGCGGACAGGCGGAGGAACGCCTCGCGGACCGGGGTGCGGGACAGCTCCAGCGCCTCGGCGACCTCACCCTCGCTGATCAGCCGCCCACCCTCGAGGCGGCCGTCCAGGATGCGGTCCTTGGTCCACTGGTAGGCCCGGTCGCCGGCCGCCTGTGAGCGGTCCCTCGTTGACATGGCCGCATCGTAGCCACGACGCTGATAGATACAAGATAGATGCAACAGGAGGTGATCCGGTGGCCGCGGGCAGGGCTTGGCTGATGTGGGGGCTGGGGGCGCTGTGCTACCTGACCGCGTTGTTCCACCGGATGAGCCTCTCGGTCGCCGGGCTCACCGCGCAGGAGCGGTTCGCCATCGACGCGACCGGGCTGGCCGCGTTCTCCGTGGTGCAGCTCGTGCTCTACGCGGTGCTGCAGGTGCCCGTCGGGGCGGCCGCCGACCGGTTCGGGCCGCGGCGGCTGCTGTCGCTCGGGATGGCGCTGATGGCCGCCGGGTCGATCGTGTTCGCGCTGGCCACGGCCTACCCGGCGGCGATGGCCGGGCGGGCGCTGATCGGCGCCGGTGACGCGTTCCTGTTCGTCAATGTGCTGCGGCTCGCGCACAACTGGTTCCCCGGCCGCCGGTACGCGCTGGTCGCGGCGCTGACCGGGATGATCGGCGGGCTCGGCCAGCTGATCGCGACCGCGCCGCTGGCCGCCCTGCTCACCGGGTTCGGGTGGACGCCCGCGTTCCTGGTGGCCGGCGTGATCACCGCGGTGCTGCTGGTCGCGGTCGGGATCGCGCTGCGCGACGGGCCGTCGGAGGTCGCGCGGGAGGAGCCGCGGGAGCCGTTGCGGGTCAGTCTGCGGCACGCGTGGCGCAACCGCGGGACGCGGCACGCGATGTGGACCCACTTCACGCTGATGGGCGCGTTCGTCACGTTCACCGCGGTGCTCGGGCAGCCGTACCTGGTGCACGCGCAGGGCCGGACCCCGGCGGCGGCGAGCGCGTTGCTGACCGTGGTGGTGGCCGGGTTCGTGCTGGCCGGGACGTTCGCCGGGCAGCTGGGGTCGCGGCGGCCGGGCCTGCGCGGGCCGATGGTGGCCGTCGCCGCGGTGGGGAGCGTGGCGTGCTGGGCGGTGCTGGTCGTGGTGCCCGGTCCGCTGCCGGTGGCCGCGCTCGGGTCGGTGCTGTTCCTGATCGGCGCCGCGGGCGCGGTGAGCATGCTGGCGTTCGATCTCGCGCGCTCGGCGAACCACGGTCACCAGGCCGGGGTCGCCAGCGGCGTGGCGAACATGGGCGGGTTCGCGTTCGCGGTGATCGCCGAGCTGGGGGCCGGCCTGCTGCTGGACGAACTGCTGCGGCACGGGGTGGCCGCGCCGCTGGCCTACCGGCTGTCGTTCCTGGTCGCGCTGGCGATGGGACTGGCCGGCACGGTGCGGCTGGTGACGCTGCACCGGCACGCCGGGGTGCGTTCCCCGCACCCGGAACGCGTGCTCGAACCCGCCTGAAGCCCGGCCGCACGGGGAGTGCGGCCGGGATGCGTCAGCGGGGCCAGGCCGACGCGCGCCAGGCGCCCGAGCCCGGCTGCGGCAACGGGCGCCGCACCAGGGAGGCGCGGTCGGCCCAGAACGACGTCCGCTCCGGCTTCTCCGGCTCCTCGCCAGGCGCGGACGCCGCGGCGGCCACCACCGCGGTCAGCGCCGCCAGCTCGGTCTCGCTCGGGTCGCCGCGCACGATGCGCAGCAACGGCCGGGCGGGCGGGGTCTCTTCGGGCTCGCTCATCGGTCCCCCTTACAGCGGGATGTTGCCGTGCTTCTTGGGCGGCAGCGTCTCGCGCTTGTCCCGCAGCATGGACAGCGCCCGGGCGACGTGGCCGCGGGTGTGCGACGGCACGATCACCGAGTCGACGTAGCCCCGCTCGGCGGCCTCGTAGGGGTTGAGCAGCGTGTCCTCGTACTCCTGGATCAGCTCCGCCCGCAGCGCCTCGACGTCCTTGCCCTCCTCGGCGGCCTTGGCGAGCGTCTTGCGGTGCACGATGTTCGCCGCGCCCTGGGCGCCCATCACCGCGACCTGCGCGGTCGGCCACGCCAGGTTGATGTCCGCGCCCAGGTGCTTGGAGCCCATGACGTCGTACGCGCCGCCGTAGGCCTTGCGCGTGATGACGGTGACCAGCGGGACCGTCGCCTCGGCGTAGGCGTAGATCAGCTTCGCGCCGCGGCGGATGATGCCGTTCCACTCCTGGTCGGTGCCCGGCAGGAAGCCCGGCACGTCCACGAACGTCAGCACCGGCACGTTGAACGCGTCGCAGGTGCGCACGAACCGCGCCGCCTTCTCCGAGGCGTCGATGTCCAGGCAGCCGGCGAACTGCGTCGGCTGGTTGGCGACCACGCCGACCGCGTGCCCGTCGACCCGGCCGAACCCGACGATCACGTTCGGCGCGAACAGCTCCTGGACCTCCAGGAACTCGCCGTCGTCGAGCACGCGGGTGACGACCTCGTGCATGTCGTAGGGCTGGTTCGGCGAGTCCGGGATCAGGGTGTCCAGCTCGAGGTCGGTCTCGGTCACGCCGTCGGCGATCGACCCGTCGACGGGCTCCGGCGGGTCGAACACCGGCGGCTCGGACAGGTTGTTCGACGGCAGGAAGGACAGCAGCTCCTTGACGTAGGCGATCGCGTCCTCCTCGTCGGTGCCGAGGTAGTGCGCGTTGCCCGACTTGGTGTTGTGCGTCCGCGCGCCGCCCAGCTCCTCGAACGTGACCTCTTCACCGGTCACGGTCTTCACCACGTCCGGGCCGGTGATGAACATGTGCGAGGTCTGGTCGACCATCACGACGAAGTCGGTCAGCGCGGGGGAGTAGACGTGCCCGCCCGCGTTGGCGCCCATGATCAGCGAGATCTGCGGGACCACGCCGGAGGCCTTCACGTTGCGGGTGAAGATCTCGCCGTAGAGGCCGAGCGAGACCACGCCCTCCTGGATGCGCGCGCCGCCGCCCTCGTTGATGCCGATGATCGGGCGGCCGGTCTTGATCGCCAGGTCCATGACCTTGACGATCTTCTCGCCGTACACCTCGCCGAGCGAGCCGCCGAACACGGTCACGTCCTGGCTGAACACGCACACCGGGCGGCCGTCGATGGTGCCGTACCCGGTCACCACGCCGTCGCCGTACGGCCGGTTCTTCTCCTGCCCGAAGTTCGTCGACCGGTGCCGCGCCAGCTCGTCCAGCTCGACGAACGACCCGGGGTCGAGCAGCAGGTCGATCCGCTCGCGGGCGGTCTTCTTGCCCTTCGCGTGCTGACGCTCCACGGCCCGGGCGGACCCGGCGTGCACCGCCTCGTCGTTCCGGCGGTACAGGTCGGCCAGCTTCCCGGCCGTGGTGTGGATGTCCGGCTCCTCCGCCGGAGGCGTCCCGATCGGCTCCGTCGCGCTGCTCATGACGGGAGCCTATCTACTGCGCAAGGGGCGCGTGTGTGGCGTGAACCTCACCTGGCGAACCGCGACCACGCGTCCAGCAGCCGCCGGGCCGATCCGCCGACCGGTCCGACCGCGTCGGCCAGCGTCTCCGCGTCCGGCAGGTGGGCGCCGTTGATCGCGTCGACCGCCTGCCCGGCGTCGGTGATGGTCGACGAGCAGACCGACAGCAGGTAGTCCGGCACGGTCAGCGCCGGGTCGGTGCAGCCGACCACCGGCGTGCCGACGGCGGTGACCAGCGGGAACACCGTGCCGGGAATGCCGATCGCGGCTTCCGCGCGGGCCGAGGCATGCACCGAGGGCACGTCGCTGATCTCGTAGCGGTCCCACAGCGAGCGGTCCTCACGCGGGTGCAGGCCGACGAGGATCCGCTTCCCGGCGGCCGCGAGCTTCTCCGCCGAGGCGAGCAGCAGTTCGGTGCCCGGTGCGGCGGCGCCCGTGCCGTCCGGGTGGGTGACGCTGGTGAGCACCAGGACCAGGCCGGGTTCCGGTGCGCGGACGGGGAGGTTGTCGGTCTGCGGCGAGCCGACGATCCGGATGCGCCGCCGGGTGCCGAGGTAGGCGCCGAACGCGCGCGCCTCGGCGGGGGAGGACGACGTGATCAGCCGCGGGTGCAGTTGCTTCGCGCGCGGGGCCTCGACCGGCTGCTGGTAGGCGAGCGAACTGGCGACGAGGGGCAGGTGCCGGAACCGGGCCGCGCAGTCGGCGGGCCAGTCCCCGGCGCCGGTGACGACGAGCAGGTCCGCGCGTGGGGCGGTGTCCGGGGTCGCCACGGGCACCGGGTCGCCGGGGGTGACGCCGGTGCGGTCCGGCACCAGCTGGGTGAGCCGCCAGCCGCGCCGCGCGGCCTCCGCGAGCAGCGGTTTCACGTGGTAGGTGCCCCACGGTTCGTTCGTCGCGATCAGCACGCGCGGGGCTCGGGACGCGCTGGCGGTTCCGCCACCGAGGGCGGCGAGCGCGAGGGCACCGCCGAGGACCGCGCGCCGGGACACCGGGTTCGTCATGATCGACAAGCTAGGCGCCGCGGGCGGCGGTCAGGTGAACTCCGGATGTCAGCCCCGCGTCACCTGTTCGGCGTAGTGCTTCGTCAGTTCGGCCGTGCGGTCTTCCGGCCAGGGGCAGCGGATGTCGCCGAAGGTGGCGGCGAAGAACAGCTCCAGGTGGGTGTGCCAGGCGGCGAGGGCCTCGGCCCGCAGATGCGCGAGCACGACCGGGACGGTGTGCGTCAGCTCGATCCGCGTGCCCAGCTCCTGGTCCGCCACGACCTCGAAGCGGACCCGCCCGGCCGGTGCGCCGTCGTGCAGCCACTCGTACTCCAGCACGTGCGGTGCCGACGCGGTGACGACCCGGCCCGCCGGGACGTAGCCGTTCGTGGCCGGCAGCGGGGCCGGGTCGCCGGGTTGGACCGTGCCGTCCTCGGTGAGCAGCCGCCAGATCTCCTCGGCCGGCTTCCAGACCAGGTCGCGCGCGAACCGCAACTGGTAGCCCTCCGCGGTGTCGTGGACCGAGCCCTCGCCGAGGCCGAACTCCTCGGTGTAGCGCTCCACCTCCGCGAGCCAGTCCGGCTGGGGCGGGGCCTCGGTGCCGTCCAGCCGCGCGGTCAGGCCGTCGAGGCAGACGTTCCAGCCGATGGCGTTGCGCCCGGCGGACAGCCGCCCGACGTCGCCGCCGCCGATCGTCTGGGTGAACACCAGCAGGCAGCCGTCACCGTCGGGCACCAGCTCGAACCGCAGCACGTCGAGGTTCCAGCTGAAGGCGAACACCTTCGGCGGGTCGAACTCCAGGACCTCGCCGGTGCCGCCGTCGTCGACCGGCGCTTCGTCGGGGAAGACGAACCGGATGGGCGCGCCGATCCGCGCTTGCGTTTCCACGCGCGCCGGGAACCAGTGCGCGAGCTCGGCCGGGTCGGTGATGGCCCGCCAGACCTTCTCGGGCCGGTGCCGCAGCCGCCGTTCGAAGCGCAGCACGGGTTTGCCTGCGATGGTGCGGAATTCGGTCACCGCGGATCCTCCATCGAGTCCAGGTGGCGTTCGAGGGCGTCCAGGCTGGTGTGCCACATGCGCCGGTAGGGGGCCAGCCACGCGTCGATCTCGGCGAGCGGTTCCGGGCGCAGCCGGTACCAGCGGCGTTGCGCGTCCTGCCGGACCTCGACCAGCCCGGCCTCGCGGAGCACCTTGAGGTGCTTGGACACGGCGGGCTGGGTCAGGCGCAGGCGCTCGACCAGGTCCCCGACCGGCCGCTCGGACGTGCGGAGCAGGTCGAGGATCTCGCGTCGCCGTGGCTCGGCGAGCACCTCGAACGTTGATGCCATATGAGGAATATAGCCAGTGTGGAATATAAGTCAAGTGGACCGCTGGTAGTCGCTCGGCGCCTCCCGTGACATCGATGTTCCCCAGGCGCCCGGAAGTGCCTTCTTCCGCGGCCGCGAAGGCTTCGGTGCCCGGAGGAGAAGCTCATCCGGATGAGCTCGACCGCGGACCGCGCGAAGTGCGCAACCTGCGCCGGGACCCGCGCGCGGTGCTGCACGTCGTGGCGCCGCACGGGATGGCGTACGTCGACGTGTCGCCGGTCAGCACCGAACCGGGGGATGCGACCGGGCGGGAGATGGCCGAGTACGCCAGCCGGTTCGAGGACCCCTACGTCGACCTCGACCGCTTCTACCAGCGCATGGTCGACGAACAGCGCGTGGTGGTCCGGCTCCCGGTGTCGCGGGTGTACGCCCTGCCGCCGGGCGCCCTGCCCGTGCCGGATTAGAGGCCGAGGCCGCGCAGCAGGATGGCGAACCCCTGCCGGAACTCCTCCTCCGGCGGGATCGACCTCGCCTGCGCGGCCGTTTCGGAGAGGATCGGGAACTCCTCGGGCGGCAGCTCGGCCAGCGCGGCGGTGCCCGGGCCGGACAGCGCCCCGAAGTGCTCGACCTGCAGCGCGCCGAACACGTACCCCATGATCGCCCGGAACGCGATCGCCCGGCGCTTGCCGGTGATGCCCGCGTCGGTCAGGACGCTCAGCATCGTCTCGCCCCACCGCGTCGAGCTGGGCGCGCGGTGGCGGTGGATCAGCAGCAGCGGCACGACCGCCGGATGCCGCGACACCGCGACCCGGACCCGGTCGGCCAGCACGCTCAACCGCCTGCCGGCCGAGCCGCGCGGCACCGTCAGGTCGATCGCCCGCAGCACCAGCTCGACGACCAGCCCTTCGAGCTGGTCGCGATCGGACACGTAGCGGTAGAGCGACATCGTGCCCATGCCGAGTTCGCCGGCGACCGTGCGCATCGACAGCGCGTCCAGTCCCTCGCGGTCGAGCACGGCCAGCGCCGCGGCGGCGATCTGCTCGGTGGTCAGCGAACGGGGTCGTGGCATGGCGTTTGACAGCGTACAGGATACGCGCATACGGTCGTAGGCGTACACCGCACGCCTACGAAGGGATTCCCCGATGCGTGAGTTCGAGCTGGTGACCGTCACCGGTGAGCGGGTCCGCGTGCCCGACCCGGGGCGCCTGGTCCACCTCCAGTTCCGGAGATTCGCCGGCTGCCCGATCTGCAACCTGCACCTGCGCTCGGTCGTGCAGCGGCACGACGAGATCACCGCCGCCGGCATCCGCGAGGTGGTGTTCTTCCACTCGCCCGCCGACGAGCTGCGCGACTACGACCTGCCGTTCGCCGTCGTCGCCGATCCGGAGAAGCGGTACTACCGCGAGTTCGGTGTGGAATCGGGCCGCCGCGCGCTGCTGCACCCACGCACGTGGGGTGCGATCCTGCGCGGCTCGGCGCTGACGCTGCTCGGCAAGTACCGGCCGCCCGCGGCGCGGCAGGAGGGCGGGCGGCTCGGGCTGCCCGCGGACTTCCTGATCGACCCCACCGGCCGGGTGATCGCGGCGAAACACGGCGAGCACGCCTACGACCAGTGGCCGGTCGACGAGCTGCTGGACATCGCGCGCACGGCGGTGGTCCGGTGAAGCACGGGCTGATGCTGTTCACCGACTCCTTCGGCAGCGACGCGCCGTCGACGGACGTGCTCGGCTGGGCGCTCACCTACGCCGCCGAGGCCGAACGCGCCGGCTGGGACGAGGTGTGGACCACCGAGCACCACTTCACGACCGCGGTGCACACGCCCTCGGCGGTCGCGATGGCCGCGTTCCTGCTCGGGCGCACCGGCCTCGGCGTCGGCACCGCCGTCGCGGTCCTGCCCAACCACCACCCGGTCGCGCTCGCCGAGCAGACCGCGCTGCTGCACCACGTCGGCGACGGGCGGTTCACGCTCGGCGTCGGACGCGGGCAGCCGCGCGGAGACCTGGAGGTGTTCGGCGACGGCCTGGCCGGGTACCGCGACATCTCGGGCAGGCTCGCGCTGCTGGAGTCGGCGCTGCGAGCGGGCGAGTTCGAGGAGGTGCGGCTGGTGCCGGACGTGCCGGAGCGGCCGCCGCTCGCGTTGTCCGCCGCGTCGGTGCCCACCGCGCGGCTGGCGGGGCAGCACGGGATCCCGCTCATCCTCGGCCCGTTCGTGAGCCTCGCCGACAAGCGCGCGATGCTCGACGCGCACGCGGAAACGGCGGCCGGGCACGGGCACCGGATCGACCCGGCGGACCACATCGACTCGACCTACTTCGCGATCGCCGACACCACGGACGCGGCGCGGGAGCTGCTGATCGACGGGCTGCGGGCGCAGTTGCTGCGCGGCGCGCCGGGCACGCGGTCGCTGGTCGAGCAGCCGGAGCTGACCGCCGAGGGCGCCGACGCGATGGCGCGGAAGCTCGCCGCCAACGTCGTCGCGGGTGATCCGGACGAGTGCGCCCGGCAGTTGCGGGAGCGGGAGGAGCTGCTCGGCACTGGGCGGATCATCCTGATGCCGGAGGGCGCGGGTTCGGTCGAGGCGGTGCTGACCACCGTGCGGCGGGCCGGTGCGGAGGTCTTCCCAGGTGCGTGTCGCCCCGCTTGAATCGGGTGATGAGCACAGGCGGCTTGTCCGAAGCCCGGCTGGACCGGCTCCACGACGTGATGGCCGGTTACGTGGAACGCGGCGAGGTCCCGGGGGTGATCACGCTCGTCGAACGCCACGGTGAGGTGCCGGCCGGCGGGTGCTGACCCGGATCGACGGACCGCTGGCGGAGACGGTGCCCGCCGGGCGGGCCATCACGCTGCGGGACCTGCTGACCTTCCGGATGGGGTTCGGCCAGCTGTACCTGCCGGAGGAGCCGCCGATCGTGCGGGCGGCGAACGAGGCCGGCATCGCGATGGGGCCGCCGAAACCGTCGGAGATGCCGGAGCCGGACGAGTGGATGCGCCGGCTCGGCTCGTTGCCGCTGATGTGCCCGCCGGGTGGCCGCCGGCTCTACGGCACCGGCTCGGACGTGCTGGGCGTGCTACTGGCGCGGGTGGGCGGTGCGCTGGAGGAGGTGCTGCGCGAGACCGTGCTGGACCCGCTGGGGATGGACGACACCCGGTTCACCGCGGACGCCGAGCGGCTGGTCACCTCGTACGGCGGCGACCTGACGGTCGTCGACCCGCCGGATGGCGAGTGGTCCCGCCCGCCCCGGTTCCCGTCCGCGGCGGGCGGGCTCGTGTCCACAGTGGATGACCTGCTGCGCTTCGGCCGGATGATGCTCCACTTCGGACGGTTCGGCAGCGAGCGGGTGCTGGCGCGGCCCACGGTCGAGGTGATGGTGACCGACCAGCTGACGCCGGGGGACAAGGCGGTGTCCGGCTTCTACCCCGGCTACTTCGACACGCGCGGCTGGGGATTCGGCCTGTCGATGACGACCGCGCGCGACGGCATCGCGTCGGTGCCCGGCCGCTTCGGCTGGGACGGCGGGCTCGGCACGTCGTGGTTCTCCGACCCGGCGGAGGACCTGGTCGGGATCCTGCTCACGCAGAAGGCCGGGTTCCCGCAGGACAGCAACCTGTACCTGGACTTCTGGACCTCGGTGTACCAGTCGATCGCCGATTGGGGAGTCATAGCGGGCGGCGCGTGTGGCCAGAGGCCCGCAGCTGGATCAATTACCGGGCACTCGCCAGCGCGGCCTCCTCCTCGGGGGTGAGCCCGGCCTTGCGCGGGCGGTCCAGGCCGCGGGCGCGTTCCTCGTCGAGCGCGGCGTGCACGGTGTCGGCGAGCGGGCGGATCTCCAGCCCGGCCGCGCGTGCCGCCGACGCGTCGTGCGCGGCGAGGCCGTGGTGGCTCTCCGGCAGCCACAGCGGCAGCGACTTCGGCCCGGACCACGGCTGCACACCCGCCGCCAACAGGGCCTCCTCGGCGACCGGGACCAGTTCGGTGCCGGGCGGGGCGACGAGGTCCGCGATCTCCTCCAGGACGGGGCCGAGCGGGGTGGTGGGGCTGACCGCGTCGAAGGCGCCGGTGAGGCGCTGCTCGCCGGCCGTCACGATCCACGCGGCGAGGTCGCGCACGTCGATGTGCTGGAACGGCTGCTTCGGGGTGTCCGGCACCACGACGCGTCCGCCGCGGGTGAAGCGAGCCGGCCAGTAGCCGAAGCGGTCCATGTAGTCACCCGGCCCGGTGATCTGGCTCGGTCGCACGATGAACAGCCGGTCACCGAGTGCGTCGCGGGCCGCGTGCTCGCAGGCGACCTGGACCCCGCCGTAGACCTCGGGCGTCATCTCCGCCAGGTCGATCCGGTCGCGTTCGATCGGGTCGTGCTGCGGGGAATCCGCGGTCTGGCCGAGCGTCGCGGTGTCGGCGTAGGTGTTGATCGTGGAGACGTACGTCCAGTGCCGCGTGGTGATGGTGCGCAGCGCGTCCCGGACCCAGCGCAGCCCGGTGTAGGCGATGTCGACCACCGCGTCGAAGCGCTCGCCGGCCAGGACGTCGATGGAGCCCGGCTCGTCCCGGTCGACACGCACGTGCCGCGCGCCCTCCGGCACGCTCCCCGACACCCCGCGAGCCGCGCACACGACGTCGTGGCCGCGCCGGACCGCTTCCGCCGCAACGGTTTTCGACAGGAACGACGTGCCACCCAGAACGAGAACCCGCATGTGATCGACTTTGCCCGAGAACGGCCGCGCGGGCCAGGAATTTCGCCCAGAGCGAGATCAGCCCAGCGGGGTGAGCAACCGGTGCGGTTCACGCAGGGCGACGCTGACCGGATCGTCCCGGTAGTCGGGTTTGGCGCCCGGGCCGAGGCTCACCACCAGGTCGGCCGGGGCCGGCACCGACTGACAGCGCGGGCACAGCCCGGACGCGGTCACGGTAGTGCCGCAGGCGGCGTGGCTGAAGACGCGCCGGGGCCCGGCCGGGGGCCCGAACTCGTGCTCCCCCCACTGCGCCAGGGCGAACACCGCGGGCCACAGGGCGATCCCGCGCCCGGTGAGGACGTAGTCGTGGCCGGACGGGCGCGGGCGCCGTTCCAGCAGGCCCGCGGCGACCAGGGATTTCAGCCGGTCGGTCAGAACGGCGCGCGGGATGTCGAGGTGCGCGCACAGGTCGCCGAACCGCCGGACCCCGTAGAAGCAGTCCCGCAGGACGAGCAGCGTCCACCGCTCGCCGACGACCTCGAGAGCCCTGGCCAGTGAGCAGTCCTGGGTCGCGTAGTCCTTGCCGAGTGCCACGCGCCCCAGCTTACCGCCTGGTTCAGTTATTGAACTTCTCCTGCTAGGGTCCGTTTCAGTTCAATCACTGAACTGGAGGGGTGATGGCAACTCTGGTGATCGCCAGCGCGGCGGCGTTCCTGGTCCTGGTGAACTTCACCGCGCCGCTGGCCACGCTCGGCGAGATCGCGGGCGCGCTCGGCGCGGGGCCAGCCGGGCAGACGTGGATGCTCGGGAGCATCAGCCTCGGCCTGGCCGCGGCGCTGCTGATCGCCGGCGGTTTCGCCGACACGTTCGGTCGCAGGCGCGTGTTCGTGCTGGGCGGATCGGGGCTCGCGGTGGGCAGCGTGCTGTGCGCCGTCGCGCCAGTGACCTGGATGTTCGTGCTGGGGCGGATCGTGCAGGGCGTGGCGAGCGCGGCGCTGCTGGTGTCGAGCCTGGGACTGCTCGCGCACGCCTACCCGGCCGGGGCGGAACGGGTGCGGGCGACCGGGTGGTGGGGCGCCATGCTCGGCGGCGGGATCGCGGTCGGGCCGGTGCTGGCCGCGCTGCTGACCGCTCCGGCGGGCTGGCGGTCCGTCTACTGGCTGATCGCGGTGCTCGGCGTGGCGGTGGCGGCCGGAGGTGCGCGCCTGGCCGAGTCGCGGGGGATCCCGCGCCCGACGGACTTCGCCGGTCTGGTGACGCTGGGGCCGGGGATCGCGTTGCTGGTCGCCGCGCTGACCGAGGCGCGCGCGGGGTGGGGAGCCGCCGTGCTGGCCTGGGCGGCGCCGGCGGTGGTGCTGCTGGCCGCGTTCGTCGTGGTCGAACTGCGGTCCGCCGAGCCGATGATCGACCTGCGGTTGTTGCGTGCGCCGGCCTTCCGCGCGGCGACGGCGGGGGCGTTGACCAGCGGGATCGCGGTGGTGTCGTTCATGACGTACCTGCCCGGCCTGCTGCACCGCCTGCTCGGGCTGACCCCGCTGGCCGCGGCCGCGGTGGTGTCGATCTGGTCCGGGGTGTCGTTCGTGGTGGCCGCCCAGGCGCGGCGGGTGACCGCGTGGCTGGGCGACCGCCGCCAGGCGGCGCTGGGACTCGGGCTGTGCGCGGCCGGGGAGCTGGCCACGCTCGGGCTGACCGCGCAGTCGTCGTGGTGGCATTTCGCGCCCGGCCTGGCGATCGCGGGCGTCGGGACGGGTTTGTGCAACGCGGCCCTGGCGGGACTGTCGGTGCGCACGGTGCCGGCCGACCGCGCCGCGATGGGCACCGGGGCGAACAACACGGCCCGGTACGTCGGTTCGGCGCTGGGGATCGCGCTGGTCGCGGTGGTGCTGGCGGCCGCGCCCGGCACCGCCGGGGTGAACTACACCGCGGCGATCACCGGCACGCTGGCCCTGCTGGGAGCCCTGATGACCGCGGCGAGCCGGGAGCGAGCGCCGGCGCGGGTGGGTTCGTAGGGCGCAGCCGCGCTACCGGGTCAGGAGGTCGCGCAGCGCCTTGATCACCTCGGCCGGCCCCTCCTCCGCCATGAAGTGCCCGGACGTGACCGTGCGGTGGTCCAGGTCCGGTGCCCAGGCCCGCCACAGCGCCTCGGCGTCGAAGCCCAGCGCCGCGCCCCAGTCCTGCTGCAGCACGGTCACCGGCATTGCCAGGCGGCGGCCGGCCTCGCGGTCGGCGGTGTCGTGCGTGATGTCGATCGTCGCGGTGGCGCGGTAGTCGGCGACGATCGAGGTCACCGCCTCGCGGGACGCGCGCAGGTACTCGGCCCGCACGTCCGCGGGGATGGCGTCCGGGTTCTGCGTCCAGGCGTCCAGGAAGTAGCCGAAGAACTCGTCGGGCACCGCGCCGATCATCTTCTCCGCCAGCCCGGGCGGCTGCGCCATCAGGTACAGGTGGAACCCGACCGCCGCGCTCGCGCCGTGCATCACGTCCCACATGTCCAGCGTCGGCAGCACGTCGAGCGAGGCCAGGTGCGTCACCGCGTCCGGGTGGTCCAGACCGGCCCGGATCGCGACCAGCGTGCTGCGGTCGTGCCCGGCCAGCGCGAACCGCGGGTGCCCGAACGCCCGGGCCACCGCCACGACGTCGGCCGCCATCGTGCGCTTCGAGTACGTCTCGCCGGTGTCCGCGGGCTTGTCGCTGTCGCCGTAGCCGCGCAGGTCCGGCACGATCACGGTGTGGTCGGCGGCGAGGTCGGCGGCCACGTGCCGCCACATCAGGTGGGTCTGCGGGAACCCGTGCAACAGCACGATCGGGCTGCCGGAGCCGCCGATCGCCACGTTCAGTGAGACGCCCTCGGCGACGGAAACCCGCTGGTAGTCGAATCCGGTGATCTGCATGAACCGAGCGTGCACCGGCCGGATCAGCAACGAATCAGCACGCGCTGAGCGGTTACAGTGCCCGGTGATGGGCTCGTCCGTGCGGTTCGCCGTGCTCGGGCCGCTGGTCGCCGAGACCGAGCACGGTCAGCTCGACCTCAAGGGACCGCGGCACCGGGCGGTCCTCGCGCGCCTGCTGATCGCCCGCGGCCGGGTGGTCCCGGTCGACCGCCTCGTCGACGACCTGTGGGCCGACCCGCCGGACGGCGCGGTCGGGGCCATCCAGACGTTCGTCGCGGCGCTCCGCCGCGCGCTGGAACCCGACCGGCCGCCGCGTGCCCCCGCGCGGCTCCTCGTCACCACCGGCTCCGGCTACGCCCTGCGCGCCGAGGAGGTCGATGCCTGGCGCTTCGAGGAGGCGGTCACGAAGGCCGCGGATCTGGCACCCGCGGCGGCACTGTCCGTTGTGGACGAGGCGCTGGGCTGGTGGCGCGGTCCCGCCTATGCCGAGTTCGCCGACCAGGGCTGGGCCCGCGCGGAGATCGCCCGGCTGGACGAGTTGCACCTGCTCGCCCTCGAACGCCGGGCGGAAGCGTTGCTGGGACTCGGGCGCGCGGCCGAAGCCGTGCCCGGCCTGGAGGCCCACACCGGCGCGCATCCGTTGCGGGAGGACGCGTGGCGGCTCCTCGCGCTTGCGCTGTACCGGGCCGGCCGGCAGGGCGACGCGCTCGCCGCGTTGCGCCGGGCGCGGCAGGTGCTCGCCGACGAACTGGGCGTCGATCCCGGTCCCGCGCTGCGGGTGCTGGAGGCCGGCATCCTCGCCCAGGCGCCCGCGCTGACCGCCGCCGTGCCCAGCAGCCTGGTCGGACGGGATGCCGAACTGGCGCGGCTCACGGAGGCCGCCGGACGGGCGCGGCTGGCCCTGATCTCCGGCGAGGCCGGCGCTGGCAAGACCGCGCTCGCCGAGGCGTTCACCGCGTCGATGGAGGCCCGCGGGTGGACCGTCGCGTGGGGCGTCAACCCGGAGCACGAAGGCGTGCCCGCGGCGTGGCCGTGGACGCGGATCCTCGGCGCGCTCGGCATTTCCGTGCCGGACGAGCCGAACCGGTTCCAGTGGCACCGGGCGGTGCGCGAGCAGCTCACCCGGCGGGGGAAGTTGTTGCTGGTCCTCGACGATCTGCACTGGGCGGGGGAGGAAACCCTGGCCCTGTTGTCCGCGTTGGTCACCGATCCGCTGCCCGGGCCGGTGCTGATCGTGGGCACGTACCGCAGCACGGACGTCGCGCCCGGCCTCGCTGGTTTCCTGGGCAGGATCGCGCGCGCCGAGCCGGTGCGGATCTACCTCGGCGGGCTGCGGGCGGAGGAGGTGCCCGCGCTGGTGCGGGCCACGACGGGGCGGGAGGTCGACCCCGGGACGGCGCGCACCATCTACGAGCGCAGCGGTGGAAACCCGTTCTTCGTGCGGGAACTCGCGCGGGTGCTCGACACCGGGGGCGCGCTGTCGGCGGTACCCCCGGGCGTGCGCGACGTGGTCCGGTACCGGGTGGCGCAACTGCCGGCGGCGGTGCAGGCGGTGCTGCGGCAGGCCGCGGTCATCGGAACGGAGATCGACCTCGATTTGCTACCCGCGGACGCTGCGGCGCCCACGGCCGGGCGCGGGCCGGGCGGGTTCCGTCGTGATCTGCCGCCCGGGGATGCGGGCGGCGTTTCGGAACTCACTGCCGGGCGCGGAGCGGGCCGGGGCCTTCCGCCCGGTGACGCGGCTGAGGCTTCGGAACTCACCGCCGGGCGCGGGCGGGGCGGGTTTCGTCGTGACCTGCCGCCCGGGGATGCGGGCGGCGTTTCGGAACTCACTGCCGGGCGCGGGCCGGGTGCGTTGCGCCGTGATCTGCCGCCCGGGGACGTGCTCGACGCGCTCGAACTCGCCGCCGAGCGTGGGTTTCTCGTCGAGCACGGGGCCGGCCGGTTCCGGTTCGCGCACGCGCTGGTCCGCGACACGATCTACCAGGACCTGTCCCAGTCGCGCCGGGCGCGCCTGCACGCGCGGATCGGCGAGACGATCGAACGCCTGCGGCCTGGCGATGTCGCCGCGCTGGCGCACCACTTCCTGCTCGCCGAGGCACCCGAGGCGGTCCGGTACGCGCGGGCGGCGGCCGAGGACGCCGAGCGCCGGTTCGCCCCGCACGAAGCCGCCCGGTTGTGGCAGGCCGCGCTCGATCACGCCGGTGCGGCGGGTGTGTCGGAGCGGCTCGAACTGATCATGGGACTGGTGCGGGCGCTGGCCGTGACCGGGAGGCTGGACCGGGCCCGGCAGCACCGGGCCGAGGCGCTGACGCTGGCCGAGCGCGTCGGCGACCCGGCGCTGACCGCACGCGTGCTCACCGCGTTCGACGTGCCCGCGATCTGGACCGCGAACGATGACCCGGCGCTGGCCCGGCGGATCGCCGCGCTGACCGAGCGGACCCTGGAGGCGTTGCCGCCGGGCGAGGACGCGGTTCGCGCGCGCCTGCTCGCCACCCTCGCCCTCGAACTACGCAACACCGCCGGCGAGCGCGGACCGCGGGCCGCGCGGGAGGCCGAGACGCTCGCGCGGCGCTTGGACGACCCCGCGCTGCTGGCGTTCGCGCTGAACGCCCGGTTCATGCAGTCGTTCGAGCGGGCGGGGCTCGCGCCGGAGCGGGCCCGCATCGGGCGCGAGCTGGTCGAGCTGGCGCAGCGCCACGAGCTGGTGACGTTCGAGGTGCTCGGCCACCTCGTGCTGATGCAGGCCGACTCGGCCCTCGCCGATTTCCCGGCCGCCGACCGCCATGCGGAGGCGGCCGACCGGCTCGGCGAGAAGCACGAGATCCCGCTGGTCGGCGTCTTCACACAGTGGTACCGGGCGATGCGGGCGTCCGCCACCGGACAACCCGCCGAAGCGGCGTACCGCGCCGCCGCGGCCCGGCTGGCCGGCACCGGGATGTCCGGTGTGGACAGTGGGATTCTCGGCTTCGCCCTGCTGAGCGACCGCATCCAGCGCGGCGCCGCCGCCGGGGGCGACCTCGACTTCGGCGCCTACGAGCCGTGGTGCCGACCCGTGGTGTCCGACGACGGGTCGGACATCCCGCCCTCCCCGCGGGACCTGCTCTTCGAGGCGCGCACCTGCCTGCACGCGCTGGTCGCGATCCGCCGCGGCGACCGCGCCACGATGGCCCGTCTGCACGCCGAACTGCTGCCCGCCGCGGGCGAACTGGCCGGCGCGGGCAGCGGACTGCTCACACTCGGCCCGGTGGCCCGATACCTCGAAGCGCTGGCCCGCCACGGCGCTGTCTGAAGTGGGGGCCGCGTCTCGTATGTGCGGTGCGGTTTGGACGGGGGATCGCACCGCATGTGGCCGCCGGTGCTCGCCACGGTGCCGTTCGACGCGGGAGCTACGCCTCGCGTGTGGCTGGTGGTGCCCGGCGCAGTGCCGCTTGAAGCGGGATCACACTCATCGCGAGGTCAGCTGTCGTCGCGGTGGCCGGGGGTGCCCGGAGCCGCGTCGTGTGTGTGGCCGGGGGTGCCCAGCGCGGTGGCGTGTGGAGCGGGGGCCGCGTCGTGTGTGTGGCCGGGGGTGCCCAGCGCGGTGGTGTCTGGAGTGAGGGCGCGTCGCGCGTGTAGCTGGGGGTGCCCAGCGCGGTGGCGTGTGGAGCGGGGCCGCGTCGTGCGTGGCCGGGGGTGTCCGGCGCGGTGGCGTGTGGAGCGGGGGTCGCGTCGCGTGCGTGTCTGGGGGTGCCCAGCGCGGCGCTGCCTGACGCGGGATCGCACCGGCGTGTGGTCGGCGTGGGTGACGCGGGCCGCTGGGCGGGGTGCCGCGGTGGCTTTGCGTGGGGTCCGGTTTCGCGTCGGTTGGCGGGGGTGGGTGACGCGGCTCCGATGTGGAGCTGAGTGGATCCACGCCGGTTGAGCTTGCCCCCGTTCGCCGGACACTTCGGGTGTGGGGTCAGTGATCTTGGTCTGACTCCGTGTGCAGGGCTTCAAACGTGACGGGGCTGTGCATTCCGATTTTGGAATGTCTCCGTTTCGGATTA
>NZ_PQHW01000092.1 GCF_003385215.1 Amycolatopsis thermalba | reverse complement strand
CTGCTGCGGGGCAGGCGCCCGCGCCCCAGGCGCCGGCCCCGCAGCAGCGTCCGGAGCCCCAGCAGCCGGCGCCGCAGCAGCAGGCCCCGGCCGCGAAGGCGCAGCCCCAGGCACCCAAGCCCCCGGCACCGCGTCCCGGTGCGGGCGGCTCCGGCCAGTCCGGCTCCGTGGTGCCGCCCAAGCCGCAGGGCCCCAAGCCCGGGCCGAAGCCCGGTCCGCGCGCCCCGCGGCCCGGCAACAACCCGTTCGGTGTCGGCCAGGACGCTCCGGCGCCGCGTCCGCCGGCACGTCCCGGCGGCCAGGGCGGCGAGCGCCCGGCCGAGCGGTCCGGCGGCGGTGACCGTCCGGCTCCGCGTCCCGGTGGCGGCACCCGCCCGAGCCCGGGCAACATGCCGCCGCGCCCGAACCCGGGCATGATGCCCGGCCGCGTGCAGCGGCCCGGCGGTGGTCCCGGCGGTGCCGGCCGTGGTGGTCCCGGTGGCGGCCGCGGTGGCGCGGGCGCGGGCCGCGGCGGACCGGGTGGTCCCCGTGGCGGCGGCGCTCCGCGTGGTGGTCCCGGTGGCGGCGGTGGCGGCGGCGGTTTCCGCCCCGGTGGCGGCGGCGGCGCTCCCGCCGGTGGCGGCTTCCGCGGTGGCGGCGGCGGTCGTGGCGGCGGCGGTGGCCGCGGTGGCACGGCCGGTGCCTTCGGCCGTCCGGGTGGACCCTCGCGCAAGGGCCGCAAGTCGAAGCGGCAGAAGCGCCAGGAGTACATGGAGAACATGCAGGCGCCTTCGGTCGGTGGCGTCCGGCTGCCCAAGGGCGGCGGGGAGACCATCCGGCTCCCGCGGGGCGCCTCGCTGACCGACTTCGCGGAGAAGATCGACGCGAACCCGGCCTCGCTGGTGCAGGTGCTGTTCCACCTGGGTGAGATGGTCACCGCGACGCAGTCCGTCTCGGACGAGGTGCTGGAGCTCCTCGGCTCGGAGATGAACTACAACGTCCAGGTGGTCAGCCCGGAGGAGGAGGACCGCGAGCTGCTGGAGACCTTCGACATCACCTACGGTGAGGACGAGGGTGGCGAGGAGGACCTGCAGGTCCGCCCGCCGGTGGTGACCGTCATGGGTCACGTCGACCACGGTAAGACCCGCCTGCTCGACACCATCCGCAAGACGCGGGTGCACGAGCGGGAGGCCGGCGGCATCACCCAGCACATCGGTGCCTACCAGGTCGAGACCGAGCTCGACGGCAACGAGCGCCTGATCACCTTCATCGACACCCCGGGTCACGAGGCGTTCACCGCCATGCGTGCCCGTGGTGCGAACTCCACCGACATCGCGGTGATCGTGGTCGCCGCGGACGACGGCGTCATGCCGCAGACGGTGGAGGCGATCAACCACGCCCAGGCGGCCAAGGCGCCGATCGTGGTCGCGGTCAACAAGATCGACAAGGAAGGCGCGAACCCGGACAAGATCCGGCAGCAGCTCACCGAGTACAACCTCGTGGCCGAGGAGTACGGCGGCGACACCATGTTCGTCGACATCTCGGCTCGCGAGAACATCAACATCGACGGGCTGCTCGAGGCGATCCTGCTGACCGCGGACGCCACCCTGGACCTGCGGGCCAACCCGGACATGCCGGCCCAGGGCGTCGCGATCGAGGCGCACCTGGACCGCGGCCGCGGCCCGGTGGCCACCGTGCTGGTCCAGCGCGGCACCCTGCGGGTCGGCGACTCGGTCGTCGCCGGCGACGCGTACGGCCGCGTGCGGCGGATGGTCGACGAGTACAACGAGGACGTCACCGAGGCGCTGCCCTCGCGTCCGGTCCAGGTCATCGGCTTCACGTCGGTGCCGGGCGCGGGCGACACGTTCCTCGTCGTCGAGGAGGACCGGGTGGCCCGGCAGATCGCCGAGCGCCGCCAGGCCCGCATCCGCAACGCGCAGAACGCCGCCAAGCGGAAGCGCGTCAGCCTGGAGGACCTGGACTCCGCGCTGAAGGAGACCAACAGCCTCAACCTGATCATCAAGGGTGACAACTCCGGTACGGTCGAGGCCCTGGAAGCGTCGCTCATGCAGCTCGACGTCGGCGAAGAGGTCGAGCTGAACGTGGTCCACCGCGGCGTCGGTGGTGTCACGGAGAGCGACATCGACCTGGCGACGGCCTCCGACGCGATCGTCCTGGGCTTCAACGTCCGGGCCGAGGGCAAGGCGACCGAGCGGGCCAACCGCGAGGGCGTCGACGTCCGGTACTACACGGTGATCTACCAGGCGATCGACGAGATCGAGCAGGCCCTCAAGGGCATGCTCAAGCCGGAGTACGAAGAGGTCGAGCTGGGCCGCGCCGAGGTCCGGGAGGTCTTCAAGTCCTCCAAGTTCGGCACCATCGCCGGTTGCCTCGTGCAGTCCGGGGAGATCCGCCGCAACGCGAAGGCGCGTCTCCTGCGGGACAACGTGGTCGTCGCCGAGAACCTGCCGGTCAGCTCGCTGCGGCGGTTCAAGGACGATGTGGTCGAGGTCCGCGAGGGCTACGAGTGCGGTCTGACGCTCGGGTCCTACAGCGACATCAAGGTCGACGACATCATCGAGACCTACGAGCAGCGCGAGAAGCCGCGCGTCTGAGTCGGGTAGTGGTGCGCGGGGCCGGTCTGGTGACCGGCCCCGCGTCCTCACCTGGGACAGGGAACCCATGTACGTAGGTGCGCTCGAACTCGACGTCCTGTTCGGCGACGTCCATTCGCTGAAGCAGAAGCGGTCGCTGGTGCGGCCGCTGATCGCCGAGGTGCGCCGCAGGTTCGAGGTGTCGGTCGCCGAGGCCGGCCACCTGGACCTGCATCGCCGCGCCCTGATCGGGGTGGCGGTGGTGGCGGCCGACGGTGAACATGTTCGTGACGTGCTCGACGGCTGTGAACGGCTGGTGGCGCAGCGCCCCGAGTTGGAGCTGCTCTCCGCCCACCGCCGCCTGCTCGGGCCAGAAGACTAAGGGGAGTGCGTGATGGCCGATCCGGCTCGCGCCCGCAAGCTGTCCAAGCGGATCTCGCAGATCGTGGCGTCGGCGATCGAGCACGAGATCAAGGACCCGCGGTTGAAGAACGTGACGATCACCGACGCGAAGATCACCGCGGACCTGCACGACGCGACCGTGTACTACACGGTGCTGGGGGAGACGCTGGAGTCCAAGCCGGACTTCCCGGGCGCGGCCGCCGCCCTGGAGTCGGCGCGCGGGGTGCTGCGCAGCCGGGTCGGGCAGGGCACGGGGGTGCGGTTCACGCCGACGCTGACGTTCGTCGCGGACACCATCCCGGAGGACGCCCGGCACATCGAGGACCTGCTGGCGAAGGCCCGCGAGGCCGACGCCGAGCTGGCCCGCCGCGCGGCCGCCGCCCAGCACGCCGGTGACCCGGACCCGTACAAGCAGCCACGCGAGGCCGACGAGGACGACTCCGACGAGGAGTAGCCCCACCCGGTTTCGGTCGGCGGTGGTCGGGTTGCCGCTGCGCCGCGATGCCGGCGAGAGCGATGCCGGCGAGGAGTTGCCGCGCCCGGTCTTGACCCGCGGTGCTTGGATTGCCGCAGCACTGCCGCTGCGACGCGATCTGAGGGGGTCCGCGTGGGGTCGATGGGATGGCTGTACCCGTTCCGTTCCCGGCCGTGGGCCGAGATCGCCGCGGAGTTCCACCGGCTCGCCGACGCGCGGCCGGCCTACCGGCCCATGGCCGAGGTCGTCGACAGCGTGCTCGGCTCGGGCACCGTCCTGCTCGGCACGACATCGCTGGGTGACCTGATCGTGGCCGACCGGCCGGTGCCACGCGCGCCGTGGGGTGCCGTCGTGGTGTCCGGGCCGTGGTCCCGGCGCGCCGCGGTCGCGCCCGGCCGGGTGCGGGTGGAGCACGTGGGCGCCGACGGTGAGTCCGACGAACGTCCCGTCGCCGAGGCCGTGCCGCTGTTCTGGTGCTTCGTGACCCGCAAGTTCGGCGTGATGCCGGCCGCTCAGGTGTCCTGAGGCCGGAGCCCGTCGAGCAGGAACGTCAGGTGCCGGCGCCAGTCGCCGAGCGGAGCGGCCTGGGTGGTGGCGGCGATGGCGAAGGCCAGGTCGTCGAGCCCGAAGTCCGGGCGCAGCACCCCGGCGTCGTGGGCCCGTGCCAGCACTTTCTCGAACACCTCGCCGACTCGCTCCCGGGCCGCCCGCAGCCCCGGTGCGTCGGGGAGCGCGCTCGTGCACAGTTCGGTCATGCCGCGGTCCACCGTCTGCAGCTCGCAGGTCCGCACGATCAGCTCGACCAGCCCGTCCCACGGGTCGTCGGCCCCGAGTGCCTGCTCGGCCTCGCTCGCCCAGTGGTCGAGCATGCCGCCGAACGCCGCCGCCACCAGGTCCATCCGCGTGGGGAACCGGTTGTAGAGCGTCCCGATCGCGACCCCGGCGCGTCGCGCGATCTCCTCCAGCGGCGCGTCCAGGCCCTTCTCGCCGAACACTTCGCGCGCGGCGGCGATCAGCAGCTCGCGGTTGCGCTGCGCGTCGCGGCGAAGGGGACGGGTCACGGCATCCAGTATAAGAAACTTGAGGATTGCCTCATCTTGAGATAGAACTTGAGGGGTCACTCAACTTATCTGGAGGCGAATCGACATGCAGACACTCGCGATCTTCGGCGCCGGTCCGGGCATGGGCCTGGCCACCGCCCGCCGGTTCGGCAAGGAGGGCTACCAGGTCGCGCTGGTGGCGCGCCGCGCGGACCGGCTTTCGTCCTTTGTGGAGACACTGGCCGCGGAAGGGGTCGCGGCGCGGGCGTTCCCGGCGGACCTCAACGACCTCGACGGCCACGCGCGGCTGCTGGCGGACATCGGGCCGGTGGACGTCGCGGTGATCAACGGCTCGCTGGATCTCGCGCTGCTGAAGCCGGTGCGCGACCTGGACGTCGAGACCCTGCGGGCGGCCGTGGAGAGCGTGGTCCTGGCGCCGCTGTCGCTGACCCGGCTGCTGCTGCCGGGGATGCTGGAGCGCGGTTCGGGCACGCTGCTCTACGGGTTCGGCTCGTCGGCGAAGAACCCCGAGCCGATGCTGGCCGGCGCCGGTGCGGCCCAGGCCGCGCTGCGCAACTACGTGCTCGCGCTGCACGCCGACCTGGCCGGCACGGGCGTGTCCGCCGCCGCGATCACCATCGGCTCGCTCATCCGCGACAGCGACGCGGAAAAACTGTTCGACGCCTCGGCCGACGCCCGCCGCGGCTTCGAACCGGACCGCGTCGACCCGGCCGGCCTCGCCGAGATGCTCCTGCGCATGACCCAGCACCGCGGGCCGGCCGAGCAGACGGTCGGGGCGGCCTGATCGCTCAGGTGGTCGCCACCAGGAAATCCTCGCCGCTCGACGGCCGCAGTCCGTCGGGCCGCCCGGCGAAGTACCGGTCGGCCACCGCGGCGCCCGGCACGTGCCGCACGCGGGCGAAGCCGACCTCGCGCGCCAGCGTCAGCATCTCTTCCGGCCGGTAGAAGCTGACGAACGGGGTGCCGGAGTCGCGGGCGCCGCGTGCGCTCGTCTCGAGCCCGGGGCGGTCCGCGTCGTCGAGGAGCTCGACGGGCAGCAGGAAGGTCATGGCGAGCGTGGTTTCCGGCGCGAGCCCGGCGACCTGACGCAGCGTGGCGGCGGTGGTCTCCTTCGCGAGGTACGGGGAGACGCCGGTCGAGGCGACCACGGCGGGCCGTCCCGGATCGAAGCCGGCGGCGACCAGCTGGTCCAACCAGGACTGACCGGCTTCGAAGTCGACCGGCACCAGCCGGAGCCAGTCCGGCACCGGGTAGCCGAGTTCGGCCAGCCGCCGCCGTTTCCAGGCCTGGGTGCCGGGCTGGTCGATCTCGAACACCCGGAGCAGACCGCCGAATTCGGGCCGGCGCTGGGCGAAGGAGTCCAGCCCGGCCCCGAGGACGACGTACTGGCCGACCCCGCGCCGGGTTTCGCCGAGGACCAGGTCTTCGACGAACCGGGCGCGAGCCACGACGCCCGCCCGGAAACTCCGGGTGGCGTCCGGGTCCATGTCCGGGCGCCGCCGCCAGTCGTCACCGGGCGCGGCGAGCCGCAGGCCGATGTCGTCGCGGAACACCGGTGGTGGCGCGTCGACGTCGAGGTGCATCGCCCGCCACAGCGCCACGCGGACGGCGGTGTGGTCCGGCTCCACCGGCGTCACTTCCCGGCCGGCGCCTGCAGCGACCAGAGCCGCCCGTCCGGGTCGCGCACGGTCGCCTCCCGCGTGCCGTAATGGGTTTCCTCGAACGGGGTGACGACCTCGACGCCCGGGCCGGGCTCGAACGCGTCCGCGTCGGGAACCGCCAGCACGATCCGGGTCTGCGGCGTGCGGTCCTCGGGCACCTCGGCGATGAAGACGTACGGGCCGTCGCCGTTGCGGAGCCGTCCCGAGTTGTGGTCGGTTTCGAAGTCGAGTGTGAACCCCAAGGACTGGAAGAACTGCGCAGCCCTGCCCCAGTTGCGGGTTTCCAGGAACACCGCCTCGATCCCGTCGGTGGCCATGTCAGCGCCCCTTCCGCGCGTTGGGTTGTTCGTCGGATGGGTCGGCGAGGTAGGCCCGCAACGCGTCGGCGACCAGCGCCGACAGCGACGATCCCGACTCGATGGCACGGTGCTTGACCTGCTTGATCAGGCCGACCGGCAGGTAGACGTTGAACTGCTTGACTTCCTCGTCTCCCACGAACCGAGGCTAGCATGCTAGCAAGCTAGGCGGAAGGCTCCGTTGTCCCGGGAGCGTGGGTGTCAGTGAGGTCAGGTGGGCTTCCGGGCGACGATCAGGTCCCGCAGGATCGCCTGGTCGACCCGGTGCGCGAACTCCTCCCACGGCCCGCCGGCGCGAACCTCCAGCCCGGCGCGGTCGAGGATCGACGCGATCTCCTCGCGCTTGGCGACGTGCGTGTTCCAGCTCAGGCCCAGCGCGCCGCCCGGCTTGAGCACCCGCGCCCACACCGGCACGGCGGCCGCCAGCAGGTCGCGCGGGCTCCGCGTGAGCTCGTCGGGCTGGTGGCTGCCGTGCTGGACGCCGTAGGGTGCGTCGGCGACCACGACGTCGGCCGAGCCGGCCTTGAGCAGCTCGTCGGTGGTCAGGGTGTCGGCGTTGAAGAACGTGACGTGCCGCGCGTCGCCGGCCTTCCAGCGTTCCTTGTCCAGCGCGTAGGAGATCTCCAGGCGCTGGCCGAGCCGGTGCTTGTGCCGCCGCAGCGGGCCGGAGTCGGCGTTGTGCTTGACGCGCTTCTGCCGCAGCCAGGTCTTGATGAACCGTTCGTAGGCCTCGAAATCCTTCTTGTCGACGTCCAGCCCGGTCGCGTCCAGGCCGTACATCATCGCCTGGTTCAACGTGGTGCCGCGGCCGCACAACGGGTCCACCACGTGCAGCGGGCGGTCCAGGAACTCGGCGGGCCGGGACCGGGACAGCAGCGTGACGTTGAGCAGCAGCTTGGTGAACAGCTCGTTGGTCTTGCCCGGGTACTTCTGGATCGTGAGCAGGTCCGAGTCGAACCGGTCCAGCGGCGTGATCTCCAGCGGGCGCAGCAGGTCGCCGCTGAACTCGAACAGCGCGTACAGCGACGAGAGGTTCGACAGCAGCGCGATGTCCTCTTCGGACAGCGGCTCCGCGGTGGCGAACGTGACGTAGGTGACGCCGCCGATCCGGCGCTCGCCGATCTCGGCCGGCGGTGTGCGCAGGGCCTCGCCGAACACGGTCAGTTCGGCCCGCAGCAGACCGGCGGAGGCGTCGGCGTAGACGCGGTTGGCGCCGGGGTAGAGGAGGATCCCGTAGTCGAACATCGGGAAAAAGCGTAGCTTGCCCGCATGAGCACCTCCGCCCCGCTCGACTTCCCGCGCGCCGCAGGGCTGCTGCGGCAAGCGAACGACGTCACCCTGCTGGCCCACGTCCGCCCGGACGCCGACGCGCTCGGCAGCGCGCTGGCCCTCGGCCGGGCGCTCTACCTGCGGGGCGCGACGGTCCGCGTGTCCTTCGCCGAGCCCGCCGAGGTGCCGGAGAGCCTGCGCGGCCTCGACGCCGACAACCTGGTCGTGCCGGCCGCCGAGGTGCCGCCGTCGGCCGGGCTGCTGGTGTGCCTGGACACGCCGAGCCCGGCGCGGCTGGGTTCGCTGGCCGGCCGGGTGGACGCGACGCGCGCGGCCGGCGGCGAGGTGCTCGTGGTCGACCACCACGCGTCGAACCTGCGTTACGGCTCGGTGCACCTGGTCGACGACACGGCCGAGGCGACCGCGGTGCTGGTGCTGGCGCTGCTGGACGAGATGGGGGTGGCGCTGGACGAGCCGATCGCGCGCTGCCTGTACGCGGGGCTGGTGACCGACACCGGCGGCTTCCGGCGGGCCCGGCCGTCGACCCACCACGCGGCGGCCCGGTTGCTGGAGGCCGGGGTCGACCCGGACCGGCTCGCGCGCGAAATCATCGACGACCACCCGTTCGCGTGGCTGCCGATGCTGTCCGCCGTGCTGGCGACCGCGCGGCTGGAACCGGAGGCGGCGCAGGGCTTCGGGCTCGTGCACGCGGTGGTGACCGCGGACGTGGCCGCTACGGTGCGGCTGGAGGAGGTCGAGGGCGTGGTGGACGTGATCCGCTCGACGCGCGAGGCCGAGGTCGCGGTGGTGCTGAAGGAGCAGGCGCCGGGGGAGTGGTCGGTGTCGTTCCGGGCGATCGGGAAGATCGACGTGTCCCAGGCGGCGCGCAGCCTGGGCGGCGGCGGGCACCGGCTGGCGGCCGGCTGCACGATCCACGGCACGGCGGAGGAGGGACTGGCACTGGTGCGGCGCGCGCTGGCGGAGGCACCGCTGCTGAGCTGACCGGTTGCCGGGGCCTCGCAGCCGTGGTGGCTGTGAGATGCGCGTTGCGCTGGGACTGGGTTGGTGGCCTGGCGTGGTCCCGGCGGGGTGCCGCGTGTGGTGCCTGGCGGGCGCCGCGCCGGGGGCTGTCGGGGCTGTCCGGCGCAGACCCCGAGGGAATTCTGCCGGCGCACGCCACGCTGGAGCCCGCGCCGGAGCGCTCGCCGCCGCCGGGGAGCTGATCTTGTCGGACCCCCCGGTTAACCTGCGAGCGTGTCCGAAACCGTGGAGTCCGCCGGCGAGAAGGTGCCGGCCCGGCGTGTCCTGGGGCTGGCCGTCCCGGCGCTCGGGGTGCTCGCCGCCGAGCCGTTGTACGTTCTCGTCGACACGGCCGTCGTCGGGCATCTGGGGGCGCTTCCGCTCGCCGGGCTTGCCGTCGGCGGCGTCGTGCTCGCCCAGGTTTCCACCCAGCTGACGTTCCTGTCCTACGGCACCACCTCCCGCACCGCCCGCCTGCACGGCGCCGGCCGCCGGGCGGAGGCGGTCAGCGAGGGCGTCCAGGCCACCTGGCTCGCGATCATCGTCGGGCTCGTCGTGCTCGCCGCGGGGCAGCTGCTCGCCGGGCCGGTCGCGCGTGTGCTGTCCGGCAGTGACGAGGTCGCCGCGGCGGCGGTGTCCTGGCTGCGCATCGCGTTGTTCGGGGCGCCCCTGATCCTGATCACCATGGCCGGCAACGGCTGGATGCGCGGAGTCCAGGACGCGGCCCGCCCGCTGCGGTACGTCCTGGCCGGCAACGGGATCTCCGCGGTCCTCTGCCCGCTGCTCGTCTACGTCGCGGACTGGGGACTGGAAGGCTCGGCCGTCGCCAACGTCGTCGCCCAGGTGATCAGCGCCGGGCTGTTCCTGCGGGCCCTCGCCGCCGAGAAGGTGCCGCTCCGGCCGCATCCGAAGGTGATGCGCGCGCAGCTCGGCCTCGGGCGGGACCTCGTGCTGCGCAGCCTCGCCTTCCAGGCGTGCTTCGTCTCCGCCGCCGCGGTCGCCGCCCGCACCTCGACCGCGGCCGTGGGCGCGCACCAGATCGTGCTGCAGCTGTGGACGTTCCTGTCCCTGGTCCTGGACTCGGTCGCGATCGCGGCGCAGTCGCTCGTCGGGGCGGCGCTGGGGGCGGGCTCGGCGCGGCAGGCGCGCGGGGTGGCCGGGCAGATCACGCGCTACGGGCTGATCATGGGCTGCGTGCTCGGCGTGGTGTTCGCCGCGGTGTCGCAGGTCCTGCCGCACGCGTTCACCTCCGACGCCGGCGTGCTGGGCGAGGTGCCGCACGCGTGGTGGTTCTTCGTGGCGCTGCAGCCGATCGCCGGGGTGGTGTTCGCGCTGGACGGAGTGCTCCTCGGCGCGGGCGACGCGGCGTTCCTGCGCACCGCGACGCTCGTCAGCGCGGCGCTCGGGTTCCTGCCGCTGATCTGGGCCTCGCTCGGCTTCGGCTGGGGGCTGACCGGCATCTGGACCGGGCTGTCGCTGTTCATGGTGCTGCGCCTGGCCGCGGTGGTGGCCCGCTGGCGCTCCGACCGGTGGACGGTCATCGGCGCCGTCCGCTGACGCCCTCCGCGCGGCGTGGGTGCCATGCGATCGGGCGGATTCGATGCCCGGCTCGAAACCGCTGCCGCCAGATAGGAGCCCCGTCTGCCGAACGGGTGGACCCCGCTCGGCCATGTGGCTGAAAACACTTCGGTAACAGGTAAGTTTCAGCCTTGCATAGGCGATACAACTATCGGGACGGCGATGCGGGCGTCCCCGTGCCGAATCGTCGCCTATCCATTCCGGGAGGAATCCTTCGTGCCGCCGCAGCAGGCACCCGTGACCGGCAGGGCCAGCCGCCGGTCGTGGCTCATCTGGTTCACCGCCGCCATCGTCTACCTCCTCTCCGTCTTCCACCGCACCTCGTTCGGGGTCGCCGGGCTGGAAGCCGCCGACCGGTTCGGGGTCGGCGCCGCCGCGCTCTCCACGTTCACCGTCCTGCAGGTCGGCGTCTACGCCGCCATGCAGATTCCCACCGGCGTCCTCGTCGACCGCTTCGGGCCGCGCAAGGTGCTCACCGCCGCGCTGCTCTTCCTCGGCCTGGGCCAGATCCTCGTCGCCGTCGCGGACACCTACGCGCTGGGCCTGCTCGCGCGCGGGGTGCTCGGCTTCGGTGACGCGCTCACGTTCGTCAGCGTGCTGCGCCTGATCGCCGCGCACTTCCCGGGCCGCCAGTACGCCGTCGTCACCAGCTTCACCACCGCGATCGGCTTCCTCGGCAACCTCGCCGCGACCGTCCCGCTCACCCTGCTGCTCGCCGGACCCGGCTGGACCCCGACGTTCCTCGCCGCCGGCCTGGTCACCGCGATCTACTCCGCCGTCGTCGCCGGCCGCGTCCGCGACACCCCGGCCGGCGCCACCCCCAAGGCCGGCCCGGTCCACGCCCGCGAGCTGGCCCGCCAGGTCCGCACGGCCTGGCGCGTCCCGGGCACCCGCCTCGGTTTCTGGGTGCACTTCTCCACGATGTTCGCCCCGAACGTGCTGACCCTGCTGTGGGGCGTGCCGTTCCTGGTGCAGGGCCAGGGCCGCCCGGCCGCGACCGCCAGCGCCCTGCTGACCGTGTTCGTGTTCGGCTCGATGATCGGCGGCCCGCTGGTCGGCAGCATCATTTCCGCCCGCCCCGGCGCGCGGATGCCGCTGGTGCTCGGCTACCTCGCCGGCGCCGCGGTGGTGTGGGCCGTGCTGCTGAGCTGGCCCGGCCAGATCCCGGTCGGCGTGCTGGTGCCCGCGTTCGCCTTCCTGTCGCTGGGCGGCCCGGCCTCGATGATCGGGTTCGCGCTGGCCCGCGACTACAACCCGCTGTCCCGCGTGGGCACCGCGACCGGCGTGGTCAACGTCGGCGGGTTCGTCGCCACGACGATCACCGCGCTGGTGGTCGGTGTGCTGTTGCAGCTGACCGGCGGCCAGTTCCGGGTCGCGCTGCTGGTGGTCGTCGCGCTGCTGGCGCTGGGCACGTTCCGCATGCTGGTGTGGTGGCTGCGCGCCCGCGCCGAGCTGTTCGCCGCGCAGGAGCGGGGCGAGCACGTGCCGGTGCAGGTGCGCCGCCACGTGTGGGACGCCCCGGCGAGGAAGGTCCCGCAACCCGCATAACGGCGCCCCGTAAGGTGTCCAGCCGTGTCCCAGCCGAAGACTCGACGCCCCGCGCCCCCGCCCGGCCTGCTCGTGGTGGACAAACCGCCGGGCATGACGTCCCACGACGTGGTGGCGCGGGTGCGCCGGATCATGGGCACCCGCAAGGTCGGGCACGCCGGCACGCTCGACCCGATGGCGACCGGCGTGCTGGTGCTGGGCATCGAACGGGCGACCAAGCTGCTGGGCCACCTCGCGCTGGACCGCAAGACCTACCTCGCCACGCTGGCCCTCGGCGTGTCGACCACCACCGACGACGCCGAGGGCGAGCACCTCTCCACGGCCGATCCGGACGCGCTGGCCGCCGTCACCGACGCGGCGATCGCGTCCGGGATCGCCGCGCTGACCGGGGAGATCCAGCAGGTCCCGAGCGCGGTGAGCGCCGTGAAGATCGCCGGCAAGCGGGCGTACGCGCGCGTGCGGGCCGGTGAGGAGGTTGCGCTGAAGCCGCGGCCGGTCACCGTCTACCGCTTCGACCTGCTCGCCACCCGCCGCGTGGCCGATCGCATCGAGCTGGACGCGGTCGTCGAGTGCTCGTCGGGCACCTACGTGCGGGCGCTGGCCCGCGACCTCGGGGAGGCGCTCGGGGTGGGCGGTCACCTCGCCGCGCTGCGCCGCACCACGGTCGGCCCGTTCGGCATCGCCGCCGCGCGCACATTGGAGCAGCTGGAGGAGAAGCCGGAGCTGTCGTTCGACCTGGACCAAGCCGTGGCCGCGGCGTTCCCCCGCTACGAGGTCGACGCGGCGACCGCCCGGGCCGTCCGATATGGACAGCAGGTGCGCGCCTCCGGGATCGAGGGCACCTACGGGGTGTTCGACCCGGACGGCCACGCGCTCGCTCTCGCCGTCGATGCCGGCGGCGTGGCCCGCTCGGTGGTCGTCCTGGCTCCGGCTTAGAGGCCAGCCGCTTCCCCACCACCACCCTCAACGGTCGCGCTTCGCGCGGCAGTACCCTTCAGGCGTGCAGAGGTGGCGAGGGCTTGCTGATCTCCCCGGGGGCTGGGGACGGTGTGTGGTCACGATCGGCGTGTTCGACGGGGTGCACCGCGGGCACCAGGCGCTGATCGCCCGGACGGTCGAGGTGGCCAAGACCCGCAACCTGCCCAGCGTGATGCTGACGTTCGACCCGCACCCGTCCGAGGTCATCCGGCCCGGGAGCCATCCCGCCCAGCTGACCACGCTGCGCCGCAAGGCGGAGCTGGTCGAGCAGCTCGGCATCGACGTGCTGTGCGTGCTGCCGTTCACCGCGGAGCTGTCCCGGCTGACCGCGCACGAGTTCGTGCACGAGGTGCTGGTCGACCGGCTGCACGCGGCCGCCGTCGTGGTGGGGGAGAACTTCACGTTCGGGCACAAGGCCGCCGGTGACGTGGCCCTGCTCAAGGAGCTGGGCCGCCGGTTCGGGTTCGCCACCTACGGCGCCGAGCTGCAGGGCGGCAGCATGCCCGACGGCGAGTACGCGGAGATCACCTTCTCCTCGACCTACGTCCGGTCGTGCATCGACGCCGGTGACGTGGTCGTCGCCGCCGACGCGCTCGGCCGGCCGCACCGGCTGGAGGGCATCGTGGTGCGCGGCGACGGCCGGGGCCACGACCTGGGCTACCCGACGGCCAACCTGTCCACGCCGCGGTACGCCGCGGTGCCCGCCGACGGCGTCTACGCCTGCTGGTTCGTCCGCGACAACCAGCCCGGCCGGCTGCTGCCCGCGGCCGTGTCGGTCGGCACCAACCCGACGTTCTCCGGCCGCGAGCGCACCGTGGAGGCGTTCGTCCTGGACGTGGACGAGGACTTCTACGGCCAGCACGTGGCACTGGACTTCGTCGGCCGCCTGCGCGACATGGTGAAGTTCGCCAGCGTCCACGACCTCGTCGAGCAGATCGGCGACGACGTGCGCCGCACCCGGGCGATCCTCGGCCTGGACGGCTGACCGCGACGAGTGCGAATGCGAATCGTCGGGTGATTCCGCCCCGCGCGCCCGATCCCACCTGGCAAGATGGGCTCGGCGCGGGCCAGGGCTGTTTGGGGAGAGCAGGGAGCACAGCACGTGGATGACCACAAGATCGTCCAGCGGAACATCGCCCTCCAGCGGGAGTGGTACGGCGAGCCGCTGGGGGACCGGGTGCGCCGTCTCGTGGTCGCCTTCGACGTCTCGCAGGCCTACCTGGCCGACGTGCTGGGCATCAGCGCTCCGATGCTGAGCCAGGTGATGAGCGGCCGTCGCGCCAAGATCGGCAACCCGGTGGTGCTCGCGCGGATGATCATGCTCGAACGCAAGTGCCTCATCCCCGAGGTCGCCGCCGGTCACAAGGACGCCCTGATGGCCGCGCTGGAGGACGTGCGCGACGCGCGGCCCACGGTCGGCCGCGACACCTTCCCGGTCAACGCGCTGTCCGAGGAGCGGGCGGTGCTGTCCGCGCTGCGGGACATCGCCGAGGACGAGGACCTGATCGAGGCGGCCAAGCGGCTCGACGACGAGTTCCCGGCCCTGGCCGACCTGCTCCGCCGCGCCGGGCAGCAGGGCTGAGCCGTGGTGCTGTTCTCGGCGGTCCTGCCGCCCGCCGACGTGGTGGCGACCCTGGTCGGCGTGATCGGCGGCCTGCCGGAGCTGGACGGGGTGCGCTGGAGCTCACCGGACAACTGGCACGTCACCCTGGGTTTCTACGGCGAGGAGGACCCCGCGGAGCGGGCCGGGTGGCTGCGCCCGCGGCTGGCGGGAATGCCGGCGCCGCGGATCTGGTTGGAAGGTGCGGGCACGTTCACCCGGGTCCTCTACCTCGGGGTGTACGGCGAGGGGATCACCGAACTCGGCCTCGCCGCCGGAGCCGGTGACGAGGGCCGCCCCTACCTGCCGCACCTGACGCTGGCGCGCACGCGCGAGCGGGTGCCGCCGGAGCTGGCGCGGCGGCTGTCCGGCTACCGCAGCCGGATGTGGACGGCCGCGGAGGCGGTGCTCATGCGGTCGCAGCGGACCGCCGAGGGTGTCCGGTATGCGGTGGTCGAGCGGTTCCCGCTGTCCCAGCAGGCCAGGTAGGGCACACCCTGATACGCTGAACCACCGGGTCCGGCTGCAGTCCGTGGCGGCCGCGACCGACTACCCGCGTTCAGCGGGCCTCACGGCACAGAACAACACAGAGGAGAGAACTCAGTGGCGCTGTCCACCGACGAGAAGAAGTCGATTCTGACCGAGTACGGTCTGCACGAGTCCGACACCGGGTCCCCGGAGGCCCAGGTCGCGCTGCTCACCAAGCGGATCATCGGTCTCACCGAGCATCTCAAGGTGCACAAGCACGACCACCACTCCCGTCGCGGCCTGTTGCTGCTGGTCGGCCGTCGTCGCCGGCTGCTCAACTACGTGATGAAGGTGGACATCGAACGCTACCGGTCGCTGATCCAGCGACTCGGCTTGCGCCGATGACGTGATCGACAGGGGGAGTGACCACGGTCGCTCCCCCTCGGTCCATAACGAGGAAAGAAAGAGGAAGGGCAGGCGCTCGAGGGCAAGGACGCCGGTCCTCGGTAGTGGCTTACGGGAGAGTCCCGTTGGCTTCGATCGAAGACCGGCTCGTTCCTCGGACGACGCCCCGCACGGGCGGGGCGCACTGCTGCCCGAACGAACGAGGAGTCAATTACACATGACCGAAGCAAGCGGACCCGTCGTGCACGAGGCCGAGGCCGTCATCGACAACGGCAGGTTCGGAACTCGCACGATCCGCTTCGAGACGGGCAGGCTCGCCCGGCAGGCCGCCGGCGCCGTCGTGGCCTACCTGGACGAAGAGACCATGCTGCTGTCGGCGACCACCGCCTCCAAGCAGCCGAAGGAGCACTTCGACTTCTTCCCGCTGACGGTGGACGTCGAGGAGCGGATGTACGCCGCGGGCCGGATCCCGGGCGCGTTCTTCCGCCGCGAGGGCCGTCCCTCCACCGACGCGATCCTGACCTGCCGCCTGATCGACCGGCCGCTGCGCCCGTCGTTCGCCGACGGCCTGCGCAACGAGATCCAGATCGTCGTCACGGTGCAGAGCCTGCACCCCGAGGACCCCTACGACGTGCTGGCGATCAACGCCGCGTCGGCCTCGACCCAGATCGGCGGCCTGCCGTTCTCCGGCCCGATCGGCGGCGTGCGCGTCGCCCTGATCGAGGGCCAGTGGGTGGCGTTCCCGACCTGGACGCAGCTGGAGCAGGCGACCTTCAACATGGTCGTCGCCGGCCGTGTCGTGGGTGACGACGTCGCGATCATGATGGTCGAGGCCGAGGGCACCGAGAACACGCTCGACCTGATCGCGGGGGGCGCCCCGGCGCCGACCGAGCAGGCCGTGGCCGAGGGTCTGGCCGCCGCCAAGCCGTTCATCCGGGTGCTGTGCGAGGCGCAGCAGAAGCTCGCCGACGCGGCCGCCAAGCCGACCGGTGACTTCCCGGTGTTCCCGGCCTACCAGCCCGACGCCTACGACGCGGTCGCCGCGATCGCGACGGAGGACCTGGCCAAGGCGCTGACCATCGCCGGCAAGCAGGAGCGCGAGAACGCCACCGACGAGGTCAAGGCCGCGGTGCTGGCCAAGGTCGGCCTCGGCGAGGGCGAGGCGTTCGAGGGCCGTGACAAGGAGATCGGCGCCGCGTTCCGCTCGCTGACCAAGAAGCTGATCCGTCAGCGCATCCTGCGCGACGAGGTCCGCATCGACGGTCGCGGCCTGACCGACATCCGCCAGCTGGCGGCCGAGGTCGCGATCATCCCGCGGGCGCACGGTTCGGCGCTGTTCGAGCGCGGCGAGACCCAGATCCTGGGTGTCACCACGCTGAACATGCTGCGCATGGAGCAGCAGATCGACTCGCTGTCGCCGGAGACGACGAAGCGGTACCTGCACCACTACAACTTCCCGCCGTTCTCCACCGGCGAGACCGGCCGCGTGGGCTCGCCCAAGCGGCGCGAGATCGGCCACGGCATGCTGGCCGAGCGCGCGCTGGTGCCGGTGCTGCCGAAGCGGGACGAGTTCCCCTACGCCATCCGGCAGGTGTCGGAGGCGCTGGGCTCCAACGGGTCCACCTCGATGGGCTCGGTCTGCGCGTCCACGATGTCGCTGCTCAACGCCGGCGTGCCGCTCAAGGCGCCGGTCGCGGGCATCGCGATGGGCCTGGTGTCCGACGAGGTCGACGGCGAGACGCGGTACGTCGCGCTGACCGACATCCTCGGCGCCGAGGACGCCTTCGGTGACATGGACTTCAAGGTCGCCGGCACCCGGGACTTCATCACCGCGCTGCAGCTGGACACCAAGCTCGACGGCATCCCCTCCGACGTCCTGGCTGGTGCGCTGAACCAGGCCAAGGACGCCCGGCTGACCATCCTCGAGGTGCTGGCCGAGGCCATCGACACCCCGGACGAGATGAGCCCGTACGCCCCGCGCGTCACGAGCGTGAAGATCCCGGTCGACAAGATCGGCGAGGTCATCGGGCCGAAGGGCAAGATGATCAACTCGATCACCGAGGAGACCGGCGCCGACATCTCGATCGAGGACGACGGCACGATCTACGTGGGTGCGGCCGACGGCCCGTCCGCGGAGGCCGCGATCAGCAAGATCAACGCCATCGCGAACCCGCAGCTGCCGAAGGTGGGCGAGCGCTTCCTGGGCACCGTGGTGAAGACGGCCGCGTTCGGCGCGTTCGTCTCGCTGCTGCCGGGCAAGGACGGCCTGATCCACATCTCGAAGCTGGGCAACGGCAAGCGCATCGCCAAGGTCGAGGACGTGGTCAACGTGGGCGACAAGCTCCGCGTCGAGATCGCCGACATCGACAACCGCGGCAAGATCAGCCTGGTTCTCGTCAAGGACGAGGAAGAGGGCGAGAAGAAGGCCGAGGACGCTCCCGCCGAGGGCGCCGAGGCCGACGCCAAGTAGGACTGGAGCGGTAGCCGGGAAACGGCCCGTCCCCGGGCGGGGCGGGCCGTTTTCCGTGTTCCCGCCACGGATGTTGGGATTCCATGGCGCGACAGATTGCCGGGCACGAGCAGGCCGCGGGCACCACCCGCACGCTCGAGACCGGGGCGAACGGCCAGGTCGTCAAACGCACGGTGCTGCCGGGCGGGCTGCGGGTGGTCACCGAGCACGTGCCGGGGGTGCGGTCGGCGACGGTGGGACTGTGGGTCGGGGTCGGCTCGCGGGACGAGCCGCCGAAGGTCGCCGGCGCGGCGCACTACCTGGAGCACCTGCTGTTCAAGGGCACCACCAACCGGTCGGCGAAGCAGATCGCCGAGGAGATCGACGCGGTCGGCGGTGAGCTGAACGCGTTCACCGCCAAGGAGCACACCTGCTACTACGCGCAGGTGCTCGACGAGGACCTGCCGCTGGCGATGGACCTGGTCACCGACGTGGTGTTCGAGGCGCTCTGCGCGGAGTCCGATGTGGACACCGAACGCAGCGTGGTGCTCGAGGAGATCGCCATGCGCGACGACGATCCCGAGGACCTGCTGCACGACACGTTCGTCACCACCGTGCTGGGCTCGCACCCGCTGGGGCGACCGGTGCTGGGCACGACGGAGTCGATCACCGGGATGTCGGCGAGCGGGCTGCGCGGGTTCTACCGGCGCCGCTACACGCTGCCGAAGATGGTGCTCGCGGTGGCGGGCAACGTCGAGCACGCGCAGGTGCTCCGCCTGGCGCGCAAGGCGTTGCGCGGCCGTCTGTCCGGTTCGGACACACCGGTGCCGCCGCGGACGGGCCGGGCGCGGGTGGCCGCGGACCGGCGGCTGGTGCTGCACAGCGACGACACCGAGCAGGCGCACGTCATGCTCGGCATGAAGGCCCTGTCGCGGCACGACGAGCGCCGGTACGCGCTGTCGGTGCTCAACGCCGCGCTCGGCGGCGGGATGAGCTCACGGCTGTTCCAGGAGGTGCGCGAGCAGCGCGGCCTGGCCTACCAGGTGTACTCGTCGGTGGCGACCTACGCCGACACCGGCCATTTCTCCGTCTACGCCGGGTGCCAGCCGGAGCGGCTGGGCGAGGTGTCGGCGGTGCTGCGGGACGTGCTCGGGCAGGTCGGCAAGGACGGGTTCACCGACGCCGAGGTGGCGCGCGCCAAGGGGCAGCTGCGCGGCGGGATCGTGCTGGGCCTGGAGGACACCGCGTCGCGGATGTCGCGCATCGGCAAGCAGGAGCTCAACTACGGCGTGCACCTCACGGTCGACGAGTCGGTGGCGCGCATCGCCGCGGTGACCACCGAGGAGGTGTGTGAGCTGGCCCGCACCCTGTTCGGGACGCCGGGAGGGGTCACCGCCGCCGCGGTGGTCGGGCCGTACGCTGCCGAGCAGGACCTACCGGAAGATCTGCACGAGGTGATCGCGAAATGAACCCCCGCGGCGAGGACAACCCGATCCGGGTCGGCGTGCTGGGCGCCCAGGGACGGATGGGGGCGCAGGTGGTCAAGGCCGTCGGCGGCGCGCCCGACATGACGGTCGTGGCGACCGTGGACGCGGGCGACGACCTGAGCGCGGTGATCGTCGCCGGCGCGGAGGTGGTCGTCGACTTCACCCACCCGGACGCGGTGATGGGCAACCTGGAGTTCGCCGTCGCCCACGGGCTGCACGCCGTGGTGGGCACCACCGGGTTCACCGAGGAGCGGCTGGAGTCGGTCCGGTCGTGGCTGGCGGGCAAGCCGGAGGTCGGGGTGCTGATCGCGCCGAACTTCGCGCTCGGCGCGGTGCTCGCGATGCGGTTCGCGCAGCAGGCGGCCCGGTTCTACGAATCGGTCGAGGTCATCGAGCTGCACCACAACCGCAAGGCCGACGCCCCGTCCGGCACCGCGGCGCACACCGCGCGGCTGATCTCGCAGGCCCGCCGCGAGGCCGGGCTGAAGCCGGGCGCGGACGCGACGACGAGCGAGCTGGACGGCGCCCGGGGCGCGCGGGTGGAGGACGTGCACGTGCACTCGGTGCGGCTGCCCGGGCTGGTCGCGCACGAGGAGATCCTGTTCGGCCAGGAGGGTGAGACGCTCACCATCCGGCACGACTCGATGGACCGGACCTCGTTCATGCCGGGCGTGCTGCTCGGGGTGCGGGAGGTGCTGGGCCGTCCGGGCCTGACCGTCGGTCTCGAGAACGTGCTCGACCTGTGAGGACCCGCAACGTCGCCCTGGTGCTGACCGCCGCGCTGGTGGTCTACCTGGTGCTGCTCGGGGCGCGGGGCGTGGAGCTGATCGCGACCGGCACCGGGGTGGGGATCGCGCTCGGTGTGGGTGTGCTGGTGCTGCCGCTGCTCGGGTTGTGGATGGTGATCGCGACCTGGCGGTCCGGGACGCGGATCCAGCGCCTGGCGCGGCGGCTGGAGTCCGAGGGCGGGCTGCCGGACGTGGCGGACCTGCCGCGCCGCCCGTCGGGCCGGGTGGACCGCGCCGCGGCGGACGCGTGGTTCGAGGAGCGCCGGGCGGAGCTGGAGCAGCACCCCGAGGACTGGCGGTACTGGTACCGGCTGGCGCACGCGTACGACATCGCGGGCGACCGGCGCCGCGCCCGCGCCACGATGCGCAAGGCACTGGACCTGGAGGCGCGCGAGTCCGCCCGATGAGCACGCGGATTGCCGATGGTTGCGGAAGAGCAGCCGCCACGACCACCGGGCGGCAGCCGACCCCGGCGACGGCCACCGTGCCGTGGTCGACGATCGCAGGTGTCGGCCTCGTCCAGGTGGTGCGTCGTCCGGAGCACCGTGCCGCCCTCGCGGAATTCCGTGGTCCACCAGGTCCGTACCCACTGGGCGACGACGTCCACGGTGTGCATCGTGCCGGCCACCCCCGGCTGCGACACTGCTCGGGTGGATGAGGAACTCCTGGTCGCGGGTTATCTGTCCGTTCCGCGCGCCGCGCGGGAGGGGTGGCCCTCGGCGTGGCTGCCGGAGCCGTTCATCAGCGTGAGCGAGTGCCTCACCGGTGCCCGGCAGGACCCGGCTCCTGCCGCACGAGCAGCGCCCCGGGGTCCGCGTCTGCCGGTCCCATCCCGAAGCCGGTCCGGGCCTCCTCGACGAGCGCCGCGGCGTCGGGGCGGCTGAAGCCGAGCGCTATCAGGTGCCCGTCGAACTTCGCAGCCGCGCCGAGGCCTCCTCGGTGCTGGCGTGGATCCTGGGCCTGCCACCGGACGAGGCGCCGAAGCCGGCGCACTGGACCGTGGCCGCCATCGCCGAACTGGGTCACTCCCGCCGCTGACGGCCTGTCACCTCGCCGAGGGCGTCCGCCGACCGGCTGACGAACTCCGCGAACGGTCCCGGCTCGAACGGGGCCGCGGCCTCCAGCCGCGCGACCGCCTCCGGTGGCAGCGTCACGTCCAGCGCGGCCACGCTCTCCGCGACCCGGTCCGCCGTCCGGAACCCGATCAGCGGGTGCACCACGGCCGACCGCGCCCGCGACCACGCGATCGCCACCTGGGCCGGCGTCACCCCCAGCTCGTCCGCCACCGCGCGCACCGCCGCGGCCACCCGCTGCTGGCTCGCCGACGGCGAAGCGACCCGGCCCGAACCCGTCAGCGCGCCGTGCTCCAGCACGCCCCACGCGGCAACGCTCAGCCCCAGCTGCTCGGCCATCGGCAGCACATCCCGTTCGATGTCGCGGTTCAGCAGGCTGTAGGGCACCTGCACGCCCGCGAACGGCGTCCACCCGCGCCACTCCGCCAGCACGTCCGCCCGGCTGACGACCCACGCCGGCGTGTCGGACACCCCGAGGTAGCGGACCTTCCCGGCCCGGACCAGGTCGTCGAGCGCGCGCAGCGTCTCGGCCACCGGCGTGTGCGGGTCCCACGTGTGCACCCACAGGATGTCGACGTAGTCCGTGCGCAGGCGCCGCAGGCTGCGCTCCAGCGAAGCGATCAGGTTCTTGCGGTGGCTGCCCCCGGAGTTCGGGTCGTGCGGGTCGCGCGGGAGCGTGTACTTGGTCGCCAGCACGAAGCGGTCCCGGTCGGTGAGCACCTCGCCGAGGACGCTCTCGCTCTCCGCGTACGCCGACGCCGTGTCGATCACGTTGCCCCCGGCCGCGGCGTAGGCCTTGATCACGCGCCGCGCCTCGTCCGGCTCCTGCAGCGCCATCGCGCCGAGGAACATCTCCGCGACCCGCAGGCCGGTGCGCCCGAACAACCGGTATCTCATGGTGCCTGCCCTGCTCAGTGGTGGAACCAGCCGGCGAACACGGCCGGGCACGCGGCCAGCGCGCTGTACCGGATGAACCGCCCGGCCAGGCCGGCCGTGAGGAACGTCGACATCCGCATGTCGGCCAGACCGGCCAGCACCGTCGTCGCCATGAAGGGCGGCAGGCCGATCAGCGAACTGACCCCGTAGGTGCCCGTCATCCAGTGCGGGTGCCGGTGGCAGCGCTCGCGCAGCGCCTCGACCTTGCCGCGCAGCCACTTGGTCCGCCGGTGCCACCGGTCGCGGCGGCGGCTGGGCGGGCGCACCCGGTGCAGGCGGTCGTGCAGGAACCGCGGCAGCCTGATCGACCCGCGCGCAGCCAGGTAGTAGAACAGCTTGCCGGCGATCTGGCCGATCGAGACGGCCGCGCCGATCAGCAGCCAGTGCAGCCCCGGCTCGCTGGCCACGAGCCCCAGCACGAACACCTCGACGCTGATCACGGGCACGATCGCCGACCCGAAGGCAACGCCGAGCGTCACCCAGAACCAGGCGAACATCCGCGCCTCCTGACGGGGCTTCGGGGCGGGCGAGGCCTCCGCGGAGAGCGGAGGATCACACGGACGGGGTCACAAGAAGATATCAGCCCGGAGTGTGATCTCCGTGGGGTCGGGGACACTTTCCGCCGCTTTCCGACTACCGGCTGCTCACCTTCCCGTCACCCGGTTCTGCCACCGTGGCGCCGTGCCACAGGACATCCGGGTGACGCGCTCGCCCGTGGAAAGGTTCGCCTCGCTCTGCGCGACGGTCGTCCGCTACCTCCCGCTGGGGCTGAACACGCTGGTCCCGCCCAGTTTCGTGGGTTTCGCGCTGATCAACGGGTTCACCTTCGGCGTCGACCTGCTGCTGCTCACCCTGGGGCACGGCGTGGCCGGGCTGCCGCTGCCGGTCGCGATCACGGTCGCCTACGTGTGCGCCTTCGCCCTGAGCTTCGTGCTCAACCGCGTGTTCAACTTCCGCTCGCACGCCCCGGTCGGGCGCCAGGCCGTGCGCTACGCCGTCGCGGTGGCGGTCAACTACTTCGCGTTCATCCTCGGCGCCGGGGCCGGCCTGGCCGCGCTGGGCGTGCAGTACCACCTGGCGCGCCTCGTCGCCGGCGCGTGCGAGGCGGTGTTCCTCTACAGCGTCCTTCGCTGGATCGTGTTCATCGACCGCCGCCGCGGTTAGCACAAGGGGGACCCGCTCGTAACATCGATCACGCCGACAACGAAGATAGGCGCTGCGGCGTCTGTTCCGTGAGATCACGCGTGGCCGGGACTGGGAGAACGAGTGAAAGCTGTCATCGACACGATGAGGTACGGCAGTACCGCCGAGCGGGTACGCCTGGGCTTGGAACTCCTGCTGGCCGTGGGCCTGTTCGCCGCGCTCGCCTACTACGCGCAGGGCATCCGGAAGTGGCCCACCGACGTCGACATCTACCGGCTGGGCGCGGACACGTTCCTCAAGGGCCACTCGATCTACACGGAACTGCCGGTCTCGAGCATCGGCGGCGCGCTGCCCTACACCTACCCGCCGTTCTCCGCGGTGCTGTTCACCCCGCTGGCGATCATCCCGCCGCCGATCGGCTACCCGCTGCTGACCGGCGCGACCTGCCTGGCGCTGTTCCCGATCATCCTGGCCTACCGCAACTCCTCGCCGGAGCTGCGCGGGCTGCTGAACAAGACGTGGATGGTCGTGGCGGCCGCGATCGTGATGGTGGTCGCGCACCCGGTCGCGAACACGATCTTTTGGGGCCAGATCAACGTCCTGCTGATGATGCTCGTCGCGGTCGACATCCTGTGGCCGAACCCGCGCTGGCCACGGGGCGCGCTGATCGGCATCGCGGCGGCGGTCAAGCTCACCCCGGCCGGGTTCTGCCTGATCTTCCTGCTGCGCAAGGACTTCCGCGCGGTGGTCACCGCGTTCGTCAGCTTCCTGGTGATGACGGCGATCGCGTTCGTGCTGATGCCCGGCGACTCGTGGACGTACTGGACCGACCGCGTCTTCCACGCCACCGGCATGAACATCGGCCCGATCCACGCGAACGAGTCGATCACCGCGACGTTCGAGAAGTTCCACCTGACCGGCACCACGCTGTCGGTGGTCGGCGGGCTCGGGGTGCTCGTGGTCGTCGTGATGACGTTCCTGGGCACCGCCCGCGCGTTGCGGGACGACAACCTCGCGCTGGCGCTGGGCGTCAACGCCGCCGGTGTGCTGCTGATCTCGCCGATCTCCTGGTCGCACCACTGGATCCTGGCCCTGCCGACCGCGGCGCTGGTGCTCGTGATGGGCGTGCAGCGGAACAACAAGTGGCTCATCGTGTCCGGCTGGGGCGCCGTGGTGATCATGTGGCTCGCGCCGCACTACTGGGTGCCGCTGGAGTGGGAGAACTGGAGCTTCGCGCAGCAGGTCGCGGGCAGCAGCTACCAGATCGTGGCCGTGGTGTTCCTGGTCGTGATGTCGGTGCTGTGGTTCCGCGGGCGGGGCAAGCCCGCGCCGTCCACGGACCTGGACTTCGAGCTGAGCCGGGAGCTGACGAAGCCGGCGTTCACGCCGGCCCGCGCCGGCGACGAGGCCTGAGCGTCCGAGATTCCGCAGCGTCGGCGACAGCATCCGCTGGGACACGCCCGGGATGCGCTGCTGCAGCTCGGTGAAGCGCGTCCCGGATCCGCACGTCGCAGTGAAGATCGCCTGCTGGATCGCGGCCGCGCCGCTGGGGTGTTCGCGGGCGGGACGAAGATCGCGCAGAGCCGGAGCAGCTGGCGCCGATGACGGGCTGGGCCGGCACCGTCCCGATCTGGGTGGTGCGGGCATCGGCGCGGTGGAGATCCTCGGCGTGCTCGGGCTGGTCCGGCCGCCGCTGACCGGGGTGGCGCCGGCCGGCCGGCGTCGCCGCGTGGCCGGCGACGGTCTGGTGACCTACTCGACGAGCTGGATGTCCAGCGCTCCGGTGAGGCGGAGTTCGCGCAGGCGGCGCTCGCCGGTGTCGAGGGTGCGGACGGTGCCATCGGGGTGCCAGCCGGCGCGGCGGTAGAAGCCGAGGGTGGCGGCGTCGGACTCCGCGGCCCAGGTGATGCCGCGGCCCGCGCCCAGCTCGCGCAGCCCGGCGGCGGCCGCGTCCAGCAGGCGGCCGCCGTGGCCGCGCCGGGACCAGCGCGGCTCCACCAGCAGCGTCCCGATCAAGCCGGTGCGGTCGGCGTCGGCGGGCACGTTCCCCGCGGCGTCGGCCACGTCCTCGCGCGGCGCGGGGCCGGCGACGCAGAACCCGACCGTGAACCCGCCTTCGACGGCGAGGTGGATCCGCGAGCCGGGGTGGCCGATCGCCTCCGCCCAGCGCGCCTCGATGCCGGGGGAGCCGAGCTCGGCGAGGGCCTGCTCGCTGAGGACGCCCTGGTAGGCCGTCCGCCAGGTGACGCGCTGGATCCGGGCGATCTCCGCGGCGTCGGCTTCGACGGCTTCGCGGACCGACACGGTGCTCATGCCGGGAACCTACCGGTTTTGTCGGTGGGTGCTGGCACCATGAGCACCACGATGGAGACGATGAGTGTGGCGGCCGCCCGGCGGGCGGCGCTGGCGGCCCAGGGCTTCGCCGACCCGCGGCCCGGTACCGAGCCGACCCGGCGGCACCTGAAGCGCGTGCTGTCGCGGTTGCAGCTGATCCAGCTGGACTCGGTGAACGTCGCGGTGCGGGCGCACTACGCGCCCCTGTTCGCGCGGCTGGGCGCCTACGACCCGGCGCTGATCGACGACGCCGCCTGGACGCACAGCAGCCGCAAGCCGCGGATGCTGGTCGAGACGTGGGCGCACGAGGCCAGCCTCATCCCGGTCGAGGACTGGCCGCTGCTGCGGTCCGGGGCCAAGCGGCCCGGGTGGTGGCGCCACTACCAGCGCCTCGCCGACCGGTCGCCGTCCCTGGTGGAGGACGTGCTGGCGGTGGTGAAGGAGCTCGGCCCGATCGGGGCGGGCGGTATCGAGCGCGAGCTGGAGGGCGAGTCGACGCGCCGGCCCGGGTCGTGGTGGGAGCGGTCCGAGGTCAAGAAGATCTGCGAGCTGCTGTTCGGGCTGGGCCAGCTGACCACCGGCACGCGGCGCGGGTTCGAGCGGCTGTACGACCTGACCGAGCGCGTGGTGCCGGCCGAGATCCTGGCGCGGCGGGTCTCGCCCGAGCAGGGAGCGCGCGAGCTGATCTCCCGCGCGGCGACGGCGCTGGGGGTGGCGACGGAGCCGGACCTGCGGGACTACTACCGGCTGGGCCCGGAGACGAGCCGCCAGGCGGTGGCCGGGCTGGTCGAGGAGGGGGTGCTGGAGCAGGTCGAGGTGCGCGGCTGGCGCGGGCCGACCTACCGGCTGGCCGGGGCGCGGATGCCGCGGAAGGTGGTGGGCCGGGCGCTGCTGTGCCCGTTCGACCCGCTGATCTGGGAGCGGGCCCGCACCGAGCGGCTGTTCGGGTTCCGGTACCGCATCGAGATCTACGTGCCCGAGCCCAAGCGGGTGTACGGCTACTACGTCTTCCCGTTCCTGCTCGACGGCGAGCTGGTCGCGCGGGTCGATCTGAAGGCCGATCGGGAGGCCGGGGTGCTGCGGGTGCCGGGCGCGTTCGCCGAACCGGGAGCCGACGTGCCGCGGGTGGCGGCCGAGCTGGCGGAGGAGCTGCGGCTGATGGCGTCGTGGCTGGGGCTGAACGGTTTCGTGGTGGGGGAGCGGGGTGATCTGGCGCCGGTGTTGCGGCGGGCGTGAGAGGGGATCGAGCAGCAGCATGACGAGATCACCCCGGCCATCCGCCGGCTTCGCCGAGGTGATCGGTGCTGCACGCCCTGGACACGCCACCCGCTCAGTCCACACGCAAACGGGGTGGTGTGACACGCCCCCATGCCACACCACCCCTCCACCCCCACGGCGGCCCGCGGGCCGCCTTCTCCGGTGGTCTACTGCGCCGCGCGGGTGATCATCGCCGTGCCGGAGCCGGTGCGTGCCCGCACGTTCAGCGGGATCTCGCCGTCGGGCCGGTTCAGCGCCACGTCCAGCTCGCTGGACACCTTGCCCGCGCTCGCGGTGAGGTCGACCTCCGCGGCGACCCCCGGGCGGACGCCGATGCGGATGTCGCCGGAGCCGGTCACCAGCTCCAGGTTCCCGCTCGCCGCCTCGGCGACCGACAGGTCACCGCTGCCGCTGCGGGCCAGCACCGAGCCGGACACGGTGCCCAGCCACACGTCGGCGGTGCCGGTGGCCAGCGTCGCCGACCCGGACAGCGACGCCACCTCCACGTCACCGCTGCCGGTGCGCAGGTGCAGCCCCGCCAGCGTCGGCCCCAGCCGGATCGCGCCGGAGCCGCTGCGCACCGTCGCCGCGCCCTCGGACCGGTCCAGCCTGATCTCACCCGCCCCGGTGGACACGTCCACCCGCCCGGCGGACCCGCTCACCGTCACGTTCGCCGAGCCGGCCCGCACCTCCACCGCCGAGCCGGCCGGCGCGATCACCGTGACCGCGAGCGGGATGTTCCGCAGCGGCAACGCCTTCGGTGCGTGCACGGTCAGCCGGTTGCCGGTCTGCTCCAGCCGCGTCTGCTGCACGGCGTCCGCGGGGGTGCCGTTGAGGTCGGTGCCCAGCTGGTCGCCGAACCGCTCGCTCACCCAGCTCAGCAGGCTGGAAATCCCTTGCGTCCACGGCTGTTCCGCGTCCGGGTCGTGCCGGATCTCCACCGTCGCCTCGGGTTCCTCGGCGTCCAGCTTCACCTCGACCCTGCCCAGCGTGACGGCGATGTCCAGCTCCAGCGGCCCCGGCAGGGGGAACGTCTGCGTGCGCACGAGCTCCGGATCGGTCATGACTATCCCTTCACCCAGCCGTGCAGGTGCGACTCGGACTGCGAGCCGGCCTGCTTCTCGGCGTGGAACGCCTGCGAACCGTGCAGCGCGCCCTGCACGGCCTGCGAGATGAACGTGTTCAGCGAGACGCCCTGCGACGAGGCGGCGTGCTCGGCCTGTTCCTTGAGCTTCTCCACCAGGCGCAACGTCATCCGGGAGATGTCGCCGCCCTCCACCAGGGGCGGCGACATCTCCCGGATGACGTTGCGCCTGGTGGAGAAGCTCAAGGAACAGGCC
>NZ_PQHW01000091.1 GCF_003385215.1 Amycolatopsis thermalba | reverse complement strand
GGCGCGGGATGTCCGGTGCGGCCGCCGAGAGCAGCGCGCCCGCGGCGAACAGCGCCAGGCCGGTCAGCAGGAGATGGCGCCAACGCCGCTCGCGCCGCGGGTGCGGTCGCTGTTGGACGAGGCGGCGGGTGGCGCCGATGCCCACCGGCGCGAGCGCCACGCCGGCCCAGGGCGGCCAGCACCTCGGCGATCACCTCCGGCCACCCGGCGGTGTCGACCGCCGCCTGAGCGGCGCGGCCGTGGAGTTCGGGCTCCAGCACGTCGAGGACGGTCCCCGCTCCCGTTCGGACACTGCGGCTCAGCGGCGCGGCCGGCACCGGCGGGAAGTCCGCCGTTGCCGGAACCGTGCTGGACTCGTACGCCGGCGCGTCGCGAAGCTGGACCGGCCGAAGAAGATCCCGAACACCGGCACGCCGTCCCGGGAGTGCGCGGTGCTGTCCGTACATGCGCAACACGAGACCGAGGGCGGCCGGCACCCGCTCGGCCCGTGCACCCGGCGCGACGGGCCACCATCCCAGGCGCGGGCGGCCAGGTCGTCCAGCGCCCACTCGGCGGCGGCGCGGCGGTCGCCGGGAGGGTGGCTCTGCCCGGAAACCCTCGGCGGTCACCGCCGATGATCACTCACCGGAGCCGCTCGGTGTCACCAGTCCGGACTCGTACGCGAAGACCACCAGCTGGGCGCGGTCGCGGGCGTGCAGTTTCGTCATCGCGCGGTTGACGTGCGTCTTCGCGGTGAGGGGGCTGATCACCATCCGCCCGGCGATCTCCTCGGTGGACAGTCCCTGTGCGACCAGCGCCACCGCCTCGCGTTCGCGGTTGGTCAGTTCGCCGAGGCCCGGGCCGGGGTGCGGCGGCCGGCTGACGTACCGGTCGATCAGCTTGCGCGTGATCGACGGGGACAGCAGCGCGTCGCCGCGGGCGGCGACCCGCACGGCGTGCAGGAAGTCCTCCGGTTCGATGTCCTTGACCAGGAACCCGGCCACACCGGCGCGCAGCGCGTCGAACACGTACTCGTCCAGGCCGTAGTTGGTCAGGATCACCACGTGCACCCCCGCCAGGGCCGGGTCCGCGGCGATGCGCCGGGTCGCCTCGATCCCGTCCGCCACCGGCATCTGGATGTCGACGAGCGCGATGTCCGGCACGTGTTCCCGGGCCAGGGCGACCCCGGCCGCGCCGTCGGCGGCCTCGGCGACCACCTCGATGTCGTCCTCGTTGTCCAGCAGCGCGCGGAACCCGCTGCGGATCAGCGGCTGGTCGTCGACCAGCAGGACGCGGATCACGACGCCCGGTCCACGGGAAGCTCGGCCCGGACGCTGAACCCGCCCCCAGCACGCGGCGCGGCGGTGAGACTTCCGCCGAGCGCCATCACGCGCTCGCGCATGCCGAGCAGCCCGACACCGGGCACCGGCGCGGCGTCCGGGCTGGCGGTGCCGTCGTCGTCGACCCGGATCACCACGGCGCCGGGCCGGTAGCCGATGCGGACCGACGCGGTGGCGGCGCGCGCGTGGCGGGCGACGTTGGTCAGCGACTCCTGGACGATGCGGTAGGCGGTGCGTGCCACGGCGGCGGGCACGTCGTCGTGTTCTCCCTCGATCGTCAGTGTCGTCTCCAGTCCCGTGGATCGCGCGCGCCGCACCAGTTCCGGGACGTCGCCGAGCCCGGGCGGTGGGCTGGTGCCGTCGTCGCGCAGCGCTGACAGGGTGGCGCGCAGCTCGCGGGCCGCTTCCCGCCCGGCGTCCCGGATCGCCAGCAGCGGCTCGGGCACGTCCTCGCCCCGCTTGCCGGCCAGGTGCACGGCGACCTCGGCCTGCACCTTGATCACGGAGATCTGGTGGGTGAGCGAATCGTGCAGCTCCCGCGCGATGTGCAGCCGCTCCTCGTCGGCGCGGCGCCGCGCGGTCTCCTCCCGGGTGCGCTCGGCCTCGTCCGCCCGGCGCTCGGCCTGGCGCACCGCCTCACCCGCCGCGCCCGCGGCGACCAGCCAGGCGAGCTGGAGCACGTCCCGGGACTGGGCGAAGGCCGCGCCGACGGTCAGCTCGTGCGCGATCAGCAACGCGAACGGCAGCGTCGCGAGCATGACCACCGTGGCTGCCACCGCGACGAGACGACGCCCGGCCCGGAACGCGGCGAACACCGCGAACAGGTACGCCAGCGCGGGCACGTCGAGCCCGGTCGCCTGGTAGCCCAGGGCGCTCAGCCCGGCCGCCGCCAGCACGACCACCGGCGCCCGGCGGTGCGCGGCCAGCGCCAGGCCACCGGCGACCAGCAGCGCGTAGCCCACCGGCGCGAGATCCGTGGCGGGGTGCTGCCGGGACAGCGCGGTCACCAGCAGGATCGCCGCCATCCCGGCGCCGATCGCCCGGTCCCCGGCACGGCTCATGCCGGAAACCCTAGCCGGAGCGCCGCGCCGGCGACTCCTGCGCGCGGAGGATCTCGCGACTACCGCGGCCGCGGTAGATCCGCCGGTCCTGCGGCACCGGCGGCAGCGCGGATTGCCTGCCTCCGCCGGACGACGGACGGCGGGGATCCGCGCAGGATGTGCCGGAAAGACCCTTACGGCAGAAGGAGCTCACGATGTTCGGATACACCCTCGCCCAGGCCGCCGACCCCGGCACGCTGACGTCGGGACGGCTCGTCGGTGCGGTGGCCGCGCTGGTGGCCGTGGCCGGAGTGGTCCTCGGTGCGCTCGCGGTCGCCCGGCACCGGCGACGCGGGTCCACCGCCGCCCTGGCCACCGGGGTGGCGGGCATGGCGGGCGGCGGCCTGGTGGTGGCGCTGGCCGAGGGCGGTCCCGGCACCGGTTACGGGATCGTCGGCGGGTTCGCGGCGGTGGCGATCGGGCTGATCGCCGCGGTCCTCGGCGGGCTGGGGCTGGCCCGGTCCCGGGCGTGAAAGCGGTCGCCACCCCCGCCCGCCGCTGTTAGCTTGCGACGGTGGATCTCTTCTCACGCTCGTGGGCGGCGCTGCGGGCCGCGCTGGCCGGGCTCGCCGACGACGACCTCGCCCGGCCGTCCGGGTGCGCCGGCTGGCTGGTCCGGGACCTGGTGTGCCACCTGATCATCGACGCCCAGGACGTGCTGATCACGCTGGCGACCCCGGCGGCGGAGGAACCGACCCGGGACGCGCTGACCTACTGGGAGGTCGGGGACACGCCGCCGACGGGCGAGGACCCGCTGGACGCGCTGACCGTCCGGCTGGCCGCCGCCTACCAGGAGCCGTGGCTGCTGAAGTTCCACCTCGACGACGTCGGCTCCGCCGCGGGGCGCGCGGCGGAGCTGGCCGACCCGGCGGCGCGGGTGCGGACCCGCGAACAGGTCCTCACCGTGGCCGACTACCTGTCCACCTACGTGGTGGAGTGGACGCTGCACCACCTCGACCTGGTGGCGCACCTGCCGTCGGTGCCCGGTCCGCCCGCCGACGGGCTCGCCGCGTCGCGGGCGATGCTGGAGAAGATCGCCGGAGCCGCGTTCCCGGCGTCGTTCTCCGACGCCGACGCGCTGCGCGTCGGCACCGGGCGGCGCGCGCCCACCGAGGCCGAGCAGGCGGCACTGGGCGAGGTGGCGCTGCGGGTGCCGGTGGTGCTCGGATGACGGCCGGGGTGATGCTGCCGCGCGACCTGGCGGCGGCGGAGATCGTGCCGTTCGCGCGGCGGGCCGAGGAGCTCGGGTTCGGCGAGGTGTGGGTCGTGGAGGACCTCGGGTTCCACGGCGGGATCGCGCAGGCGGCGACGGTGCTGGCGGTGACCCGGCGGATCCGCGTCGGGATCGGGATCCTGCCCGCGGGGGCGCGCAACGTGGCGTTCACGGCGATGGAGCTGGCGACGCTGGCGCACCTGCACCCGGGGCGGGTGGTGGCGGGCATCGGGCACGGGGTGCCCGGGTGGATGCGCCAGGTGGGCGCGTGGCCGTCGAGCCCGCTGACGTTGTTCGCCGAGTACGCGCGGGCGCTGACCGGGCTCATGCGCGGGGAGCGGGTCCGCGTCGAGGGCCGGTACGTGCGGCTGGCGGACGCCGGCCTGGAGTCGCCGCCGGAGACGGTTCCGCCGGTGCTCGCCGGGGTGCGCGGCCCGAAGTCGCTCGCCGTGGCCGGGGCCGAGCTGGACGGCGTGATCCTGGCCGAACCGGCGCCCGCCGAGTACATCGCCGCGGCCCGGCGCATCCTGCCCCCGCACGCGCGGGTCGTGGCCTTCGAGCACGCGGTGGTGCACCCCGACGCCGAGACGGCCCGGGCCCAGCTGCGGCCGCTGCTGGCGGAGGTCACGAAGCGGTCGCTGGTGCCGCACGTGGAGCCACTGCCGTTCGTGGCCGAGCTGCGTGAGCTGCGCGCGCGGCACGCGGACGCGGAGTCGTTCGCGGCGGCGTTGCCGGGGGAGTGGGTGGACGCCCTGACACTGGCCGGTCCCGCGGACGCGGTGCGGCAGCGGATCGCCGGGCTGGGTGCGGACTCGGTGGTGATGATCCCGGTGGGCCGCGATCGGCCGGCCGCGCTGGAGGCGCTGGCGACGGCGCTGTGAGAACCGCCGATCAGCCGGCCGCCGCGGTGATCGCCGAGATCACCGCGGGACCGTCCAGCAGGACCGGGTCGTTGTGGTCGGCGCCGGGCACCTCGACCGCCCGCCCGCGCGCCGCCGCGGCCACCGCCGGGCTCTGCTCCGGCGGCACGATCGTGTCCGCGCCGCCGTAGACCACCGTGACCGGCGCGGGCACCCGCGCGACCCGCTCGGCGACCGGGAAGGTGTCCAGCAGCAGCAAACGCACCGGCAGGAACGGGTAGTGCCGGCGGGCGACCGCGGCGAGGTCGGTGAACGGCGACCGCAGCACCAGCGCGGCCGGCGGGAAGTCGACGGCGAGCCCGGCCACCACCGCGGCCCCCAGGCTCTCGCCGAAGTACACCAGCGGCACCCGCGCCCGCGCGGCCAGGAACTCCCGCGCCGCCCGCACGTCCAGCGCCAGCCCGGCCTCGGTGGGCGAGCCCGGGTTGCAGCCGTACCCGCGGTAGTCCAGCAGCAGGGTCGCGATCCCGGCCGCGTGCAGGGCCCGCGCGAGCGGCGTGCGCAGCGACCGGTTCCCGGCGTTGCCCGGCGCCACCAGCACCGCCGCGCGGGCGCCCTCGACCGGGAAGTACCAGGCGGTGAGGGTCAGCCCGTCGGCGGTGCGCAGCGGGACGTCCCGGCCGCCGGGCAGGACCTGCGCCGCGGACGGCACCGGCCCGCCCGAGGGCAGGTAGATGAGCTTGCGCTGGAACGCGAAGGCGCTGCCGAACACCACCGCCACGATGATGACGACCACCGTGGCGCCGATCAACATCCGCCTGCGCACCACCCCATCATCCGCATGTGTCCGCGGTCATCGGCAGAATCGGGCCATCGTGTTAAAAAGGCGCATGTGATCGCGCGCTCCCCGACCGGGGTCGGCCACGGGGGAGCGCGGCAGGAGTACGTCGACGTACGACACCCGGCGTTCGTCGTCCGAGCGTGGACGAGGTGATTCGATGCTGGTCGGAGTGCTGAAGGAGGCCACCCCCGGCGAGACGAGGGTGGCCGCGACCCCCGCGACGGCAGCCCAGCTGCTCAAGCTCGGGTACGAGGTCGTGGTGGACCCGGGCGCCGGGGAGCTGGCGAGCTTCTCCGACGAGGCGTACGCCGAGGCGGGAGCGTCGATCGGGAACGCCGTGCAGGCGGAGATCGTCCTGGGGGTGAACGCGCCGGCCAAGGAGCAGCTGGACGCGCTGAAGCCGGGCGCGACGCTGATCAGCCTGCTGGCCCCGGCCCTGAACCAGGAGCTGGTCGACGACCTGGCGAACCGGCCGATCACCGCGATGGCGATGGACGCGGTGCCGCGGATCTCGCGGGCGCAGTCGCTGGACGTGCTGTCCTCGATGGCGAACATCGCCGGGTACCGGGCCGTGGTGGAGGCGGCGCACACGTTCGGCCGGTTCTTCACCGGCCAGGTCACCGCGGCGGGCAAGGTGCCGCCGGCGAAGGTGCTCGTGGTCGGGGCGGGCGTGGCGGGTCTGGCCGCGATCGGCGCCGCCGGGTCGCTCGGCGCGGTGGTGCGGGCGACCGACCCGCGGCCGGAAGTCGCCGACCAGGTGAAGTCCCTGGGCGGGGAGTACCTGTCGATCGAGGCGCCGGACGTCGAGGTGTCGGCGACCGGCTACGCCAAGGAGATGAGCGACGACTACAAGGCCCGCGAGCGGCAGCTCTACGAGGAGCAGTGCCGCGACGTGGACATCATCATCACCACCGCGCTGATCCCCGGCAGGCCCGCGCCGCGGATCATCACCGCGGACATGGTGGCGTCGATGCGGCCGGGCAGCGTGATCGTGGACATGGCCGCGGCCAACGGCGGCAACGTCGAAGGCACGGTCGCCGGCAAGGCCGTCACCACGGACAACGGCGTGACGATCCTCGGCTACACCGACCTGCCCGGCCGGTTGCCGGCGCAGTCCTCGCAGCTGTACGGCACGAACCTGGTCAACCTGATGAAGCTGGTGACCCCCGGCAAGGACGGCACCCCGGTCTTCGACCTCGACGACATCGTCATCCGCTCGATGACCGTGGTGCGCGACGGCGAGCTGTTGTGGCCGCCGCCCCCGGCGCCGGTGTCGGCGGCCCCGGCGCAGGCGGCGCCGAAGGCCGCGGCCCAGGAGCCGGAGCCGGCGAAGAAGAAGCTGTCCCCGGCCGCCCGGATCGGGCTGACCGCGGTGGCGGGCGCGCTGCTGTTCCTGCTGGTCGCGGCGTCGCCGCCGGCGCTGCAGGGGCACCTGACGGTGTTCGCGATGGCGGTGGTGATCGGGTTCTACGTGATCGGGCACGTGCACCACGCCCTGCACACGCCGCTGATGTCGGTGACCAACGCGATCTCCGGGATCATCGTGGTCGGCGCGCTGCTGCAGGTCGGGCACGGCGGCGGGGTGGTCACCTGGCTGGCGTTCGCGGCGATCCTGCTCGCCTCGATCAACATCTTCGGTGGGTTCGCCGTCACCCGGCGCATGCTCTCGATGTTCTCCCGCAGCTGAGCCGGATCAGGAGACCACAGTCATGACTCTCGACACGATCGCGCAGGCGGCCTACCTGGTCGCCGCGTTGTTGTTCATCCTGGCGCTGGCGGGGCTGTCCAAGCACGAGACCGCCAAGACCGGCAACGGGTTCGGCATCGCCGGCATGGTCGTCGCGCTGGCCGCGACCATCGCGCTGGCCGTGCACCGCGACATCTCCACCCTGGGCGTGGTGCTGCTGGTGGTCGCGATGGTGCTGGGCGCCGCCGTCGGCCTGCAGCGGGCCCGCGTGGTGCAGATGACCGGCATGCCCGAACTGATCGCGCTGCTGCACTCCTTCGTCGGCCTGGCCGCGGTGCTGGTCGGCTGGAACGGCTACCTGGAGGTCGAAGCGCACCCGGACGGGCCCGAGGCGCAGACGCTGGCCGCGCTCGGGCTGGGCGGGATCCACTCCGCCGAGGTGTTCATCGGCGTGTTCATCGGCGCCGTGACCTTCACCGGGTCGATCGTGGCGTTCCTGAAGCTGTCCGCGCGGATCGACTCCAAGCCGCTGGTGCTGCCCGGCAAGAACGTCCTCAACCTCGGCGCACTGGCGGTGTTCGTGGCGCTGACGGTGTGGTTCGTGATCGACCCGCAGCTGTGGCTGCTGATCGTGGTCACCGTGGTGGCGCTCGCGCTGGGCTGGCACCTGGTGGCCTCGATCGGCGGCGGGGACATGCCGGTGGTGGTGTCGATGCTCAACAGCTACTCCGGCTGGGCGGCCGCCGCGTCCGGGTTCCTGCTGGAGAACAACCTCCTCATCGTCACCGGCGCGCTCGTCGGCTCCTCCGGTGCCTACCTGTCCTACATCATGTGCAAGGCGATGAACCGCTCGTTCACCTCGGTGATCGCCGGTGGGTTCGGGATCGAAGCGGGCCCGTCGGACGACACGGACTACGGGGAGCACAAGGAGATCACCGCCGACGGCGCGGCCGAGCTCCTGGCCGACGCGAGCAGCGTGATCATCACCCCCGGCTACGGCATGGCCGTCGCGCAGGCGCAGCACGGGGTGGCCGAGCTGACCCGCCGGCTGCGGGAACGCGGGGTCGAGGTCCGGTTCGGCATCCACCCGGTCGCCGGGCGGCTGCCCGGCCACATGAACGTGCTGCTCGCCGAGGCCAAGGTGCCCTACGACATCGTCCTGGAGATGGACGAGATCAACGACGACTTCGCCGACACCGACGTCGTCCTCGTCATCGGCGCCAACGACACCGTCAACCCGGCGGCGGCCGAGGACCCCGGCTCGCCCATCGCGGGCATGCCGGTGCTGCGCGTGTGGGAGGCCAAGAACGTCGTGGTGTTCAAGCGGTCCATGTCCTCGGGCTACGCGGGCGTGCAGAACCCGCTGTTCTTCCGGGAGAACTCGGCGATGCTCTTCGGCGACGCGAAGGAACGGGTGGAGGACCTGCTCCGCGCCCTGCCCGCGCCGAGCACGGCCGGTGCCGGAGCACGCGCCGGGAGCTGAGCCGGCGGGAAAGCGTTTCCCCGGCGGACCGCGCGGCGGCCGGTCCGCCGGGGAAACTCCAGGTAACAGATCAAGGCCGATCACCCGGTTGATCTACCCACCTGCTATGTTCGCGCTCCCCACCGTCGAGAACTCCACAAGGACAACGACATGGAAACCGAGAGCGACCAGCACGCTGCTTCAACCGACGTGATAAGCAGCGCGGCCCACGCCGCCCGCCTGGTCATGTTGGACACCATGGACGAAAAGATCCGGTACGCGTGCGAGACCCTGGGCGAGCCCTCGACCTCCGACGTGCTGGCGTTCCTGGTGACCTACGGCGTGGTCACCAACCCCAAGCGCGAGCGGGCGGCCGTCGCGGAGCGGGTCGACAAGTGGCGGAAGGAGCGCGGGCTCGGCGACACCGGGGACCTGCCACGGCTGTCGGTGAAGATGCTGGCCGAGCTGGACGGCCGCCGGGACGCCGACGCCGACGAGGCCGAGCCGGCCGGCGACGAGACCGACACGCCCACCGGCGACACCACGGACACCGCCGAGGCCGAGAAGCCGGCCAAGCGCAAGTCGCCGGAGGGGTCGCGCGGGTTCTACCTGGTGGCGTTCATGTCGCTGCTGGTCTCGGTGGACACCTCGTGGCGGTTCTTCGGGGAGAAGCTCGGGATCACCAACGTCTACGAGCGCGCCGCGATGTTCGCCGTGGTCGAGGTCGCGCTGATCGCGTGCGGGTTCGCGATGCGCGCCGAGATCCGCAGCCCCAAGGGCAAGCCCGGCCCGGCCCGGCTGATCCTGTGGGCGCTGTGCGCCGCGTCCGGCTACATGGCCTTCGACCTGGCCGGCCCGGTGTCCGGCCTGGCGCGGGTCACGCTCGGCCCGGTGCTCGGCGTGGTCATGCTGCACCTGGCGCTGGGCATCGAGCTGCGGCACACCCGCAACCGCGTCACCACGTGGTCGCGGGTCAGCCGTGAGCTGAAAGAGCGCTTCCTGTCCCGCCTCGGCCTGGGTGACGACGAGCGGGACGCCCTGGCCCGCACCCGGGACCGCGCGGCTCGTCGTGCCGCGCACCTGGCTCGCGCGTCCTGGTTCACGCCGTTCCGCAAGACGCGGCTGGACCGCGCGCTGCGGGCGGCCAACGCCGCGCACGACGACCGGATGCGCGCCCGGCTGATGGCGGAGCTGGCCGCCGTCCAGCACGCCGACGAACTGCGCAGGCTGGACCTGGCCTCGCCGTGGTCGGACTCGCTGTCCAACAGCCTGAAGTTCCTCAAGCGCTGAGGTCCGGTTGCCGGGAACGGCCGCGCGCCCCCGGGCGCGCGGCCGTTTTCAGTCCGGAGTGGACGGCAGGCCGTGTGCCTCGAGCCAGGCCCTGGCCCGGCGCGGGGACGCGCGGGCCAGCCACGCGTCCTGCACGATCTCGGCCAGCTCGTCGTAGCCGAGCCGGTCGAGGTGCGCCTCCCGCAGCAGCACGGACGGGTGGCCGCGGAAGTGGGGCGTGGTGAAGAACGGCGAGCCCTCGTCGGCGACGAGGGCTTCCTTGTCCGCCTCGGAGGCGACCCAGAAGACGATCACGTCCGGGTAGCGCTCACCGGTGTCCGGGTCGGCCGCGTCCGGGCGCGGGTTGCGGAAGAACACGAACGACTTGCCGCCGACCTGGTAGACGGGCCTGCCGCGGGTGCCGTCGAGGCGCTGCACGTGCGGCATGCCCATCGCCAGGTCGTGCACGTCCTGGACGCGGGCCCGCCGGCCGGTCAGCCGACCGCCTCGTCGGTGGGCCCGAGGCCGGTCTCGTCGACCGAGGACGTGCCGCCGCCGCCGGTGAGGCGCTGCCGCAGCAGGGCCTTGCCCTGCTCGGCTCCCTTGCGGCTCTCGCCCTGGGCGCGGCGGAAGAACTCGGCCAGCTCGGTGTCGCCGTCCCGCTCGGCGTCGGCGACGTACTGTTCCAGCCGCAGCGCGTTGCTGAGACAGGCCTCGACGAACCAGATGATGTTGTAGTCCTTGTCCTGCGTGCCGGTGACGTGCCCGGTCTCGCTCGTCGACATCGGTCCTCCTTCCGGTTGACGACGACGGGTACCCGCGGCCGCGCACGGTCAAGCGCACCCCGGGCGAGTTCCTGCGCCGGCGCGGCACGACAGCAGGGGTGCCGCCGCTGCCTGAGCGAGGAGGTGCGAGCCGGCCGGGCTTCGGCTGGCTTTCGCCCAGGGCGGCGTGGCGGTAGCCACTCGCCGCGCCTTCTCCGGCCACCCCCAGCGTGTGGGCGCCGCCGCCCGCCGTGCGGCCGCGGCTGGCCGTCGTCTCCGTGCTTGCGCCGCCGCTCTCGGTCCGAGCACCGCCTGGCCGGCTCCAGCCTGCGGCTTAACCGGGCCGCCTCCGGTCGTTAGCGTGGCGTCATGTGGGTGCGCCGTTGGCTGCCGCGTGGGCTCGCGCTGGCGAGTGGCTGCCTGCTGGTCCTCGCCTACCCCGCGCCGGCCCTGGGGTGGCTCGCCTGGGCCGGGCTCGTTCCGGTGCTGCTCCTGTGCGCCCGCGCGGGCTCGGTGCGCGAGGCCGCCTGGCGGGGCTCCCTCGCCGGGGCCGGGTTCTTCCTCACGCTCTTCCAGTGGGTGCTGCCGCACGTCGGGCTCCTCGCCCCGGTGCTCGGCCTCGTCGGCGGCCTGCTCTGGGTTCCCGTCGGCGTCGTGGCCCAACGGCTGCTGCGGGAACCCACCGCGGGCCGCACGCTTCTGGCCGTCGTCGTCCTGCCGTCCGTCTGGGTGGGCGTCGAGGCGGTGCGCTCCTGGGAACACCTCGGCGGCGCCTGGGGACTCCTCGGGCTCACCCAGTGGCAGGCACGACCGGTGCTGGCGCTCGCGTCCCTCGGCGGCGTCTGGTTGCTCAGCTTCGTCCTCGTCGCCGTCAACGCCGGCCTCGCCGCCGCCCTCCTCCCCGGCCGCGCCCGGCCGCTCGGCGGCGCGCTCGCCCTCGGCATCGTCGCACTCGTCCTCGGGTACGGCCTGCTCCGGCCCGACCCCGTCCCCTTCGGCAGCGTCCGCGTCGCCGGCGTGCAGCCCGGCCTCGTGCACGGCGTCGAGGAACGCTTCACCACCCACCTGAACCTGACCCGCCAAGCCGCCGGCCGCGGCCAGGCCGTCGTGGTGTGGGGCCAGAGCAGCACCCCCTTCGACCCCGCCCGCCGCCCGGGCGCGGTGGCCCGGCTGCGGGAGACCGCCGCCGCGGTGGGCAGTGACGTGCTGGTCAACGTCGACGCCCGCGCCGCCGACGGGCGCATTCGCAAGACCACCCAGCAGTACGGTCCGGACGGCTTGACCGCGACGTACGAGAAACGCCGCCTGGTCCCGTTCGGCGAGTACGTGCCGCTGCGCCCCCTGCTCGGCGGCCTGTTGCGCGACACCGGCATCGCTGAGGAGGACCGCGCCCCGGGCGCGGCGCCGGTGATCCTGCGCCTCGGCACGGCCGACGCGGGACCGCTGATCTCCTACGAGTCGATGTTCCCCGACCTGCGCCGCGAACTCGTCCGCCTCGGCGCCGACGTGACGATCGTGCAGGGCTCGCTCACGTCGTTCCACGGCACCTGGGCCCAGCCGCAACAGGCGAGCGCCGAAGCGGTCCGGGCCGTCGAAACGGGCCGGTCCGCCGTCCTGGTCGAGCTGAACGGCACCTCGGCCGCCTTCGACGCGCAGGGCAGGCGGCTGGCCTGGATGCCGCCGGACGAGCGCGGGATCTTCGTGGTCGACGTCCCGCTGTACGAGGGGACCACCCCGTACGTCCGGTGGGGCGACTGGGTCCCGGCCGCCGCGTTCGCGATCACCGCCGTCGCCGCCGGCTGGGCGCTGGTGAACCGGTCAGGAATCAAGAAGCGCAGGTCAGGGCACGGGGAATAGCGTTGCTGTCATGACCTCGATCGACACCATCACCCTCGAAGTGGCCGACATCGCCGCCGCCGAACGCTTCTACGCCGACGCCTTCCCGCTCGGCTCCCGGCTCCGCCTGCGGGCCGCGCGGGAGGAGACCACCGGCTTCCGCGGGTTCACCCTCTCGCTCATCGTGTCCCAGCCCGCCGACGTGGCGGAGCTGTTCCAGTCCGCCGTGGACGCCGGGGCCACCGTGCTCAAACCCGTCGCGAAGAACATGTGGGGCTGCGGCGGTGTGGTCCAGGCGCCGGACGGCACGATCTGGAAGGTCGCCACCCCGGCGAAGAAGAACACCGGCCCCGCCACCCGGAACGTGGAGAACATCGTGCTCCTGCTGGGCGTGTCCGACGTGGCCGCGAGCCGGAAGTTCTACACCGACCACGGCTTCACCGTGGCGAAGAGCTTCGCCCGCATGTACGTCGAGTTCGCCGCCGGGGACGGCCCGGTCAAACTGGGCCTGTACCGGCGCCGGGCGCTGGCCAAGGACGCCGGCGTGCCCCCGGAGGGCAGCGGATCACACCGCATCGCCATCAGCGGCGATGGCGGCCCGTTCACCGACCCGGACGGGTTCGCCTGGGAAGCCACCGCGGCCGCGGCGCTGTCCTGATGTGCCTCCACCAGCCACCCGCACACCTACGCACCCCAGGAGGAACCACCATGAGCCGCACCAAGACCAGTGACTACGACGGATTCAGCGCCGAGGAGCGCGCCGTGATGAAAGAGCGCGCGCAGGAGCTGAAGAAGGAAGCGCGCCGCAAGTCGGCCGCGGACAAGGCCGCCGAGGCCGAGCGGGACGTGCTGGCGAAGATCGCCGACATGCCCGAGGCCGACCGGGTCCTGGCCGAGCGCGTGCACGCCCTGGTCAAGGCCAACGCGCCGATGCTCGCGCCGAAACTCTGGTACGGCATGCCCGCCTACGCCCGCGACGGCAGGATCGTGTGCTTCTTCCAGAGCGCGGAGAAATTCAAGGCGCGCTACGCCACCCTCGGGTTCGACACCGAGGCGAACCTGGACGACGGGCCGATGTGGGCGACCTCGTTCGCCCTGACCGAGATCACGCCCGAGGTCGAGGAGCGCATCGCCGCCCTGGTGCGGCAGGCGGTCAGCTGAGGGCGGCGATCAGGCCGTCCAGCCCGTCCACCCGCAGGTCGAACGCGTCCGGGTCCGACGGCGGATCCCCGGCGGGCCGGTGCACGTAGGCGGTCCGCATGCCCGTCGCCTGGGCGCCGCGCAGGTCCCAGGCGTGGGCGGCGACCATCAGCACGCGGTCCGGCGCGCAGCCGGCGGTGCCGATCGCGTGCTGGTAGATCTCCGGCGCCGGCTTGTAGGCGCGGACGTCCTCACTGGACAGCGCCTGGTGCCAGCGCAGCCCGGCGTGCGCGTGGAGCCGCAGCAGGGCGGCGTGGCTCGCGTTGGACAGGGCGAGCACGGGAAACCGCCGCGACAGCCGCTCCAGCCCGGCGATGGAATCGGGCCACGCGGGCAGCCGCTGCCCCGCGGTGGCCAGCCGCGCGACGACCGCCGGATCGGTGACCCCGGCGCGTTCGGCGACCAGCCGCGCGGCCTCGGTGTCGAGGACCTCGGAGGGGGCGTAGGCGCGGTCCCCGCGCCCGATGCGGGCCTGCTCGCGCTCGACGTGCTCCTGCCACAGCCGGAGGTGTTCGTCGCCGGCCCCAGGTATCGCCTCGCGGATCGCGGCGCGCAGCCCGCTGGGTTCGTCGACGAGCGTGCCGAGCACGTCGAAGACGACGACCTCGATGTCGTGGATGCCGGACACGCCGCCCCCTGTCACCGGTTGAACTGGTGACGATCTTGCCGCCGCCGGCGTCACCGGTCAAGCTGGTGACGTGGAGTTCGCCTTCGTGAGCGGTGACCCGGCCCTCGACCTGGCCGGCACGGTGCTGGCCCGCCGGGACGCCCCGGTGGACCTGCTGCCCGCGCCCGCGGACCTGGCGCGGTGGGTGGCCGCCTGCCCCGGCCTGCCGGACCCGGTGCGGGTGGACCGCGCCGGCTTCGAGCTGGCGCGCTCGCTCCGGGAGGCGTGCTACCGGCTGGCGCTCGACCGGGTGCACGGCCGGCCGTTCGACGCGGCGAGCCTGGCGATCGTCAACCGCGCCGCCGCCGCGCCGCCGCCGGTGGTCGAACTCGGCGACGCGGGCCTGCGCGTGTCGGGGAACCTCCGCGCGGTGCTGGCGCAGATCGCGCGCGGCGGGATCACGGTGCTCGCCGATCCCGCCGCCCGTGTCAAGGAATGCGGCCGCGCCGGGTGCACGCGCCTCTACCTCGACCGGTCCCGCGGCGCGCGGCGCACCTGGTGCGGGATGGCGGAGTGCGGCAACCGGGTCAAGGCCGCGGCCTACCGCGCACGCCGGAAAACCCCGGCCTGACGGGTCATTCCCGCACCCGGGCCAGGATCCCGGTCGAGAGCCCGGCGCACCGCGTCCGGCACGCCGTCGCGGCGCAGGTCGTCCCGGAACTGCTCGTTGAGCCCGCCCGGGGTGGTGTGGCGGGTGCTCATCACGGTCAGCGAGTCCGGCCGCTCCAGCAGTGAGGAGCCCAGCTCGCCGAAGACGTGCGTGACGAAGGCGCTCGCCGCGCCGGGGTCCACGCCGCGGGCGGCCATCCAGTCCACGATGGTGCCGAGGTAGTCCAGGTGCGCGGAGAACGCCGCGGTCGCGCCGTGGAACGTGTCCAGCGCTGCCTCGTCGCCGGGCACCAGCACGCCGCCCACGCGGGTGAACAGCTCGCGCGCCACGGCGTTGTCCGGGTACATCACCGTCAGGCTCCGGCGGCGCGTGGCCTGGGGGAGCGGAATGGACCGGACCACCGCGCCGGCCGGAGCCGACCACGCGCGCAGCCGCTCCGGCGGCACCCCGGCGGTCGCGCTGATCAGCACGTGCTCCGGCCGGAACGACAGCTCCGCCAGCACGTCGCGCGCCACCGGGGCGGGGACCGCGAGCACGATCGCCGGGGCGTGGTCGAGCACGTCCTGGTTGTCCGCGCACACCCGCACGTTCGGAAACCGCTCGGCGAGCCGGGCGGAGACCGCGCGCCCGCGCGGTGACAGGAACACCTCCGGCGGATCGGCGGCCGTGCTCAGCCCTGCCACGATCGCGGCGGTGATCTCGCCCGTGCCCACGAACCCGTATCGCATGCTCACACCGCTCGCAGGTCTCGTTCGACGGCTTCCAGCTCGGCCGCCGTGCCCTGCACCTTCGGCCCGGTGAACCACTTCCGCGCCGAGGCGAACCACCACACCGCCGCGCCGCCCAGCACGACGAGGAACGCGATCGGCGTGTAGTTGAAGGTGCTCACCGTCACCGGGTACGACTGCGGCAGCAGGAACAACACGAAGATCACCACCACCCACGCCGTCGCGACGGCACCGACCGGCCGTCCCCACCGCCCGAGGTGCCACGGGCCCCGCTCGAACTCGGCGCCCTTGCGCACCCGCAGGAACACCGGGATGACGTAGGCGACGTACAGCCCGACGGTCGCGATCGAGGTCACCGCGGCGTACGCGGTGGCGCTCCACAGGTACGGCAGCGCGAGGATCAGCGCGCCGGTCGCGGACAGCCACACCGAGTTCGTGGGGGTGCGGGTGCGCTTGTTGATGCGGTGCCACACGCGGGAGCCGGGGATCGCGCCGTCGCGGGCGAACGCGTAGATCATCCGCGAGTTCGCCGTCACCGACGCCATCCCGCAGAACAGCTGCGCGCCGATGGCGATCAGCAGCAGGAACTTCCCGGTGGTCGCGCCGGCCGCGTCGAGGAAGATCTGCGCCGGCGGCACCCCGGTCGCCGTGTTCACCGCGCCGTCGTAGTCCTGGATCGCGAACGTCAGGCCCAGCAACAGGATCCAGCCCGCGACGAGCGACACCAGGATCGAGTTCACGATCCCGCGCGGGCCCGCCGTGGCCGCGTTCTTCGTCTCCTCGGTCATGTGCGCGGAGGCGTCGTAGCCGGTGAGCGTGTACTGCGCGACCAGCAGCCCGAGCGCGAACACGTACGGTGCGAAACCCCAGCCGGTGTTGTTCACGAAGTGGCCGAACACGAACGACGCGGACTGGTGCCGGTCGGGAACGAACACCAGCACCCCGACGATCACCAGCACACCGGTCAGGTGCCACCACACGCTGACGTTGTTGAGCACGGCCACCAGCCGCACGCCGAACGTGTTCAGCAACCCGTGCACCACCAGGATGATCGCCAGCAGCAGGATCGTGTGCCCGGGCGTGGCGGCGAACCCGAACTGCAGGTCCAGGAACGCGTTGAGGAACAGCGCGGCGCCGAAGTCGATACCCGCGGTGACCGCGACCTGGCCGATGAGGTTGAACCACCCGGTGAACCAGGACCAGGCCGCGGCCGAGCGGCGCGGCGCGAGCTTCGCCGCCCAGTAGTAGAGCCCGCCCGCGGTCGGGTAGCTCGAGCACACCTCCGCCATGCCGAGGCCGACGAGCACCACGAACACCCCGACCAGCGGCCATCCCCAGATCATCGCGGCCGGGCCGCCGGTGTCCAGGCCGAACCCGTAGAGCGTCAGGCAACCGGACAGGATCGAGATGATGGTGAAGGAGACGGCGAAGTTGGAGAACCCGGACATCGTGCGCCGGAGTTCCTGGGCGTAGCCGAGCTGGTGCAGCCGGGTGCTGTCGGGGTCCACGGGCTCACCTCGGTGTTCGGTCGACCGGGTGCCCGAACGGTAGTGGCCGGCCGCGACGAGCGTCAAGGTCCGTTCGGGTGTCCACATCGGACTCGGCCCGGCCGGTCGGCGGAACGTGGCGCAGCAGACGGAGGATCAGCACGGCCACGACGGCGAGGGCGGCCGCGCTGATCACCGCGACCAGGTGCAGGCCGTCGACGAAGGCCGCGCGGGCCGGGGTGAGCAGCGCCCGGGCCAGGTCTGCGGGCAGGTGCTGAGCGACGGCCACCGCGTCGGCGAGGCTGTCCCGCGCGGCGGCGGGGACGTTCTCCGGCGGCGTGAAGCGGCTGGTGTAGACCGCGGCGCCGATGCTGCCGAGCGCGGCGAGCCCGAACGCGAACCCGAACTGGCCGCTGGTCTCGTTGAGCGCAGCCGCGGAGCCGGCCTTCTCCGCGGGCGCGGAGCCCAGGACCAGGCCGGTGCTCAGCGTCACCAGCGGGCCGGCGCCGAGGAAGATCAGCGCGAACCCGGTCGCCAGGGTCGCCGGGCCCGAGGTGGTGCCGGTGCGGGTGAGCACGATCAGCCCGCACACCGAGATCGCCAGCCCGGCGGCGATCAGGTGCGCGGGCCGGAACCGGCGGGCGAGGACCGGCGATACGACGAACGAGACGGTGTTGGCGGCGATCGCCGGCATCATCCACAGCGCCGCGCCCAGCGGCGAGAGGCCCTCGACCAGTTGCAGGTCCTGGGTGATGAACAGCATCAGCGCGCCGATCAGCAGCGTGCCGGACATCATCGCGCCCAGCGCCGTGCCGAACGAGCGGTTCGCGAACAGGCGCAGGTCCAGCAGCGGGTGCTCCAGGCGGCGCTGGCGGCGCGCGAACACGGCGGCGAAGACGATCCCGGTGGCGAGGCTCGCGAGCGGCAGCGGGCGCCAGCCGTCGTGGGCCAGTTCCTTGAGCCCGTGGATCGCGGGGATCACCGCGGCCAGGGACAGCGCGACGCTGACCAGGTCGGGTGTGCCGGCGTGCGGGTCGCGGTGCTCGGGCAGCAGGACCGGGCCGGCCACCAGCAGCAGCACCATCGCGGGCACGCCGAGCAGGAACACCGAGCCCCACCAGAAGTGCGCGAGCAGGGCGCCGCCGGCCACCGGGCCGATCACCGCCCCGGCCGAGAAGCACAGGCCCCACAGCCCGATCGCCAGCCCCATCTGCCGCGGGTCGCGGAACAGGGTGCGGATCAGGGACATCGTGGAGGGCGCGAGGACCGCGCCGGCCACGCCGAGGGCGGCGCGCGCGGCGATCAGCATGGCCGGGCTGGTGGCGAACGCGGCGGCGACGGAGGCCGCCCCGAACGCCGCCGCGCCGAGGAGCAGCAGCTTCCGCCGGCCGATGCGGTCGCCGAGGGTGCCCATGGTGATGAGGAACCCGGCCATGGCGAAGCCGTAGACGTCGGTGATCCACAGCTGCTCGACGCTGCTCGCGCCGAGGTCGGCCGCCAGGCGCGGCAGGGCGAGCAGCAGGACGTGGACGTCGAGGGAGACGAGCAGGGTGGGCAGGGCGAGCACGGCGAGCGCGAGCCACTCCCGCCGCCCGGCCCGCGCCGGGATCGTGTGGGTCATGCGAGGTCCTTCCCTTCCGTGGATGTCACGGGCAGGTCGGAGCGGCCGCGCGTTTCTCGACACCGGGCGCCGGCGGGTTTCCGGCATCCGGCGGCCGCCGGGCCGGCCCTGGCTTGCGGGCAGGTGGGTGCGCGCGATGGAGGCGCACGGGTGGCGCGGGGTGGCCGGCGGGTTTCCGGCAACCGGCGGCCGCCGGGCCGGCTCTGGCTTGCGGGCAGGTGGGTGCGCGCGATGGAGGTGCACGGGTGGCGCGGGGTGGCCGGCGGGTTTCCGGCATCGGCGGCTGGCGGGAGAGGCGGAGGTGGCGTACAGCTGGGTGGTGTGTGGTGACGGGCCCGAGGCGGCCGCCCGATTCGACATCTGGGGGTGGCCGGTCGGGCGCGTGGGCCCGCGGTGTCGCGGGCGTGGCGCGAGGTGGCCGCCGCTTCTCGGCACCCGGCGACCGCCGGGCTGGCCTTGGCTCGTGGGCGGCTGGGTGGCGCGGGGTGGCCGCCGGACTCGGCATCCGGCGGCCACCCCGACACCTCAGCTTGCCGGGAGCTCCGCGAACCGGCGGGTGATGCGCGGGTCCGTGGACTCCACCGGCGCCTCCGTGCGCACCCAGCCCTCGCCGCCGAAGTAGCGTCGCACGATGTGCTCCGCCGTGCGGGTCGCCACCGCTTGGCTGGTCAGCGTCGGGTTCGGGCCGCCGAGTGCGTTGGCCAGCGCGGAGTTGTCGGCCACGAACAGGCGCCGCACCCAGCGCGCCTCCGCCGCGTCGTCCAGCACCGAGTCGCGTTCGGACAGTCCCATCCGCATCGACGAGTGGACGTGCAGGATCAGCGGTGGCCAGTCGATCCGGAACACCTTCCGGGCCCCGGCCGCGCGCACCACCTCGACCGCCTTGCGGGCCAGGAACTCCCGGTTCGCCACCGTGCGCGCCGAGCGTGCCCGGTGCCGCATCTCGACCTTCGCCACCGGCCCGTGCTCGTCCGCGGGCAGCGCCGACAGCGTCGCCCGGTTGTGCGGCTCGACGTCGTCGTCGGTCATCACCAGGATGTTGAACAGCCGGTCCGCGCCGTGGGTGAGCACCTCCTTCAGCTCCTCGCCCAGCAGCCGCCCGGCCGGGCCGTCCCACGGGCCGGTGAAGCCGCGCCCGTTGCCGTACCGCCCGCGGATCCCGCTGTCGGAAAAGGTCAGCGCGAACTGCTGGATCGCCGGCGGCAGCCCGACGTTCATGATCCCGCCACGGCCCGGGAAGTCCGCCCGCGCCGCCGACGCCGCACCCTTGGTGGACCCGGTGTAGTCGTCGAACAGCCCGATCACCCAGTCGAAGTAGTGGTCGGTGTAGCCGCGGCCGACCCAGTCGTTGGGGTTGGGCAGCCCGCTGTTGAACCACAGCCGCGGGTTCTCGGTGCAGCCCGCGGACAGCACCACCACCCGGGCGTCCTCGGAGTGCTCCTCGCCGGTGGTCACCGAGCGCCACGACACGCCGGTCGCCACCGTCTCGCCGCCACGCCGCTCGGACCGGATCCGGGTGACGAACGCGTCGGTGACCAGCGAGACCGGCTTGCCGTGCGGCGACCACGCGTCGGCGGTCAGCGCCATCGGCATGTAGGAGTTGTCCGCCGACCGCTTGGCCGCCAGGGTGCGCGGCGCGCCCGCTGGGTGCTTGCACCCCTGGAAGCAGTACCCGCAGAACGTGCAGCCGGTGGCCAGCGGCCACCGCACGCGCGGGTCGTCGTGCCCGCTGAACCGGCCCGCGGTGCCGCCGGGCGGCAGGATCGCGTTCTCCTGCGGCCGGTAGGAGTCACCGGTCGTGGTCTTCGTGGTCTGCAACGCCATGCCGAGCTTCTCGCAGCCGCGGAAGAACACCGACTCCTTGGTGCCCATCGCCGCGGTGTGCACCGGCAGCGTCGCCTCGACCCATTCGTAGTAGGGCACCAGATCGGCGTAGGTGAACGGGAACAGGTGCGCGGTGTCGTAGGCGGCCGCGTCAGCGCCGTCGTAGCCGGCGAACACGCCCGGGTAGGCGCGCGGCGAGTTGCCGAAGTAGTGCTGGGTGGTGCCGCCGACCCCGGCCAGCTGCCACAGCAGCGAGTTCTGCGGGGTCTCCCGGAACCAGGCCGGCCGCGAGCGGTCCGACGGCCCGAACCGCAGGAACCCGGTGAGCGGGTTGTTCGCGTCGTTCTCGTAGTGCGTCCAGCCGGTCTCCGGGTCGGCGTACCCGCCCGCTTCCAGCACCAGCACGTCCAGGCCCCGGGCGGCCAGTTCCTTCGCGACCACCGAACCGCCGGCCCCGGCGCCGATGACGATGACGTCCCGCATCAGACGTTCTCCACCTTCGTGCGGCCCTGGTAGTACCCGAGGAAGTCGTCCCAGCCGTGCACCACGCCGTGCGGCTGGTACCCGGACAGCTGCCAGCCGACGGGCCGGGCGCTGAGGGACTTCGTGGCCGGGTCGAACACCGCCCACTCGCAGGCGCTGCCGTAGGCCGCGAACTCCAGCACGGCACCGGCCACGAACCGCAGCATCCCGGACACCGAGCCCTGGACCGGCTCGGGGAGGTTCGCGTCCAGCAGCGCGACCAGGCCCGCGTGCGGCCCCTCCAGCCGTTCGAACGCGCGGCACTTGTCCGCATAGGACAGCCGGGCGAACGGGGAGAGGAACGCGCCGCTCAGCGCGAGCGGGTTCACCTCGGTCGCCACCAGGTTCAGCAGCATCGCGATCGCCGACGACAGCGGCAGCGTGTCGTCGTTCTCCAGCATCGTGCGCAGCGCGGCGTCCAGCGTCCGCACACCGCTGAGCGGCAGGTCCAGCAGCGCGGACGGCAGCGGGGTGCCGGCCAGCCCGGTCGCCAGGCTCTGCGTGAGCGGGGTGGCGAGCTGGTCCGGGAACGGCACGTACTCGTCGAGGGCCTTGATCAGGAAGTCGGTGGCCCGGGCCTCCAGCGCGCCCGGCTCGGTGCGCGGGGTGCCCTGGGCGCGGGAGTAGGCGTCCGGGCCGGGGCAGGCCATCACGACCAGGCCGTTGAGGGTGTCGCGCGCCAGCTCGGCGAGCACCGGGCGGAGGGCGGCGACCACGTCGGTCAGCCCGGCGCGGACCGGTCGCGGGGCGGCCGCGGCGGTGAGCCCGGGCAGCAGGCCGCCGGCGGCGACCGCGGCGCCCAGCACCCCGATCTTCGCCAGGAAGGCCCGGCGGCCGACGTCGTTGTCAGCGTGTGGCATCGATGTTCTCCTGTGGTGGGCGGCGAGTGCCCGGCGGCGGTGCCGGGCTTGCACCGGATGGAGCAATCCTCGGTGAACCGTTCACCGGCGCCCATGTCCCCGGCGACAACTCACCCGCGCGGGGTTTTGTGCCGGAGGACAAACCGGTCGCCGTTAAGCTTCCGGCGTGTCAACGGACATCTCGGGCATCGACGCCCTGGTCGACGCGCTGCTCGGCGAGCTGGACGACCTCGCCGACGCCGTCACCCGGCGCATCCGCCACGAGGTCGTGCTCTACCAGGCCGGCGACCCGGTGCCCACCTCCTCGCTGCGGCAGTCCGTGCGGGACAACGCCGAGCTGATCCTGCGGCAGTTCGTCAGCGACCACGCCCCCGACCTGTCCGCGCCGTGGGCAACCGGGCGCGAGCGCGCCCAGCAGGGGGCGCCGCTGCCGGAGGTGGTGCGGGCCTACCGCGTCGGGTTCGCGCACCTGTGGGACGCGCTGGTCGCCAAGGCGCGCGCATCGTCCTCGGTGGACGACCGGGTGCTCGTCGATTTCGCCGCGACGGTGTGGCGGCTGGTCGGCACCTACACCGACGCGATGGCCGACGCCTACCGGGACACCGCCTCGCAGATCATGCTGGAGCGCGAGCACGAGCGGTCGATGCTGGTCGAGGCGTTGTTCACCGGTGTCCTCGCCCAGGACACGCTGTGGGAGGCCGCGCAGACGCTGGGACTGCCGGTGGAGGGTTGTTTCGTCGTCGTGGCCGCGGAGATCCCCGAGCTGGGCAAGCGGTCCCTGGTGGGCATCGAGTCACGGCTGCGGTCGGACGGGATCCGCTCGGCGTGGCGGCTGTCGCCCGAGGAGCACATCGGCGTGCTGGCGCTGCCGTACCCGTCGCTGGGGGAACGGCTGCCGGACCTGCTGCGCGGCCGCGCCACGGCGCGGATCGGGCTCAGCCCCGCCTACCCCCACCTGCGGGAAACCCCGCGGGCGCTGCGGCTGGCGCGGCTGGCGCTGGGCACCCTGCCGCCCGGCCGGCCCGGCGTCGCGCCGTGGGACGACGCGCCGGTCGCGGTGCTGATCGCCGCCGCGCCCGGGGAGGCCGAGCGGGTGGCGAGCGCGGTGTTCGGCCCGCTGCTGGACCTGCCGCCCGCCGACCGGAAGGTGCTGGTCGACACGCTGGACGCGTGGTTCGCCTGCGCCGGGTCGGCCGCCGAGGCCGGCAAGCGGCTGTACTGCCACCCCAACACCGTGCGCTACCGGTTGCGGCGGGTCGAGGAACTCACCGGCCGTGGGCTGGGCGACCCCCGGGCCGTGGCGGAACTGGCGACGGCGCTGCAGGTCGTGCGGCTGCTGCCGGCGCGCGAGTGACGCTACGGTCGGGCGATGACCGATGACGCCGGCTCGCGTCCCGCGCCGTGGCGGGACGCCTGGACCGAGAGCAGCCTGTTCCGGGACCGCGCACCCCGCGGGGACACTGGGGACTACCGGACCCTGACCTACGAGGTGACCGGGCGGATCGCCCGGATCACGTTCGACCGGCCCGAGCGGGGCAACGCGATCACCGCCGACACGCCGTTCGAACTGGCCGCCGCGGTGGAACGCGCCGACCTCGACCCGCGCGTGCACGTCATCCTCGTCTCCGGGCGGGGCAAGGGGTTCTGCGGCGGCTACGACCTGTCGATCTTCGCCGAGCACGGCGACGCGCCGCCGGAGACGGACCCGGACCGGGCCGGGACCGTGCTCGACCCGGTGGTGCAGGCACGCAACCACGACCCGTCGCGGCCGTGGGACCCGATGGCCGACTACGCGATGATGAGCCGGTTCAACCGCGGCTACGCCAGCCTGCTGCACGCGACCAAGCCGACGGTGGCGAAGCTGCACGGGTTCTGCGTCGCGGGCGGCACGGACATCGCGCTGCACTGCGACCTGATCGTGGCCGCCGACGACACGAAGATCGGCTACCCGCCCACCCGCGTGTGGGGTGTGCCCGCGACCGGCCTGTGGGCCCACCGGCTCGGCGACCAGCGCGCGAAACGGCTGCTGTTCACCGGCGACTGCATCACCGGCAGGCAGGCCGCCGAGTGGGGGCTGGCGGTGGAGTCCGCGCCGGCCGGCCGGCTGGACGAGGTCACCGAGGCGCTGGTCGCCAAGATCGCCCTGCTGCCGGTCAACCAGCTGATGATGGTCAAGCTCGCCCTCAACAGCGCGCTGACCACGCAGGGTGTGGCCAACTCGGCGATGATCGGCACCGTCTTCGACGGCATCTCGCGCCACACCCGCGAGGGCTACGCGTTCCAGGACCGCGCGCGAACGGCGGGTTTCCGGCAGGCGGTGCGCGAGCGCGACGAGCCGTTCGGGGACGTCAAACGCACCTGACGGTCATCCCGCGGCGTCAGGTGGGGATCAGCACCACCCACACCGGTCCGGTGGCGGCGGGCAGTGGCGCGCCGCCTGGCGTGGCGAAGGTGGTGATGGTCTGCGGCGCTGGGCGGGGCTGGATGGCGTCGGAGGCCGCGCTGTTCGGGGACGTCAGACGGCCCTGGCGGTCATCCCGTGGTGTCAGGTGGGGATCAGCACCACCCACACCGGTCCGGTGGCGGCGGGCAGTGGCGCGCCGCCCGGCGTGGCGAACGTCGTGACCGCCTGCGGGACCGGACGGGACCAGACGCCCTCGAAGGCGGCGCCGTCGCGCAGTACGGTGGCCGCGCCGGTGCCGACGGTCTGCGCGACCGGCGCGGTCCGGCCCTGGCTGTCCGCGACGGCGCCGGGGCGGGTGGTCACCTGCTGCAAGATCACCGTGCCCGCGCCGAGCTGCCCCGCCTCGGTGGAGGTCAGCGGGCTGCCGTCGAGCCACACGAGCCATCGCCCGCCGTCCCAGCGGAAGTCGAAGGACGCGGCCGGGTAGGACACGGCGCGGCTGGCTGTGGGGGTGCCGCCGGCCGGCGCGGGCCCGCGGGCGATCAGGGCGTCCGGGAGCGGGCCCTCGCCCGCGGGCAGCGCTTCGGGGCGCAGGAACAGGTTGTGCGGGACCGGTCGGGCGTCCTCCCGCACGTAGGCGGCGGGTGCGTCGGCGGGGGAGGCGTTGACGATCCGGTCCGCCAGCGGCGGGGTGTGCAGCGCGCGGTCGACCTCGGGAGCGGCTCCGGAGTAGGCGAACACCGGGCGGCCGAAGGCGGCCAGCAGGTCGTAGTCGGTCTCGCGGGCGCTGCGGACCGGGCCGATCACCGGCGGACGGCGAGTGGTGAACACGGCGGCGAGGCGGCTCAGCCCGCCTTCGACGGGCTCGGCGACGACGAGGTCGGCCGAGCCGAGGCCGGTCGCGGGCCGCGCCGGGGCCACGTTGTCGATCTTGACGACGAGCACCGGCCCGGCCGGTGCCGCGGGGGCCATCGGACTGCTGGGCCCGGCCGTCGAGCAGCCCGCCAGGAGGCCGGCGCTCGCGAGCCCGGCCAGGCACCGGATGAGCCGTCGTCGCATCACCCCACCCGCTTCCCGTCGGAACCATTGTCCTCCCGGGACGCCCGGCGCGCCCAGCGCCGGTGGTCGCGGTCTTTCACGGCGAACCACGCGACGGCGAAGGCGTCGCCGTCGGGGAGGCCCACCGCGACCTCGCCGTCACGTGGTTCGCCCGCGATCCACAGGCGGCGCCGATCGAGGAGGCCGGCGAGGACGTCCGGTGGGCAGCCGGTGATCCCGAACCGGGCGCGGAGCCCGTCCGGGAACACCGCCCATCCGGACACCGAAGAGCCGTCGATCTCCTCCGGCAGCGTGGCCGCGGTGATCCCGGTCCACGCCCCGGCCGCGAGCAGCCGCACGGCTTTCGCGTTCCGCCGGCGCCGCACCGCGGTCACCCCGACGACGAGGAGGACCGGAGCGAGCACCACCCACGGCAGCGCGCCGCCCACGGTGACCAGCACCGCGACCTCCAGCGCCACCCCCGTGCCGACGGCGGCCCCGAGGACGGCCGTGCACAGCCGCAGCCGCCTATCCTGGCCCGACCGGGAGAGGGGGCCGGAAGCCGGGCGCAGCGCGAGCACCACCACCAAGCCCACCGCGAGGACGGCCACGAAACCCACGTAGAGCACATCCATCCCGTGCGGCGGGTGGTCGATCAGTCCGATGAGGACGGCCACCACGCCCAGCAGCGCGAGCGGCAGCGCGACGATCAGCCGGGTGCGGCTCGCCCGCACCGGCGCGCGCAACGCCTCCTCGCCGGTGGCCCAGGACGGCAACCGCCGCACGAACGCCAGCACCAGCGTGCCGGCGAACCCCACCGAAAGCCCCACCGCGGACGTCGAATCCCAGCCACCGGCCAGGTGCACCGCGGCCACCATCGCGAACACCGCGAAGACCCACCAGCGCGGCCGCCACGCGCGCTCCTCCACCACTTCCTCCACTGGCCCGGTTCCGCCCGCAGCCTAACCAGCCGCCCGCGACGGCGGGAAACCATTTCGGAGCCCCCTTGCGGACCGAGTGCCGGACGGGTTATGGTGCGAGGGATCTTCCCGGATGCCGGCTCAGCCGCCCGCGAGATCGTCTCTCTTCTCCACCTCACCCCGGTGACACCGTTCCGGGTTTCTCCCTTCCGGCGATCCACGCCGCCTTCCCTTTTTTGGAGTACCACCATGTCCTGTCACGGCATTCTCGACATCTCCGGCAAAACCGCCACTCTCGGCTACGGCCGCGGTGGCCCCACTGTCCCCTTAGGACTCGCCCGGGCGCACGGTCTGCGGCGCGGCGACGAAATCGTCCTGGACGGCCAGGAACTGGTGTCGGTCAACGGCGCCGATCCCGGCGGCCGCCGTCCCGAGTTCGACCGGCTCACCCCGGTGCACCCGGACCGGCGGCTCGTGCTGGAGACCGCCCGCCACCAGCTCACCACCCGCGTGCTCGACCTGGCCGCGCCGATCGGCACGGGGCAGCGCGCGCTCGTCGTCGCGCCGCCGCGCACCGGGAAAACCGCCGTCCTGCAAGCGATCGCGCACGCCGTCGCCACCAACCACCCGGACGCGCACCTCATGGTGCTGCTCGCCGACGAGCGGCCGGAGGAGGTCACCGACCTGAGCCGCTCGGTCCGCGGTGAGATCATCGCCTCCACGTTCGACCGCGCGCCTGCCGAGCACACCGCCGTCGCCGAACTCGCCCTCGAACGCGCGAAACGCCTGGTCGAGACCGGACGCGACGTCGTCCTGCTGCTCGACTCGCTGACCCGGCTGGGCCGCGCGTACAACCTCGCCGCCCGGGCGTCCAGCCGCACCCTGTCCGGCGGTGTCGACGCGGGCGCCCTGCACCCGATGAAGAAGATCCTCGGCGCCGCGCGCAACATCGAGGACGGGGGCTCGCTCACGATCATCGCCACGGCGCTCGTCGGCACCGGTTCCCTGGCCGACACCGTGTTCTTCGAGGAACTCAAGAGCACCGGCAACGCCGAGCTGCGCCTCGACCGCACCCTCGCCGACCACCGCGTGTACCCGGCCATCGACCTGTTCGCCTCCGGCACCCGCCGCGACGAGCTCCTGCTGTCGCCGGCGGAACTGACCGTGATGACGGAGGTCCGCCGCGCGCTGGCGGGCCAGGACCCGCGGCGCGCGACCGAACAGTTCCTGGAGCAGCTGCGCACGACGAGGTCCAACGCCGAGTTCGTCGCGCGGGTGTCCGCCACCGCCGCCGCGTGAGGTTTCCCGGCCCGCGCGATATTCGGGAGGAGCTCCCGCGGCCGGGCCGCTACAGTCCGGCCCGTGAACGCCCTCTTCTGCGACCTCCCGCTGGCCGGACGAATCGAACGAGCCGAAGCACGACGGATGGCCGAGGCCACCGGTGTCGCGCGGGGCAGGCCCGGCTCGGCCGCCTTCGTGCGGCCCGTCGCCGGGGGAGTGGCGACCTTCGCCGAAGCCGGGTCGCCGCTGAACAAGATCGCCGGCCTCGGATTCGGCGGCGTGCCGGCCCCGGACGTGCTCGACGAAACCGAACAGGCCTTCGCCGCGGTGGGCTCCCCGGTGCAGGCCGAACTCGCGCACGTGGCCGACCCCGCGATCGCCGCGACGCTGTCCGGGCGCGGGTACCGGCTGGAGTCCTTCGAGAACGTGCTGGGCCGCAGCCTGCGGGAGGAGCCGGACCGGGTGACACCGCCGGGGGTCGAGATCCGGCCGGTCGGTGCCGGGGAGTTCGGCACCTGGCTGGACACCGCCGTGGACGCCTTCACCCAGCCCGAGACGGACGGGCCGCCGCCCGACCAGGAGTTCCCCCGCGAGGTCCTCGCGCGCGCCCTGCGCGACCTCGCCGGGGACGGCGTGCGGCGCTACCTGGCGCTGTGCGACGGAGTCGTCGCCGGTGCGGGCAGCATGTGCGTCACCGACGGGCTCGCGCAGTTCACCGGCGCGGCGACCCTGCCCGGCCACCGGCGCCGCGGCGTCCAGACCGCGCTGCTGTCCGCCCGGCTCGCCGACGCCGTGACCGCCGGCTGCGACCTCGCCGTCATCACCACGCAACCCGCCTCGAAGTCGCAGCAGAACGCCCAGCGCCGCGGCTTCCAGCTGCTCTACACGCGGGCCGTGCTGGTGAAACCCGCGGATTGAGTGGCGCCCGCCCCGGACACGCCCCGACCCCTAACTTGATTTGTTCCAGAC
>NZ_PQHW01000090.1 GCF_003385215.1 Amycolatopsis thermalba | reverse complement strand
GTCTTCGGGATCGCCTCGAGGTAGCTCCGGGTGGGCGGGCGGGAGCTGATCTCGGACAGCTCCAGCCCGTTGATCGGCACGGCCGCGGCCACCGCCGAGGACCTGCTCGGTCCGCTGTGGACGATGACGTCGAGGGCGTACACGCCGTCCTCGTGCCCGTAGAGCGGTTGCGACGCGGCCCTGCCGTGCGCGGGGTCGAGGAACACGGGTGACTGTCCGTCGCGGGCGGCGACGGCGGTGACGTGGGGTTCGGCGCCGTCGCGGTGCACGACCACGTAGGCGAACGCGTTGCCGCTGGTGCGTGCCAGCGCGTTCACGACCGTCTGGTACGCGGCGGCGATCACCTCCGCGCGCTGGGCCTCCGGCACCTGCCGGAAGTCGGCGAGGCGCTGGAACCGGCCGCCCCGGTCCTCGATGCGGCCCACCTGCTCACCGCCCAGCGGCTTGCCGGGGTCGCCGTCGGCGAACCCGTCGAACGTCCGCCGCGCGGCCACATCGATGTCGAGGCCGATCCAGTAGTCGTGGAGCACCATCGCGGCGTCGGCGTGCGCCAGCGGCCCGGCCGGGTCGGCCGGCCAGGGCGCGAGCAGCCGCACCGCGCGTGCCAGGTCGTCCGCGGTGCGCTCGCCGTTCTCGCCGAGCATCGCCTGGGCGATCGCCAGCCGGGCCCCGGGTGAGGGCACCAGGCCGCCGCGCTCACCGAGCACCCGCGACGCGCGCGCCGGCGGGAACGGCGATTCGCGCGTCATTCCACGGACCTCGCCGCGGACGACGTTGTGCACCGCCCACTCCGGCTCCGGGAGGCTGAGTTGCTCCTCCGCGGGCAGCTGACGCAGTTCCTCGCGGGTGGCGAGGTCGAGGAGGTGGTCCCGCTCGGCGAGCAGGGCGCGGGTCAGCGGCTGCAGGTGTGCCTGGGCGATGGCGTCGAAATCGCGGCCCTCGGGCAGCGAGATCGCGATGTCCCCGGCCTGTTCGCCCAGCTCGCCGCTCACCGCGGAATCCCCGTGCTCGGCGACGGCTTCGGCCTGCTGGAGCGCGAGCACGTCCAGGGTGAGGAGCCGTCCGGCCAGCGGGGCGTCGACCGCGGTCGCCTCACCGGGGCCACCCGGTTTGCCGCGGCGCAACCGCTGGAACCGGGTCTCCGGGCGCAGCTCGTGCCGGACCCGGCCGAGCCGGTCCGCGAGGTCCCGCATGGCCTGGTCCCGCCCGGTCCCGGGCTCCAGCCGGAGCCGGATCGTGCCGGTCGGCCCGGCGGGCCCGCCGGCGAAGGCCGGCATCAGCCGCGGGCCGCGCCGGGTCGCGGCGTCGGTGTAGTCGACCGCGATCGGCACGCCCGACAGGTCGGCCTGCACCTGTCCGTCCACGACGGACACGTTCAGTTCGGGCAGCACCCGGGCGAGTCCGGTCAGTGCGAGGTGGAGCTGCTCGCGGTCGTGCCGGACTCGCTGCTCAGGGTCGTCCCCACGGCCGGCGCCGGTTCCCCCGTGCGTTCCACCAGCAGCGTCGTCCACCCGTTGCGGCGCGCCAGCGGCGTCGGGAACTCCACCGACAGGACCGGCCAGGCGCGGCCCGTCACCGGGTCGGTCAGGGTCAGCCCCGGCTCGATCGGGTCCCCCTCTTCCCGCCCCAGCAGCCGGATCCCCGGAAACACCGCCAGATCGTCCATCTTGGTCACCTGGAACGTCGTCAACGCTGTCTCCTCCTGTGTCGAACAAGTACGGTACGACGTCGCGGTGCGTCATCGGGACCGGAACGTAGTGGTCCGGGTCGGGCAGCAGCAACGGGCGGGGCCCGGTCCGCAGGTTCTGGACCGCGATCGCGCTGTTGCGCAGCGCGAGCTCCTCCAGGCCCGCCACGTGCCGCTTGAGCGGCGCGATACCCAGCCGGAGCTGGGCGAGGTGGGTCTGCTCGTGTCCCAGGACCTCCGCCAGCTTCGCCTCCGTCCGGAACGCGGCCGGGCTGAACCAGATCGCCCGTTCGGCGGTCACGGTCAGGGCGCTGGCCCCCTCGGCGGCGAGCAGCGCCAGGAACTCCGGATCGTCCTTGATCACGATCTCGGCGCCGGTCAGGTCCGCCCCGACCCGCGCGGCGACCCGCCGCACGGTCTCCACCGTGGTGGGCAGCGGTCCGGCCGAGGCCGGCTCCGACGCGGCCGGCTCCGCGCCGGACTCCGCGTCGAGGGTGACCACCGTGCCCAGCCCCTCGTCCCATGCGCGGGCCAGGGCCTGCTCGACCACCTCGTCCTCGCCCACCAGGCGGAGGTCGCCGTCGAAGCGATCCAGCGCGAGGGCGCGGAACGTCTCCAGCCCGCGCACGAGCAGACCGGCGTCGCGGCCCGTCGCGTCGAACCAGGACAGCAACTGGGCCCGGGCCCGCGGATCGGACAGCCCGTCGTGGACCGCGGACACCTCCACCGGCAGGTCCAGTTCCGCCGGACCGCGCCGGAGGAGCTCGACCGTCCGCCCGACGACCGCGTGGAGGTCGTCATCCGCCATGGCACGCAGGTAGGCGGCCGAGGGCGGGACGGTGCTCAGCGGACTCGGCGCGGCGCCGGGAACCGGGACGGGAGCGCCGGTCCCGTCGATGACCACGACGTCGATGCCGTGCTCGAGGTTCTGCAGGACCGGCAGGGACTCCTCGACGCGAACGCCCTGATCGTCCCGGACCACGTAGCGGACGGACTCGCCGTGCCGCGCCGCGATGACCAGCCCGGTGGAGTCGTCCACGGACCCGCCGGACCGGTTGATCAGGACCGCCACGGCCTGCGGACCGGCCGCGGCGAGCGCGGCCTCGATCCGCCTGGTGAAGTCGCGCCGGACGCTGAGGCCCCACGAGGGCAGGTTCTGGATCCGGACACCCCGCTGCTGCTCGACCCGTCCGGAGGCGCCGAGCTCGTACCCCTGCCACCGGCCCGCGTCGTAGCTGTCCAGCGTCGGCTTCGCGGGCAACTTCGGCACACCGTCGACGTGGGTCGAAACCACCGCCGAGAACGTCTCGAACGGCTCGGCGCCCACCCCCAGGATCAGTGGACCCCAGATCGCCGGGTCCGGGGAGCCGCTCAGCGCCTTCCGCAATTTGTCCTGAGCGGCCTTGGTCACCGGCCGCAGGCCGTCCGGCCGGTCGTACGGGGCGCCGACCTCACGGGAGGTGTCGTCGGCACCGTAGGTCGAGTTGAGCAGTGCCCACAGATCCGGCCGGGCCTGCGCGAGCTGCCGCCGTTCGGCCTCCGTGGTTTCCGCGAGCACCAGCTTCCTGACCTTCTTCAGCCAGGCCTCGTCGCTGGTCGCGCCCTCGGGATACCGCATCGGTGTCTCGGTCACCTGGACCAGGGGCCCGAGTTCGGCGTCCCAGTTCTCGGCCAGCAGCGTGCTCAGGGGGATTCCGCGCCACCGCGCGGTGTTCTGCAAGCTCCGCACCGCCGCGATGAACGCCTCCGGGTTCGCCGCGGCGCCGATGGTGTACCCGAGTGCGCGCAGTTCCAGCCGGGCCCGGCGATCGCTGCCCAGGCGGTTGAACTCGGCGGCGACCTCGGGCGGGAAGGACAGCGGGTACTGCGCGACGTCGGCGTTGAGCAGCTCGTCCACGACCACCTGCTGGGCCAGCTCCATCCACCGCACGCGGTCGGCGGCGGGCATGGCGTCCCGGTAGGCGGCGGTCGGCGGCCGGGTGCTGATCTCCGACAGCGGCAGGCCCGGGATCGGGACCGAGCTGTTCCGCGGTCCGGTCTCCGTGGAATCGCCGTACACCACCACGTCCAGCGCGATCACGTCGTCGGAGTAGAGCGGGGACTCCGACGCCGTCCGGTTCACCGGGTCGAGGAAGAGCGGCTCGGGATCTTCGAAAGCGGTGACGGCGGTGACGAGCGGCTCGTGCCCGGCCCGGTGCACGACCACGTAAGCGAAGGCGGGCCCCGGTTCCCGGCGGAAGCCGTTCCGGGTCCGCGGCACATCGGCGGGCGGCGCGCCGCGGATGGCGTCCACCACCCGCTGCCAGGCGGCCTCGACGGCGCCGGCGCGATCGAGACCGTCCGGCAGCGGGTCCCGCACGTCGAACAGCCGCTGGAACCGGCCGCCGCGGTCCTCGATCCGCCCCTCTCCCCCGAGCTCGCGCCCCACCGCCCGCGTGACGTCCCCGTCGCGGAAGCCGTCGAACGTGCGCCGCGCCGCGGCATCGGTCCCGTGACCGACCACGAAGTCGTGCACGGTCATGACCGCGTCGACGTCGTTGAGCCGCGCGGTGGGGTCGTTGCCGGGTCCGTTGACGAGCCGGACGAAGCGACGCAGGCGCTCGCTCGCGGACTCCTCGCGGCGGTGGAACGACTTGTCCAGTATCTCGCGGTAGGCGTCCGGCGCCGGGAGCAGCCCGCCGCGCTCCCCGATCACCCGGCTCGCCTGGACGCTCGGGAAGGCGTGCGTCTCCGGTTCGGGCCCCTGGGCCGGAGCGGCTCGCCGCACCGTGTTGTGCAGGCTCCAGTCCCCGTCCGGCAGCGTCTCCTGCAGGTGCGCGGGCAGTCCGGTGAGCTGTTCCCGGGTGGCGAGGTCCCTGAGGTGGTCCCGCTCGGCCAGCAGGGCGCGGGTCAGGTCGCTCAGGTGACGCCGGGCGATGGCGTCCCAGTTGCCGTGCACCGCGTTCGCCAGCTCGTCGGCCTCGGCGTAGAAGTCTTCCAGCGACACGTCGTAGCCGGACTCCGCGATGGCCTGGGCCTTGTGCTCCGCCATGACGTTCAGTGCGGCGAGCAGTCCGGCGACGTGCGGGCCGACCGCGTCCGGCGCATCGGGCGCGGTGCTGCGGAACCGCACGGACTTGCGCACCAGGCCCGCCGGGCGCAGCTCCTGCCTGGCCCAGCCGAGCTGGTAGCCGAGGTGGCGGGCGGCCCTTTCCGGCGTCGCGCTCGCCTCCACCTCGATCTCGATCACCTTCCGCCTGCCGGAGCGGACGATGCGGCCCCCCGGCGCCGGGTCCTCGGTGAACACCACCCGGACGGGCACGTCGTCGAGCAGGATGGTCCAGTCCCGCCGTCCGTTCATCCACGCGGTCAGCCCCGGGATGATCTTCGACAGCGGCGCCACCGCGTGGAAGGCCCGTGTCTGCTCCGGCCACGAGTGCACCCAGAACCGGGACGCGCTGGAGCCGGTGTCGAAGAGGTACTCGACGACCTCCTCGTCGTCGCCGGTCTCCGGCAGCAGGCGCGGCTCGGTGATCGGCGGGTGCGCGGGCCGGCCGTGCAGGCGGTCCACCGCGGCCTGGCCGCCGGCCCGGGCGATCTCCTCCAGCAGCTCCGCCGCCGGCCGCACCGGCCGGATCCCCTGCCTCAGCTGGTCGACGTGCGTCAGCTCGTGACCGAGCACGCGCACGAGGGTGTCGATCGACTCGAAGGCCTCGGGAGCCAGCCAGATCTCCCGGCCCTCGTACCGGGTCGGGGTGACTCCCTTCTGGTCCTCGCTCCGCATCAGCCGGAGCAGATCGGGGTCGTCGATGACGCGGAGCGTGACCCCGGTCAGGTCCAGGCCCGCCCGGGCCGCTGCCTGGCGGGCGGTCTCGACCGACGGTTCGACCGGGCCGGCGGGCAGCGCCGGCGCCGAGGCCTCAGCCTCGCGCACCTGCTGGTCGAGATCGGACCAGGTCCACTGCTCCGGAAGCTGCTCGACGCGAACACCGTGCCGCGCGCGCACCTCGGCCGCCGACTTCGTGCCCTCGGCCAGCACCTCCCGCAGCACCTCGACCGTCTTCGGCGCGTACCAGCCGGCCGCCTCCGCGAACTCCAGCAGGTCCAGCATCTGACGACGGCTGTACTCGGCCGTTTGCCTCGCGAAGTACTGGGCCAGCTGGTCCCGGTCCGCCGACAGCACCACGCCGTCGTAGGCGTAACCCTGGCGGTACAGATCGAGGTCGAGGGACTCCCCGCGCCCGGCCCACATCGTCGTGCGCATGTTCGCCCAGCTCGACACCGCCGCCCACACCATCTGCAGGGCGAAGTTGCGCAACTTCGGCTCCGGCCGGAGCACCTCCGTGGTGCCGCGGTTGACCGCGCCGCCGACGTTCCCCGGTCCCAGCTCGTTGACCAGCAGCGTCCGCCCGCGGGGCATGCCGGCCGCGCCGCGGTGGAACACCTCGGCGATCGGGGAGATCGCGTCCAGCGCCTCGGTCACGTCCTCCCCGACGACGAGGAAGCTGGAGTCGGCGGAGTTGCGGACCACCCGCGTGCGGTCACCGGGCACGCCCGGCAGGAAGTGGACCCGCAGGTGCTGCCGGTGCGCGCCGCGCAACTTGGCGAACAGCTCGAAGGGCCCCGGCCGGGGCACGCGGTCGATCCGCAGCACGAGGTGGTTGTCGCCGTGGTCGACCACCTCGGCCAGGTGCTTGACCCGGCGCGCCAGCTCACCGGTGTCCCGCATCCGGCGGATCTCCGCGATCGCCGTGCCGGGCGGGGCGGCTTCCGGCCCGCGCCGGGCGAGGATCTCCCGGGCTTTCGCGCCCAGCACGGGGTCGTCGAGGTGCCGGCCGAGCAGCGCCCGGAGCCGGCTTTCGGTCTCCCGCGCCTCGGTGGCGGTCGCCCACGCCACGTCGTCCATCACACGCGGGGTCGCACCGGTAGCGGGCATCTCCTTCCGCATCTTGACCCCGTACCGGTCGACGGTGGCCCGGGCGGTGACAACCCTCATGGCGCCGTCCGCGGTCCGCTGGGCGGCCTCCGCCGCGGACTGCCCGGCCGCGACGGTATTGCCTTGTTCGAGGCTCGCCACGGCGTTCACGGCGCCACTGCCCATCGCTCGCCCGAACGCGGCCATGGCGAGCTGCCTGCTGCTCCGGCGGTGCAGGAACCGCTCGCGCGCGATGAGGTCGTCGGTCTGGCGGTGGATCCAGGTCGTGAGGTCGTCCGCGGCAATGCGGCCGGCCCACTGCGCGGGCAGGTAGGTGTGGAACTCCCGGACGTCGGTGACACCCCGCTTGTAGATGGCCGAGTGGGTCGTCATCGGCGCGACCGTGGTGGGCAGGTCGTCAGCGACGCGGAAGGTGAACCGCAGCTCGCCCGGCACCTTCGGGGTGTGCAGGCGCGGGTGCGCGGTGACGACCACCGTCAGCCCGTCGCCCTCGCGGATCGCCGCGGCGATCTCCGCCGGGGTGAACGCCTCACCCGAGTCCTTCCGCTTCGCCTGCTCCTCGGCGGCGGCCGCCGTTTCCCGGGCGACCCGCTCGGCCTCCGCCCTGGCCTCGACGAGCGCGCCGGTGGCGTCCCCGGCCTTCTCGGCGGCGGCGACCGCGTTCTTGGCGGCCTCGTACCCGGCCGCCGCCCGTTCGGCCACGAGCTCCTCGGCGGTCAGGAACCGCGCCGCCTTCACCCCGGGACGGGTGATGGCGCGGGCGGCCAGTTCACCGGCGGCCCGTGCGATCAGCTCGGCCGGATCGGCGGGCACCAGGGGCCGCTCCGGTTCCGGGGGCAGATGCGAGTCGATCTCCGCGCGGACGCTCCGGACGATCCCGTGTGCGGTGTCCATCAGCCGCAGCGCGGTGTCGGCCGCCTGGATCTTGGCGCCGACGCCGATGATCTCCTGGAAGCCCTGGCGCTCCCGGACGCCGTCCTCCCACAGCTTGAACGACAGCATCAGGTCCGACCAGGTGCGGAACCGCGAGTACATCATCCCGCCGCGGGTCCCGGCGCTGCCGGCGACCAGCGGCGCGATCAGTTCCGGGCTGCCGGCGGCGATGTTGAAGGCGGCGGTGATCGCGGCTTCCAGGGGCAGCGTCGGGAAGTGCTCCTTGGCCAGGGTCGTCAGCGTGGGCTGGATCCACATCTGCTCGCCCTTGACCACGACGTCCACCAGCTGCTCGGACAGGGCGGCGCGAACCGCGTCCGGCCCGCCGAGGAAGGCGTTCGGCGAGATGCCGATCCAGTAGCGCTGTTCCCGGGCAGGGACGTGACCGCCCTTGAGCATCTGGTACGAGCGCTCCAGGCGGCCCACCACCAGGGAGACCTTCAGCGTTTCCCCGCTCGGCAGTTCGAGCACGAGCGTTCCGGCGTCCCGCACGGACTGCGTGCCCGCGTCCCGCGACGCGATGCGCTCGTCCTCCCAGCGCACCGACCGCATCCGGGCGAACGTCTGCCGCAGATCGGTGCTGTACAGATAGGTTTCCGGGAACGCGCCGTCCGCGATCCGGGCCGCGACCTCCGCGCCGGCGCGGCTCATCAGCTCCTCGAACTCGGCCAGTTGCGCGGTGGTCAGCTGGGCCGGCCGCTCGGGCGGGGCGACGTCCGGCACGGGGGTGCCGGCGAGTTCGGCCAGGGGCCGCAACGCGGTGCTCGTGTCGTACTCGCCCTGGGCGAGCGCGCTCGCGGTGGCGCCGAAGCCGCGTCCCATGAGTGCCGCGTCCTGGCGGCGGAACTCGTTGTACGCGTCGACCAGCTTGGCGTAGGAGATGTGGTCCGCGACCGGGCCGGCGAGGACGGACCACACGAGGTAGGCCGCGCGGCCGGCCAGGTAGATGCTGCTGAGCCCCTGGCCGCTCAGGATGGCCGCCAGCGTCCCGGCGGCCACGCCGGCACCGCCGCCGAGCTGCGCCATCAGGTTGGCGCGGATCGGCACCCCCGCCGAGGGCTGCTCGGACCGGTAGGCGGCGATCTGCGCCGGGAGGATCCGGTCCCGGGCGGCGTCCGCTTCGGCACGGGTCGCGTCCGGCCGCACCACGACGACCACCTGGGACGCCTCGATCAGCGGCACCGGCACCGCCGCCGGAACCGGCAGGTCCCGGCCCTCGGTCGGGTCGGACCCGTGCCGCTGGATGAACGCCTCGAGGTCCGCCTCGGTGGAGATGGTCACGCCGAACCGGTCTTCGATCCAGTCGGCCTTGGTGCGCAGGCGGAACTCCGCGGCCAGCGGGTGCGTGCCCGCCTCGATCTCGGCCAGCGAGGGCCCGACCTCGGTCCGCAGGGTGAATGCGGCGCGCGGCAGCCTGCCCCCGGACGACTTGTCGGTGCCCGACCACCAGCTGACCTTGTCGACGTTGTGGTACGACCGCTCGGCGGCGTCGACCGGGTCCGGCCGTTCCTGCTGGTCCACGGGCGTGTACAGCGCCATGACCGGGAGTTCGGCCGTCTGCGTCACCCGCACGTGGTAGATCCGGTCGTCGAGCACCCCCTTGGTGTCCGGGAAACCGAGCCCCTGCTCGCGCAGGCTCCGCAGCCAGTGCGCGAATCCGGGCGCCGGGTGCTCCTCCGCCGTGCGGAGCTGCGCGAGCAGCTTCAGCGTCGCGAAGACGTCGGTGCCGCGACCGCGGAAGCGGGGGTGGGTCAGCAGGGCGTCCTCGACGAGGAGGAACCGCTCGTCACCGCGGCCGACCGCCTGGTTCAGCCCGAGGCCGTGGTCGCGACCCGCCGCGTCACCGCTCACCAGGCGCTTGAGGTCGTCCTCCAGCGCCTGGAGCTCGGCCACCGCCTGCGGGTCGGCGTGGCCGGTGAAGTCGCGGGCCCTGGTTCCGGCCAGGCCCCGCGCGGTGAGGGAATGCACGACCCGCTGGTGCTGCTCGGCGAGGCCGAACAGCCGTTCCAGGGCAGCCAGGTCGCGTTCGGACAGTCCCGCGACCGTCAGCGGGCCGTCGCCCACCGGATCGGCGCGCAGCATCTTCCGCGTGTCCTGGGCCGGGTCGATGCCCTCGTCGTGCACGGCCAGGCGCGGGTTCTCCTGGTGCACCCGGTCGAGCGCCTCGGCTTCCCGCGCGAGTTCCGACAACGCCGCCGCGAACGGGGTGTGCAGCTCGTCGGCGCGCCGCAGGGCACGGTCCAGCCCCCGTCGCGCGGCCTCGGCGCGCCGGTCGGCGGTGGCCGGCGAGACCGGCCTGCCGTCCAAATCCGGCAGCGGTTCGTTCGCCTGCTCGGCCGCGCGGGCCTGCTCGGCGATCCCGGTCCACAGGGTGAACCGGACCAGCGCGACGGCGGCGCGGGCCAGTTGCGCCCGGTGGTCCTCCCGGCGGTTCCGGATCTCCTCCAGCAGCCCGGCCAGCCGGCGGTACCGGTCGGTGAGGGCGGCCTCGGTCCGGCTGTCCCCGGCCTGGTGCCGCGCGATCAGCTCGTCGAGCTGCCCGGACAGCCGCTGGACGCGGGGTCCCATCGCGTCCAGCAACTCGGTCAGCGGCGCCGCCAGTTCCTCGGCCCGCTCGACCGCGGCGACCGGGTCGCCGAGCCGCTCGGTCACCTCGGCCAGCGACGCCCAGCCACGACGGGCCGCGTCGGCGAGCGTGACCAGTTCACCGAGCTGCGCGCGCACCGCCCGGTCGGCCGCGAACGCCCCGGCCGCCGTGTCGTGTGCGCCGTGGAACAGGAACGGGACGACCTCGCCCTCGGGGGCCGGCAGCTGGTCCGGCTCCACGATCGGTGGACGGGCGTGGCGGCCGTGCAGGCGGTCCACGGCCGCGTCGCCGTGGGCTTCGGCGTTGCTCTCCAGCAGGGGGACGAGGTTCGCGGTCGGCCGGACGCCCAGGCGCAGCTGGCCGACGTGCGCCAGCTCGTGCCCGAGCACGCGGGCCAGCGTGTCCACCGACGCGAACGCCTCGGGCGCCAGCCAGATCTGGTCCTCGGCGAACGTCGGCGTCATGCCCAGCACGCCCTCCTCGCGCATCAGCGCGAGGATCTCCGGGTCGCTCACGATCCGGATCCGGACGTCGGTGACGTCCAGGCCCGCCTGCACCGCCACCGCGCGGGCGGTTTCCACCGACGGCTCCAGCGGGCCGGACGGCAGTTCCGGCCGCTCCACGTCGGGCTCGGCGGTGAGCGGGCCGGAGACGTGTTCCTCCACCGCCAGCCGGACCTGGCGGACGGTGAAGACGCGGCCGGTGCCCCACAGCTCGTGCGCCCGGTTCAGCTTGGCGGTCAGGTCCGCCACCAGCTCCGCCTTGCGCTCGGGGGACGTGTCCCGATCGGCGAACGCCTCCGCCACCCGGATCGTGTCGTCGATCGCGGACTTGATCTGGAAGTGCGCGCGGTGCCGCGGCAGGTCGTCTTCCCAGCCGGCGATCGCCTCGGCCGGCATGACCTCCGCCCAGCGGCGGAGCAGCCGGGCCTCCTCTTCCGCCGTGTACCGCATGAGGTGCAGGTGCCGCGCCATCTCGGCGACCGGATCGCCGTAGAGCGCCAGCTCCCAGTCCAGGAAGGCGGCGCCGTCGTCCCGGACGAGGACGTTGCCCCGGTGCAGGTTCATGTGCACCAGGCCGAACGGCCGCCGGGTCAGCTCGCTCCAGCCCTCGCGCACGGCCGCCAGCGGCCGCTCCGGCACGGCGAAGACGTTCAGCAGGTCGCCGTGCTCCGCGACGGCCCGCGCGTGCACCTGCTCGGTCAGGTCGGACAGCCGCCGCCCGAACGAGGCGGTGTCGCCGCTGAGCGGCCAGCCGTCGGGCAGTGGCGGCAGTTCCGCCGCCCGCACCCGGCTCGCTTCGGCGAACAGCCGCGCGATGGCGTCGAGCGTGTGGACCGGCACGGGCTCCCCCGGCGCCAGCGTGCGGCCCTCCTCGAAGGTCTGCACCTGGTTCGCGCCGAGCGACTGCCACATCTGGGAGACGTTGGGCAGCTGGGTGGCCATTCCGGGCAGCACCGGCCGCAGCCGGGCGAGCAGGTCCGCCTCGTGCCAGACGCGCAGGTCCACAGAGGACGCGCCGTCGACCGGGATGCGGACGTTGACCGGGCCGAAACCGGTTTCGACGCGCACGTTGCGGTTGTAGAAGCCTGCCGCGCCCGGCTGAGACCGGGCCAGGGCGATGACCGTCTCGCCCCACCGTTCACGCAGCGCCAGGTGCTCCAGGTCGCGGTCGGCCGGGTGCACGTCCAGCTCCCGCATCTCGGTCTCGATCCGCGCCAGCAGCTCCTCGGCCTCGCGCCGGGCCAGTGCGGGCGGCTCGTTGTCGCGCACGTGCTGGTCGAGATCGGACCAGGTCCACTGCTCCGGCAACTGGTCGGCACGGACACCGTGGCGCACGAACACCTCGGCGGCCGACTTCGTGCCCTCGGCCAGCACCTCCCGCAGCACCTCGACCGTCTTCGGCGCGTACCAGCCCGCCGCCTCCGCGAACTCCAGCAGGTCCAGCATCTGACGACGGCTGTACTCGGCCGTGCGCTTGGCGAAGTACTGGGCCAGCTGGTCGCGGTCCTCGGACATGACCGCGCCGTCGTAGGCGTAGCGCCAGCGGAACTGCTCGCTCTTGAGGAAGTCGCCGCGGCGGAACCAGCTCGCCGAGATCACGTTGACAGTGGTCGAGACGATCCCGGACAGCGCCTGCATGACCATGTTCCGCACGGTCGGGTCCGCCGGCGCCGCCTCTCCGGGCCGCTTCGGCTTCGGGGCCGGCCGCAGCACCTCGGTGGTGGCGCGGTTGAGGAAGCTGCCGACGTTGCCCGGGCCGAGCTCGTCGAGCATCAGGTTGAGCGCGCCGGGCACGCCGGTCGGGCCGTGGTGGTACACCGCGACGATGCGGGAGATCCGGTCGAGCGCCTCCTCCACGTTCTCGCCGACGACCAGGAAGTGCGAGTCGATCGCGTTGGCCAGCACCCGCGTGGGCTCGCCCGGGATGCCGGTGACGAACCGGAAGATCAGCTGCTGCCGGTGCGCGCCGCGGAGCTTGGCCCACAGTTCCTTCGGTCCGGGTTTGGCGACCTTGTCGATGTGCAGGACGAGCTCGCCGTTGCCGTACCGCAGCACCTTCGCGAGGTGCTTGACGCGTTCGGTGAGTTCGCCGCTTTCCCGCATGCGCTCGAACTCCTCGAACAGGGCGCCGGGCTTGGGCAGCTCGGCGCGGCGGTCGAGGATCTCCTGCGCCGTCTTGCGCAGCGCGGGGTCGTCCAGGTGGCTGCCGAGCAGCTCGCGCAGGTCGGCGTCGGTCTCCCGGACCTCGGTGGCCAGGGCCCAGGCCCAGTCGTCCATGACGCGGGCCGTCGCCACCTGCGGGTTCAGTTCCTTGAGCATGCGGGCCGCGGTCCGCTCGATGGCGTTGCGGGCGGTGACCATCCGCATCGCGCCGTCGACCGTCCGCTGCCCGGCTTCGGTGGCGGACTGCCCGGCCGCGGCGGTGTTGCCCTGTTGCACGCTGACCGCGGCGCTGACCGCGCCGCTGCCCATGGCGCGGCCGAACGCGGCGATGCCCAGCTGGCGGATCTCGCGGCGGTGCATGAACCGTTCCCGCTCGATCAGGTCGTCGGCGTGCCGGTGCATCCAGCTTTCCAGGCGCTCGGCCGTCACCCGGGTGCCGTCGGCGGTCCACTGCGCGGGCAGCCGCATCACGAACTCGCGGACGTCGGTGTTGCCGTTCTTGTAGATCGGCCCGTGGGTGAGCATCGGCGAGACGTGTCCCGGCAGTTCCGCCGTGGCGCCGATCTTGACGCGCAGCTCGCCCGGCACCTTCGGCGTGCGCAGGCGCGGGTTGGCCGAAATCACCACCGTCAGCCCGTCACCCTCGCGGACCGCCGCGGCGATCTCCTCCGGCGTGAAGGCCTCGCCCGCGGCCTTGCGCTTAGCGGGTTCCCTGGCCGCTTCGGCCTTCTCCTCGGCGACGCGCTCCGCTCGGATCTCGGCCGCCTTGGCCGCTTCCAGCGCGGCGACGGCGGCCTCCGCGGCCACGACCTTCTCGGCCAGCACGTCGGGCGAGGCGTTCTCCTTCTCGGCCGTGCGCACCTCGTCCGCGGTCTGGTCGACCGCCTTCTCCGCCGCGGCGACGGCCTTCACGGCCTTCTCGTGTTCGGCCTGCGCCTTTTCGGCCGCGACCTCCTCCGCGGTCAGGAACCGCGCCGATCGGATGCCGGGACGGGTGATCGCGCGGGCGCGGAACTTCTCCGCGGCCTCGGCGACCAGGCCGGGCACGGTGTCCGGCGCGAGCTCCGCCGCGGGTTTGGCCGGCAGGTGCCGGGCGATTTCGGCGGCGACTCCGCGGTTGACCGCCACACTGGCGCCGACGAGCTGGACCGACGTCTGCGCCATCTGGATCTTGGAGCTCGCGCCGATGAGCGCCTTGAGGCCCTGGCGTTCCCGGACCGCGTCCTCCCACAGCTTCCGGGCCAGCGCGTTGTACTTGAAGTTGAGGTAGCGCGACGACATGAACCCGCCGCGGGACCCGGCGCTGCCCATGATCAGCGGCGTGATCAGCTCGGGGCTGCCCGCGGAGAGGTTGAACACGGTGGTGATCGCGGCTTCCAGCGGCAGGGTCGTGAAGTTCTCCTTCGCCAGCGACTGCAGGGTGGGCTGGATCCACAGCTGCGAGCCCTTGGTCACCACGTCCACCAGCTGCTCGGCCAGCGCGGCGCGGATCGCGGCGTCCCCGCCGAGGTAGGCGTTGGGGGACACGCCGATCCAGTAGCGCTGTTCCGAGGACGGCACGTCGCCGCCCTTGAGCAGCTGGAACGAGCGCTCCACGGCGCCGATGACCAGCGAGACCTTGAGCGTCTCGCCCGTGGGCAGCTTCAGCACCAGGGTGCCGGCGTCGCGCACGGACTGCGTGCCCGCGTCCTGCTCGGCGATGCGCTCGTCCTCCCAGCGCACCTCCGCCATCTCCGCGAAGGTCTTCCGCAGCTCCGCGTTGTGCAGGTAGCTCTGCGGGAACCGCTGCGCCGCCACCTGCTCGGCGAGCTCCGCCCCGAGGCGGGTCATCCGCTGCTGGAGATCGGTCAGCTCGTCACCGGTGAGCAGCCCTGGTGCTTCCGGCGGCGGCGCGTCCGGCACCGTGGTGTGGGTCAGCTCGGCCAGCGGCTGCAGGGTCGTCGCCGTGTCGTGCGCGCCCTGGGCGAGCGATTCGGCGGTGGGGCCGATGCCGCCGCGCATGATGAACGCGCGCAGGCGGCGCATCTCGTTGGCGGCCTCGGTCTGCTTGGCCATCGAGATGTAGTACGCGGCCGGGGCGACCGCGGTGGACCAGCCGAGGAAGACCCCACGGCCGATCAGGTAGATGGCGCTGAGTCCCTGGCCTAGCGCGAGCGAGGCGAGCGTGCCCGCCGCGACACCCGCGCCGCTGCCGAGCTGGACCAGCAGGGTGGTCCGGGCCTGGACACCGGCCGTGGGCAGCTGCGAGCGGTAGGCGGCGACCTGCTCGACCAGCAGCCCGCGCAGCGCCGCGACCACCTCGTCGCGGCCGGCGTCGGGGCGGACGGCGACGATCAGCTGGCCGCCGTCGACCCACATCACCGGCACGATCGCCGGCATGTCCAGCTGCACGCCCTCGGTGGGATCGGAGCCGTGCTCGGCGATGAACGCGTCCAGGTCGGCGCGCGTGGTGATGCGGACGCCTTCGTGGTGCTGCTCGATCCAGTTCGCCTTGGCCCGCAGGCGGAACTCCTCCGCCAGCGGGTGCGTGCCCGCCTCGATCTGCTCCAGCGACGGGCCGACGTTGAACTGCAACGTGAAGCCGGACCGGAACAGGCGGCCGCCGCGCGAGGCGTCCGTGCCCGACCACCAGGTCACCTTGACGACGTTGTGGAACGACGGCTCGGCGGAGGCCACCGCGTCCGGCGGCTCCTGCTCGTCCACCGGAGTGAACAGCGTCTTGATGGCGAACTCGTTGCTCTGCTGCAGGTTGATGGTGTAGAGCCGGTCGTCGAGGACGCCCTTGACGTTCTTGTCGCCGAACTTCTCCGTCAGCGTCGCTTCGAGCGCGTACGCGAGCCCGGGTGCCGGGTGTTCCGCGGCCGTGCGCATCTGGGCGAGCAGCGTCAGTCCGTAGTAGACACTCCCCCGGCGGTCGCGGAAGCGCGGGTGGACCCGCATGACGTCTTCGAGCAGCTTGAAGCGGTGGTCGCTGCGGGCGATGCCGACGCTCAGGCCGAGGCCGTGGTCCTCGCCGGTGGCGTCCCCGTTGACCAGGCGCCGGAGGTCGTCCTCGACCGCCTCCAGTTCGGCCACCCCGCGCCGCACCGCGGGCTCGACATCGGTGAGGCCGGTGAAGTCGCGGGCGCGGGCGCCCTCGTGCCCCTGCTCGTTGAGGAACCGGACGACCCGCTGGTGCTGCTCGACGAGGTCGAAGATCCGCGCGACGGCGGCCAGGTCGCGCTCGGACAGGGTCGCCGCGGTCTGCTTGTCCTCGCCGAGGGGATCCGGGCGCAGCGCCCGCGACCCGTCCTGCGCCGGGTCGAGGTCCTCGCCGTGGGCGGCCAGCCGCGGGTGCTCCTCGTGCACGCGGCGCAGCGACTCGATCTCCCGCACCAGCTCGGACAGGGCCACCTCGAACGGCCGCCGCAGCTCCTCGGCGCGCTGGACCGCGCGTTCGAGGTTGCGCTGCGAGATCTCGATGTACCGCTCGGCGGTCGCGGACGAGATCGCTTCGCCGTCCAGGTCCGGCAACGGCTCGTTCGCCGCCTCGGCGGCGCGGGCCTCCTCGGCCGTCTGGGTCCACAGGTGCAGCCGGACCAGCGCGAGGTCGGCGCGCTCCAGTTGCGCCTGGTGGTCGTCCCGGCGGTTGCGGACGAGCTCCAGCACCCCGGCGAGGCGGCGGTACCGGTGGGTCAGGGCGACCTCCGTCTCGGTCTCCCGCGTCTCGTGCCGCGCGATGAGTTCGTCGATCTGCGCCGACAGCGCGTCGAGGCGGGGTCCGAGCGAGTCCAGCACGCCGGTCAGCGGGGCGGCCAGTTCCTCGGCGCGTTCGACGACGGCGGCCGGCTCGTCACCGCCCTCGGTGGCCCTGGCCAGGGCGGCCCAGCCGCGCTGGTGCGCCCCGACCAGCGTCGCCAGCTCGTCGAGCTGGGTCCGCACGCGCCGGTCCGGGGCGAAATCGGGCTGCGTCGCGGGTTCCGGTGTCTCGGGCAGGTGGTGCATCGCTTCGGCCGTCTCGAGCTCGGCGGCGACGTCGCGCTGGGCGAAGCCGTCGGTGACCGCCGCGCCCATGAGCTGGCCGACCATCCACGCCGCGAACTCCGGGCCGTGGGCGTGCAGCGCGGCCTGGATCCGCTCGGGCGCGCCGGCGGGGATGTTCCTGCCCTGGTGGTACAGGTCGAGCAGCGTCCGCGCGGTGCGGGCGAGGCGGACCTGCTCCGCCTGCGGCAGGCGCGCGATCTCCGCGCGGGCCGCCGGCACGAAGTCGGCGTCCGAGCCGGGCAGCAGCGCGGCCGCGGGCAGGCCGGCGGGCAGGCTGTGGAACGCGTCGCCGATCGCGGTGGGCTCGGCTTCGGCGAACTGCCTGCGGACCGGGCCGGTGACGAAGTGGTCGCCCAGCACCAGCAGGGCGGCGACCTCGCGCAGGCGCAGCAGGTCCGCCTGCGTCAGGCCGGCCGGGATGCCGGCCCGCGCCAGCCAGGCCGTGAACGCGGGGAGATCGTCGGCGCGGAACCCGAACCACGGCGCCGCGTCGGCGAGCGTCCGCGGGACCGGGCGCGGCGGGGTCGCGTTCAGCGCGGCGTTCAGCCCGGTGCGCAGATCACCCTGCCAGCGCTGCGCGAGCCGGGCCAGGTACTCGGCGCCGTGGATGTGCGCGACCTCCACGGCCTGGGGCAGCAGGTCGCCGAAGGTCCGGTGCAGCGCGGGCAGATCGAGGGCCTGGGTCAGCAGCGCGTAGGCGTTGTCGCCGTGCGCCACGGTTTCCCGCAGGACGTCGAAGGGCACCGACGGCGCGCGGCGGGCCGGCGTCACCGGGATCTCCGCGCCCTGCCACGCCGGGTCGAACCGGTTGACGGTGAACGGGTCCTCGCCGCGCCGGGTGGTCCGCGGGGCGACCGAACCGTCCGGCGCCGGCTGTTCGGCCAGCATCCGGAGGGTCTTCTCGGTCAGGTGGTCGGCCTGCACCTGGCGGATGCCCAGCCCGGCCGGGAGGACGGCGGCGATCCGGTCCAGGAAGCGCGTCATCTCGGCGAGGTCCCGGACCGGGGTGTCGCCTGCTTCGCGCTGCCGGGCCATCGCCTCGAGGATCATCAGGCGGCCGGCGAGATCCGGCGTCAGCCCGGGCTTCTTGCGGCCGAGCAGCCCGGCGAACAGGCCCTGGCGCTGCTGCTTCAGCTCGTGCAGCGACCGCCCCAGGTGGTAGGCGATCTCGCGGCCGACCTGGCGGGGGCTCAGGCCCGCGGCGAGTTCCACCTGGATCCGGTGGTCCCCGTCCTCGGCGATGACGGACGACCGGGCGACGACGGGTTCGCCCGTCTCCTCAGCGGTGTTCAGGAGCTCGCCGGAGCTCAGGAAGATCGTGACCGGCGTGCCGTCCACGCGGAACTGGACCACGCTGCCGGTGGCCGTTTCCCGCGTGCGGTCCGGCAGCGCGTCGCCGAGCAGCCGCACCGCGCCCAGGACCTCGGCGGCGCTGGTCACCACGGGCCGTGGCGCGGGTGCGGGCGCGGGTGGCTCACTCGTCGGGTCGGGCGCCGGAGCGGGCGGCGGGTCGGACTGCTTGGTGCCGAACACGGTGAACCCGCCCGGCGCCGGGTGCACCTGAGCGTCCACACCGGACCCGGCGAGCGCGGTGACGATCCGGGACGTGTCGGCACCGGCCCCCACCGCGATTTCCACTGTGGACGCCAGGGGCATCGCCGCACCCAGCAGGCGCATCGCCTCCGGCGTCAGCGACTCGGCGGGCAGCCGGTGCAGACGCACCCGCACGGGACGGTCCGCCGACGGTGCCGAGCCCTGCGCGGCGGCCAGGTGGCGGCTGTGTTCGTCCCGCGCGTGCGCGAGCATCGCACGCAGCCCGGCCTCGTCGCCGTCGCCCCGGGCCAGAGCCGCCTCGATCCTGGACACCGCCTCCGCGTACACGTGGGCGAACCGGGCCGCGTCGTGATCGCCCTTCACCATCTCGACGGCGGCGCTGCCCGTCCAGACGCCGCGGAAGTCCACCTCGGTGGCTCCCAGCGCGATCGCCTGCGCCGTCAGGTCGGCGAAGTGGGCGGCCACGTCCTCGCCGGTGGTCATCACGAGACGGCCGCCCTCGGGCAGGACGTCGAAGGCGTTGGGCAGCGCGCCGATCGCCGGTCCGGTGAACGCGGTCTCCCGCACGCCCGCGAAGTGGACGGAGGTGAAGTCCCCGTGCGGCAACGACGACGCCGCGACATCCTCGGCCACGTCGAGGCGCGGTCCCGCCGGCAGATCGGGGTAGACCGGACGGCCGCGCTTGGACCAGCCGACGACGCGACCGTGACCGTCGTGGCCGATCTCGGCGCCGACCTCGGTGAAGTACCACTCCAGCGCCTCGCGGACGGCGTCCACCGGCACGCCCGGTTCGACCTCGACCACCAGCCGGCCGTCGTGGCGCAGCTTCGACCAGGCGGCGTCGACCACGCCGGCCACGCCGCCGGTCTCCCGGTCGGGCCGGACGCCCCGCAGCACGATCTCCGGGGCGGGTTCGCCGTCGCGGACCCTGATCGCCCCGGCGTCGGCGCCGTCGAGCACCACGGCCGGCGCCGCCGGGACCGCTCGGGACACGGCCGCCGCTCCGCCGGTACCCGTGGCCCCGGCCGGTTCCCGGTACGCGGTCCAGGTCCCGATCGATCGCAGCACGTCCTTGCCCGGCCAGGGATCGGTGAACCCGAGACGCACGTGCGGACGGCCGAAATCGAAGATTTCCCGCGCGGTGGGGTATCCCGCGGTGCCGAACTCGTGTTCCGCGGCCCGGAGCAGGAGTGCGTCGGCCTGCACGATCGCGCGCCGCGTCCGGGGTTCGCGGAGCGTTCCGTACGTGACCTCGAACGGCTGGTTCCGGCGTACCGCGGTGGCCATCGCGTTCCGCATGTCCCGCAGGTGAGCCAGGGCGCGGGCGGCGTCCTGACGGCCCCGCTCGCCCGGGTGCCAGCCGTATCCGGCCTCGACGAGGTGCACGCCGCGCTGCCCGGACACCTCCTGGGTGACCTCCGCGACACCCGCTTCGCGGTAGATGTCATCGAGCAGTGGTGTCACCCGGGCCAGTCCCCGCGCCCGCGGCGGCGCGTCCGGGGCACCGGGGTACCGGTGCTCGGCCCGGATTCGTCCGTCCGCCTCCCGGTGCAGCCGCACCTCCAGGGTGGCGGCGTGCGGCTGCCCGCGGTCTAGGTCGACGACCACCGTTATGGTGTCGCGCCCGCCCATGCTGACCGCCCGCACGTCGACGACATCCGCCAATCCGCCGAGGCCCCGGAACCAGTCGCGCACCGCGTGCTCGAACCCGGGCGCCCAGATCCCCTGGTGCGGGAAGAAACCGGCGAGCCCCGCCGGGCGGTCGCCGGGCTCCGGCGGTGCGACGAGCACGGGCGCGGCGGGGGCCTCCCGCTTGTACCCGGTGATGACGGTCTTGCCCGTGGTGGTCTCCGCGGTCACCGCGATGCCGGCCGTCTCCAGCGCGACCCGGATCATCCCGGCCGGTGCGGTGGACGAGGTGGTGATCCGGATCGTCGATCCCGCGGGGAGCGCGTCGGCGAGCTGGGCGAGCGCCTCCCCGCTCAGGTCGGCGTGGCGCCAGTTGTCCAGAGTCAGGGTCACCGGACGCGGTTCCCCGGAGGTGGTTCCGGTCGTTCCGGCGAGCGCCCGCGCGTGCACCAGCGCGGCGTCGGTGGGATCGGCGCCCGCCGCCTCGAGCCGGCGCACGGCCTCGCGGTACACCCGGCCGATGCCGCGCGGCTCGCCCTTCTCGGCGGTGATGGCGACGTTGACGTCGCCGTCCGCGGTGATGGCGGTGGCGCCGGACGCCACCAGCGCGTGCACCAGGTCGGGCAGGTGCGGCGCGGTGCGGATGCTGCTGGTGATGGCGAGGGTGCCGCCGTCGCGCAGGGCCGCCATGCCGTTGGCGACCGCGGCGATCGCCGGGCCGGTGAACGCGGCGGGCGGCAGGTCGTCGAACCGGACGTGGTCGAACTCGCCGTCGGGCCGGGCCGCGGCGATGCCGGCACCGGCGAGGTGCACGCGCCCCGTGGGAGGCGGGACCGGGAGCGGACGGCCGCGCGGCATCCAGGCGACGATCCGGGGCCGCTCCCCCGGCACGGTGACGTATTCCGTGCGGGCGAACCACTTCCCGAGACCCGCGCGGACCTCGGCCACGTGGTCCGGGGACACCGCCACCGGCAGCGACACGGTCAGCCTGCCGTCGGCGGCGAGCAGGTTCCAGGCTTCCCCGGCGGTCCGCGCGAAGCCACCGGTCGTCTCGTGCCGGGGCAGCTCGTCGATCGTGATCTCGTCGTAGACGATGTCGTGGCGTTGCAGGGGCAGATCCGCTCCCGACGCCAGGGTGAGCACGGCCGGCGGCTGGGGACGCCAGGACGGCTCGCGCTCCGGAGCGGAGAGGTCCGCGCGGAGGCGGACCGACCGCGGCGCGCTCAGCGCGGCCCGGCCGGGCGCCCCGATCTCGGCGATTTCCCGCGGTGACGGGAAATCGGGCCGTCCGAACGCGTCGTCCCCGCCACGCGCCAGGATGTCTTCGGCGGCCGCGATCTGCCGGTTCAGCGTGTCCAGGAGCGTGTCCGGGTCGGCGGCGCCGTACCGGCGGGCGGTCTGCTGGGCACCGCCCCGCGCCCCGAGTTCGAGCTGCTTCGCCAGGCGGCTCCGGCCGTCGCGCAGGTGCTGGAGCTCTTCGGTCAGGTGCGCCAGCACCTCCCGCGCCGACCGGGGCCCCTCCTGTCCGGGAGCCCAGTCCTGACCGGCCAGCGCCCTGGTCACCGCCGTCTCGCCGGACACGGACTCGTCCACAGAGGACACGCCCCACTCGCGGTAGCGCTCGCGCAGGAACTCGTCCAGGGCCGTGGCGACCGGGGACTGGGCGACGTGGTCGTGCCCTGCCCGCAACGTGCCGCCGTCCCAGAAGAAGGTGCGCAGGGCGACGAACTCTTCGCCGGCGGAGGCGAAGCGCAGGTGGACCGAGTTCTCGTCGGTGCGGGCGTCTTCGAGCCACACCTCGGTGCCCGCGAACGTGACGCCCCGGACCAGGCGGGCGAAGCCGCGGCCGGCGTCCTGTGCGGACAGTGGCGTGCCGGGGCGGGGAACGAGATCGGCTATGCCCACCGGCGCGGACGCCACCGGCTGGACGATGTTGGGCAGCAGCCGCAGGGCCTGGGTCATCGTCTTGCCCAGGAGCACGGTGCGGTGGCTCGGCTCGGCCGGCATCCCGGGCAGCCTGATCTCGGCGAGACCGTCGTCCCCCGGCGGGTACAGCCGCGGCCGCGGCGCGTCCGGATCGACCGTCACGCGGGCGCGGAAGGTGTTGCCCTGCGGGTCGGCGAACTGCCACACCCCGTCCGCCTCTGGCACACCGTGGTGGTTGCGCATCCACGCAGCGAGCGCCTCGTCGAAGCCTTCGTCCGGTTCGGCCGCCTGCCCGACGTTCCACGGCCGGCCCAGCACGTGGTGCTCGCGCTCCCGGAACGGGGTGACCTCGGGTTCCCCGAACACACTCCCGTCGCCCGGGGTCTCGCCCGGCTGCGAGTGGTAGGCGAACGCACCACCGGCGAGGCCGCCGGGATCGCGGCCGGTGCGCGGCGCGGGAAGCGGGGCGGTGTCGCGGTCGGCGCGGCCGGTGCCGAACGGATCGTCCCCGCGGTGCACCGTCCGGGCCGGGCGGCTGGGGCCCGGCGCCGGATCACGACGGGGCCCCGGACCGGTGGCCGGGCCGCGCGAGGACCGCCGGGTGTGCTCGGCCAGCTTCTCCGCATCACCTTCGCGCAGGTTCCGGGTGACCTGCGTGGCGAGCGCGGACTGCTGGGCCGCGGTGGCCGGGTGGGGCTGGTGCGCGAGCCGGCCGACCGCGTCGAGGCCCCGACGGACCCGGCCCCACTCCAGCTGACTGCCGTCTCCGGACGCCGACGCGGTTATCTCCGGTCGCGGCGCCCGCGCGGGTGCACCGCCCTCGTAGCGGGTGTGCACCGACGGCTTGAACCGATCGATCGCGCGGAACCTCGCCCACGCGCCGCGGGCGAGGTAGATCGCCGGGCCGGCGAGCGCGAACGCTCCGGTCGCCGCCAGCACCACCGGGTTGCTGGTGATCATCGAAGCGCCGATCGCGGTCAGGGCGCTCTGCGCGAAGAACATCGCGCCGGGACCGAGCTTGGCGCCGACCCGGCCCCGCTTCGCTTCGATCCGGAAGCCGAACCTCGACAGCGCCGCGGTGGCGGCGGTCAAGGTGGTCCCGACGACGATGTTGAGGGCGCTTCCGCCGCCGGCGAGGAAATCGCCGATGTACTGCGCGGTGAGACCGGCGTTGGCGATCGTGAGCAACGGGAAGGCGACGATGTTTTGGATCTTGCGCATTCCCGGTTTCGAAACCGGGTCGTAGTAGGACCAGATAGCCGGGATCGCGGTGATCCCGAACAGGATCGACGAGGGCAGGTAGGCCGCCGACACCCACGCGGTCATACCGGAGGCGTGCACCGCCTGGTACAGCTGGTAGATCGCGTTGACCAGCCACGTCCCGGCGGTGAGCACATGCGAGAGCCGGCCGAACACCCCCGCCGTCGGGTTCATCCGGTTGATGGAGTCCGAAGTGGCGCCGAGGATGCGGTTGACGTAGTCCTTCAGCCGCGAGAACGCCATGTTCGCCAGCACGCGACGGCTCTGCGCGTCCACGTTCTCGGGAAGTCCCAGCTCGACGGCGGCGATGTAGGCCTTCAGCATCTCCTTGACGCGCTGTTCGAACAGCGTGACCACCCGCGCGACGATGTGGGCGAAGTCGCCGCGGAACTTCCGCCCGCCCGGGGAGATCTCGTTGACCATCAGCTTGCGGGTCATCTTCATGAGGCGATGCACCGACTCCACGTCGACGCGCTCGCGCTCCATGATCGATTCGACGGCGACCCGGATGCTCTGGGTGTGCGCGGTCTTCAAGTTCGTCAGCAGGGACCGCACGACGAACGCGGTACCGGCCGCGGCCCCCAGCACGGCCGCGGGAACGGCACCGGCCACGGCGGCAGTGGCTCCCGCTGTCGCGGCGGCGGCGACGGTCGTCCAGCCGACCAATCCGCGCCTGCGGAAATGGGCGTGGAGCTTCTCCTGCATCTCTTCCGTCGCGAGCCGCTGATTCTCCGTCTTCGACACATCAGCGAGCACCTTGCCGACGAGCTGTTCCTGTTCCTCCCGGCTCAGGCCCTCCGCCGCCTGCATCGCGTAGTGCGCGGCGATGAGCGCCTCGACCGGGGCTTGCAGCCCGAGCTCGTCCGTCTCCACGGGCTGGAGACCCTTGCGGTCGCGGATCTGGGCGAAACGGTCGGCCACGGCCTTGCGGATCTGCGACTTCATGTCGCGCACCACCTGCTTGGCACCCTCCGCCTGGCGGAACGGGCCGTAGGCGATCTGGTAGGCGTGGTGCAACGACTGGATCTGCGGGTTCTCGCGCCAGTTCCCGTCGCGGGTGCCGGACGGGCCCACCGCCTGGCCGTCGCGGGGCCGGAAACCCTGGTCCCACAACTGCTGAGCGCGGGCGTGGAACGCCTCACGCACCGACTCCGGCGCGTCGGCCATCGTGGCGAGCCAGGCGTCGCGCTGATCGGAGAAGTACTCGTCGACGAACCGCTGGCTGCGATCGGCCGGGGTTTCGGCGGACCGGACGTCCGAGCCGTCGCCCATGCCCACACCGGGTCCGACGGCCTGGTCGGGATGTGGCACGAGCCCCTTGTCGATCAGCTCCTTCGCCTTGCGGTGGAAACCCTCGATCACGTGTGGGGGCTTGCCGGACAGAACCTCGAGCCAGGCGTTGTGGTGCCGGGAGAAGTACTCGTCGACGAACCGCTGACCCCCGTCGCCCTCCGCGTCGCCGGTCACGCGGACGTAGTTGCCGCCCCGCAGCTTCGCGACGATCGCCTCGCCATCGGGATGACGTTCGATGATCGCGCGGTAGACCGGCTCCATTTCGGTGGCGTGCCGGTCCAGCTGCGTGCTCGGCATCATGCTGATGCCGTCCGAACCGAAGATGAGCCGGTCCTGGTACTTGACCGCGAACTGGATGAACCGCTCGAACACCGCCGGGTTGTCGCGCAGGTACTGGCCGAGCGGGGTCCACGAGAAGTCCAGGTGCAGGCCGGGCACCAGCTGCATCATCCGGTCGAGCATGTCGATGTGGTCGACCGTGAGGGTCGTCCAGTTGCCGACGCCCATGTGCGCCCAGATGATCCGGTTGTTCCGGAACTCCGGGTGGTGCTTCATCAGCGCCATCATGGGGATCAGACCGCGCTCGTCCGGATCGCCGGCCCGGAACAGCCCGTTCAGGTCGACGGTGGCGAACCCGTTGTCCTTGTGCAGCAGGAAGGTCTGCCCGGTCATCCGGTTGGCGCGCAGCTTCGCCAGCAGGTGCGGGTTGAACATGTCCGGCACCTCGGCAGGCAGGCTCGCTGCCATCTCCGGACGGCCGGCCGAGCGCAGCAGGTACCGCAGCGTCTCACCGTTGTGGACGAGCTGGTCGAGGTAGTCGGCCTTGTCCATTGGCGAGGTCAGGGAATCCGGGTCCCCGAGCAGCGCGCGCGCCTCCTCGGCCGCGGTGCCGGTGAGCCTCCCCTCGGCGAGATCGGCCTTGACCTGCACCGTCGCGGCGACGGTGAGCTTGAGCTGGTTGGTCCACTTCGGGTTGTAGGTGGTGTTGGCCTCGTCGCCGAGCAGCTGTTTGATGGCCTCCTTGTCGTCGGTCTGCTCCGCGCCGAGGTAGGCGAACTCGGCCATCAGCATCGTGAGGTCGTAGCCCTCGGCGCCGGGGATGTCCCAGCGAGTGCCGACCAAGCCGACGTCGGCCCGCCACTTCACGTCCTCGGACAGCTCGCGGTACATCTTGAACATCAGGACGTCGGCGAGTTTGCCCTGCAGTTCCAGGATGTTCTTCTTGTCGATGAGCCCGGCCCGGAGCATGGGGACCAAGCCGTAGTAGACGGCACCACTGGCCGCGGCGGCGCCGAAGGCGCGCTCGCGGATCGCCGAGTACAGGATCCGGCCCAGGTCGCCCCGAGCCGCCCGGTAACGCAGCTGCCGCTCGGCGAGGCTCATCTTCGGCTCGAGCTTCAGCCACGCGAGCACCTGCTTCCTGCGGGTCTTGGCCTCTTCCGAGTTCTCCCGGCCCGCGCCGAGGAACTGGTTGTCGAGCGCATAGCTGAGGAGGTGGTGGTGGACGTCGCTGATGTCGCGAGTGGACAGCCGGTTGGTGAACAGCATCAGCGCGAAGTCCTGCGGCACCCCGAGGTCCAGCACCTGCTGCAGCGCGTCGGGCGAATTCACGTCGATCGCCTGGATCTTGACGGTGAACTCGTCGATCTCCATCAACGCATCGGCACTGAGGAAGCGGCGTGCGAACCTGTCCAGTCGTCCGTGCGCTTCGAGGTAACGGTCGACGTAGGGCAGCCGGTAGCGGGATTCGGTTTCCGCGCGACCGGGCGCGACCACGCGGCCCGTGATCCGGCTGATCTCGCTGTCGTTCAGGCCGGTGCGCTGCGCGATCTCGACGAGCCTGACCCCGTCGTTCGCGGCGGCCTTGATCACGTCGCGCAGAGCATCCACATAGGCCCGGTGCGCTTCGTCGCGGACCTGTTCCGCCACGAGGTAGGCCTCGATCGCCCGGTCCAGCTCGGCCTGCCGCGTGCGGACCTCCGCGGCGGCCAAGCGCAGGATCTCCGTCCGGTTGCCCTCGAACGGCAGCCTGCCTTCGGCGGCACGGCTCGCGGTGACGTAGTCCACCGGGAGGCTCAGCGCGTTGGCCACCGTCTGCGCATCGGTGGCGGTGTCACCCTCACCGCGCAGCAGGCCGGGCGCCCACCCACGGCGTTCGTTCATTCTCCTGCGCGCCTGACGCAGATCGGCAGCGGCAGCGCGGTACCGTTTCTCGGCCGCGCGGCGGGCCGGTTCGTGCTCACGCACGCCGCGGGCCAGATCGCGGCGCGCTCCCACCAGGTCGCCGGGTGCGTAGGCGCGCGCGCCGAACTTGATCTTGCCGGCGTTGTCCGGGAAGGCGCGGGGCTTGAACTCCGGCCGCCTGCCCTCGTCGAGGACACGCGCCAGGGCAGCCGACGTCGCGTTGCTCGCGTACCGCTCGGGGAGCCCGTCTTCGATGGCGTCCTGGCGGATCCGCTCGATCTCACGGGCACCGTGGTCTCGCGCCTGCTGCCACCGCTGTTCGGCCTCGGCCATCCGGTTCCCGGCGTTCACGGCCGTGACCAGCAGGCGAGTGCGGTGGTCGACGACGAGGCGGATCATGTCCACCGCGGTCCGTCCGATGATCTCGCGCGCGATCTTCGGGGGCGGTTCGATGACCTGTGCCCCGTCGAGCACCTTTGCCGGCTCGACGATGCGCGCTTCGATCTCGGCACGGCTCAGGTCGTAGGCCGCTTCCAGCGCTTCCAGCACCTGAGTGTCGTTGGGGGCTACCTTGAGCCGCTCCGCCAACTCCTGCGCGACCCACGGCAAGTAGGCCTCGTCATCCTCGATCGCGTTCAGGGCTGCCAGGTAAGCCTGCTGGGCGCGGTCGAGTTCCGCGTGTCGCTCACCGACGTCTTCGGCGATCTGCTCCGCGGCGGTGCGCAACGGTTGCACCTGCGGGAACAGGGCGGTCAGGTCCATCGTCTGGACGCCGAAATGCGCGCCCGGTCCGGGAACGGCCGGGAGCAGATCCGCTTGGCTGTCCGGCGGGATCTCCCCACGCGGCGGCGGCGGGTCGCCGAGCCCGAGCGCGGCGTGCCGGTATCCGAGGACGTTGCGCAGCCCGTCGGCGACCATCCGGACCTGGGTGGCCTGCGTGGTGCCCGGCGGCACCTCGACCACGTACGGCAGGTGGTCGCCGGCCGCGACCGGCAGCCGCGGCGCGTCGATGCCCTCGACGGTCCGGAACTCGACGCGGAAGGGCCTGCCGCCGGAGTCGGTGGCGCGGACGGTGGCCGCGCCGGCGTCCGGGCCCGCCGTGACGCGCAGGTCGCGCGCCGAGCCGCCCAGGGCCGCGCGGGCCACGCCGCGCTCGGCCACCGCGGCCGGGATGGCTTCGCCCGGTTCGTGGGAGAACCGGACCGGGTCCGGGGTGTTCAGCTGGGCGCGGAAGCGGGACAGCGTGATCTGCAGGACCGCGTCGGCCACCACGGCGGGCAGCGTGTCACCGAGGGCCGTCAGGGGCAGCTGGATGTCGTAGGTGTTGCCGGTCCGCAGGCCGAACGTGTCGTCGCGCACCGGCACGCCGTCGCGCAGGTCCTGGAAGTACGGCCACACCTCGGTGCCCTCGCGCACCACGACGGTGAGCGGCCGCTGGTCGCCGTAGGTGACCTGGAGGTGGACCTCGCCGGTGTCGGCGCGGGTCGCGGTGACCTGGACCGGGTGCCCGGCCATCCGGGCGACGACGGTTTCGGCGAGTGTCCGCATCGGACCGTCGCTGCCGTCGCCCTGGCGGATCCACGCGGGCGCGACGGGTTCCACGACGGGCGCGCGGCGCGGGGTGACCGGCAGCGGTTCCGGCGACTGCACCGGCTGCGGGCCGGGCGCGAAGGGTTCCGCGTCGGCCAGGCCCCACTGCTCGGCGAGGACCCGCAGCTCGCCTTCGATCATCCGGGTCCGGGTCGGGCCGTCGGCAGGCGCCGGGACCGCGAACCGGTCCGCGCCCGCGAGCGGCGCGAGCGGCTCCACGAAGAGACCGTCGCCGAGGCGGATCTCGGCGCGGTGCCGGCGGCCGGACCGGTCGAGCACCACGATCTCGACGTGGTCCTCGTGGGTCAGTGCGGCGACCTGGCCACCGTGGTCGCGCAGGCCGGCGTCGGCGATGGCGGCGTTCACCTCGTCCCGGAGGGCCCGGACGTCCGCCGCCGGGGCCGTTGCCTCGGCGGTCTCGCCGGAGCTGGCGGGGCCGGGCGGCGCGGGTGAGGCCGGTTCGGGTGCGGGTGGGGCCGGCGGCACCGGCGCGGGCGCGGAGGGGCCCTGGTCCGGGCCGGTCGCGTCCGGGCCCGCGGGGGTGGCGGCCCG
>NZ_PQHW01000009.1 GCF_003385215.1 Amycolatopsis thermalba | reverse complement strand
GGTTGAGGCCGTGAGTGGTCGGGCTGCCGGCGCGGGTTGGGGCCGTTGGCGGCGGGGAGAGGGAGTTGTGCGGGCGCGGCGGCGTTGAGGGGGGCGGCCTCCGCCGTCGAGTAGGTGGGTGGTGCCTGGGTGGCGGCCCTGCCACCACCCAGGCGCGGCGGCCTGGCATTCGCCGTGGCCGCTCGGGTGGGTCAGGCCGGGGCCTTCCGCATCGTCCAGGTGAGGGGTCCCTCGGGGAGCGGGACCTTCGCCGTTACCTCGAAGCCCAGGCCCTCGTAGAACCCGACGTTCGCCTCCAGGGAGGTTTCCAGGTACGCCGGGTGGCCCTCCGCGGCGGGCACGCGCAGGCCGGGGGCGAGGACCGCCCGTCCCAGGCCCTCGCCCTGCCGGTCGGGGGCCACGCCGACCGTCGCGAGGAACCACGCTGGCCCGGTCGGCCGGTGCGGGGCCAGTGCCTCCTCCGCGGCCGCTGCCGCCGCCGCCCGGTCGCCGGCCAAGTCGCTCAGCCGCGGGCCCAGCTCGCCGAAATCGATCTCCCCGGAGGCCGGCGTCGTCCACACCGCCACCGCCGCCAGGTCGTCGCTCACCCACACGCGTCCGTGCGGCAGTCCGATGTGCTCCAGGAACAGCCGTTGCAGGCCGGTCACCCGGGCGACGTGAGCGTCAGCGGCGACGGTGTGCCGCGTGAACGGGTAGTCGGCGAACGCGGCGCCCAGCGTCGCCGCCGCGCCGTCGATGTCGGCGGGCGTCCCGGCGCGGATCAGGTGAGCAGGGCTTCCAGTGGTGCGGCCTTGTGCAGACATTCCTGCCATTCTGCCTCCGCGTCCGAGTCCGCGGTGATGCCGCCACCCACGCCGAGGGCGATGCGGTCGCCGTGCAGCTCGAACGTGCGGATCGCCACGTTCAGTTCCAGGCCGGCCACCGGGGAGGCCAGGCCGATCGCACCCGTGTAGACGCCGCGCGGGCGGGGTTCCAGCTCCGCGATCAGCTCCAGCGCCCGGATCTTCGGGGCGCCGGTGACCGAGCCCGGCGGGAACGTCGCGGCCAGCAGCTCGGCGTCCGAGGTGACCACACGCCCCTCCACCGTCGACTCCAGGTGCCACACCCCGGGCGCGGGCCGGACGCGCAGCAGCTCGGGCACCCGCACGCTGCCCACCGCGCACACCCGGCCCAGGTCGTTGCGCACCAGGTCGGTGATCATCACGTTCTCGGCGACGTCCTTGACCGACTCGCGCAGCCGCCGCGCCAGCGCGTCGTCGGCGGGGCCGCGGCGGGGGAGGGTGCCCTTGATCGGGGTGGAGCGGACGCGGTCGCCGTGGCGGGCCAGGAACAGCTCGGGCGACAACGACACGACGCTGCCCCAGTCACCGGTCAGGAACGCCGCCCGGCGCGGCCGCAACCCGCGGACGCCCTGCGCGAACAACGCGGCCGGCGATCCCTCGAACGTGCCCTCGAAGCGGGTGCAGATGTTGGCCTGGAACAGCTCACCGGCCTCGATCGCGTGCACGCAGGCCTTGACCGCGTCGCCGTGTTCGGCCGGTAACGGACGGTGCAACGGGCCGGCGTGCCAGCTCGGCGAGGGCGCCGGGAGGCTCAGCAGCCGTTCGAACTCCGCCGCGGTGGCGTCCGCGTCGAGTGACTCGAACCACCACCAGCCGTCGGCGTCCAGCCGCAGGACGTGGTCGGCCCAGCCCCAGACGGCTTTCGGCAGGTCGGCGCGGCGACCGGAGGGGTCGGTGAGGTCGTAGGACAGGTATCCGAACCAGCCGCCGCCGACGACGCCGTCCGCGGGCTCGACCCGCGGTTGCAGGTCCGGGACCTCGAACGGGTCGGTGACCGGGCGGAGCTGGACCTCGGGCGCGAGCACCGCCCGGGAGCCGAACCAGTCGCCGCACAGACCGGCCGCCGTGCCGATGCCCCGGAAGCGGGCGCGCTCGTCGAGGAGCAGCAACACCTCGTCCGGTGTCCTGCCTCGGCCCAGTCTCGTTCGTGTCACCCGCACGGGACCATTGTGACTTACGGTCGGGCCATGGTTCGCATCGCGGAAACGGAGCAGATCTGCAAGGTGACCGGCGCCGATTCGATCAACCGGACCGACCGGTTCGCCATCCACGGCACCGACCTCGGCATCCCGTGGGACGGCGGGGACGGCCGGGTCTTCGTGCTGTTCGGCGACACCTTCGGCGAGGGCTGGGGTGGCGACGGCGGCGGCCCGGACAGCGCCGACTGGCGCAGCAACGTCCTCGCGTTCTCCACCACGACGGACCTCGCCGCCGGTCTCACGCTCGACGGCGTCGTCGCCCGGCCGGACGGGACCGCCGCCCAGGTCATCCCGCGGGACGAGCGCCGCGACGAGGTCACGGTCATCCCGAACTCCGGCCTGGCCGTCGACGGGCTCCAGATCGTCCATTACATGTCCGTCCGGCAGTGGGGCCCGCCCGGGAAGTGGACCACCAACTACTCCGGCCTCGCCGTGTCGCGCGACGGGGTGACCTAGACAAGCCCTGGAGCGCGCGGTGGATCAACCGCGCCGAGCGGGACGATCCGTTCCAGATGTGCGCGCTCGCCCGCGAGGGGGACCACCTCTACCTCTTCGGCACCACCAACGGGCGGCACGGCGACGCCTACCTGGCCCGCGCGGCGATCCCGCACCTGCTCGACGCGTCCTCCTACGAGTACTTCGACGGCCGCGGCTGGACCCGTGACGAGTTCGCCGCCGCGCCGGTCATCCCGGGCCCGGTCGGCGAGCTGTCCGTCGCCTACGACGTCCACCTCGGACAGTGGCTGGCGATGCACCTGGACGACCCGGGCGGCGCGATCCTGCTGCACTCCGCCGACCGGCTCACCGGACCGTGGTCGCCCGGCCAGGTCGCCGTGCCCGGGCACCGGTACCCCGGCCTCTACGGCGGGTACCTGCACCCGTGGGCGCTGGACGGCCCGGAGATCTACTACCTGATGTCCCAGTGGGGGCCGTACAACGTGTTCCTGATGCGCAGCCGGCTAGAGCAGTAGGTCGGCCAGCGTGAACGGGTACACCAGCGCGTCCATCCCGATCGGACCGGACACGCCGGGCATCGGGGGCACCGAGCTGTGCTCGTGCAGCGCCAGGCGCGGGTGGAACCAGCCCGGCCGGCCCGGGATGTCGTTGTGCCGCGCCACCCACAGCACGACCTCGCGATCGGCCCACTTCTCCGGGTGCAGCCGCCGCAGCCAGAGCGCGTAGTCGGCGTAGATGACGACCCGCTGGATGCCCGCGGACTGCCGCACGGTCTTGATCCACGCCTTCACGAACCGGTCGTCGACGCCTTCCGCTTCGACCTCGAGCGTCGGCGCGAGCGAACCGGGTCCGAACACCCCGAGCCTGCGTCCCGCCCGCACGCACAGCTCGGCCTGGTCGTGGGGCGCGCCCGGACGCGCGTAGTGGCGGATGCCGGTGCGGAGACCCGCTCGCTGCGCCGCCTCGATCTGCTTGCCCGCGCCGTGGTCGAGCCAGTTCGTGTTCTCGGTGACGGTGATGGAGGCGAACGAGACAGCGCCGGAACGGACCGCGTCCCAGTCCGCCACGGTCGCGTGCAGCGCGAGGTTGATCCCGCGCTCCGTGCTGCCCTCCGTCAAACCGCCGCCTTCACATTTCCGAAATGCGCTCCTCAAGACACTGTGTAGTCACCATAAGCGCGGAAAGCCCCGGTTGCCGTATCGACGCACCACCCGAAAAGGGTGTGATGCACGGCAAGTACACGAGAGGCTGCCCGGGAGATCCGCGGCTGCCGGCAGTCCCCGGTCCGGCCGGGGTCTGCCGGCCGCGGTCAACCGCCGATTCCGGAGTGCCGTGCCGCCTCGACGATGGCGGCCGCGTCCTCGGGCAGCAGGTGCCCGGCGGTGACCGAGGACTCGGCGGCGGCCCGCACCTTGCTCACGTAGTCGGCGTTGGTCGGGTACAGGCGGCTCAGCACCGGTTCCGCGGTGGGCGGGTACGACGGGTCGGACGGGTCGCCGGCGTCGTGCTGGTCCCACGGGTCGGCGTCGCCGTTCCACGGGTCGCGGGCGCCGTAGAGGCCGCAGAACACCCCGCTGCCCGAGGTGTCCCGCTCGCCGCTGAGCGTGCGGGTCGGCACGGCGACGTCGGGCAGCCGGATGCCGCCGAGCGCCAGGCCGGTGCGCGGATCGCGGCGGTCGGCGTCGAGCAGCGCGCCGCTCGCCGGGCGCGGACCGCCCTGCGCCCACGTGGTGAGGTAGCGCAGTGCGGCGTTCATCGAGTAGTGGCCGGGCCCGTCGTTGAAGGGCGCCGAACCCGCGGCGCAGTCCGGCTGGGGCGCGGCCGAGCCGACCGACTTCTTCAGCGTCGGGTCGCCGAGGTCGAACGCCCACTGGTCACCGTGCGCCGTGCCGGCCAGCTCCCAGTGCACGACCCGGTCGGTGTCCGGTTGCCGGGCCGCGGACGCGCCCGGCACGTCGGTCTCGGTCAGCACCACGAACACCGGCACCGCGGTGTCGGTGCGGATCCGGCTCGGGTTCGGCATCGTCAGGACGTCGGCCGGCCGCCCGCTGATCGGTGCGGCGACCGCGCTGTTGCTGTGGATCAGGAAGCCGTCGTAGACGCCGGACACCGGCTGGACGGCGTTGGCGTAGGTGGTCATGAACCCGGCCGACTGCGATTCCCCGTCGGCGAGCAGCGTCCGGATCTCCAGTCCGCCCAACGGATCCGGCCCGTCCGGGGTGCGCAACGCCTGCCCCGCCTGGGAGAAGATGTCGTAGGCGTACGCGTCGCCGGGGTGCACGAGGCTGCCGTAGCGGGCCGGGTCCCAGCCGCGCAGCCCGGCGATGTCCCCGAGCCCGCCGTTGACGCCGACCGACTGCGCGGACACGCCGACCCACGCGTAGCCCCGGCGCAGCAGCTCGTCGCGGGTGAACCAGTAGTCCGGCGACAGCTCCAGCTGGGCGCTGACGTTGAGCCATTCCACGACGACGGTGCCGTTGAACCGCGCGGGATCGCTCGGGCGCCGCACCAGCAGGCGGGTCCGGTACCCGGCCTGGGTGGTCGGCCGGACGTCCCAGCGGCCGCTCGAGGTCCACAGCCCGGACTTGGCGTAGGCGGTCGCGGTGCCCGAGATGAAGTACTCGCTCTCGGTGTAGCCGAACGAGCCGAGGTCCTCGGCCGCGGCGAGGAACGGGAACCCGTGGCTGCCCGCGGGTGGCGTGGTGATCGTCGGGGTGGCGGCCGCGGCCGTGGCGGGCAGTACCGCGGCGAACACCGCCAGGAGCGTTGCGAGGACGGCTGTGCGCACTGGTCACCTCCGTGGTGTGGGGAGGGCCAGTGTGGTGCGGCCGCGGTCGCCGCGGCATCGGCGAAATCACCGGTCGGCGACCGCGGCCGCGTCGGTCAGGCGTTCTCCTTCTGGAAGGTCCGCGTGCCCCAGAACGCCGCGAGCACCGCCATCACCACGAGGATGATCGAGCCGGTCATCAGGGCGTCCATCGTGAGGTCGCCGCGGAACGTGGCCCGCTCGGCGTCGACCACGTGGGTGAACGGGTTGATCCGCGAGAGGGTGTAGAGCCAGTCCGGCGCGAGGATGCTGGTGATCGGCAGCAGGATGCCGGACAGCAGCAGCACCGGCATCAGCACGGCGTTGAGCAGCGCCGGGAACGCCTGCTCGCTCTTCAGCGTCAGCGCCACCGCGTACGACGCCGAAGCCAGCGTCGCCGCCACCAGGCCGACGATCACCAGGCTCAGCAGCACCCCGCCGACCGGCGCGTCCAGTCCAAACGCGACATACGCCAGCACCGTGATCAGCACGGCCTGGATGACCGCCTGGATCACGTTGTTCGCCACCTTGCCCAGCAGCAGCCCGACCCGGCTCGCCGGCGTGACCCGCAACCGCTCCAGCACCCCGCTGCGGTAGTCCATCAGCAGCGCGAACCCGGCGAACGACGAACTGAACAGCGCCAGCTGGATGATCAGCGCCGGTGTCAGGATCGTCCAGCTGCTGCCCGGCGGGAAGCCCGGCGTGCTGCTGACGACCTTCTCCATCAGCGGCCCGAACAGCACCAGGTACAGCACCGGCTGCATGATGCCGATCATCACCCACGCCGGATTGCGCATGGACAACGTCCAGTCCCGCTTGAAGATCAGCCACGTGTCACGCAACATGGGCGGCCTCCGGGGAGGTCTGGGACTGCTCGGCGTCCCGCAGCGAGCGGCCGGTGAGCGTGAGGAACACGTCGTCCAGCGTCGGCCGGTGCACCTGCATCGAGGTCATCGCGATGCCGTCGGCGTCCAGCCGGCGCAGCAGCTCCGGCAGCGCGGTGTCCCCGCGCGGCACCCGGAACCGCACCACGCCGTCGCCGGTGGTCACCTCGTGCGCGCCGGCCAGGCGCCCGGCGACCTCGGCCGCGGCACCCACGAACTCCGGGGCCACCCCGATCGTCACGCCGTCCCCGGACACGCGCGCCTTCAGCGAGTCCGGTGACCCCTCGGCCACGATCCGCCCGTTGTCGATCACCAGGATCCGGTCGCACAGCGAGTCGGCCTCGTCCAGGTAGTGCGTGGTGAGGAACAGCGTCACGCCGTGGTCGGCGCGCAGCCGCCGGATGTGTTCCCACAGGTTGGCGCGGCTCTGCGGGTCGAGCCCGGTGGTCGGTTCGTCGAAGAAGATCAGCTTCGGGTCGTGGATCAGGCTCAGCGCGATGTCCAGCCGCCGCCGCTGGCCGCCGGACAGGGTCTTGGTGAGCCGCTGGTCCAGGTTGACCAGGTCGAGCTGCTCGACCAGCTCCCGGCCGCGGCGCAGCGAGTTCTCCTTCGACATGCCGTAGAGGCGGCCCTGCAGCTCGATCTCCTCGAGCACCTTCATCTCCGGGGTCACGCCGCCGCCCTGCGCGACGTACCCGATCTGCCTGCGCACGCCGACCGGGTCGGCCAGCAGGTCGCGCCCGGCGACCTGGGCTTCGCCCGCGGTCGGGCGCAGCAGCGTGGTCAGCATGCGCAGGGTCGTGGTCTTGCCCGCGCCGTTCGGGCCGAGGAACCCCACCAGCTCGCCCTCGGCGACGTCGATGTCGACGCCCTTCACGGCTTCGACGCTGCGGCCGCGCGCGGTGAACGTCCGCGCGAGGCCGCGTGCCTTGATCATCAGAAGATCCCCCTTGAGTCAGTAGTCAAATTTGACTAGTGAGCGCGGCCACTCTGCCCCAACTATCGCGCCGTAGTCAAATTTGATTACTTGATCACCGGGGCGGCTCGCCGAAGCTGCGTCCCGGGTCGTCGGCCATGACGTACTCGCCGTCCTCCAGCCGCTTGATGAGGTTGCGGACCCACTCCATCGTCGCCGAGACGTTGGTGGCCCACAGCCGGTACAGCTCGTTCACGTGCGCCGGCTGGCCCCACTCGACGCCGTGCCCCAGCACGTGCCGGACCGACGCGAGCTGGCCTTCCATCTGGGTCAGCCGGTGCTGCAGCAGGGACGCCGCCCGCTGCCGGGGCAGGCAGGTCAGGAACGTGAGCGCCGCGGCGAAGCCGAACGCGTTCTGCGCGTCGTTCTCGCCGAGCTGGCTCAGCATCTGGGCCAGCCGGACCTGGAACTCGGTCTCGCCGTCTCCGGTCAGCCGGTAGGCGACCCGGTCCGGCCCGCGCCCCTCCGGCTCGTCGGGCACCGCCTCCAGCAGGCCCTCGGCCGCCATCTTCTTCAGCGCGTGGTAGATCGACCCGGGCTGGACGTTGGCCCACCGGTCGGCCGACCAGGTCAGCAGCTCACGCCGCACCTGATAGCCGTGCGCCTTGCCGTACATCCGTACGACGCCCAGCACCAGCAGCCGCGTCGGCGACACCCGACCTCCTTAAGCCTTCCCAGGTAACAATGCACGAGACGGCATCCGTACGCTAAACAGGCATGAGCATCCCTGTGTTGACGGCGGTGGCCTGGCCTTATGCCAACGGGCCCCGTCACATCGGCCACGTCTCCGGCTTCGGCGTCCCGTCGGACGTGTTCTCGCGCTACCAGCGAATGGCCGGCAACCGGGTGCTCATGGTGTCCGGGACCGACGAGCACGGCACCCCGATCACCGTCCAGGCGGACAAGGAGGGCCTGACCTCCCAGCAGACGGCCGACAAGTACACCCGCCAGATCGGCCAGGACCTGCAGGGCCTCGGGCTGACCTACGACCTGTTCACCCGCACCAGCACCGGCAACCACGCCGAGGTCACGCAGCAGATCTTCCTGGCGCTGCACCGCAACGGCTACGTCGTGCCCAAGACGACCACCGGCGCGATCAGCCCGTCCACCGGCCGCACGCTGCCCGACCGCTACATCGAGGGCACCTGCCCGATCTGCGGGTACGACGGCGCGCGCGGCGACCAGTGCGACAACTGCGGCAACCAGCTGGACGCCGCGGAGCTGATCAACCCGAAGTCGCGGATCAACGGCGAGACGCCCAAGTTCGTCGAGACCGAGCACCTGTTCCTCGACCTGCCGGCGTTCACCGAGAGCCTCGGCAAGTGGCTGTCGACCAAGACGGACTGGCGGCCCAACGTCGTCAACTTCACCAAGAACCTGCTCGACGACATGCGGCCCCGGCCGATCACGCGTGACCTGGACTGGGGCGTGAAGATCCCGCTGGACGGCTGGCGCGACCAGCCGCTCAAGCGGTTCTACGTGTGGTTCGACGCGGTGATCGGCTACTTCTCGGCCAGCGTCGAGTGGGCCCGCCGCAGCGGGAACCCGGACGCCTGGCAGGAGTTCTGGAACAACCCGGACGCGCGCGGCTACTACTTCATGGGCAAGGACAACATCACCTTCCACGCCCAGATCTGGCCGGCGCTGCTGCTCGGCCACAACGGCGCGGGTGACAAGGGTGGCCAGGTCGGCCCGTACGGCAGGCTCAACCTGCCGGACGAGATCGTATCCAGCGAGTTCCTGACCATGAGCGGGTCGAAGTTCTCCACCTCGCGCGGCACGGTCATCTACGTCAACGACTTCCTGCGCGAGTTCGGCCCGGACACCCTGCGCTACTTCATCGCGGTGGCCGGCCCGGAGACCCAGGACACCGACTTCACCTGGGACGAGTTCGTCCGCCGCACCAACTTCGAGCTGGCCAACGAGTGGGGCAACCTGGTCAACCGCTCGATCTCGATGGCGCACAAGAACAACGGCGCCATCCCGGCCCCGGTCAAGCCGGCGCCGGCCGACGAGGAGCTGAAGGCGCTGTCCCGCAAGGCGTTCGAGACCGTCGGCGGGCACCTGCAGCGGTCCCGGTTCAAGCTGGCCGCCACCGAGGCGATGCGGGTCGTGTCGGCGGCCAACCGGTACCTGTCCGACCAGGAGCCGTGGAAGCTCAAGGACGACCCGGAGCGCCGCGACGCGGTGCTGCACACCGCGCTGCAGGTGGTGTCGGACGCGAACACGCTGCTCACGCCGTTCCTGCCGCACTCGGCGCAGAAGGTGCACGAGGCGCTGGGCGGCACCGGCGTGTGGGCCGCGCAGCCGGAGCTGCAGGACGTCGAGGACCTCGACATCCCCGGCCGGATCAACCCGATCCTGACCGGTGACTACGCGGCCGAGCAGGCGCGCTGGGAGTCGATCCCGATCGAGGTCGGCCGCCCGCTGGCCAAGCCGACGCCGCTGTTCGCCAAGCTCGACCCGAAGCTGGGCGAGACCGGGCCGGAGTGGGCCCCGATCGCGCAGTGAGCAAGCAGGAACGACCGCCGGTGCCGGAGCGCCTTCCGGCGCCGGTGGTCGACTCGCACACGCACCTGGACGCCTGCGGTGCGGTCACGGCGGCCGACGTCGCCGAGCTGGCCGACCGCGCCGCGGCGGCCGGGGTGACCCGGATGGTGACCGTCGCCGACGACCTCGACGCCGCCCGCTGGGCCGCTCAGGCGTCCACTTGGGACGAACGGGTGTGGGCCGCGGTGGCGATCCATCCCACGCGGACCAAGGACTTCGGCGAGCCGGAACAGTCCGAAATAGAGCGTCTGGCGCGGCAGGATCGGGTGGTCGCGGTCGGCGAGACCGGCCTGGACTACTACTGGGACTACTCACCGCCGGAGGCCCAGCGGGAGGCGTTCCGCTGGCACATCGACCTCGCCAAGCGGATCGGCAAACCGCTGATGATCCACGACCGGGACGCGCACGAAGACGTGCTGCGGATCCTGGACGAGGAGGGCGCGCCGGAGACCGTGGTGTTCCACTGCTTCTCCGGTGACGAGGACATCGCCCGCCGCTGCGTGGACGCCGGGTACGTGCTGTCGTTCGCCGGCACGGTCACGTTCCGCAACGCCCGCGCGCTGCAGGCCGCGGCGAAGCTGGTGCCATCCGGGCAGTTCCTCGTCGAGACCGACGCGCCGTTCCTGACGCCGCACCCGTTCCGCGGCCGCCCGAACGAGCCGTACTGCACGGCGTACACGGTCCACTTCCTCGCCGACCTCCGTTCGGAAGACCTGGAAGGCGTCTGTTCGGCGGTGTCGGAGACCGCCGAACGCGTCTTCCGGCTCCCGTCCGTCACCTCGGGTTGAACGGACTGCGACATTCGTGGAAATCAACCATCCACCTGGAGGAGTGACGAACGCCACGACATTCCGCCCGGTGTTTGCGCAACCTCCCGAGGTCCGTTACTGTCCCGTGACCGTGCCGCATGATCGCTCCAACCGGGCGAAGCGCGGGACACCCGGAGTCAAGCCAGTGCAGGTCGGGATCGGGGATGGCGACGACTTCCGGGAGCCGTAGTGCGAAAGGGATCGACCTGCTGTGACTGGTAGTAGATGGGCCGACGCGCGCCCGACCGAGGCGATGGACTGGTTCGAGTCCAGCCGTGGCGGCGCCGTGGGCACCCTCGACTGGCCCGACGCCGACGCGTTCTCGGACGACCTGGCCGTCACCGAGCACGACATCCGCACGGTTCTGGGTAGCGACGCGGACGATCTCATGGCCGAGGCCGAGATCGACGTCGACGAGCTGATCCGGCTGATCAACGCCGAGACCACGATGCTCCCGGCGCTGGCCATCCCGGATGCGGTGTCCGAAGACCGCACGGCCGCCGTGGAGGCCGAAGAGGAGCCGGAGAAGGCCCTCGTCAGCGCGGTCAAGACCTGGAAGCGCCGGTTCCTCCGGGGCTCGGTCCTGGCCCTCCTGATCAGCCTGACCGGTGGCGGCGCGGCCGCGCTGGCCATGAACAAGAGCGTGACCGTCGACGTCGACGGCCACACGCAGACCGTGCACAGCTTCGGCAAGACGGTCGGCGAGGTCCTCGAGGACGCCGGTCTCACCGTCGGTGAGCACGACGCGCTGTCCCCCTCGCCGCAGGCGCCGGTCGGTGACGGTGGCGTCATCAAGCTGGAGCGCGGCCGCAAGCTGAACCTCGTCGTCGACGGGGTCGCCCGCGAGTCGTGGGTCCGCGCGACGAGCCTCCAGGAGGCCATCACGCAGCTGGGCCTGAGCGGCCAGTTCGGTCCGGGCACCGCGTACTCGATGCCGCTGGACGCGGAGCTGCCGCTGGACGGCGCGACCGTCGAGGTCAAGACCCTCAAGAACATCACCGTGTTCGACGGCGACGCCGCCCCGCGCCAGGTGAGCACCACCGCGATCACCGCGGAGGAGTTCCTGGCCGAGCAGGGCCTGTCGCTCGGCCCGGACGACGAGATCGACGGCGGGCTCGGCCTCAAGCTGGCCAACGGCGCCGAGGTGCACATCTCCCGCACCGGCGTGTCCGTGATCAACCAGGAAGAGGAGATCGCGCCCGAGGTCCAGGAGATCAAGGACGCGACCCTCGACGCCGGTGACGAGGTCGTCCAGGACCCGGGCACCGCGGGCAAGAAGCTGGTGACCTACCGGATCACCAAGCGCAACGGCAAGGAGACCGCCCGCGAGGAGCTGTCGACCAAGGTGCTGGTCGAGGCCAAGCCGAAGATCGTCCGGGTCGGCACGAAGCAGCCGGTGATCAGCGACAGCGCCATCTGGGACGCCATCGCGAAGTGCGAGTCCGGCGGCAACTGGTCGATCAACACCGGCAACGGCTACTACGGCGGCCTGCAGTTCAACAAGAGCACGTGGGACGCCTACGGCGGCGACCAGTACGCGGCCTACCCGCACCAGGCCACGCGCGAACAGCAGATCGCGGTGGCGACCAAGGTGCGCGACGACCGCGGCGGCTACGGAGCCTGGCCGGTCTGCGGCGCCAAGGCGACCAGCTGACCCCCCGAGCAAGACCATGATGACCCCGGCCGGTGGCCGGGGTCATCTTTTTTTTGCGGGTGGCCTGCCGCGAATGCGGAACTCGCGCGCGGGGACGTGGGACTCGCGGACCTGAGCGTGGGACTCGCGCGCGGGAGCGTGGGACTCGCGGTGGTGGGGGTGGGGCGGGCCAGTAGCATCACCAGACGTGACAGCACTGCTCGGACCAGCCGAGATCCGGGGCTTGGCCGCCGAGCTGGACGTCCGTCCCACGAAGAAGCTCGGCCAGAACTTCGTGCACGACCCGAACACCGTCCGCCGCATCGTCGACCTCTCCGGAGTGGGCGACGGCGATCACGTCCTCGAAGTCGGCCCGGGCCTGGGTTCGCTGACGCTCGGCCTTCTGGACTCGGGGGCCACGGTCACCGCCGTCGAGATCGACCCGGTCCTCGGGCAGCGCCTGCCGGTCACCATCACCGAGCGCGCGCCCGAAGCCGTCCCCCGGTTCACCGTCCAGATCCGGGACGCCCTCAAGCTCCGGCGCGCGGACCTGGCCCAGGAGCCCACGCACCTGGTCGCCAACCTGCCCTACAACGTCGCCGTCCCGGTGGTCCTGCACCTGCTCGCCGAGCTGCCCTCGCTGGCGCACGGCCTGGTGATGGTCCAGACCGAGGTCGCCGACCGGATGGCCGCCGGCCCGGGCAGCCGCATCTATGGCGTCCCCAGCGTGAAGCTCGCGTGGTACGGCCCGGCCCGCAAGGTCGCGCCCGTGCCCCGCGCGGTGTTCTGGCCGGTGCCCAACGTGGACTCCGCGCTCGTCGCGTTCGAGCGGTCCGCGGAACCGGTGTCGGACGCGAACCGGGACGAGGTGTTCGCCGTCGTGGACGCCGCCTTCGCCCAGCGCCGGAAGACCCTGCGCGCCGCGCTGGCGTCGTGGGCCGGTTCGGGGGAGCGGGCCGAGGCGATCCTCCGCGCGGCCGGTGTCGATCCGCGCACCCGGGGCGAGCAGCTCGGGGTAAGGGACTTCGCCAGGATCGCGGCGAGCAAGTCCTTACCACCGTTGGTGTGATCTCGCACCTGATCCGCGCCGGGGACTTGCCAAAAAGATGTGAAGTCCGTTCTACTCTTTGAGGTATCCATCCCGAGCGGCTGAGAGACCTGGCTCGCCGAAGCCGCAGCAACCACCCCACCCGGGGCAGGTGCTAACGCCAGGACCGATGGAGGATTCCTGTGTATCGCACGATGCTCACGAGGCGCCGCGTCGTCGACGAATGTCGTCGCACGGTCTGTGCGTGTCGTCGCTGACCGCTTCTGAACCACCACTTTTCCCTGTCTTCGCCTGACCGTCCGCACTGGACGGTCGCCTTGGTGTGCGGTCGGCGCGTTCGCGCCCGTTGTGCTGGAGCCATTCGTGATCACTGTCGAAAACCTGACCAAGTCCTTCCCCGGTGCCGCCAAGCCCGTCCACGCCCTGCGGGACGTGAGCGTCGAGGTGCCCGCCGGCGCCCTGTTCGGCGTCGTCGGCCCGGCCGGCTCCGGCAAGTCCACCCTCACCCGGTGCATCGCGCTGCAGGAGAAGCCCGACCGCGGCGTCGTGCGCCTGGACGGCCTGAACACCACCGGCCTCGACGGGCGGCGGCTGCGTGAGGTGCGCCGCCAGGTCGCGGTGCTGGACGCGCAGCCGGTGCTGCACGCCGAGCGCACCGTGGCCGGCAACGTCGCGGCCCCGCTGGAGCAGCTCGGCCTGGACGGTCCGCAGCGCCGCAGCCGCGTCGGCCGCCTGCTCGACCTGGCCGGCCTGACCCAGCGCGCCGCGCTGCGCCCGAGCGAGCTGACCCCGGGACAGCGCCGCCGCGTCGCGCTGGCGCGGTCGCTCGCCGCCGGCCCGGCCGTGCTGCGCGCCGACGACCCGACCGCCGGTGTCGGCGTGGAGGAGACCGGCGGCGTGCTGACCGTCCTCGACCGCGCCCGCGCGGAGCTGGGCGTCACCGTGCTGCTGACCACCCAGGACGGCGCCGCGGTGCGGCGCGTCTGCGACGGGGTCGCGGCGCTGGAGGACGGGCGGCTCGTCGAGCAGGGCACCGTGCTGGAGCTGCTGGCCAACCCGGCGAGCAAGGTCGCGCAGAGCCTGCTGCCCCCGATCGACACGCCGCGCAGCCAGTCGTCGAGCTACGACCGGTCCGTCGACGTCGTGCTGATCGGCTTCGCGGCCGTCGGCGCGCTGCTGCCCGAGGCTTCCGCGCGGTTCGAGGTCGAGCTCGCCACGATCGGCGGCGGCCTGACCCGCGTCGGTGACACCCCGGTGGCCCGCTTCCGGGTCGGCGTCAACGGCAGCCAGGCCGACGCCGCGCTGGCGTGGATCGCCGACCGCGGCGCCTCCGTCGTGCACCCGAAGGAAGGCCCGAAGAGCGTCGTCGCGGCCTGATCCCGCACACGGCAGGAGGGGCGTCCCGTCCGGGACGCCCCTCCGCTCGTCTCACTTGCGGACGAGGACCCCGACCGCGATCGCGCCGAGTGCCACGATCCCCGCGGCCCAGCCGTTCGCCACGGCGTACCCGTGCACGGTCGCCGCGGGCAGGGCCAGCCCGGCGGCCGAGGCGGTCGCGCTCGCGGCGATCGTGTTCAGCGACGCCGTGCCGATCGACGCGCCGACCTGCTGGGACGTCGTGATGAACGCCGACGCCACCCCCGAGTCCTTCGGCTCCACCCCGGCGGTCGCGATGTTCATGACCGTCGGCATCGCCAGCCCGGCGCCGGCCCCGAGCACCAGCGTCACCGGCAGGATGAGGCTCCAGTAGGACGTGTCGACCGACAACTGGGTCAGCCCGGCGAGCCCGGCCGCCATCAGCAGGAGCCCGATCACCAGCAGCGGGCGCGGCCCGGTCCGCGGGATCAGCCGCCGCGTCAGCAGGGTCGAGACCGTCACGTTGGCCGCCAGGAACGGCAGGAACGCCAGTCCGGCGCCGAGCGCGCCGAAGCCCATGATCGCCTGCAGCTGGTAGGTGACGAACAGGAACATCCCGAACATCCCGAACGCGGCGATCGCGATGGTCAGGAAGCCCGACGAGCGGGTCCGGTCGGCGACGACGTGCAGCGGCAGCAGCGGGTTCCCGACCCGGGCCTGCCGGAACACGAACCCGGCCAGCAGCACCACCGCGGCGGCCAGCGTGCCGAGCACCACCGCCGAACCCCAGCCGCGGCCGGCGGCCTCGGACAGGCCGTAGACGAGGCCGGCGATCCCGGCGCTGCCCAGCACCGCGCTGAACCAGTCCAGCCGCGTCGACCGGTGGCCCGGCACCTTCGGCAGCACGAACCAGCCCGCGACGGCGGCGGCGACCGCGATCGGCAGGTTCACGTACAGGCACCAGCGCCAGGACGCGTACTCGGCCAGCGCGCCACCGGCCACCAAGCCGAGCGCGCCGCCGGACATCATGATCGCGCTGAAGATCCCGAACGCCTTGGCCCGCTCCTTCGCCTCGGTGAACGTGATGGTCAGCAGCGAGAGCGTGGACGGCGCCAGCAGCGCGGCGAAGACCCCCTGGGCCGCGCGGGCGGCGATGAGCAGGCCAGGCCCGGAGGCCATCCCGCCCAGCGCGGAGGCGGCGGCGAAGCCGAGCGCGCCCACGATGAGCGTGTTCTTGCGGCCCAGCCGGTCGGCCAGCCGCCCGCCGAGCAGCAGCAGACCGCCGAAGGCCAGCGTGTAGGCGCTGATCGTCCACTGCCGGGCGACGTCGGACATGCCGAGGTCGGCCTGGGCGGTGGGCAACGCGATGTTGACGATCGTCGTGTCGATGATGACGAGCAGCTGGGCGAGCCCGACGACGGCGAGCGCCAGCCACTTCCTCGAATCCGTGGGCGCCGTCACCGGCGCCGGAGTGGTGGTGGTCATGGTGGAACCCCCTGGTGGAGAACTGGGTTAGACTGAGAGCAACCATTGCTAGTCGGCCGACAAGTAATGGCGCCGACGACACGGTAGGCCCATTGCTAGCCGGGCGTCAAGCAAGTTTGAGAGTTCCTCAGGAAGGACGGTCATGGCGGGGCGGCGGACCGACACGCGCGAGCGCATCCAGCAGATCGCGCTGGACCTGTTCGTCGAGCAGGGCTACGAGAAGACGTCGTTGCGGGAGATCGCGGAGGCGCTGGGCGTCACCAAGGCCGCGCTCTACTACCACTTCCGCACGAAAGAGGACATCGTCCACAGCCTGATCGAGGACATCGGCACCTCGCTCGACGAGATCATCGAGTGGGCGCGGGCGCAGGACGACCACGCGCGGGCCCGCGAGGAGCTGCTGCGCCGGCTCTCCGCGCTGATCCAGGGCCGGTTCGGGCCGATCATGCGGTTCATGCAGGACAACCAGCCCGCGCTCAAGGAGCTGCACGCCGGGCACGTCCTGGCCAAGCGGATGAAGGAGCTGTTCACCTTCCTCGTCCCGGCCGACGCCGCCCCCGAGGACCAGCTGCGCGCGCGGCTGGCGCTGATCGCGCTGATGGTCGGCAACAGCCCGCAGTTCCTGGACGAGAACCCGTCGCCGGAGTCGGCCGAGGTGGCGTTGCGCGTCGCACTGGAGCTTGCCTCTCCGCGCTCTCCGGGGGGCACGTAGGCTTGACTGGTGCTCGCCGTCGTACCGCCACCTGTCACCGTCAGGGTGCCCTCCAAGATCAACCTGCACCTGTCGGTCGGCGACCTGCGCCCGGACGGTTTCCACGATCTGACGACCGTCTTCCACGCGCTTTCGCTGACCGACGAGGTCACCGTCGCGCTGGCCGAGGAGCCGGGCGTCGAGGTCTACGGCGAGGGTGAGCAGGTCGTGCCCACCGGCGCCAGCAACCTCGCCTGGCGCGCGGTCGAGGCGCTGGCCGCGCACGTCGGCAAGACCGACGGCGCGTCGAACGTCCGGGTGGTCCTCCGCAAGGGGATCCCCGTCGCGGGGGGTATGGCGGGCGGCAGCGCCGACGCCGCGGGCACGCTGGTTGCGCTCGCGTCGCTGTGGAAGCTGGACATCGGGCGCGACGAGCTGGCCGGGATCGCCGCGAAGCTCGGCTCGGATGTGCCGTTCGGGCTCTACGGCGGCACCGCGCTGGGCACCGGCCGCGGTGAGCAGCTGGTCCCGGTGCTGTCCCGGCACACCTTCCACTGGGTGCTCGCGTTCGACCAGCGCGGGCTGTCCACCGAGCGCGTCTACGCCGAACTCGACCGGCTCCGCGAGACCGGCAACCCGCCGCGCGTCGGCTCGCACGCGCCCGTCGTCGAGGCGCTGGCCTCCGGCGACCCGCGTCAGCTGGCCCTGCTGCTCGGCAACGACCTGCAGGCCGCCGCGGTGTCGCTGCGGCCCGGCCTGCGCCGCACCCTGCGCGCCGGGGTGAACGCCGGCGCGCTGGCCGGCACCGTGTCCGGTTCCGGTCCGACGTGCGCGTTCCTGTGCGCCGACGCCGAATCCGCGCTCGAGGTCGCGGCCGAGCTGGCCGGGGCCGGGGTGTGCCGGACGGTCCGGGTCGCGCACGGCCCGGTGCCGGGCGCGCGGCTCGTCGGCGGCGACGAACACCGACCCACTCCTCCGCAGGTGCACGCGTAGTGGCCAACTTGATCAACCTCGAGGCGGTCTCGAAGTCCTACGGGGTCCGCCCCCTGCTGGACAACGTCTCGCTCGGCGTCGGCGAAGGCGAGCGCATCGGCGTCGTCGGCCTGAACGGCGGTGGCAAGACGACGCTGCTGGAGGTCCTCTCCGGACTCGCCGAGCCGGATTCCGGCCGGGTGAGCCAGGTTCGCGGCTTGCGGCTCGCGGTCGTCACCCAGCGCACGGAGCTGGCCGAGGGCAGTTCGATCCGCGACGCCGTGCTCGCCGGTTTCGACGCCGAGCACGAGTGGGCGGCCGACGCCCGGGTCCGGTCCATTGTGGAGGGACTCGGGATCACCGAGCTGGGGCTGGACAATCCCACCGCGACACTGTCCGGTGGGGAGCGTCGCCGGGTCGCGCTGGCCGCCGCCCTGATCGGCGACCTGGACCTGCTGGTGCTCGACGAGCCGACCAACCACCTCGACGTCGAAGGCGTGCGCTGGCTGGCCGACCACCTGCTGGCGCGGCGGTCCGCGCTCGTGGTCGTCACCCACGACCGGTGGTTCCTGGACACGGTGTGCGGGCGGACCTGGGAGGTCGCCGACGGCCGCGTCGAGCAGTACGAGGGCGGGTACGCGGACTGGATCTTCGCGCGCGCCGAGCGGGCGCGGTTGGCGGCCTCGATGGAGGAGAAGCGGCGCAACCTCGCGCGCAAGGAACTGGCCTGGCTGCAGCGCGGCGCGAAGGCCCGCACGTCGAAGCCGCGGTACCGGATCGAGGCGGCCGAGGCGCTGATCGCGGACGTCCCGGAGCCGCGGAACAGGGCCGAGCTGATGTCGTTCGCGAAGCGGCGGCTCGGCAAGACCGTGCTGGAGCTGGAGGACGTGACCCTCAAGGCCGGGGACAAGCCGGTCGTCGAGGGCCTGACCTGGCGGATCGGCCCGGGTGACCGGTTCGGGCTGGTCGGCGTGAACGGCTCGGGCAAGACGACGCTGCTGAAGCTGCTCGCCGGGGAGCGCGAACCGGTCGCGGGCAAGCGGATCGAGGGCAAGACGGTGCGGCTGGCGCACCTGTCGCAGGAGCTGGACGAGCTGCCCGGGCAGCTGCGCGTGCTGGAGGCCGTCGAGGAGGTCTCGGCACGGGTCGTGCTGGGCAAGCAGGAGCTGTCGGCGTCGCAGCTGGCGGAGAAGCTCGGGTTCCCGCCCGCGCGGCAGTGGACGCCGGTCGAGGACCTCTCCGGCGGCGAGCGGCGGCGGCTGCAGCTGGCGCGGCTGCTGATGGCCGAGCCGAACGTGCTGCTGCTCGACGAGCCGACGAACGACCTGGACATCGACACGCTGCAGCAGCTGGAGGACCTGCTGGACTCCTGGCCGGGCACGATGGTCGTCGTCTCGCACGACCGCTACCTGGTGGAACGTGTGACGGATGCGGTGTACGCCCTGTTCGGCGACGGCCGGATCACGCACCTGCCCGGCGGCATCGACGAGTACCTGTCCCGGCGGGCCGCCGCACGCACCCCGGTGGCCGCGAAGCCCGCGCCGAAGACGTCCAGCGCGGCGGAGTTCCGGGCGGCGCAGAAGGAACTGTCCCGGTTGGAGCGCAGGCTGGACCAGCTGCACACGCGGGAGACCAAGCTGCACGAGCAGCTGGCCGAGCACGCCACCGACCCGGACAAGCTGGTCGAGCTGAACACGGAGCTGAAGACGGTCCGCGCGGAGATCGAGGACGTCGAGGCGCGCTGGCTGGAGACCTCCGAACTGGTGGAGTAGCCCGGGGTGACCACCCAGCGACCACCCACCCGAGGCGAGCCGACAACGTTCCCCCGTCATCCCGGAGCCTGCCCGTCCGGCGAGGACATCTCTTGATCTTTAGAGGTGACGTTGGGCAGGCGAAGAGCCCGCCCTGTGGGCGGAGAGCGCCAGGGTGGCTGGTGTCTGCCACTCCGGGCCGGATGGTGCCGATGTCTTGGCCGTTGCATGATGCGCGAGAGCGCGTGGCTGCTGTGCGTTGCCGCACCCGGGCGGTGTCCGGGGCACCGCATTGCCGTCAGGCGCGGGCGTAGCCGCCGAGTGAGGGTTCCAGCAGCGCGAACGCCTGCTCGGCTTCGGGGCCGACCACGGCGGCGATCTCCGGGTTGGCGCGGCCGGCCAGCGTCAGCTCCTGGATGCGCGCGAACAGCACGCGGTGCACCCCACCGAGTACGGCCGCCGCCGCCCGGGGAGTGATGTCTCCGGGCGTGGCGCCGGTCGCGTCGGCGAGAGCGGCGGCCAGAGCTGCCTCGCGCTGGTCGTGCAGCCCGCGCAGGCACACCGAGAGGGTCGGGCTGTCCGCGATCATGCGGCTGAACTCCGGGCCGGCGAACCCCGCCACCGGGTCCTGCCGCTCGACCGCGTCCAGGAAATCCCGGCGCAGCGCGGACAGCGCCGGCTCACCGGGCCGGCGGGCCGCGACCGTGCGGGCGAGGCTCGCGACGAACTCGTCCTGGTGGTCGAAGGCCAGGTCCTCCTTGCGCGGGAAGTAGTTGGTCACCGTCTTCTTCGCCACCCGTGCGGCCTCCGCGATCTCCGCGATGGTCGTCTGCTCGAAGCCCTTCGCAATGAAGAGCCGGGTCGCCTGGTCGGAGATCAACTGCCGCGTCTCTTGCTTCTTGGCTTCGCGGAGGCCGGTGACGGTCATGAGCGAATCTTACCCCCGTCCTACTTTTATATTGACAAGCGACTTGGTCACAGGATAAGTTTACGTCGGTCGCAAGTTTACTCCTGTGAGGTGTTCGTGCCAGACCCCACCGTGCTCCACCCGCTCGCCGAGCACCCGCGCGTGGTGTTCCTGAAACCCCTGGTCACCGATCCGCGCATCCAGGTCGGCGAGTTCACCTACTACGACGACCCGGACGCCGCCACCGAGTTCGAAACCCGCAACGTCCTCTACGCCTACGGGCCGGAGAAGCTGATCATCGGCAAGTACTGCGCGATCGCCGCCGGCACGCGGTTCCTGATGGCAGGCGCCGAACACCCGACGATGGGGGTGTCGACCTACCCGTTCACCATGTTCGGCGGCGCGTGGGCGGAGTCCACACTGGACCTCGTCACGAACATGCCCAGCCGGGGCGACACGGTGGTGGGCAACGACGTCTGGTTCGGCTACGGCGCGACCGTCATGCCCGGCGTGCGGATCGGCAACGGCGCGATCATCGCCGCGGGCGCGGTCGTCACCGCCGACGTGCCGCCGTACACGATCGTCGGCGGCAACCCGGCCCGGCCGGTCCGCGCCCGGTACAGCCCGGAGGACGTCGAACGGCTGGAGCGCGCCGCGTGGTGGGACTGGCCGGTCGAGCTGGTCACCCGGCACGTGCGGACGATCATGTCGGGCAGTCCGGCCGACATCGCGGCGATCGAGGAGGTGCGGGCGTGACCGCCGAATTCGACCGTCAGGTCGCCAACCTGGTGGACCGCGGCTACCCGGAGCTCGCCGGGCTCGACGAGGACGGTATCCGGGCCCTGGTCGAGCCGCTGCGCGCCGCGGCGCCGTCCGGCGACCCCGTCCCGGACGCGGGTCGTGTGCCGTTCCTGCTGGTCGTGACCCGCAAGGCCGCCCCGATCGAGGAGACGATGCCGCGCACGGCCCTGCACAACGGGCGCCTGCCCGGGTTCGTCGACCACTCCTTCGAACCCGGATCGCTCGACCGGTTCGTGGCCACCGTGGACCTGCCGGCCGCGGACGCCTACCTGCTGCTCGACGTCGAGCGCGGTGAGGAGTTCTGCGGTGCCGTCCCGGACGACGCGATGGCGGTGATCGCCGGCCGGGGCCGCACCCCGCTCACGATCGAGGAGGGCATCGCCCTGATCACGCACTTCCCGGAGGTGCTGGTCAAGAACAAGTGCTTCTCGCTGGGTGGTTCGCGCTGCGGGGACCGGCGGGTGCCGGCGATCTGGATCAGCAAGCGGGCGCCGAAGCTCGGCTGGTGCTGGCAGGGCAACCCGCACACCTGGCTGGGCGTGGCCTCGGCCGGCTCCCGGGCCGCCTGACGAGCCGGTGCCGGGCGGGCCGCTCCCGCCCGGCACCGGGTCTCACATCTCCGTGCCCGCCGAGAACATCACCGGACGGACCTCGATGCCCAGGCCGTCGACCTCGGCGTCCGGGATCATCGCGGCCAGCTCCAGGGCGCGTTCCCGGCTTTCGACGTCGACCAGGTAGTACCCGCCCAGGTACTCCTTGGCCTCCAGGTACGGGCCGTCGGTCACCACCGGGACACCGTCGCGCACCCGCACGACGGCGCTGTTCGACGGGTCGGCCAGCGCGTGGGTGCCGATGAACTCGCCGGACTCCCGGATCGCGTCCATGAACGGTCCGTGCCCGGTCATGATCGCGGTGCGCTCCTCCTCGGTCAGCGACTCCCAGACGGCGGGGTTCACGTGCATGATCAGCAGGTACTTCACGGGTGCCTCCTCATAGGGTGTCTACACCAGGAGATCGGAGCCGCGGCCCGGTTCTCGACATCTCGGCCGGCCTCGCGCGCCCCCCGATAAGGTGAGCGCCATGAGTCGGTTCGTGGAGACGCTCGTCCGCACCGCTGCGGAGGGTGGTCAGTTGCGTGGCATGGTCACCGGGGAGCCGAAGGAACCGGTCCGCCGGACCTGGGCCGAGGTCCACGAGCAGGCCCGGCGCATGGCCGGCGCGCTGGTCGCCGGGGGACTGGAACCGGGCAGCGCCGTCGCCGTCCTGGCCGGGGCGCCGGCCCTGATCGCGCCGACGGTGCAGGCGGTGTGGCTCGCCGGGGGCAGCGTGACGATGCTGCACCAGCCCACCCCGCGCACCGACCTCGCGCTGTGGGCCGAGGACACCGTCAAGGTGCTGGGCATGATCGACGCGAAGCTCGTCGTCCTCGGTGAGCCGTTCGACGCGCTCGCGCCGGTGCTCACCGAGCACGAGATCGGGTTCCGGATGATCACCGACCTGTTCGACGGCGAGCCGATCGCCGAGCCGGTGCCGCGCGGCGAGGACGACCTGGCGCTGCTGCAGCTCACCAGCGGCTCGACCGCCGACCCGAAGGCCGTGCGGATCACCCACGGCAACCTCTACACCAACGTCAAGGCCATGGTGGAGCGGGCGGAGTTCGACTTCGCCGAGGACATCATGGTGTCCTGGCTGCCCACCTTCCACGACATGGGCATGGTCGGGTTCCTGACCGTGCCGATGACGTTCGGCGTCGAGCTGATCAAGATCACCCCGGCGGAGTTCCTCACCGGCCCGCTGATCTGGCCCGAGCTGATCAGCAAGTACCGCGCCACCACGACCGCCGCGCCGAACTTCGCGTACGCGATCGTGGGCAAGCGGCTCGCGCGGGTCGAGGACGAAAACGCTTACGACCTGTCCACGCTGCGGATCGCGCTCAACGGCGCCGAGCCGATCGACGAGTCCGCCGTGCAGGCGTTCGTCGACGGCGGCGCCCGGTTCAAGATGCCGCCGGAGTGCGTGTTCCCCGCCTACGGCATGGCCGAGGCGACGCTCGCGGTGTCGTTCGCGCCGCTGTTCACCGGCCTGACGCTGGACGTCATCGAGGCCGACGCGCTGGAGACGGACAACCGCGCGGTGCCGGTGCCCGAGGGCGATCCGCGCCGCGGGACCGAGGAGGTCCGCTCGTTCGCCGTGCTGGGCCGTCCGCTGGACGGGCTGGAGGCGCGGATTGTCGACGACAACGGCAAGGTGCTCGGTGACCGCGAGGTGGGGGAGATCCAGCTGACCGGGCCGGCCGTGACGCCCGGGTACCTGACGATGGAGGGCCCGAAGCCGACGCAGGACGCGGACGGCTGGCTCGCGACCGGCGACCTCGGGTACCTGGTCGACGGGCAGATCGTGATCTGCGGGCGGCGCAAGGACGTCATCATCATGGGCGGCCGCAACATCTACCCGACGGACATCGAGCGCGCCGCGACCTCGGTGGAGGGGGTGCGGGCGGGCAACGCGGTGGCCGTGCGGATTGACGCCGGGACGCGGCGGGAGCGGTTCGCGGTGGTGCTGGAGTCGAAGCTGGCGGGTGATGCCGAAGCCGAGCGGCGGCTGCAGAAGGAGGTCGCGGCCCGGGTCCGCGACGCGGTGGACGCCCGGCCGTACGCGGTGGTCGTCCTGCCGGCCGGCAGCCTGCCCAAGACACCGTCCGGAAAGGTCAAACGAGCGGCGACGGCGGTGCAGTACGCCGAGGCGATCGCGCGGAACGCCACCTCCTGACGACACCCCACCCGCCGCGACGGTGAAACTCGCCGCGCCGAGCGCGGAACTCGCGGCGCTGAGCGTGGAACTCGCGGCGCTGAGCGTGGAACTCGCGGCGCTGAGCGTGGAACTCGCGGCGCTGAGCGTGGAACTCGCGGCGCTGAGCGTGGAACTCGCGGCGCTGAGCGTGGAACTCGCGGCGCTGAGCGTGGAACTCGCGGCGCTGAGCGTGGAACTCGCGGCGCTGAGCGTGGAACTCGCGGCGCTGAGCGTGGAACTCGCGGCGCTGAGCGTGGAACTCGCGGCCCGGAGTGTGGGACTCGCGGGGTGCGCGAGTCCCACGCTCCTGCGCGCGTGTCCCACCTTCGGGCGCGCGTGTCCCACCTTCCGGCGTGCGAGTTCTGCGTTCCTGTGCGCGAGTTCTGCGTTCCTGTGCGCGTGTCCCACCTTCGTGCGTGCGAGTTCTGCGTTCCTGTGCGCGAGTTCTGCGGTCGTGCGCGTGAGTTCTGCGGTCGGGTCAGTCCGGGAGGGTCACCTTGGGGATCTCGGTCGGGGCGCCTTCCGTGCGCGGGGCGGTCGCCTGCGTCACGGTCCGCGCCTCGGGCACCGGGTAGGGGCGGCCGCCGCGGCGGGCGAACTCGTCTTCCACCTGGTCGAGGAACTCGTCGACCTCGCGTTCGTCGTAGCCCCGCTTGCCGAGCAGGGGCTTGCTGAACATGACGTGATGCACCTCGGCGGCCGTCAGGTCGTCCTCGCCGGCCAGGGTCCTGGCGATGCGCTCGACGAACTCGTCGACCTCGTGCTTGGCGTACCCGCGCCGGCCGATGGGGGCGTTACCGAACTCGACTCGATAAACGTCTTCGGCGGAAAGGGACATGAGGAGTACTCCAGTTCAGCGTGGTCGGGACAACTTCCCTAATCCCGTCCTAGCTGCCGGATCAAACCTCCGGAAGGGCATTCGTGCCCCTGGAACTCCATAGAGCGGTGTGACCCACACCTGTGGGTGACCACCGTTCACCCAGCGTGGAAGTCGTTCTGGGCCGCCGTCAGCCCTTTGCCGATCAGCGCCTCGACGGCGTCGGCGCACCGGTCCAGCTCCAGCGGGAGGTCCTTGCGCTCGACCGACGAGAAGTCCTTGAGCACGAAATCGGCCGGGTCCATCCGGCCCGGCGGCCGCCCGATGCCGAAACGCACGCGGTAGTAGTCACGCGTGCCGAGCGACTTGCTGATCGACCGCAGCCCGTTGTGGCCGCCCTCGCCGCCGCCGAGCTTGAGCTTCAGCCCGCCGAACGGCAGGTCCAGCTCGTCGTGCACGACGACCACACCGCTCGGGTCGACCTTGTAGAACTTCGCCGCCCCGGCCACCGGGCCGCCCGAGACGTTCATGAACGACCGCGGCTTGACCAGCACGACACGGCGCCCGGCGAGGCGGCCCTCCAGGACCTCGGCGCCGGACTTGTGGGTCTTGAACTTGCCGCCGACGCGGGCGGCGAGTTCGTCGAGCACCATGAAGCCCACGTTGTGCCGGTTGCCGGCATAACGCGGGCCGGGATTGCCGAGGCCGACGAGCAGAACCTGCTCGCCGGCCCCGGGGACGTCCGAACTCACTTACTCTTCGGTGCTCTCGGCCGGCTCCTCGCCGGTCTCCTCGGCGGGCTCCGCGGAGGTGGCCTGCGCCTCGTTGACCGCGACGACCAGGCTCTCCGGGTCGGTCAGCAGGACAGCACCGGCGGGCAGGGTGACCTGCGAGGCGAGGATCTGGGTGCCGGCCTCGGCGCCCGCGATGGACACCTCGAACTGCTCCGGGATGTGCAGGGCCTCGACCTCGATGGACAGGGTGTCGACCTCCTGCACCTGCAAGGTGCCCGGGGCCGGGTCGCCGGTCAGCACGACCGGGACGTCCACGGTGACCTTCTCGCCCCGCTGGACGACCAGCAGGTCGACGTGCTCGATGTAGTTCTTGATCGGGTGCACGGTGACCGTCTTGGTCAGGGCCAGCTCGGTGTCGCCGTCGAGGTTGAGGGTGAGGACGGCGTTGCTGCCGTTCTCACGGATGACGCGGGCGAACTCCAGAGCGGGCAGGGCCAGGTGACGGGGGTCGGTACCGTGGCCGTACAGCACGGCGGGAACCTTGCCGGCGCGACGGGTGCGGCGCGCGGCGCCCTTGCCGAACTCGGTGCGGGGCTCGGCGGACAGACGTACCTCGGACACGGTGTAGCACTCCTTCAAACATTTTGCGTGGCGGCGCAGATGGCGGGTGGTCGTACCGGCGGCGAGTTCCACGGACATGCTCGAGCAGCGGACCTCAAGCCGCCGCGTCGATCACGTCGGGCACCGGGTGCAGCATGGAGCCCGCCTCGCCGAGACAACCTGTTCAGTGTAATCACCCGGCGCGGCAAGGGCGCGGTGGGGTCGCAAGCGCACGAACCCGGGCGGAGTCGCCCTTCGGGCGGGGGCGCCTACGGCGCCGGACGGTCGCCTTGGGTGCCGACCTCCCCCGCCCCCGATTCCGGATTGTGTTTCGGTCGCGAGCAGTCGTGTCAAGGCGGGAAAGAGTACCTTGACACGCCTGGTCGGCGACCAAAGATCGGCTGTGGATCGGGGAGCGGGGGAGGTCCGGGGCGTGGTCGGTCTTCTTGCGTTGCCGGGTGCCGGTTCGTCGGTGGTTTCTACCTTCTGCGTGCACCGATCGGATGACAGCTTCTTCGGTCAGGAACTCTGGAACCTGAATGTGCGTCTCATTCACAACTGCCGTTCCAGTGGGGAGCGAGGGGTCGGATGCGCCTGCGCGGTCTCGCGGTGCTCGTCCTCGTTCTGCTCGTCTCCTGTGAGGCTCCCCCGCGTCCCGCGGCGCCGGATCCGCTCTCCGTCGTCGACTCCGCTCTGTCGGCTCTCGCTGCTGAACCGGCCGTCGCCTATCGGGTGGGCGATACCACCCTGGTCGTCACCAAGGGTGGGCTCGCCGAGGGGCGGTTCCGGCTCGGCGACGAACCCGTCCAGGCCCTCCGCGTGGGGGGCTCCCTCTACGTCCGCGCCTCCCCGGCCCACTGGCAGCGCCAGGGCATGTCCGCGCCCCGCGCGGAGCGGTTCGGTGCCCAGTGGACCAGGGCCGACCGCGGCATGCCGTTCGACCCGGGGCGTCTCCTGCCGCCGCAGGTGGTCGCCGCCGCGCTGCGGGCCGCCCTGCCGCGCGGTGTGCCACCGGTGCGGGTGGGCGACGTGTTCGACCTCGCCGGGCTGCGCGTCACCGCCACCTCGCCCCACCGCGTCCTCGGCTTCCCGCCCGCGTTCCTCGGGCCGGTCGCCGGCGAACTCGGGCCGCACGAGATCGCACTCGGCGACGTGCACCTGCCCGGCCTGCGTGACCGGCTCGACGACGAAGTCGCCGGCCTCGGACAGCCCCTCATCGCCGGGCCGGTCGTCGCCGCACGGGTCACCGACCACGACCTGCGCTGCGCGGCCAACGGCGCCTGCACGGACACCGTCCGCGTCGACAACCGCTTGCTCGGCGCGGCCCCCAGCGCCGCCGCCCGCATCAACCTGACCTCGACCGTCACCTCCGACGCCCTCGGCGCCCGCACCTGCGCACGGGAGGTCGTGCTGCCCCTGGACACCGCCGCCGACGTCTCCTGCTCGGTCAAGTTCACCCTGCCCCGCACCGACGGTGCGACCAGGCTCCAGGCCGCACCGTCGGTGACCGCCGAACCCGTCGCCGTCGTCGACCCGGACGCGCTCAAACGGGACGTCGCCGCCGAGCTAGGACCGTAGGAGCGCGATCACCGGCGCGAACTCCTCCAGGAACATCTCGAACACCGTGAAGTAGGTGAACCCGCACCGGTCCCGCATCGCCCGGATCTTCGCGGCGATCTCCTCCGGCGTCCCGGCCAGCGCCAGCGGCGCCGCCACCAGCCGCTCCGCCGACCAGCCCAGCTCGGCGGGCTCGTCGGCGAGCCACTCCGTCAGCGCGGGCACCGGATCGTCGGCCACCACGACGTTCTGGATCAGCATGTTGAACTCCAGCGGCCGCGTGTTCGCCGACCGCACGAACCCCACCCGCTCGTCCAGCTCGTCCGCGCCGGCCAGGTCGAACGTGCCCGGCGGGAAGCCCCGCGCGTGCTTCAGCCCGGCGAAGCCGACGATGTCGGCGTGCTCCGCGGCCAGCCGCAACACCCCGTCGCTGTTGCCCGCGATCAGCAGCGGCGGCACGTCGTCCAGGCGGTCCCGCAGCACGTCCACGGTCCGGGCCAGGTGCTCGATCCGCTCGGCGGGCGGCGCGAACCGCAGCCCGGCGTCGTCGAACTCGGACTTCATGTGCCCGGACCCGAGCCCGACGTCCAGCCGGCCGCCGGTGAGCAACGCGGTCGATTCGATCTCGCGGGCCAGCAGCACCGGGTTGTAGAAGGGCGCGTTGAGCACCAGGTGCCCGACCCGCACCCGCTCGGTGGCCTGGGCGGCCGCCACCAGAGCCGGGAACGGGGCCGGCATGCCCAGGTGGTCGGGGATGGTGATGGTGTCGTAGCCCAGCTCCTCGGCGCGACGGCACTTGGCCGCCCAGTCGTCACGCCCGGTCAGGAACCGCAGGGAAACACCGAAACGGAAGTCGGTCATGCCCCGACGCTACGAACGGAACGGGCCTTCCGCCGCTGGTTTCGCCAGCGGCGGAAGGCCCGGGGGAGAACTCAGGCGTTGCCGTCGAAGAGGCTGGTGACCGAGCCGTCCTCGAACACCTGCTGGATCGCCTCCGCCAGCAGCGGCGCGATCGACAGGACCGTCAGGTTCGCGAAGTGCTTCTCCGGCGCGATCGGCAGCGAGTTGGTGACGATGACCTCGCGCGCCTTGCAGTTGGACAGCCGCTCGGTGGCCGGGTCGGACAGGATGCCGTGCGTGGTCGCGATGACGACGTCCGCGGCGCCCTCGGCGAGCAGCGCGTCGGTGGCCTTCACGATCGTGCCACCGGTGTCGATCATGTCGTCCACCAGGATGCACAGCTTGCCCTCGACCTGGCCGACGACGCGGTTGGCCACGGCCTGGTTCGGCTTGTCGGGGTCACGCGTCTTGTGGATGAACGCGATCGGCCGGTCGCCCAGCTGCGCGGCCCACTTCTCGGCCAGCCGCACGCGGCCCGAGTCCGGCGAGACCACGGCGATGTCGGCGTCGCCGTAGGTCTTCTTGATGTGGTCGGCCAGCAGGGTCTGCGCGAACAGGTGGTCCACCGGCCCGTCGAAGAAGCCCTGGATCTGCGCGGTGTGCAGGTCGACCGTCATGATCCGGTCGGCGCCCGCGGTCTTGAACAGGTCGGCGATCAGCCGGGCCGAGATCGGCTCGCGGCCCTTGTGCTTCTTGTCCTGCCGCGCGTACGGGTAGAACGGCATGACCACGGTGATGCGCTTGGCGCTGGCCCGCTTGAGCGCGTCCACCATGATCAGCTGCTCCATCACCCACTCGTTGATGGGCGTGGTGTGGCTCTGGATGACGAAGGCGTCCGTGCCCCGGACCGATTCCTCGAAGCGCACGAACAGCTCGCCGTTGGCGAACGTGTGCGCCGTCTGCGGGGTGATCGTCACGTTGAGGTGCTGCGCGACCTCCTCCGCGAGTTCCCGGTGTGCGCGGCCGGAGAAGAGCATGAGGTTCTTCTTCGGCGTGCCGGACTTAGGACTCATCAGACGACTCCCGCTCGGTCTCTTCCTGGTTTTCCTGCGCGGCGAGCGCGGCCTGAGCCGCCTCCGCCGCAGGGGTGCCCGGCCGGCGGCGAGGCACCCAGCCTTCAATATTGCGCTGTGGTCCAGTCGACACCGCCAGCGCCCCCGGTGGGACGTTCCGCCTGATCACAGTGCCAGCGCCCGAGTACGCACCGTCACCAACGGTGACCGGCGCGACGAACATGTTGTCCGACCCGGTCTTGACGTGCGAGCCGATCGTGGTGTGGTGCTTGCGCACGCCGTCGTAGTTGACGAAGACGCTGGACGCGCCGATGTTGCTGTACTCCCCGATCGTCGCGTCCCCGACGTAGGTCAGGTGCGGCACCTTCGTGCCGGTGCCGATGTCGGCGTTCTTGGTCTCGACGAACGTGCCGATCTTGCCCTTGGTGCCCAGCTTGGTGTTCGGCCGCAGGTAGGCGAACGGGCCGACGCTCGCGCCCTCGCCGATCTCGGAGTCGTAGCCGTGCGTGCGGACCACCTGGGCGCCGGCGCCGACGGTCACGTTGGTCAGCGTGGTGTCCGGCCCGATCACCGCGCCCTCGCCGACCTTCGTCGCGCCCTTGAGCTGCACGCCCGGCTCGATCACGACGTCACGGGCCAGCTCGACGCCCACGTCCAGCCACACCGACGCCGGATCCACCACGGTGACCCCGGCGCGCTGCCAGCGCTGCACCAGGCGGCGGTTCAGCTCGGCGCCGATCGCGGCGAGCTGGATGCGGTCGTTGACCCCCTCGGTCAGCCAGGGGTCGTCCACCACGAGCGCGCCCACGCCACGGCCGTCGCCGCGGGCGATCGCCGGCACGTCGGTCAGGTACAGCTCGCCCTGCGCGTTGTCGGTGGACAGCCGGGTCAGCGCGTCGGCGAGGACGGCCGCGTCGAACGCGTACACCCCCGAGTTGATCTCGTCGATCTCCAGCTGCTCGGGCGTGGCGTCCTTCTGCTCGACGATCGCGGTGACCGCGCCGGCCGGGTCGCGCACGATCCGGCCGTAGCCGGTCGGGTCGGCGACCACGGAGGTCAGGACGGTCACCGCGTGGCCGTTCTCGCGGTGCTCGGCCAGCAGCGCGGCCAGGGTTTCGGTGTCCAGCAACGGGACGTCGCCGTAGCTGACGACGACCGTGCCCGAAAGTCCTTCGGGCAGAACGGACAAGGCGCACGAAACGGCGTCGCCGGTGCCGTTCTGCTTCTCCTGCACCGCGGTCGCGACCGGCCGCCCCAGCGCCTCGCCGACCGTGCCCAGGTGCTCGGCGACGGCCTCCCGGCCGTGTCCCACGACGACCACGAGGTGGTCCGGCGAGAGCCCGGCTGCGGCCCGGACGGCGTGCTCGACCAGCGGTCGCCCGGCCAGCGGGTGCAGCACCTTCGGGGTGTTCGAACGCATCCGGGTGCCCTCGCCCGCGGCGAGGATGACGGTGCTCAGCGGGCCGGTCACGGCACTCCCAACGAATCCGGGACGGGTGGTGGCGGGGCCCGATCCTACGTGTCTTCCCCGGCAGCCGACTCCGGGTCGCCGTCCGGGCCGGGTTCCGCCTCTGCGGTATGGGGCTCGCCCGCCGCCGACTGGGCCGTCGCCACCTGGTTCCCGCCGCCGCGTTTCGCCTGGTACATCGCCGCGTCGGCACGGGCCAGCACCTGGTCGGCGCGCTCCTGCGGGCGCAGCGACACCAGGCCCACCGACAGGGTGACCCCGTGCGAGAGGTGGTGGGGCAGCGAGTCGACCGCGGTGACCGCGCGGCCGAGCGCCTGCTTGGCCGCCGACACCGGCGCCCCGGGCAGCAGCGCGACGAACTCGTCACCGCCGTAGCGGGCCACGATGTCGTCGCCGCGCAGCGCGTCCCGCAGCGTCGAGGCGACCACGCGCAGCACGTCGTCGCCCTCCGCGTGCGAGTGCTGGTCGTTGACGCCCTTGAAGCCGTCCAGGTCGATCAGCGCGACCGCGAGCGGCTGGGCGGTGGTCGACGCGGACAGCGTGCGCAGGTGCTCGTCGAGCGCACGCCGGTTGGGCAGGCCGGTCAGCGGGTCCTGCAGCGCCTGCTGGCTGATCGCGCCGTGCTGCGCGGACAGCCGCTCGTGCTCGCGGCGGGTGTCCAGGGTCGCCAGCTGCGACTCGCGCATGTGCCACAGCTCGACCTCCAGCGCGGCCGAGTACTCCGCCAGCGAACGCGACGCCTCGCTGTCGGCCTCGCTGTCCAGCCGCGCGATCTCCCGCATCAGGTGCAGGCGCATCGACGGCATCGAGTTGTCCTCGGCGAGGTTGAGCTTGGTCGCGTACAGCGCCTTGAGCGCGTCGTCGCGCTGGCCGGTCTGCTCCAGGCAGCGGGCCAGCGCGATCGTGACGATGACCTGCTCGTGCGGGTAGCCCGGCTCGATCAGCAGCCGCTGCAGCCGGTCGGCGTGCGAACCGTCCGGCGCGGCCAGCGCGAGAGCCGCCGCGAGCACGCCGACCTGGTCCACGGCAGGCACGCCGATCCGCCGCGGGAACAGCGACTCGGCGAACGGCGCCTCGACCGCGACCGCCATCGACGCGGCCGTGCTGAACTTGGCCGCGGCCTCCTCGTGCCGCTCGACGCGCTCCAGCCGCAAGCCCCAGCCCAGCAGCATCTTGATGCGGTTCATCAGCTGCAGGGTGATTTCGTGCGGGCCCGCGGTCTCGCGGATGGCCTGGTGGGCGCGGGCGATGACCTCCTCGGCCGCCTCGTACACGCCCAGCTGGTTCAGCACGATCCAGCAGTCGACCAGCGCGCTGGACTGCGTCTTGGCCCACTCCCGGCGGGACATGTGCATGTCCGGGGAGTTCGAGTCGTCCAGGATCGCCAGCGCGCGGGCGATCTCGGTCAGCGCCGCGTCCTCCTGCTTGGCCAGTACGAGACGGCGGCCGCGCAGCGCGTGCGCGTCGGCGCGGAACAGCGCCAGGCCGTGGCGGCGGGTGTGGGCCAGCATCTCGTCGAGCAGGGGCTCGGCCTCGGCCGCGAGACCGCGGGTGACCAGCCGTCCCAGCGCGGCGGCCCGCAGGAGCTGGGACACCAGGACCGGTTCGCCGCGGCGCTGGGCCTCGTCGAGCAGCTCGTCCATCGTGCGGACGATCTCCAGCTGCTCGCCGTGCTCGGTGTGCTGCACGGCCGCGATCAGTTCCCGGGCGCGCCCGGCCAGCCAGGCATCGGAGAGCTCGGCCAGTGCCGGCCGCCTGGTCTTCTGTCCGCTCTCGCCTTGCAGCGTGGCGCACCCCCTTCGGGCACGTCGGGGTAGGGCACGGCAGCTCCGCCGCCAGGACTCGAACCTGAACTATCAGAACCAAAATCTGAGGTGCTGCCAATTACACCACGGCGGATCGTGCCTGGTCAGGATAGCGACATCGGAAAACCGCGCCAGTCCTGGGGTTGAGTCGGGTGTTTAGACGTCTCCCCAGGGGGCAAAACCTCCTGTACCGTAACTTACGGAAACGTAGGTAAGGCAGACCTTTGTAGGTTTTCCCAGGTAGGAAGAAGTGTTGCGCATGACATCCACTCCGGTCATGGAACCACCTCAGACCAAGGGCCCGAAGCCGGTCATCGCCGGTCAGCGAGGCGCCGGTGTTCAGTTCTCGGTCTACCTCGGCGTGATACTCCCGCTGGCCGCGCTCATCGCCGCCGTGCCATTCGCTTGGGGGTGGGGACTGAGCTGGGTGGACGTCGGGCTGTTCATAGCCTTCTACGTCATCAGCGGTCTCGGGATCACCGTCTCGTACCACCGCTACTTCACGCACGGCTCGTTCAAGGCCAAGCCGTGGCTGCGCGTGGCGCTGGCCATCGCGGGCAGCTTCGCGGTGCAGGGCCCGGTGATCACCTGGGTCGCCGACCACCGGCGCCACCACGCGTTCTCCGACCGCGACGGCGACCCGCACTCGCCGTGGGCCTTCGGCACCTCGCCGCTGGCGATCGCCAAGGGCTTCTGGCACGCCCACATGGGCTGGCTGTTCGAGCGGGACACGAGCAACGCCGAGCGCTTCGCGCCGGACCTGCTCAAGGACCCGGCCATCAAGAAGGTCGACGAGCTGTTCCCGCTGTGGACCCTGCTCACGCTGACCCTGCCCGCCCTGCTCGGCGGCCTGATCACCTGGTCGTTCTGGGGCGCGGTCACCGCGTTCTTCTGGGCCGGTCTGGTGCGGGTGTGCGTGCTGCACCACGTCACCTGGTCGGTCAACTCGGTCTGCCACATGATCGGCGAGCGGCCGTTCGCGGCGCGGGACAAGTCCGCCAACTTCTGGCCGCTGGCGATCCTGTCCTTCGGCGAGTCGTGGCACAACCTGCACCACGCCGACCCGACCTCGGCGCGGCACGGTGTCAAGCGCGGGCAGATCGACATTTCCGCCCGCGTGATCTGGGCGTTCGAGAAGCTCGGGTGGGTGCACAACGTGCGCTGGCCCACCCCGCAGCGGCTCGCCCGCCTGGCAACCGAATAGTCTCTCCGAGTGGCGGGACGACGTCGAGCGAAGCGTGAGGCCACCGGGGTGCGGCCTCCGGGGCCGGTGTCACGCGTCCGGATGACGGGCGCGGAACGCCGGCAGCAACTGCTCGACGTCGCCCGCAAGCTCTTCGCCGAGAAGGGCTTCGACGGTACCTCCATCGAGGAGATCGCCCACCGGGCCAACGTCTCCAAGCCCGTGGTGTACGAGCACTTCGGTGGCAAGGAAGGCATCTACGCGGTCGTCGTCGACCGCGAGATGCAGTCCCTGCTCGACCGCATGGTGTCCACTTTGTACGGTGGGCACCCGCGGGCGATGCTCGAGCAGGCGGCCGGCGCGCTGCTGTCCTACGTCGAGGAGTCGCACGACGGCTTCCGCATCCTGGTCCGCGACTCGCCGGTGGCCAGCGTCTCCGGCACGTTCTCGACGCTGCTCAACGACATCGCGATGCAGGTCGAGCACATCCTCGCGCAGCAGTTCGACGCCCGCGGCTACGACGACAAGCTGGCGCCGCTCTACGCGCAGGCGCTCGTCGGCATGGTCGCCCTGACCGGCCAGTGGTGGCTCGACGCGCGCCGCCCCAAGCGCGACGAGGTCGCCGCGCACCTGGTCAACCTCGCCTGGAACGGGCTGTCCCACCTGGAGCACAAGCCCAAACTGCGCCTGAACTGAGCGCCTTGCCGCGCCGAGTCGAAGGCACAGCGGCGCTGATCAAGCCGCGTGGCCGGGCAGCGCCGTCTCGTTGCGCAGCGCCCGCAGGATGTCCAGCTCGCGCTCGATGTCCCGGCGCTTGGCCTCCAGGCGCTCGGCCTGCTGGGCGAGCAACTCCTCCATCGCCCCCGTGCGTTCCTCGGGCGGGGCTTCCAGGCAGGGCAGCAGTTCGTTGATCGTGGCGCTGCACAGGCCGGCCGCGAACAGGTGCTGGATCAGGACGACCCGCTCGACCATCGAGCTGTCGAAGTCGCGCCACCCGCCGGGGGTGCGCTCGGAGCGGATGAGGGCCTGCTCCTCGTAGTACCGCAGGGACCGGGTGCTGACCCCGGTGGCGTCGGCCAGCTCACCGATGCGCATCAGGCCTCCTCCAGACCGTCCGACTCTTGCAATTGACACCGGTGTCAAGTTTCACGATAGGGGCCGCACACGCAACCCACCCCCGTGAAAGGACATCCGCCGTGCATTGGCTCTACCTCGGTGTCGCGGTCATCTTCGAGATCACCGTCGCCATCTCCGCGGGCAAGGCCCAGGGCTTCACCCGGCCCGGCTGGACCGTCGCCACGCTGGTCAGCGGTGGCATCGCCACCTACCTGCTCAGCCTGGCGCTGCTGACCTTCGACGTCGGCGTCGGCTACGCGATCTGGACCTCCGTCGCCGGCGTCGGGATCGTCGTCCTCGGCGTGCTCCTCTTCGGCCAGCGTCTCGACTGGCGCAAGATCGCCGGGATCGCCGCCGTCATCGCCGGCGTCGTCGGCCTCCAGCTGAGCGGGGTGGCCTGACATGTCGACCGGCACCGCCACGCGCACGAACACCACCACCCGCCGCGCCCGGGCCTGGCTCGTCCTCCTGCTCGCCGGCGTCTTCGAAATCGGCTACGCGCTGTCCGTGGGCGGCAGCCAGGGCTTCACCGTGCTCTCCTGGTCGCTCGTCGCGGTCGTCTTCTTCCTGCTGACGCTGTTCGCCCTGAGCCTCGCCCTGCGCACCATCGACGTGGGCATCGGCTACGCGGTCTGGGCGGGTATCGGCGCCGCCGGGGCCGCGCTGCTCGGCCCGGTCTTCTTCGACGAGACCCTCACCCTGGCCAAGGCGTGCTGGCTCACCGTGATCATCGCCGGTGTCGTGTGGCTCAAGCTCGCCGACCGGCCCCGATCGTGATGTCAGAGCCGTGTCAGCCTCGTGTCAGCACGGCCGGTGATCGTGGGACGCAGCAACCGCCACGAAAGGACATCCGGTGACTCAGACGGTTCCCATCCCGAACGGCCTGCCCACGGATCGCGACGCCGGCCCCTTCGACCCGCCCGGCGAGTTCACCCGCCTGCGCGAGTCCCGCCCGGTCTGCCCGCTGGTCTTCCCGGACGGCCACGAGGGCTGGCTCGTCACCGGCTACGACGAGGTCCGCCAGGTCCTGGCCGACACCCGGTTCAGCTCCCGCCTGGACCTCGGCATCATCCACGTGCCGTACCCGACCCCGGGCATGCCGCCGCAGACCGAGCCGTCCCCGCAGATGCCCGGCATGTTCATCTCGATGGACCCGCCGGACCACACCCGGCTGCGGCGCAGGCTCACCGGCGCCTTCACGGTCAAGCGGATGAAGCAACTGGAAGAGCACATCAAGGAGATCGCCGAGCGGCACCTGGACGAGATGGCGCGCCTCGCCCCGCCGGTCGACCTGGTCAAGGAGTTCGCGCTGCCGGTGCCGTCGCTGGTGATCTGCGAGCTGCTCGGCGTGCCCTACGAGGATCGGGAGACCTTCCAGCACAACGCCGCGCGGTTCATGGTCAAGGACATCGGGCTGGAGGAGAAGATCGCCGTGGTCGGCGCGCTGACCGGGTACCTGGGCGAGCTGGTCACCCGCAAGCGCGCCGAGCCCGGCGAGGACATCCTGTCCGACCTGGCCCGCCAGGACGACCTCAGCATCGAGGAGCTGACCGGCATCGCCTTCCTGCTGCTGCTCGCCGGGCACGAGACCACCGCCAACATGCTGGGGCTGGGCACCTTCGCGCTCCTGGAGCACCCCGAGCAGATGGCCGAACTCCGGGCGAACCCGGAACTGGTGCCCGGGGCGGTCGAGGAACTCCTGCGCTACCTGTCCGTCGCCGACGTCTTCTACCGCTACGCCACCGAGGACCTCGAACTCGGCGGCGAAACGATCCCGCAGGGGTCGACGGTGGTGGTCTCGCTGTTGTCCGCCAACCGCGACCCCCGGCGCTTCGACGAACCCGACGCCCTGGACGTGCACCGCAACGCCCGCGGTCACATGTCCTTCGGGCACGGCGTCCACCAGTGCCTCGGCCAGCAGCTGGCCCGCCTGGAGATGCGTGCCGGGTTCGGCGGGCTGCTGCGCCGCTTCCCGGACCTCCGGCTCGCCATCCCCGCGAACGAGGTGAAGCTGCGCACCGACATGAACATCTACGGGGTGCACGAACTGCCGGTCACCTGGTGAACTCGGCGATCAGCTTCCGGTAGGTGTCGAAGGCGGGCTTGCGGGTGTAGTCGTCCCGCAGCAGGCCGAACTGGTGGAACAGGCCGGGCTGGGCGCTGTCGGCGTCGCGCAGGGAGAAGTGGGTGTAGCAGCTCACGCCCGCGTCCGCGGCGGCCCGGACGACCGTCTCCACCACTTCGGCCTGCCGCTCGGCCGGTCGGTCCGGGCCGGTCGGCCAGCCGTGCTCGGTGATGTGCAGCGGGACGTCACCGAAACCGGCCGGCGCGAGGACGTTCTCGCGGTGGTGGCGCAGCAGGCCCGCCACCGCCGCGCCCAGCTCGGCCGGGCCGACCGGCCGGAAGACGTCCGGGAAGAAGTCCAGGCCGACGTAGTCCACCTGGCGCACGAACTCCGCGCCGCCTGCCTGCGCCAGATCCGCGATGAACGACGCGCCCGGCCCGAACAGCGGCGTGGTGTTGAAGCCGACCCGCAGATCGTGCCCGAGTTCCGCCGCCCGCTCCTTGGCCGCCGCGACACCGGCCACGATCGCTTCGATCACGCGCGGGTAGTAGCCGTCGAGCACCGGGTTGTCCGGCACGTTCGGCTCCTCGGCGATCTGCAGCGTGCCGGTGACCGCGCCGTACTGCTCGACCAGCCGCCGCACGAACGCGCGGTAGCCGTCCACATCACCGCTCGGCGACTGGTACTGCGCGACGAGGTCCAGCACGCGGCCGTTTCCGGTGTACCGCGCGGCTCCGGCCGGAGTGACTGTCGCGTGTGGACCGTCCGGAGTGGAGTCATCGAACCCGAGGTAGGCGCGCACGAGGAACGGTCCCCGTTCCCGCAACGCGGTGAGCGCCTGGGTGATCCGCGCCGGATCGTCGGGTGGTCCACTGGTCAGTTGGCCGGAGTCGGTTCCGGTGACGCCGCCGGGGTAGATGCCGAAGAGCATGGTCGGTCCTTTCACGGCCAGGTCAGTGAGCCGCCGCGGATTTCGGCGACGAGGTTCTCGACCCACGCGATCTCGGCGCGGGTCTGGTGGAGCGCGTACTCGGCCTCGATGACGTGCAGGCGCGGCACGCCGCTGTCCAGCACCGCGGCCAGCCGCTCCTGATCGGCGTCGGCCCGTTCGGACAACCGCCGCGCGCGCTCGGCCAGCGCGGCGACCGCGCCGTCGGGCCCGAGCGCGCCGACGTAGGCGATCGCGCCGAGGAACTCGGGGAACTCCCGCTTCGGCTCCCGGATCCGGCTGTCCAGCCTGCGCACCAGCTCGTCGCGGCCGGCGCCGGTGAGCGCGTAGACGGTCCGTTCGGGGCGGTTGCCGCTGCGCTCGGTGCCCTGTGGAGCGATCCACTCCGCCGCGGCCAGCGCCTCCACGACGTCGTACAGCGTGCCCCGGTTGATGGCGCTCGCGCTGCGCGTACGCAACTCCGTGAACACCTGGTACGGGTGCATCGGCGATTCGAGCAGGAGTCCCAGGACCGGGAGGACCAGGGGGTTGTCCAGTGCACGACGTGGCATGGTCGAAATCTACCATCAGAAATCGACCATGACAAAGTGCCCCAAGCTGCCGCCTGTGAACCCCCCGTTAGGGTCTGGACCAGCCGTAGACGGGAGGGCCATGAGCGACCAGGGGACCGACGAGGGTTACGCCCGGGGGCTGAAGAACCGGCAGATCAGCATGATGGCGATCGGTGGCGCGATCGGTACGGGGCTGTTCCTCGGCGCCGGCGCGGCGATCGAGACGTCCGGGCCCGCGCTGATCGCCTCCTACGCCGTCGCGGGCGCGGTCATCTTCCTGATCATGCGCGCGCTCGGCGAGCTGCTGATGTACCGGCCGGTGTCGCGCAGCTTCGTCGACTACGCCGAGGAGTTCGTCGGCCGCTTCGCCGGGTTCGCCACCGGGTGGGTGTACTGGCTGATGTGGGTGGTCACCGCGATGGCGGAGATCACCGCGGCCGGGATCTACGTGCAGTACTGGTTCCCGCAGGTGCCGCAATGGGTCACCGCGGCGGTCGTGCTGGGGCTGTTGTTCCTGGCGAACCTGATCTCGGTCAAGGTGTTCGGCGAGTTCGAGTTCTGGTTCTCCATGATCAAGGTGGTGACCATCGTCGGGGCGATCGTCCTCGGCCTCGCGGTCATCGTGTTCGGCATCGGCCCGGCCGGTGAGCACGCCTCGTTCGCGCACCTGGTGAGCGACGGCGGGTTCCTGCCGCACGGCGCGGGCAGCGCGCTGCTGGCGCTGCAGAGCGTCATGTTCGCCTACCTCGGCGTCGAGCTGATCGGGCTGACCGCGGGTGAGGCGGAGAACCCGCGGGTCGTGCTGCCCAAGGCGATCAACAGCGTCATGGTGCGGATCGGCGTGTTCTACGTCGGCGCGCTGGTCGTGCTGCTGTCCCTGGTGCCGTGGACGGAGTTCCACGAGGGCGAGAGCCCGTTCGTGCGGGCCTTCGACGCGGTCGGCATCCACGGCGCCGCCGGGATCATCCAGTTCGTCGTGCTGACCGCGGCGCTGTCGTCGTGCAACTCCGGCATCTACTCGACCGGCCGGATGCTGCGCACCCTCGCGGTCCACCGGTCCGCACCGGCCACGTTCACCCGGCTGTCGAAGCGGCAGGTGCCCGCGGCGAGCATCACGGCGTCCGCGGTCGTCATGGCGGCCGGCATCCTGATCAACGCGTTCGTGCCGGAGAAGGCGTTCGCCTACATCACCAGCGTCGCCACCGTCGGTGTGCTGTGGACCTGGGGCATCATCGTCGTCTGCCAGCTGCGGTACCGCCGCCGCAGCGACCGCGGCGAGCTGCCCGCGTCGGAGTTCCGCATGCCCGGGGCGCCGTGGACCGGCTACCTCGCGCTGGCGTTCCTCGCGCTGGTCGTGGTGCTGCTCGGGTTCAGCGAGGACACCCGGATCGCGCTGTACGTCACGCCGGTCGTGGCGGCCGTCATCGCCGTGGGCTACCTGCTGAGCAACCGGTCCGCGCGCGCTAAGCAGCCGGTGTGATGCGCAGGACCTTGTCGTCGCTGCCGTCCGACGTGGTCACGTACAACGCGCCGTCCGGGCCGCTGCGCACCGCGCGCAGGCGGCCGTAGGTGTCGTCGAACTCGGCCGGCAGGTAGACCTCGGTGACCGCGCCCGCGGCGTCCAGGGTGAACATCAGCATCTTCTGGCCCTTGAGCGCCACGACGGCCAGCCTGCCGTCCAGCGCGCCCCACTGCGGCCCGGACACGAAGGCCGCGCCGCAGATCGCCTCGGTGATCTCCCCGGAGGTCCACAGTGGCCGGACGGCGTCCGGGAACCGCTGCAGGTCGGTCATCGGCACGTCCTCGTCGTAGGAGTCGACGGTGCCGCCCTGCGACGGGTCCCAGCCGTAGTTGCCGCCGGCCCGGATCAGGTTGATCTCGTCGTCGAACGTCGGCCCGTGCTCGCCGGCGAAGATCTGACCGGTGCCCGGCCGCACGGCCACGCCCTGGATGTTGCGGTGCCCGAAGCTGTAGATCCGCTGCTCGTCGGGGTCGGCCGAGGAGATGAACGGGTTGTCCGGCAACGGCGCGCCGGTGTGCAGGTCGATGCGCAGCATCTTGCCGCCGAGGCTGTGCCGGTCCTGCGACACGTCCGGCCGGGCGGTGTCGCCGGTGCCGACGAGCAGCGCCCCGTCGGCGGCGATCTCCGGGCGGCACCCGGAATGCCGGCCGCTCTGGTTGACCGGCAGCCCGGTCAGCAGATCGCGCACCTTCGTCGCGCTGCGCTTGTCGGCCGACAGCGACCAGGTGACCAGCCGGATGTCGACGGCGCGGCCGTTCTCCTGGTGCGTCTGGCAGGTGGTGAACTCGCGGCTGGTGGCGAAGTCCGGGTGCACGACCATGCCCATCAGGCCGCCCTCGCCGCGGGCCCACACGTCGGAGAAGTCGGCGGCGTCCTGGCTGACCGCGGTGCCCTCGATCAGCGCGAGCCGCCCCGGCCGCTGGGTGACGAGCATCGAGCCGTCGGGCAGGAAGCCGACGTCCCAGCCGTGCTGCAGGCCGCCGGTCACGACGTCCACCTCCAGCGCGAGGCTCCGCCCGTTGACCGTGGTGGGCGCGGCGACCGTGGCGGGGGTCGACGGCAGGTCCTGGGCGGGCGAAGACGAGCAAGCCGTGACGGCCAGTCCGGCGAGCAGTACGGCCCCGATGCGGCGCATGCGGTCATTGTGCCCGTTGTCCGGTGAAGTCCCGGTCTCGATCGTCTCCTCCTCGAGGAGGAGACGATGCGGCCGCGATGCCGAGGTGATCGGACGCCGGCGTTCCTAGCGTCAATGACATGTCCATCACCAGGGAATTCCTCCGCGCTCCAGCGCACACCGGCGCGATCGCGGCCAGCTCGCGGCGCCTGGCGGCGGCCGTGGTCGCCGGCATCGGGGTCGAGCGGGCCGCCCACGTCGTCGAGCTGGGGCCCGGCACCGGGGTGTTCACCGAAGCCCTGCTCGCGCGGCTGAGACCTGGCGCCCGGCTGACGGCCGTCGAGGTCAACCCGCGGCTGGCCGGTGACCTCGCCCGGCGCCACCCCGGCGTCGAGGTGATCACCGGCTCCGCCGAACACCTGGCCGGTCACGTGCGCGCCGCGGACGTCGTGGTGTCCGGGCTGCCGTGGTCGCTGTTCCCCGGCGACCGCCAGGACCGCGTCCTCGACCAGGTCGGCGAGGTGCTCGCGCCGGGCGGCCGGTTCGCGACCTTCGCCTACCTGCACGCCGCGTGGCTGCCCGCCGCCCGGCGGTTCGAGGCCGCGCTGGCCCGGCGGTTCGGGTTCGTCGGCCGCAGCCGGGTGGTGTGGGGCAACCTGCCGCCCGCGTTCGTGCACCGAGCGGCCGTGACGCCGTGATCGACGCCATCGCCACCCTCCCGCCCGTGCTGGTCTACCTCGTCGCGGCGGCGGTGATCGCCGCGGAGACCGCGCTGCTGCCGGGGATCGTGCTGCCGACGTTGTCCACCCTGCTGCTCGTCGGGTTCCTCGCCGGGCAGGGGACGGTGAACCTGTGGCTCGCGATGACGGTCGTCGCCGCGGCGGCCGTGTGCGGGGACCAGCTGGCCTACCTGGAGGGACGCCGGCTGGGGCGGCGGATCCGCTCGCCGCGCTGGCGCCGGGTCGAGTCACGCATGGCGCGCTACGGGGTGGTGGCGGTGTTCGCCGCGCGGTTCCTCGCCGGGGCGCGGACGCTGATGCCGCGGGTGGCCGGCGCGGCGGCCGTCCCGTACCCGCGGTTCCTGGCGGTGAGCGTGGCCGCGGCGGTGCTGTGGGTGGTGGCCGCGCTGCTGGTGGGCAAGGCCGGCGGGTCGCTCATCGCGTGAGGATGTGGGCGGTCTCGTCGTCGGCGGGCAGGAACGTCTCCAGCCGCAGTTCCGACACCGTCACGTCGACGGCCGTGGCGAACGTGGTGATCGCGGTGAGCAGCCGCATCTCGCCGCGCGAGGTGCGCAGGACCAGCGGCACGGCGAACCCGAGGTGGTCGGCGTCCAGGTTCGGTGGGCCGGGCAGGTAGCCCTCCAGCTCGGTGAGCAGCTCCGCGTGCCGGGGGTGCGGCGCCTTCGCCTGCTCCTGCCGGGGCCGCTCCAGGACGTGCCGGGCCCAGTCGTCGAAGTTTGCGATGCGGGGTGCCATGCCACGCGGGTGCAGGGCCAGGCGCAGCACGTTGACCGGCGGTTCGAGCAGCTCGGGCGCGGCGCCCTCGGTGAGGATGCCGGCGGCCTTGTTGGTCGCGACCAGGTCGCCGAACCGGTCCACCACGATCGCCGGGTACGGCTCGTGGCCGTCGAGGAGCCGTTCCAGCGCGTCGAGCACCGGCCGCAGCGCCGGATCGGACAGGTCGGTTTCCGGGTAGCTGGGGGCGTAGCCGGCGCTGAGCAGGAGCGCGTTGCGTTCGCGCAGCGGCAGTTGCAGCGACTCGGCCACGCGCACGACCATGCCGCGCCCGGGCACCGACCGGCCGCTCTCCATGAAGCTGACGTGCCGCTGCGTGGTGCCCGCGCGCAGGGCGAGTTCGAGCTGGGACAGGCGCCGCCGGGTGCGCCAGTCCTTGAGGGCACTTCCGAATGCCGTCGTCACCACGCATGCTTACTCCCGGGAGCGCGCTGCCCGCCATTCCCCGCGGGGAATGACCGACTGGAGGTGCCGGTGTCCGAGCGGTTCACTGACGAAGAGCTGGACTTCCTCCGCTTCGCGCGGTTCGGCGAGCTGCCGCCGCGCGTCCGGCCGGACGACCTGGTGGAGGTCGTGGAGACCGAGCAGCCCGACCTGCCGGTGCGCCAGCCGTTCGACCTCGGGCCGGGCGGCCCCGCCTGACCGGCGCGAACGCAGAACTCACCGTCCCGAACGCAGAACTCACCGTCCCGAACGTGGGACTCGCGCGCCCGAACGTTCAACTCGCGCCCCGCGCGAGTTCCACGCTCCGGCGCGCGAGTTCCACGCTCCGGCGCGCGAGTTCTACGCTCCGGCGCGCGAGTTCTGCGGTCGGGCGGCATTCCCCGGCGGGAATTGCCGCCATACCGCCGTGGCGGCGAGTCTCGGCGGCATGCAGATCGGACTCCTCCTGCCCGCCGGGCAGGCCCAGCTCGAAGCCGGCGGTTCCGTCGGCGACATCGTGGACATCGCCGTGCGCGCCGAGCGCCTCGGCTTCGACTCGGTCTGGGTGGGCGACTCGCTGTCGCGCGCCCGGGTCGAACCGCTCACCCTGCTCACCGCCGTCGCGCAGGCCACCGAAACCGTCCGGCTCGGCACCGCGGTCCTGATGCCCGCGTACCGCCACCCGGTGCAGGCCGCGCTCACGCTCTCCTCGCTCGACCTCGTCTCCGGCGGACGCCTGATCCTCGGCGTCGGCGCCGGCTTCCCCGGACGCAGCGAGCACGAGTTCGACCTGGCCGGCGTGAACTTCAAGACCCGCTTCTCGCACCTCGACGACACCGTCGCGCTGTGGCGGCAGCTGTGGACCGGCAGCCCGAAGTCCTTCCACGGCAAGGTCCTGCACTACGACTGGCTGCCCGAGGTGCCGCGCCCCGCCCAGCCCGGCGGCCCGCCGGTGTGGCTCGGCGGCTTCACGCCGGCCGCGCTGCGCCGCGCCGGGCAGCTCTACGACGGCTGGCTGCCCTACCCGCCCGACCCGGCCGACTACGCCAGCGGCCTGGCCACCATCCGCGAGCACGGCCGCGACGTCACGCCCGCGCTGTTCGCGACCGTCCACCTCGGCGCGGGCACGGCCGCGCTGGAGGAGTACTGCCAGGCGACCTACCAGGCGCCACTCGACTGGGTGGGCCAGATCCAGGTGATGATCTCCGGCGGCCCGGACGAGCTGATCGCCCAGCTCAGGCGCTTCGTCGACGCCGGTGCGCGGCACATCCTGCTGCGCGTCGCGGCCCTCGATCCGCGGGTGATCGACCACCAGCTCGCGGGACTCGCCGAAATTTTGTCGCCCCTGCGACGTACCCTGGAACCCGAGAGCCCCTGATCCCTCCGTGAACCCGGGCAGGGGTGTGCCCGCGTGCTCCAGGGAGATCGTTTCCGTGTCCGATCCGCAGTTGTCCGGCCTGCTCTCCGCCGTCCTGCCCGACCCCGCCCTGCGCGCGGTGGTCGAGCGGGCCGGCGCGCCCCTGCTGGAACTGTCCGGCGCCACGGCCACCCGCCAGCTGGTGGTCGCGGCACTGGCCGCCGACGCCGGGGCGATCGGGCCGGTGCTGGCCGTCACAGCCACCGGCCGCGAGGCCGAGGAGCTGACGGCCGCGCTGGCGAGCCTGATCGGCCCGGAGGCGGTGGCCGACTTCCCGTCCTGGGAGACGCTGCCGCACGAGCGCCTGTCGCCCCGCGCGGACACCGTCGGCCGCCGCCTGGACGTGCTGCACCGGCTGCACACCGGCCGCGCCCCGCGCGTGGTGGTGGCCACGGTGCGCAGCCTGATCCAGCCGATGGCGCCGGGCCTGGGCAGCCTCGCGCCGGTCGAGCTGCGGGCCGGCGAGGAGGAGGAGTTCGAGGGCCTGCTGGACCGGCTCGTCGAACTGGCCTACACGCGCGTGGACATGGTCGAGAAGCGCGGCGAGTTCGCCGTGCGCGGCGGCATCCTGGACGTCTTCCCGCCGACCGCCGACCACCCGTACCGCGTCGAGTTCTGGGGCGACGAGGTCAGCGAGGTCCGCGCGTTCGCGGTGTCGGACCAGCGGTCATTGCCCGGCGAACTGTCCTACGTGTACGCCCCGCCCTGCCGCGAGCTGCTGCTCACGCCGGAGGTGAAGGCGCGCGCCGGCGAGCTGGCCGAGCGGTACGCGGCCGACGCGCAGCTGGCCGAGATGCTCACCAAGCTGGCCGGCGGCATCCCGGTCGAGGGCATGGAGGCCCTCATCCCGGTGCTGTGCGAGGGCGAGCTGGAGCTGCTCACCGACGCCATGCCCGAGGGCACCCACGTCGTGCTGGCCGACCCGGAGAAGATCCGCGCCCGGGCCGCCGATCTGGTGCGCACCGGCCAGGAGTTCCTGGAGGCGTCCTGGATGTCGGCGGCCGGCGGCGGGCAGGCCCCGATCGACCTGGGCGCGTCGGCCTACCGCAACCTCGAAGAGGTCGCCAAGCACGCCGGCGAGACCGGTCGCGCGTGGTGGACGCTGTCGCAGCTGACCAGCGAGGACGCCGACGTCATCCAGATCGGTGTGGAGGCCTCGCCCGCCTACCGCGGCGACCTGGAGCGCGCGGTCGCCGACCTGCGCGCCCACCTGGCCGCGGGCGGCACCGCGGTGCTGGTGGTGGCCGGGCACGGCACCGCCACCCGCGCGGTCGAGCAGCTGTCCACCGCCGGGATCTCCGCCACGCACGCCGCGGACGGCCTCCTCAGCCCGCCCGCGCCGGGGATCGTGACGGTCGCCTGCGGTGGCCTCGCCGAGGGGTTCGTCGCACCCGAGCTGCGGCTGGTCGTGCTCACCGAGGCCGACCTGACCGGCCGCGGCGCCACCGCCGGATCGTCGACCCGTGATCTGGGCGCGAAGATGCCCTCGCGCCGCCGCAACGCCGTCGACCCGCTGGCGCTCAAGCCGGGCGACTACGTCGTGCACGACCAGCACGGCATCGGCCGGTTCGTGGAGATGGTGCAGCGCACGGTGGGCGGCGCCACCCGCGAGTACCTGGTGCTGGAGTACGCCTCGTCCAAGCGCGGCCACCCGGGCGACCGGCTCTACGTGCCGAGCGACCAGCTCGACGAGGTGTCCCGCTACGTCGGCGGCGAGCTGCCCACGCTGAACAAGCTGGGCGGCTCGGACTGGAAGAACACCAAGGCCAGGGCGCGCAAGGCGGTCAAGGAGATCGCCGCCGAGCTGGTGCAGCTCTACGCCGCCCGCCAGGCCTCGCCGGGCCACCCGTTCGGCCCGGACACGCCGTGGCAGCGCGAGCTGGAGGACGCGTTCCCGTTCACCGAGACCAACGACCAGCTCGCCGCCATCGACGAGGTCAAGGCGGACATGGAGCGCGGGGTGCCGATGGACCGCGTCATCTGCGGTGACGTCGGCTACGGCAAGACCGAGATCGCCGTGCGCGCGGCGTTCAAGGCAGTCCAGGACGGCAAGCAGGTCGCGGTGCTGGTGCCGACCACCCTGCTGGCCCAGCAGCACCTCAACACGTTCGCGGGCCGGATGGCGTCGTTCCCGGTCAACATCAAGGGCCTGTCCCGGTTCACCGACAAGATCGAGGCGGAGGCGACGCTGGCCGGGCTGGCCGACGGCACGGTCGACATCGTGATCGGCACCCACCGGCTGCTGCAGACCGGCATCCGCTACAAGGACCTGGGCCTGGTCATCGTCGACGAGGAGCAGCGGTTCGGCGTCGAGCACAAGGAGCACATCAAGGCGTTGCGCACGCACGTCGACGTGCTGACCATGTCGGCGACGCCGATCCCGCGGACGCTGGAGATGTCGCTGGCCGGCATCCGCGAGATGTCCACGATCCTGACCCCGCCGGAGGACCGGCACCCGATCCTGACCTACGTCGGCGCCTACGACGACAAGCAGGTCGCCGCCGCCATCCGGCGCGAGCTGCTGCGTGACGGCCAGGTGTTCTACGTGCACAACCGGGTGTCCTCGATCGAGAAGGCGGCGCGCCGGATCCGCGAGCTGGTGCCCGAGGCACGCGTGGTCACCGCGCACGGCCAGATGAACGAGGACAAGCTCGAGAAGATCATCCAGGGCTTCTGGGAGCGCGAGTACGACGTGCTGGTCTGCACCACGATCGTGGAGACCGGTCTGGACATCTCGAACGCGAACACGCTGATCGTGGAGCGCGGCGACCTGCTCGGGCTGGCGCAGCTGCACCAGCTCCGCGGTCGCGTCGGCCGCGGGCGGGAGCGCGGGTACGCCTACTTCCTGTACCCGCCGGAGAGCCCGCTGACCGAGACGGCGCACGACCGGCTCGCGACGATCGCGCAGAACACCGAGCTGGGCGCGGGCATGGCGGTCGCGATGAAGGACCTGGAGATCCGGGGCGCCGGGAACATCCTGGGCGCCGAGCAGTCCGGGCACATCGCGGGCGTCGGGTTCGACCTGTACGTGCGGCTGGTCGGCGAGGCGGTCGACGTGTTCCGCCGCAGCGCCGGCGACGCGCCCGCCGAGGAGGAGGAGCTGCGCGAGGTCCGCGTGGACCTGCCGGTGGACGCGCACATCCCGCACGACTACGTCCCCGGCGAGCGCCTGCGGCTGGAGGCCTACCGCAAGATCGCGGCGGCGGTGGACGACGACCAGCTGCGCGCGGTCGAGGAGGAGCTGATCGACCGGTACGGCCAGCCGCCCGCCCCGGTGCAGCGGCTGCTCGCGGTGGCGCGGTTCCGGCACGTCTGCCGCGCGGCGGGCGTCACCGAGGTTTCCGCCCAGGGCAACAACATCCGGTTCGCGCCGCTGGAGCTGATGGATTCGCAGATGGTCCGGCTCAAGCGCCTGTACCCGAAGGCGAACTACAAGGCCGCGATGCGGATGGTGTCGGTGCCCAAGCCGACCGAGGGCCCGGCGGGTGGCCGCATGGGCGCTCCCGCGTTGCGTGACGACGCCCTGCTGGACTGGTGCACCAAGCTCCTGATCAACTTGACCAAGAAACCCGCACCCGTCGGTTAGGAGAACCCGTGGTCACGCGGAACGAGGAGAAGAGCCGCTACGAGATCTTCGTCGGGGACGAGCTGGGCGGGTTCGCCGAGTACCGCGAGCGCGGGGACAACGTGATCTTCACCCACACCGAGATCGACGACGCGTTCTCCGGGCAGGGGCTCGGCTCGAAGCTGGCGTCCGCGGTGATCGAGGACGCGGTGCGGCGCGGCAAGACGATCGTGCCGCTGTGCCCGTTCATCGCGGCCCACCTGCGCAAGCACCCCGAGCACGACGCGCACGTGCGGTGGCCGGACGGGCAGTGACGTCCGGGTCCCACGACACCCGCCTGGTCGTGGGGCCCGTCTCGGTCGGCTCAGTGGTCGTTCACGTAGGACCTGCTGGTCCAGTTGCCGGCGCCGTCCTCGTTGCCGAAGTAGACCCAGATCCGCCTCCCCTCGGGGAGGTTGTAGGCGCCTCCGTCCTTGGCGCGGCGCGTCACGCAGGTCCCCTTGCCGTTCGTGGCGTAGGCCGAGTACCGCGGATCCCCCTCGTCGCCGACGTACACGTGCATCCGGGCCGCCTTCCCGTCGGCCTTCGTGTCGCACACGCTGAGCACGTCGCCGTTTTCCTTGACGTAGACCTTCGCGGTGCCGTCGTTGTCCGGCCAGACGTGGTCGTAGTCCACGTCCGCTGAGGCGACGCCCGTTCCCGCCAGTACGGCTGTGGTGACGGTGGCGATCGTGCCCGCGGTGAGCAGGGTCTTGCGCAGTTTCATGATCCGTCCTCCCGGTTCGATGTCGACGCAGCGGAAGGTACTGAATCCAGGGGCGAATCTACAAGAGGATCGTTCAACAATATTCGTCCGCATTTTCCGCGCGGGAGTCCCGCGGCGCTGGCGGGTGTGAGAGGGTAACGCCTGTGATGCGGATCATGGGTCGCTCCCGATCGCTCCTCGCCGCGCTCGCCGCCTGCCTGCTGCTCGCCGGGTGCGGGTCCGGGCCGAGCCAGGTGGGCGCCGCCGTGATCGTCGGCGACCGCGAGATCACCGTCGACCAGGTGCAGGACCTGCTGGACAAGGCCGTGCTGGAGCAGCCGGCCGCGCAGCAGCTGTCCCAGCAGCACAAGCTGGACCTGCTCGGCCGCGAGATCGTGCGTCAGCTGGTGGTCCACGACGTCCTCGCGCGCGCCGCCCAGCGGGAGGGCCTGGCCGTCGACCCGCGGCTGCTCGACCAGTTCCTCGCCGACGACCCGCTGGCCGACCCGGTGTCCACGGCGGGCGCGGATCCGTCGCAGCTGGCGCAGCAGATCGCCAACCGGGTGCGCGACCACCGCGAGGTGATCACCGACAGCCTGCTGCTGCAGGCGCTGGGGCAGAAGTACCTCGACCGCATGTCGGTCACCTTCGACTACACCTCGGTGTCCTCCGACCTCGGCGGCGCCCAGCCGCTCGACCGGCGGGAGCAGGCGATCGCCAAGGCGGAGCAGATGGCCGCGAGCCCGGCGGCGGCCGCCGAGGTCATCCGCGCCGACGCGGCCGCGGGGGTCCGGACGAGCGTCGGTGAAGCGGTTCCCGCCGCGCAGGCCCCGGACCTCGCCACGCTGGTCCTGTTCGGGGTGCCGCCGGGCACGGTGGTCGCGTTCCAGCCGAGCCAGGAGCAGGCGGTGTGGATCGTGGCGATCGTGCGTGAGCGGAACCTGAACGCGCCGTCGTCGGGCGAGCAGGCCGTGCAGCCGTCGCCGGCGCAGCTCGCGGCCATCGGGCAGCGGCTGCTCCAGCCGTACGTCGAGGAGGCCGGCGTTCGCATCAACCCGCGCTACGGCGTGTGGGATCCTGTGGCCATGAACCTCGCCCCGAGCAGCGCCGAGACCACCGGCGTCGTGGTGCCGGTGAAGGGTGCCGCGCAGCCGTGACGGTCGTGCTCCTGCCCTACCCGGACGCCGGGATCCCGCCGGCGGCCATGCCGTTCCTGCGTGGCGCGCACGCGGTGTACGCGTCGGGTCTCGACAGTGAGCTGGCCGATCTGCTGGGCGCGAAGCCGGCGCCGGAGGACTTGGCCGCCGAGCCCGGGCCGGTGGAGACCTTCGCCGCGGACGCCGCGGATCCGGCGGTGGCCGCCCTGGTGCGGGCCGGTTCCCGGGTGATCACGCAGCCGCCCGGGGCGGGCCTGGTCGAGGCCGCGCGGGTGATGGACCGGCTGCGCTCGCCGGGCGGGTGCCCGTGGGACGCCGAGCAGACGCACGATTCGCTGCGGCAGTACCTGGTCGAGGAGACCTACGAGCTGCTGGACGCGATCGAGGAGGGCGACCGCGCCGCGCTGCGCGAGGAGCTGGGTGACGTGCTGCTCCAGGTGCTGTTCCACGCGCGCGTCGCGGCCGAGGACGCCGGCGACCCGTTCGACATCGACGCGGTGGCCGACGCACTGGTCGCCAAGCTGGTCGGCAGGCACCCGCACGTGTTCACCGACGCCGAGCGCGTGCACACCGCGGCGCACCAGCAGGTGCGCTGGGAGGAGCTGAAGCAGGCCGAGAAGCGACGTGAGTCCAGTGTGGACGGTGTGGCGCTCGGCCAGCCGGCGGTGGCGCTGGCGGGGAAGCTGGGGCAACGCACCGGCCGTGCCGGGCTGCCCGCGGACCTGTTCCCCGGCGGCGACTCGTCCGCCGAGCAGCTGTTCCGGCTGGCAGCTTCCGCGCGGCGCTCGGGCGTCGATCCGGAGGGCGAGTTGCGTGCGGTGGCGAAGCGGTTCGCGGCGGACGTGCGGTCGGCGGAGAAGTCGGCCCGCGCGGCCGGCCTCGACCCGGCGTCGATGGCCGCCGACGCGTGGCGCGCCCACTGGCCTCAGCCGAACAGCGACTCGCCCCAGTAGCCGGACAGCGCCGGCCCCGCTGCTCCGGGAGTTCATCCCGATCTTGTTCGCCGGATCGGGTAACCTCGCCGATCGGCCGCTACTTTTCGGTTGTGTGATCCCTCCGGCAGGGGGACTGGATAACCTGTTCGAGTGGCAGAACCCACTCAGCCGGGGGACGCCCGGATCCGGCGGTTTTCCCTCCGCGTCCTCATCGGGGCGGCGGTGGCCGGCACCGGGCTGGTGCTCATCCTGACCATCGGCGTGACGCGTCCCGGCGAGGACCCGCCGCCGGTCCAGCCGGCGCTGGCCGCGCGGACCTCGGAGCCGCCGGTGGGCGCGACGGCACCGCCGCCGGCCCGGCTCGCCCCGGAGGACCGCCCGCGCGAGTCGGACCTGAAGGCGCTGGACACCTGGTCGAACGAGGTCGCCGCGGCGACGAAGCTGCCGGCCCGCCTGCTCGCCGGCTACGGCCGGGCGGAGATGTGGATGCGCGCGGAGTGGTCCGGATGCCACCTGTCCTGGACCACGCTCGCCGCGATCGGCCAGGCGGAAGCGGTCGGCACCGGCCCGCTCCCGGTGCCGGAGGAGACGTGGAAGCAGTGGTCGGCCCGCGCCACGGGCGACGGAAAGCAACCGGACCCGAAGGACATCGACGACGCGGCGCTGACGGTGGCGAGATCCCTCTGCTCGACGGGCGCCGACCTGGCCACCCCGCAAGGCTGGTGGGCCGCGATCACCGGCAGCCCCACTCTGGCGCCGCAGGCGCAGCTGATCTTCGACACCGCCACCACCCTCGCCAAGGCAGCGCCACGCGCTTGATCTTTGAACACAACCCGAGCTGGGTGGTCATCCCGGAGCCTGCCCGTCCGGTGAGGACATCCCTTGATCTTTGAACCGCCACCCAACACGGCGACGTGCCCAGCGGACGCCCGAGATCAGCCCTCCCGCAACCGAACCCGCGCATTCACCTCGGACAACGCGTCCTGGTACTCCGGCACCGGGTTCATCGCCCAGGCCATGCGCAGCTGTCCCAGAGCTTCGACCAGCCGTCCCAACCTTTGGAGCGTGCGTCCCAGCACGAAGCGGGCGTAGTGGTCCGACGGATCGAGTTCCAGCACCCGCGTCAGCGCCTGCTCGGCGCGGTTGAGCTGCGCGGAGTGGAAGTAGGCGCGCCCGGCCAGCAGCTGGACGCTCGGCTTGTCCGGCTCGGCCTCCAGCACCGGTTGGAGCGCCTTCAGCGCGTCCAGCGGACGGCGCTTCTCGACGAGATCCTCCGCCTCGCGAAACGCGTGCAGCGGGTGCCGGCCTGCTGTTCCCCGCGGGGTCTCTGAGTCATCCATCTTCTGATCGACGTTACCCCCGACAAGCGCGTTTCGGCAGGGGCGAAGAGGGTGGCTCGGGGCGGCATGATGCACTAACCGGTCATGAGCGAAGAACCGCGGTATCTGGGACTCTCGCCCTACCTGTACTACACGGATGCCACGGAGGCGCTGGACTGGCTGGTGCGCGTCTTCGGCTTCACCGAGAAGGTCCGCTACGTGGACGCCTCCGGCCAGGTCTTCCAGGCCGTGGTCGGCGCCGGTGACGCCGAGATCCTGCTCGCCGCCGTCGGCTCCGACTACTGGGAGGCCAAGGGCGTGGACCGTCCGGTCGGGCAGCTCAACGTCGTGTACGTGCCCGACGCCGACGCGCAGCACGAGCACGTCTGCGCGGCGCTGGGCGAGGGCTGCGACGTGCCGCCGCCGCAGGACCAGCCCTACGGCGCGCGCGTGTTCACCGTGCTGGACTGCGGGGGCAACAGCTGGACGTTCTGGCAGCAGATCTCGGACACCGCGGATCTGCCGTCCGGGTGGCAGGAGGTCCGGGCCGGCGAGTGACGCGTGCCTCCACCGGGTGAACGGCGATGGCGGCTACGCTGGTCGCGTCTTCGCTGGACAAACCGATGAGGAGCAGTTGTGGCGGTCATTGAGCAGGTAGGCGCGCGCGAGATCCTGGATTCGCGTGGCAACCCGACCGTTGAGGTGGAGGTGGCTCTCGACGACGGCACGCTGGCGCGGGCCGCCGTTCCGTCGGGCGCGTCCACCGGCGAACACGAGGCCGTCGAGCTGCGCGACGGTGACCCCAAGCGCTACAACGGCAAGGGTGTCGAGCGCGCGGTCGCCGCGGTGCTCGACGAGATCGGCCCGGAGCTGGCCGGGGTCGACGCCGTCGACCAGCGGATCGTGGACCAGAAGCTGGTCGACCTGGACGGCACCCCGGACAAGTCCCGCCTGGGCGCGAACGCGCTGCTGGGCGTTTCGCTCGCGGTGGCGAAGGCCGCCGCCGAATCGGCCGAGCTGGAGCTGTTCCGCTACCTGGGCGGCCCGAACGCGCACGTGCTGCCGGTGCCGATGATGAACATCCTCAACGGTGGCGCGCACGCCGACACCGACGTGGACATCCAGGAGTTCATGATCGCCCCGATCGGCGCGGAGTCGTTCCGCGAGGCGCTGCGCTGGGGCACCGAGGTGTACCACTCGCTCAAGTCGGTGCTGAAGGGCCGCGGCCTGGCGACCGGTCTCGGGGACGAGGGCGGGTTCGCGCCGAGCCTGTCCAGCAACCGCGAGGCGCTGGACCTGATCACCACGGCCATCGAGAAGGCCGGTTACGCGCCGGGCCGCGACATCGCGCTGGCGCTGGACGTCGCCGCCACCGAGTTCTTCTCCGCCGGTTCCTACACGTTCGAGGGCAGCAAGCGCACCGCCGAGCAGCTGGCCGCCTACTACCAGGAGCTGGTGGACGCCTACCCGCTCGTGTCGATCGAGGACCCGCTGTCGGAGGACGACTGGGACGGCTGGGTCGCGCTGACCCAGCAGATCGGCGACCGCGTCCAGCTCGTCGGCGACGACCTGTTCGTCACCAACCCGGACCGCCTCGAGGACGGCATCAACCGCGGCGCCGCGAACGCGCTGCTGGTGAAGGTGAACCAGATCGGCACGCTGTCGGAGACCCTCGACGCGATCGCGCTGGCCACCTCCAGCGGCTACAAGTCGATGATGAGCCACCGCTCGGGCGAGACCGAGGACACCACGATCGCCGACCTCGCGGTCGCGACTGGCGTCGGCCAGATCAAGACCGGTGCCCCGGCGCGCAGCGAGCGCGTGGCGAAGTACAACCAGCTGCTGCGCATCGAGGAGACCCTCGGCGACGCCGCCCGCTACGCCGGTGAGCTGGCGTTCCCGCGGTTCTCGACGGAGAGCTGACCGGGGTAGATGACGCAACGCGGAACCCAGCGCGCGAGGCGCCCCCGCCGCACGGAGGGCTCACCGGCCCGTCGTGCGGAGGGGGCGCCCGCGCGCCGTCCGCAGCTCGCCCGGCGGGTCGCCGCCGGGAAGGCGCGCCTGCGCCGGAGCCAGGGGAAGCCGGGCACCGGTGCGGCGCGCGTGCTCGGGATGTCCACGACGCGGCGGGCCGCGGTGCTCGCGATCGTGGTGTGCGCGCTGGCGTTCACGGTCGCCGTGCCGCTGCGCACCTACCTCGCGCAGCGCGCCGAGGTGGCCGAGCAGGAGCAGCGGCAGGCGCAGCTGCAGCACGACGTCGCACTGCTGGAGCAGCGCAAGGCCGCGGTGTCCGACCCGGCGCAGGTCGAGGCGGAGGCACGGCGGCGGCTGCGGTACGTCATGCCCGGCGAGACGCCCTACATGGTGCAGCTGCCCGAGGACGCGCCCAAGGCGCAGGAGCAGGCGCAGCCGGACCCGGTGGCCTCCGGTGACGGCGCGTGGTACCAGCAGCTGTGGAGCACCGTCGGCGGTTGAGCGGGCGGTGGCTGCGACAATGGGTTCGTGAGCAAGACGGACCTGCCCTCGTTCGAACCGGTCACCGAGGCCGACCGGATCATCATCTCCGAGCAGCTCGGACGGCCCGCGCGTGCGCTGCGGGCGGTGGCCGCGCGCTGCCCGAGCGGGCACCCGTCCGTCGTGCAGACCAACCCGCGGCTGGAGAACGGCACCCCGTTCCCGACGCTGTACTACTTGACGTGCCCCCGGCTGACGTCGCTGGTCGGGCGGCTCGAGGCGTCCGGGATCATGAAGGAGATGACCGACCGGCTCGCGGTCGATGAGGAGCTGGCGGCGGCCTACCGGCGGGCGCACGAGTCGTACCTCGCCCAGCGGGACGCGCTGGAGCCGCTGGGGCACGAGGTCACGGCGGGCGGCATGCCGGGGCGGGTCAAGTGTCTGCACGTGCACCTCGCGCACAGCCTCGCGATGGGCCCGGGGGTGAACCCCTTCGGCGACGAGACGCTGGAGCTGCTGAAGGACGACTGGCCAAGCGGCGACTGCGCGGCCGGCGCCGCGGAGGGGTAGCCGCCTGGGGTCGTTCGCGGCGGTCCGCCCGTGGGGGCTGGGGTCTGGGTCGGAGGGGGGCGGTTGTGGCGCCCGTACTCGCGGCTCCCGCACTCGCGGGGGAACCAGCGCCCGCTCTCGCGTGAATGGGCCAGTCGCAACCGGGCGAGTGGACGGTTCGATCTCGTGCGAGTGGGTCAGTCGTGCTCGCGTGAGTGGACCGTTCGGTCCTGCGGGAGCGGACCGTTCAACCCCGCGTGAGTGGACCAGTCGTAACCATGCGAGCGGACCGGCTCGCAACCGCGCGAGTGGACGGCTCGCACTTGTGCGAGTGGGCCAGTGGCAACCGCGTGAGTGGGCCGTTCGTTCCCGCGTGAGTGGGCCAGTCGTAGCCGCGTGAGTGGGCCGTTCGTTCCTGCGTGAGTGGGCCAGTGGCAGCCGCGTGAGTGGGCCGTTCGTTCCCGCGTGAGTGGGCCAGTGGCAACCGCGTGAGTGGGCCGTTCGTTCCCGCGTGAGTGGGCCAGTGGCAACCGCGTGAGTGGCCCGCTCGTTCCCGCGTGAGTGGGCCAGTGGCAACCGCGCGAGCTGACCGTTCGCAACCGTCCGAGTGGGCCGCTCGCGCACCAACCAAAACGTCCACTGGCCGCGCGCCGCTTGAAAGGTCCGTTCAACGGCACGCGGCTGGGCACCTCGCGCTCCACGAGATTCCCCTCGCTCACCCACGAATGGTCCGTTCGTACGAGCCAAAACCCGCATCCGGCCGACAAGAACCGCCACCGGCTTTGGAACTTCCGGCTAACACTTCCGCCCCCTCGCCGCGATGCACCATGCAGTAACACGGACTTCACATCCTGCCGTTCAGCATCGGATGTGTCGTCTGCTCGGGGAGGGAAGAGAATGTGCGCCGGACTCGTGTGAGGGCTGCCCGCCGCAAGGCGCGAAGAATCGGCCTCGCCCACAAGACCACGCTCGCCGCGATGGGGGGCGTCCTCGCCGTCATCCCGGCCGGCCTGGCAGGCGGGGGCACCGAGACCTGGTCGACCACCACGCCGGTCGACCAGACCCGCGCGATCGGCCCAGTACAAGGGTCGCCACCGGAGATCCTGCGCGTCAGCGTCAACGGCGAGCTGCCCAAACCGCCGGAACCAGTGCCCGCCGAGGAACTCCCCGCCGGCCCGCTCGGCATCCCCGGCACCGCGCTCAAGGCCTACCGCAACGCCGCCGACCTGATGGCCCTCGAACGGCCGGACTGCCACATCGACTGGGCGCTGATCGCGAGCATCGGCCGCATCGAGTCCAACCACGCGCGCGGCGGGTACGTCGACGCGAACGGCACCACCCGCGAGCCCATCCTCGGCCCGCAGCTCAACGGCGTCGGCCCGGTGGCCGCGATCCCGGACAGCGACGACGGCCGCTGGGACCGCGACACGGTGTGGGACCGCGCGGTCGGCCCCACCCAGTTCATCCCGACCACCTGGAACTTCTACGCCGCCGACGGCAACCACGACGGCGTCGCCGATCCGAACAACATCTACGACGCCACCCTGGCCACCGCGCGCTACCTGTGCTCCGGCGGACTGGACCTCGCCGACCCGGCCCAGCTGCGCGCCGCCATCTACCGCTACAACAACTCCGACGCCTACGTCGAGACCGTGATCCGCTGGGCCGAGGCCTACCGCAGCGGCGTCGCACTGCTGCCGGACAGCGACGTGCCGATCGGCGCGCCCTCCGCGACCGCCGTCCCCACCCCGCCCGCGGTGACGCCGCCGCCGACGATCCTCGCGGCCCCACCGGTCACCACCCCGTCCTCGCCGGCCGGGCGCACCGACCTGAACACCACCACGACCACCGGCAGCACCACGACGACCACGACCACGACAACCACGACGACGACCACGCCACCGGAAACCTCGCCGACCTGCGAGACCACCACGTCGCCGACCTCGACGACCACCACCACGACACCCCCGGCATCGGAGACGCCGTCGCCGTGCGCGCCGCCGGAGACGGGCGCGGAGACCTCGACCACGGGATCGACGACCGGGCCCACCCCGTAGGGTGGGCGCATGCCCCGTGTTGCCGCGATCGACTGTGGAACGAACTCCATCCGTCTGCTGGTGGCCGAGCTGACCGAGCGTCACGACGGCACCTTCGACCTGCGTGACCTGCATCGGGAGATGCGGATCGTGCGGCTCGGGCAGGGCGTGGACGCCAGCGGCCGGCTGGCTCCCGAGGCGCTGCAGCGCACCCGTGACGCGCTGACGGACTACACCATCGCCGCGCGCCGCAAGGGCGTGGAGAAGGTGCGCATGGTCGCCACCTCGGCGACCCGCGACGCGAGCAACCGCGACGAGTTCTTCGCGATGACGCGGGAGGTGCTGGGCGTCGAAGCCGAGGTGATCTCCGGCGACGAGGAGGCCCGGCTGTCGTTCCTGGGCGCGGTCGGCGAGCAGGACCCCGACGACGGGCCGTTCCTGGTGGTCGACGTCGGCGGCGGCTCGACCGAGCTGGTGCTCGGCGACTGGGACGGCAAGCGCGCCTCGATCACCGCGGCGAAGTCGGTGGACATCGGCTGCGTGCGGATCACCGAGCGGGCGCTGCAGTCGGACCCGCCCACCTCCAACGAGATCGTCGCCGCGCGCGAGTTCGCGACCGGCGTGCTGGCCGAGGCGTTCGACGTGGTGGACGTGTCGAAGGCCCGGACGTGGATTGGTGTCGCGGGCACGGTGACCACGCTGTCGGCGGTGGCGCAGGACCTGCCCGAGTACGACTCGGAGCGGACGCACCTGTCGCGCCTGACCCCGGCCGACATCACGCGCGTGTCCGGACAGCTGCTGGAGGCCGACCACGAGGCGCGCGCCGCGAACCCGGTGATCCACCCCGGCCGGGTGGACGTCATCGGCGGCGGCGGGCTGATCGTGCAGATCCTCGCCGAGGAGATCGGCCGCCGCGGCGGGCCGGCCGAGCTGGTCGTCAGCGAGCACGACATCCTCGACGGTATCGCGCTCTCGCTCGTCTGAGCCACGGTTCGCCAGACCCGGCTCACGTCGGCCGCGGGGAGGCCGGCGGCAAGGCATTCGAACTCGGCGCCGTCATGATCGACGGCACCCCCAATCCGGACGCGGCGGCCGGCGGCCGCCGGCGATGCGCAACCGCCACGGCCTGGTCGCCGCCGGGGGCGATACCGGCGAATCCCGTGAGGCCGAGCAGCGCCCGCGTTCGGCGAGGCCGGGCAGATCGCCGGGGCCGGTGCCGCCGAGCGCGCGGTCCGTTCGGCACCCGACGAAGGTAGGGTTTTCGTACCGGTTCGCCTGTTCGCGGAGGTAACTTCCTCTTCACCCTGATGAGGAGGAGTTCCTTGAGACGAACCAGGTTGCTCGTCGCGGCGCTCGCGGTCCCGCTGATCGGCGGGGCCGTCGTTCTTCCCAGCGCGAGTGCCCAACCCGCCGCGCCGTCCGGGCCGGTCACGGAGTTCACCGTGCTGGCCGCCGGTGAGCAGAGTGTCGCCGCCGCCGAGCAGGCGATCCGCGACGCCGGCGGAACCGTGTTGCGCACCAACCGCGCGGTCGGCCTGATCACCGCGAGCGCCCCGGCGAACGGTTTCGTGCAGCGCGTGTCGGCCGACGACGACGTCTACGGCGCGGCGAAGGCGACGGCGATCGGCCAGGCGCCCACCGGCAGGGTCGCGCCGAAGCGGTCCGACGTGGAAAAGGAAGGCCGTCAGGCGCCGAGGAGCCGCGGCGCGACCACTGCCACCGGCACCGACCCGCTGGACGACCAGCTGTGGGGCCTGAAGTCGGTGCGCTCGGACATGGCGCGCACCGTGCAGCCGGGCGACAAGCGCGTCAAGGTCGGCGTCATCGACACCGGCGTCGACGGCTCGCACCCGGACATCGCGCCGAACTTCGACCGCGCCGCGTCCCGCAACTTCACCCGCGACATCCCGGCCGACCCGACCGGCGCGGTCGTGGACGGGCCGTGTGAGTTCCGCGGCTGCGTCGACCCCGCCGACCACGACGACAACGGGCACGGCACGCACGTCGCCGGCACGATCGACGCGGCCGCGGACGGGTTCGGCATCTCCGGGGTCGCCCCGAACGTGACGCTGGTGAACCTGCGCGCCGGCCAGGACGCCGGGTACTTCTTCCTCCAGCCGGTCGTCGACGCCCTGACCTACGCCGGCGACGCGGGCATCGACGTCGTCAACATGTCCTTCTACGTGGACCCGTGGCTCTACAACTGCGCCGCGAACCCGGCCGACTCGGCCGAGCAGCAGATGGAGCAGCGCACCATCACCGAGGCCGTGACGCGGGCGATGAACTACGCCTACCGCAAGGGCGTCACCGAGGTCGCGGCGCTGGGCAACCAGCACACCGACCTGGGCGCCCCGCAGCCGGACACGACGAGCCCGGACTACCCGGCGTCGTCGAACCACCCCCGCACGATCGACAACGCGACCTGCCTGTCGCTGCCGGTCGAGGGGCCGCACACCATCGGGGTCTCCGCGTTCGGCCCGTCCGGCGCGAAGGCGGACTACTCGAACTACGGCACCGAGCAGATCTCGGTGTCCGCGCCGGGCGGCTTCTTCCGCGACGGGTTCGGCACGGACTGGTACCGCACCAACGAAAACCAGATCCTGTCCGCGTACCCGCGCAACGTGGGCGTCGCGGAGGGCATGATCGACGCGGACGGCGACGTGACTCCCGACGGTGCGGCCGCGGGAGTGCAGAAGGCGGTCACGAAGGACGGCCGGGTCGCGTACTACCAGTTCCTGCAGGGCACGTCGATGGCCGCCCCGCACGCGACGGGGGTGGCGGCGCTGATCGTGTCCGAGTACGGCCGGGCGGGCCGCGGCGGTCTCACGATGAGCCCGGACGCGGTGCAGCGGGTGATCGAGGGGACGGCGGCGGAGATCCCGTGCCCGGTGCCACCGACGGTGGACTACCTGGACGAAGGCCGCGACGCGACGTACACCGCGACCTGCCAGGGAACGCCTTCGTTCAACAGCTTCTACGGCCACGGAGCGGTGGACGCGTACGCAGCGATGACCCGGGGAGCCGCGTACCTGCGCGGCTGAGGTGTCGAGGGGCCGCTCCGGGGAGCGTGGATGCCCCGGGGCGGCCGCCCAAGAGCGCCGTCACGGCAGGTCAGCAGGGCTATACTTCTCGGACGCGATCACCGGTTCCGGACCGGGAAAGTGAGGAGCGGCCATGCGGCATCGCCCGTACATCTTCGCCGTGACACCGGTGTGCTCGTCCGTCACCGCGCTCGCACTGGGCTGGCCCGCGTGGGTCGCCTGGTTGCTCGGCGTGCTGGCCGTGGTGAGCGTCGCGGTCGAGACCGTTCGCTGGCGCGAGGAGCGCGGCTGACCGCGCGATGAGTATCGCGGTGGGCCGTCCCACCGGCGGTGGAGCTCCCGTGGTGGCGGGGCGGCCCTTCTCGCGTTCAGCGGTCCGTGTACTTGATCGCGGTCAGGGTGATCACCGTGTCCGCGGTGACCTTGGTGCCCGCGGGCGGGTCCTGGCCGACCTGAACCCAGTTGCTGTCGACGACGAGCACCCGGCCGAGGCCCTTCCCGTCGACTTCGCGCAGGTTGTACAGGCCAGCGGCCTGCATCGTGTCCTGGGCCTGCTGGTGGTTCAGCCCGGACACGTCAGGCACGGTGATCAGCTCGGCCGAGCCGGCCGTGGTGCGTGCCGCGGAACTCGGTGCGCTCGCCCGAGCCGCCGAACTGCTCGCGGTCGGTCCGCCCGGCGTTCCCGGCGAGGTTCCGGCTCCGCACGCACCGACGGTCGCCAGGAGCACAACCGCTCCGGGCGCGGCCGCCCACCGCCATGTTCTCCTGTTGCGCTCCCGCATAGCCGCCTCTCGGGGTTGATCAACGTTCACCCAAGGTGTGTCGGGACGGCGGGAACGGTCGTTTCACCGAATTGAACACCGTTCTTGATCCGTTATCGCGAGTCGGGGGCCGCCTCGAACCGCGAGGCGGCCCCCGACTCGTCAGCGGTTGCTGCTCGACCGCACGAAGTCGGCCAGGTCCTTCGACTGCTGCACGCGCGACGGTTCGTGCACGTACATCACGTGTCAAAGCGGCCGTGACCTGCGGAAACGGGAATGGGACTCGTAGGGAACCTAGGGGAATAGTTAGGGACGTTGGTGCTGGTCAGACTACATCTTGATCGTCTCGCTTGGGAGCGCTTCGGGACGGCTGGTTGTCGAGGTCCGTCCCACGCTCCGTCCCACGCCGTCCCACGCCACCGTCGATCGCGGTGAGCTTCGGCGAGTCACCGAGCGCGGCCAGCACGCGGGCGCGCGCCGTGCTCGTCGCCTGGACGTACTCCCGGGACAGGTTGATGTCGGCGTGACCCATCACCTCGGCGAGCTGGAACACGTCGAGGCCTCCCTCGGCAAGCCGGGTCGCGAACCCGCGGCGCAGCGCGTACCCGGACTTCGCTTCGACGCCGACCGCCTCGGCCGCCTTGCGAAGGTGGTAGGCCAGGGTGTCGCGGTTCAGCGGGCGCTTGGCGTCGGTGAGGAACACCAGCGGATGCCGGCACTTCTCGCCGCGCATGTGCTCGATGCCGCACGGCTCCCGGAGGTCGCGGCCGGCCAGGCGGCGTCGCAGCACCTCGACGGCGCGGGCGGACAGCGGGATCTCGCGGGCGTCGCGGTCCTTCGGCCAGGGGCGGATCTTCTTCTCGCGGTAGACGTAGGTCTCCGCGACCGTGATGACGCCAGCGTCGAGGTCGACGCGGTGGGCATGCAGGCCGGTGAGCTCGCCGGGACGCAGGCCGGTGTCGAGCATGAACGCCACCGCGTCGGCGTAGTCCGAGCGCAGCTCTGCGGCCAGCTTCGTGGCCTCGTCAGTCGAGACGAACTTCTTAGGGCGCTTCTGCCGCTTCGGCAGCTTCACCCCCGCGCACGGGCTGGCGTCGAGCACGCCTTCCTCGAGGGCGGCGGTGATGGACACCCGGAACGGGGAGTAGATCCGCTGCACGTAGCTCGCCGACAGCGGTCGCGGCTCGAACTTCGGGTCCACCATGTCGACCGGCGCCTTGCCACGCTCAAGCTGGTCGACCCACCGCTGGATGTCCCGCTGGGTGATCTGGTTCAGCGGCACGTCCCGCCACCGCGGCATCACGTACCCGCGGACGAGCGCCGCCTCGGTGCGGCCGGCGTCGGACTCGAAGTGCCGGTTCTCCCGCACGATCTCCCACCACGCACCCCAGGGCGTCCGGGCGGAAAGCCTCCCGTCGGCCGCGGCCGCCTTCCGCTTGGCCTTCGCCTGCTCCTCGACCGCCGCGTCCAGGGCGTCGGACTTCCGGTCGAATGTGCCGGACACGCGCCGCTTCCGGCCGTCGGCGTCGCGATAGAGGCCGCGCCACCGGCCGGACGGCAGCTTCTCAGTGCTCGCCATCATCGTCCTCCTCGCCTACCGCGACCACGGAATCGTAGTTGGTGCGTGCGGCCTGCAGCCTCGCGAAAGCGTGCCTTGCTTCGTCCAGTGCCCTATCGTGGCTTGTCTTGGCTTGCCTTAGAATCGCCCTGTTGCGGTCGGTCATCTCTGTCATCCAGGCATCTTGAGCCCTCTGCCAAGAATCGAGGGTAGTTTGCGCGTGCCGATATTGATTTGCGTAGCTGTATTCAGCCTCGACTAGCTGGTGATAGGCCGCCTGTGAAGCTTGATCTTCAAGTTCTTTTGGTGGCTCCGTGAATTCAGGCGAAGGCTCGGGCAGGCCTATTTCCCGAATTAGATACTGTTTGCGGTCGGCCAACTTCGCCCTGTAGATCGTCTGAGCCGATCTGATTACGTCGGCGACCTGGTCCACGGTCAGTTCCGTGAGGATGTCGGCTATGACTGCGGGCACATCCTGGTGGGCGTCACTCTCAGGTCCACGGTAACCGATGAAGGCGCCACTACTGCTCGTGAACTGGAAGCCTGAGTACGTCCTGCCGGCCAAATGTGTGGTCCGCATCCAATTCCCGGTCTGGCCGGCAGGTGGGGACGGGCGTGGAGGCTCGATGAGGGTTGACGTTCCGTCTGGTCTTGCGGGGATCTCGGGAGGCAGAGGTGGCGCTGCTTCTGCTGCCATTTTTCGTGGACGCGTGGCCCGTATTGAGATGTCATATTTAATGAGCAGCTCATCCGGTACTACGCGAATGATGTCGCGCACGAAATTGTCGAAATGCCAGGGGTGAACTCGTCCTGTGTCAAATGCCCCCTCATAGATATCGTCGCCGTGGTACTTGTAATCTGTCTTGTCGGGTTCCTCAAGCCTGTGGATGTCTCCTGACAATAGGAACAGAGAGCTTCCGCGGGGCCAGGACAACGCACTGTCAAGTGCGTAGAGGGTTTTTGCTCGGTAGCTCTCGGATTGAGCGTTCTCTATAGAGCGAAGGCTCGCAACCGACGGGCCGCCAAACTTCTCGGCGACATCTTCCTGGGTCAGTCCAAGGATCTCGCGTCGTTGACGGGCGGCATCTCCGAGCGTCTCTGGGCCGGGTTGATACCTCGGCTCGTAGGTCTCCTCGTGACCTTCCATGTCTTCGACTTCGGCGTCGTCGTCTGCATCGCGAGACGCCACGGCCTCGGTTAGCGGCTCGTCTTCCATCGGCTGACCCTAACTTGGTGCCTTCTGCGGACAAGTCAGGACACTAGTAGACACCAACTACCGCCAACCGCGCAAGCTGGGCCGCCAAAAGCGAGGAAGTTGGCGGATCGTGGGGGTGTCGTTAGCGGCTTACCGCTAAGTTCGGTACCCTTCTGGACACCAGTGCACGATCTGGGAAGGGAAGGGACATGGGTGACACGAGAGCGAACACGCTCTTTCGACCCAAGACGGCCGCCGAGTACGCGGGTTGCCACGAGAAGACGATCCTGCGGGCCCTGCGGCGAGGGGAACTCGTCGGCTACCAGCGCGGGGCGAACTGCGCCTGGCGGATTTACCAGGAAGACCTCGACCGCTGGATCCGCGGTGAGCAGCCCAAGAAGTCGCGGCGGGCGGCGTGATGCGCATGACCACGGCCGCGAACACCAAGACGGACCCGGCCCGGCACAGCTTGCCGGCACACACCGGGCGGGCCCGCGTGAACAACCAGGAGGAGACCCGGATGTCCGGACTCACGGTAACACCTGTTTCGGCCTGTCCGCAGCACGAGTGGTGCGAGGAACACAGTCCCGCTGACGGCGCGCTGTGGCATGACGCGCCCCTCGGGCAGGTCGAGGTGATCGAGTGCGACCTCGTTGACGAGGCCGACCTGACGGAACCCCTCGTGCTCGGCCTGACCGCTCACGACACCCACATGCCGCCCGCCCTGACCATCGCCGTCGGGCGGTGGGCTGGCGCGGCTGTCCTGGCTCCCGCAGGGGTGCGGAAGCTGCGCGACACGCTGACCCAGGCGCTCGCCCTCCTCGGCGAGGACGACGGGTTCGACGCGGCCGCGGCCGAGGCGTGCGCGCTGGTCGGGGGTGGTCGGTGATGGCTGAGGACCGTGCTTACTGGCAGGACCGCGCGTGCGCGCCGGACTGCATCGGCCACCACGAGGACGGTGACCACCCGGACGACCGGGCCTGCCAGTCGAGCTGGGAGGACCGGGTCACGCTGACCTGCTTCGAGCCGACGGTGCGGTACTTCGGCGAGAGCAAGGTGGTGGACCCGGCTGAGGTGCTGGTGTTCTTCCGCCGCGAGTGGCGCGAGGCGGAGCCGTGCGTGTTCGTCGAGCCCGAGCTGCTGCGACCGGACCTGCCGCGGCTGCGGCTGACGCTGGCCGAGGCCGACCGGATGGGCCGGGCGCTGCGCACCGCGGTGCGCCGGGCGAAGGGCGGTGCGTGATGACGCTGGACGTGATCCTCTGGATGGCCGCGCTGTTCCTCGCTGGTGTGGCGGTCGGAATGAAGGTCGGGCTGACGGTTGAGCGGCGGCGCTGGAGCCGCGCGACGGACGCGTTGATCAGCCGGATGCGCGCCGGGGCGGACTCCGACGCGGGTGAGGAGGACGTCCGTGGCTGACCAGCTGGTTCTCCGCTTCCCGTCCGCGCCCGTCGATGCGGACACCGAGTCGATCCTGCAGCTGGTCGCTGGCGACCCGCTGCACGAGGACGACCGCGCCGCCGTGGTGCGCGCCATCCTCGCCGCCGCGGCCGCCGACGGTGGACGGGTCGATCCGAACGCCGTCCGCAAGCTCATCCCGGACAACGTCTACCCGCGTGTGATCGGCGCGACCTACCTGACCCTCGCCAAGAAGGGGCTGCTGGTCGTCGACGGCTGGACCGTGTCGGAAGACCGGGCGGGCCGCAACACCGGCAAGCCGTGTCGCCTGTACCGCCTCAACACGTCCGCCGCGCGCGCCGCCTGAACCTCCCCGGAGATCATCATGACCGACCTGCACGAGATCCCGTTCGAGCAGCGCACCGCCGACCTGGTCCGCTCGCACTACCACGCCCTGTTCCCGCTGCTGCGGGCCTACGACGAGATCACCCGCGAGCACAACAGCGGGCACGACGACATCAACGAGCCGTGGGAGGGCGGCCTCGACACCCTGCAGATCACGGCGCTGGCCCTGCAGCGCGTCGGGAAGCCCCCGCGCGACCGCGACGACGTGCTGCACGCCGAGTGCCACATCAACCGCCTGCAGGAGGAAATGCTGCGCCAGTACCCGGCGCAGTCCCCCACCCTGGCCGAGGCGATCATCAGCGTCGAGTTCGCCTGGGCCGGGTGCGTGACGAAGGCCGAGGACTTCGAGCAGATGTCCGAGGACGACAAGCGGGAGCACGTCGACGGCCTCGTCGAGGAGCTGCGCGGCGACATGGGAGCCCATCTTCGCGACGCGCTGCTGATCGCCCTGCCGACCATCTACCGGCAGATCACGGCCGATAACGAAGCGTGGCACCGCAAGGCCCGTCTGGAGGTGGCCCGGTGACCGAGGGAATCAAGGGCGCCGTGCGCCTCGAACTGGCTGACCTTCGCGACGGTCGAAACCGTCGCTGGGTGGGGAACTTTCCTGTCGAGATCCACATCGGCGGCGGCTGGCCCGACATGGTCGACCTTTCCAAGCTGCGGACGCTGGCCTGGTCGCTCGGATGGAACCTCACTATCACCGGCGCCGATCCGGCGGCGGTGAAGTACACGGTCGAGCACCTGCAGCAGTACGCCGAAGCCGAGCCCGCGTGGACGGCCTGAACGAGCCCGTCACCATCCCCCGCGCCGAGTACCAGCTGTTGCTGCTCGACGCGGGGGCGTGGCGGCTCCTCAACACCAGCCCGCACGTAGCGGAGATCCTGTCCGAGTGGATCGAATGGGCGCACCGGAAGGACATGAGCGAGTCCACGGCGGAGATGGCGCGGATGGTCGACTGGCGGCGCGAAGCCAGCGTCCCCACCTACGCCGTACTCCGCGAGCGCCGCAGCCACTATGAGCGGGCACCCCGAACACCAGAACAGATCCGGGCCGAGACCGCGTGGTCCTGGGCCCGGGTGGAACGAGCCTTGAAGGGGGCCGCGTGATCGGCACCGAGCACGCCGACGCCGACCAGTGGGTCGACCAGGACGGGGCAGTCCAGGAGGCACAGAGCGACGAGGCTCAGGTGTTGCCGTTCAACAAGGAGATGCACAGCGGGCAGCTGCGCATCGCCGAGCGGTTCGTCCGCGCCTACGGCCACAAGCTGCTGTTCGTCCACGGCATCGGCTGGCACTACTGGACCGGAACCCACTGGGTCGAGGACAAGGACGGCAAGGCCCGCCGGCGCGTCATCGCGCTGCTGAAGGACATCCGACACGAGTCCGTCGACATGCCACCGAAGCAGCGGGACCAACTGCTGGCGGACGTGAAGAAGTGCGAGTCCAGCGGCGGCATCACCGGCGTGCTGGAACTCGCGAAGCACATGCGGCCGATGACGGTCTCCGCGGAGGAGACGAACGCCCACCCCCACCTGTTCAACGCGCTGAACGGCACGCTGAACCTGGAGACCGGGCAGCTGCAGCCGCACAACCCCCGCAACATGATCACCAAGTGCGCGGGCACCAGCGTGCGGCCGGACGCGCACTCGGAGCTGTGGGAGAACTTCCTGCAGGAGGTGCTGCCAGACGAAGGCGTCCGCAACTACCTGCAACGCGTGTTCGGTGTGGCGATGCTCGGCACGGTGCGCGAGCACATGCTGCCGATCCTCACCGGCACCGGCGGCAACGGCAAGTCCGTGTGCATCGACGCCGTGCTGGCCGCTTTCGGCGACTACGGGATCACCGTCGACCCCAAGCTGATCATGCGCACGAAGCACGAGCGGCACGCCACGTTCCTCGCCGACCTCCACGGTGCCCGTCTCGTGGTGACCTCGGAGACCGACGAGGGCGACGTGATCGCCGCGGCCACCGTGAAGCGGCTGACCGGCGGTGACAAGATCCGCGCGAACCGCATGCGGGAGAACACCTTCGAGTTCACCCCGTCGCACTCGCTGGTGTACGTCACCAACCACAAGCCGCAGGTGTCCGCAGACGACAAGGCGATGTGGCGCCGCCTGTCGGTGGTGCCGTTCGACGTGACCGTCGCCGAGCCGGACGTGAAGCTGCCGGAGAAGCTCAAGGGCCAGCTGCCCGCTGTGCTCGCATGGGTGTACCAGGGGTGGGTGGACTACCAACGGCAGGGTTTGAACCCGCCTGCGGCCGTCCTGGAGCGCACAGAGTCCTACCGCAGCGAGAGCGACCCGTTGAGCCAGTTCATCGCCGAGGAGTGCGTCAACGGCAACCCGCTCATGAAGGTGAAGGCGAAGGCGCTCTACGAAGCGTGGGCGGCCTGGGCGATGAAGCAGGGGCTGCCCGCGATGACCAACCAGGAGTTCGGTCGGCGCATGAGCGAGCGCTTCGAGAAGAAGGCGACCAGCAGCGGCGCTCAGTACCTCGGGATCGCCATCCGGGCAGAGGAAGAGGCCGAAGCGGGTTTGCCGCTCTGACCAGGGAAAGTGGTGGATAGTGGTGGACTTTCCGTATGAGTCCTTCGTATATGTGTGCGCGCGGGTATACGGGAAAACCGTCACTATCCACCACTCCCTCTACATTGGACGGATCTAGATGGACCGCCGCTACGGCACCACCAGCAGCCAGGGCTACGGCTCCGCGCACCAGCGCCTGCGCAAGGCGTGGGCAGACCGGGTCGCTGCTGGTGGTGTCGACTGCGCCCGCTGCGGCCACACCATCCAACCGGGCCAGCCCTGGGACCTCGGACACGTGGACGGCACCGGCAAGGCCCAATACCAAGGCCCCGAGCACCGGTCCTGCAACAGGGCGGCAGGGGTGCAGGCCAGGCAGGCAGCAGACCCACGACCACGACCACGCCGACGACGAGCAAGGCCCACCCAGTGATCACCACAACACAAGCCCCTGACCTGCGCAAACACAGCGCCACAGTGGACAGTGCCTCTGACCTGCGGTTTTTGGGTGGCTGGGGCGCCCCGGTGATCCACGCCCTTGTCTTCCTCTCTCCCCGGGAGCGTGCGGGGCGTGCCGGGCGCGGGCGCGTGAGCAGCGGATGGGCGGGTTCTGTCGGTGGCGTGCGGTATTCTTGTATCGGTATTTCTATACCGGTCGGAGGTGGCGGGGTGGCGCGTGAGTCGGCGGGGCTTCGGTCCGCGGATCGGCTGCTTGTGCCCGCGATCCAGGCGTCTCTGGGGAAACTGGAGCTGTCCGAGGAGGACCAGGCGCTTTCGCGGCTGGCCGAGACCTACGCCCGGCAGATCGACCAGGCCGCGGGCGCGGCCGCGCACGCTGACCGTGTGCTGCGCGCTGTCGACCAGGCCGAGGACCCGGACCTGTACGAGCAGGTCGCCGCGCTGAAGGCGAAGCTGGCCGAGCGCACCGCAGTGTCCGACCTCGGGCCGAAGCTGCTGGCCGCGCTCGACGCGCTGGGCGCCTCGCCGAAGGCGCGTGCTGCTGCCGCGAAGGGTGGTGGGGCACGTGGCCAACGCGGCGGCAAGCTCGCGGCGATCCGGGAAAGTCGCGCCGGGTAAGAAGCTCCTGGGCCGGACCGAGCCGCGGCTGTGGACGCCGCCGCTGCGCCCGCTGACCCGCAAGACGACCCGCGGGTACGAGGTCATCGACTTCGCCCGCGAGGTGCTCGGTGAGCCGCTGCTGCCGTGGCAGGAGTTCGCGGTGATCCACGGCCTGGAGCTGCTGCCAGAGGGCACCTTCCGCTTCCGGACGGTGCTGGCGATCGTGGCGCGGCAGAACGGCAAGACCCACCTGTCGAAGGTGCTGGCGCTGTGGCGCCTGTTCGTCGACGGCGCGCGCCTGGTGCTCGGCGCCGCGCAGGACCTCGGCATCGCGCGCGAGGTGCTGGACAAGGCGAACGAGTCGGTCGACGAGGTGGCCGAGCTGGCCGACGAGAAGCTGAGCTACCTCACCGCGAACGGCAAGGAGTCACTGAACCTCGACGGCGGACGCCGCTACCTGATCAAGGCGTCGAACCGGTCGGCCGGCCGCGGGCTGTCGGTGGATCACCTCACGCTGGACGAGGTGCGCGAGCAGCGCGACTGGGCGGCTTGGTCGTCGCTGTCGAAGACCATCATGGCCCGCGCGAACGGGCAGATCTGGGCGCTGAGCAACGCAGGTGACGATCAATCGGTGGTGCTGAACCACCTGCGCGCCGCGGCCGGTGCCGTCGACGGCGGCGACGGGGTGACCGTCATGGGCGACGCCCGCGACGAGTCGATCGCCCTGTTCGAGTGGTCGGCCCCCGAGGGGTGCGAGCTGGACGACGAGCAGGCGTGGGCGCAGGCGAACCCGGCGCTGGGCCGCACGCTCTCCCACACCGCGATCCGGTCGGCGCTGGCTACCGACCCGCCCGAGGTGTTCCGCACCGAGGTGCTGTCGCAGAAGGTCGACCAGCTCGACGGCGCGGTGGACCTCGCCGCGTGGAAGGCGTGCCGCGACCCGAGCATGACCCTCGACGCCGTGCAGGACCGGATCGTGCTGTGCCTGGACGTGGCCCCGGACGGCAAACACGTCGCGCTGCTCGCCGCCGGTGAGGTCGCCGGGGTGGTGCGCGTCGAGGTCGTCGAGGCGTGGGACTCCACCGAGGCCGCCCGCGACGAGCTGCCCGCGCTGCGCGAGGAATACCAGCCCAAGGCCGGCGCCTGGTTTCCGTCCGGCCCGGCGGCCGCGCTGGCGCCGCTGCTGCGGTCGTGGCCGGAGTGGGTCGAGATCAAGGGCGCGGCGGTGGCCGAGGCTTGCCAGGGGCTGGCCGACCTCGTCCGCGCGCGCCGGGTGATCCACCCCGGGGACCCGCTGCTGGACGCCCACATCGCCGGGGCGTCGAAGTACTACCAGGGCGACGGGTGGCGCTTCGTCCGGCGCGGCGCCGGCCACGTGGACGCTGCCTACGCCGCCGCGGGCGCGGTGCACACCGTCCTGACCCTGCCCGAGGAGCAACCCGCGCCGTGGTTCGGCGTGGTGTGAACGGAGATGAGATGACCGACACGAGGACCACGACCAGCGCCCGGGGCGTGCTGCTGTCCGTCGCGCAGGCCGCCGGCGGGGCCCCGGCCGGGGCCGGGTTGTTCATGGTGGCCGGGCTCGCCTGGGGACTGCTCGTCATCGGCGTGCTGGTCTTCGCCGTCGCGGTGCTGGCCGAGATCACGAGGGGTGCCTGATGGGACTCGGACGCCTGTTCACCCGTGCTGCCGGGCCGCGGCAGCACTCGCGCACGATCGTGTCGGACGGGTGGCGCATCGGGCCGTCCGCGCTCATCACCGGCGACACCGGATGGGGCGGCGGCGGGTACGTGCGGGTGTTGGGCATCCCCGGTGTGGACCGGGCGGTGATGCTGATCGCCGACCTTCTGGGCGGGCTGCCGTGGGACGCCTACACCGACCGCGGCCGCAACTACGCCGAGAAGGTCACTCCGCGGCCGATCCTGCTTGAGCAGCCGAACCCTGAGGAAGCGCGGATCGCGACCATGTCGGCCTGGGCGGCTGATCTGGTGCTGAACGGCAACGCCATCGGCGTCATCGCCGAGCGGAACGCCGCCGGGCTGCCGACCGCGGTCGCGCCCGTCCCGGCGCGCAACGTCGGCGTGCGGCGGGCGGGCGGCTCCACGTACTCGGCCCTGCCGACCGGGGCGATCGAGTACAGCATCGGCGGCCTGACCTTCGCCGCCGATGAGGTGATCCACGTCAAGGGTCCGTGTGAGCCGGGCGCGCTGCGCGGTGTCGGTGTGCTGGAGAAGCACCTCAACGGTCACGGGTCGCTCGACCTGGCCGAGGAGCTGGCGCGGCAGGCGCGCAACCTGGGCAACACCGGCATCCCCACCGGCGTGCTCAAGGCGACCAGCCCGGACGTGACGCGCGAGCAGTTGACCGCGTCGAAGGAGGACTGGATCAGGTCGCAGCGGGATCGCACGATCGCGGCGCTCGGCCCGAGTACCGAGTTCCAGGCGCTGGCGTGGAACCCGGAAGAGTTGCAGCTGATCGAGGCGCGCAAGCTGTCGCTGCTGGAGGTCGCCAACATCTTCGGTCTGCCGCCCCGGTTCCTGGGTGCCCCGTCGGGCGGGTCGATGGACTACACCAACGCCGAGGCCGAGAGCATCGACCTGCTGAAGTTCTCCCTCGGCGGGCACGTGGGGCGCTTCGAGCAGACGCTGTCGCTGCACTTCCCCCGCGGTACTTGGGTGCAGGCCAACCTCGATGCCGTGCTGCGCGCCGACACGCTGACCCGTTACCAGGCGCACGAGATCGCGGTGCGCAACGGGTGGCTGCTCAAGTCCGAGGTGCGCGAGATCGAGGACTACCCGCCGGTGCCGGGCATTGACGACGACCCCGAACCGGTGCGGCCCGCGCCGCACGGGCAGGCCAGCGAGACCGACGAGCAGACGGGAGCGACCGCATGACCGCCGAGACGTTCACCCGCCAGTGGATGCCGGACCTTGAGGTCCGCTCGGCCGCGAAGGGTGGTGACGGCCGGACGGTGTGCGGTATCGCCGTGCCCTACGGCCGCCCGCAGCCGATCGACAGCCGGTTGACCGAACAGTTCGCCCGAGGCGCCTTCGCGGCGCAGATCAGGGCTGCCCATCGGGTTCCGTTCATGCGTGACCACGGCCCGCACGGCGGTTCTCTGATCGGGCGCGCAACCGAGCTGCGCGACGACGCTGCCGGGCTCTACACCGAGTTCCGGGTGTCCCGCACGGAGAAGGGTGACGAGACCCTCGAACTGATCAAGGACGGCGCGCTGTCCGAACTGTCGGTCGGGTTTCGAGAAGGCCAGAACCGGAAGCTGCCCGGCGGCGTGATCGAGCGCGTCTCGGCGACGCTGACGGAGGTCGCGATCGTCATGGCCGGCGCTTACGGCGAGGCCGCCACGGTGACCGCCGTCCGGAGTGCGGCCACCGTGGACCGGCGGGCGCAGCTAAACCAGATCGTCGCCGCGCTGCCGGTGCTGTCCGCGGATGCCGAGGCGCTGACCCGCGCCAGCAGCCACGGCGGCTCGAATCTCAAGTACGGGCCGGGCTCGTCCTTGTGGGAGTACTGGGTGGGGCCGGAAGGGTTCGCGCGGTACGCGGCGTCCCCGCACCCGTGGACCGCGCTGCGGGACGCGCTGATCGCCGAGGGCGCGCCGACGAGCATGGCCGATGGCCTGGCCACCAACATCATGCAGGCCACTCCGGCCGGCCGGGCGCTGTACGCCAAGCACCACGGAGGTCACGCGGCATAACCGTCCAAGAGCGTTCATCGGTTACACTGGACGGCAGTAGCGCAGGACGCCGACACCCTCGCCGCTCACGGAAGCGAGCACCCCGGCCAATCGGTGCGAATGACCCCATTCGTTTCGACACCGGGAGGACGGCGCCCATGCCGAACCCGTACCTGGTCCGGTTGCGCGAGCAGCACGACGCGCTGCGTTCCTCGATCGAGGGCTTGCAGACGCGCGCCGCCGAGGGCAACCGTGACCTGACCGAGGACGAGCTGCGCAGCGTCACCGAGCAGGCGACCCAGCTGCGCACCCTGTCCGAGCAGATCGAGCAGCTGGCCGAGGTCGAGACCCGCTCCCGCCGTGTCGGCGAGCTGGCCTCCTCGCTCGACGGCGACGCTGGCGAGCAGCAGAACCTCGGCGGTGAGCAGCACCGTAGCCGCACCACTACCCGCGACCGCGATCCGGGCCACTACCGGTCCGAAAAGGACGGGGGCGAGCGGTCGTTCTTCGCCGACCACTACCGCGCGAAGGTCCTGCGTGACCCGGAGGCGCAGAAGCGGCTCGACGAGCACATGCGTGCCGTCACCCAGGCGTCCGGCGGCGCCGGCATCATCCCGCCGAAGTGGCTGACCGACGAGTACCAGGGCCTCGCCCGGGCCAAGCGTCTCATCGCCGACCGCGTGCGCCACGTCTCGCTCGGCCGCGACCCGCGCCCGCTGATCCTGCCGAAGCAGACCGCCGGCACGGACCAGAACATCACGGCGCAGACCACCGAGGGCCAGAACAACGCTGGCTGGTCGGCGGACCGCTTCGCCACCGACAAGGACACGCTGACCCCGGCCGCGTACTCGGCTTCGCAGATCGTGGCGCGGCAGCTCATCGACGCCTCCAGCCCGGCCGCGGACAGCCTGATCATGGGCGACCTGCGCGCGGCGTGGGACGCCAAGGTCGAGAGCCTGGTGTGCGCGGCGATCCTGGCCGGCGGCACGGCGGTCGCCACGCCGGTGGACCTCACCGACGAGGTGGCCGCGCTGGACGCGGTGATCGATGCGCAGACCGAGGTCGCCGAGGACAAGCGGGGCAGCGCCGACCTGGTCGCGCTCACCCCGTCGCAGTTCGGGTCCTTCCGCAAGCTGCGCGACACCACCAACCGGCCGCTCATGCCGGTGTCGCGGTACAACCCGAGCAACGCCACCGGCGCCCTGGGCAACGTGCTCGTCGGCGACATCGAAGGCTCCGACGCCTACGCGTCGATGGGCTTCGCCGACAACACCAAGTTCGCGGTGCTGTACTCGCAGGCGGTGTACCTGGCTGAGTCGGACCTGCTCGACTTCACCTACGAGCAGAACGTCGGCCCCGCCGATGTCCAGATGGGCATCTGGGGCTACGTCGGCGTCCTGGTCCGCAACCCGGGCTCCGTGCAGGTGCTCACCCTCGCCACGGGCGCGTGACGATGAGCTGGCCGCCCACGCTCGAGGAGCTGAAGCTCGACAAGAAGCTTGAGCCGACCGACGACCGTGACGACGAGCTGCTGCAGACGCAGCTCGACGCCGCGGTGGCGTTCGTCGAGCGTGTGCGGTCGGACATCGACTACACCGAGGACGAGCTGAACCCCCGGCCCAAGCCCGGCCCGGACCTCGTGCTGGGCACGATCCGGCTGGCCGAGCGGTGGTACACCCGCCGCCGGTCGCCGGACGCGCTCGTCACGATGGGGCCCGAGCTCGGCTCCGCCCGGGTTCCCTCGTTCGACCCGGACATCGAGCGGCTGCTGGGCATCGGCAAGTACCGAGGACCGGTGTTCGCATGAGGACCGTGTCCGAGGCGGCGCAGCAGATCGAGACGGCGCTCAAGACCGTCGACAAGCTGCGCCTCTACCAGCTCGACGACGACGACATCGACCCGCCCGGGCTCGTACTCGGGCCGCCGCAGCTGACGTGGGATGGCTACGGGCCCGCGCCCACGACGGCGACCTTCCTGGTGTTCCTGGTTGTCGCGGTGGACGAGCGGGCGCTGGAGCGGCTGTGGCAGTTCGTCGGTCCGGTCGCGGCCGCGCTCGACACCGTGCAGGACGCGGTCGTGCAGAGCGCCGACCCCGGCGCATACCCCGCCGGCAGCCAAAACCTTCCCTGCTACTCGCTTTCCGTGGAGGTGAGCCTCTGATGGTGCATCAGCGGCGACTCAAGATCATCAACTTCACCATCGATGGCCAGTCCTTCGAGTGCCAGGTGCAGACGTGGAACCTGGACCCGGGTGTGCAGGACGGCGACCGGCAGTACACGTTCTGCAGCACCGGCGACAACAGCTTCGTCGAGGAGACCGACGACGAGCCCACGCTGGAGCTGACGTTCTTCAGCGACTGGCGCTCGAACGGGCTGTCGGACTACCTGTGGGCGCACGCCAATGAGGTCGCCGACTTCACCCTTGATCACCATCCTGACGTGGTTGGCGAGCACGTGCGGTGGTCCGGGCAGGTGCTGCTCAAGCCGCCGCCGGTCGGTGGTGACGCGCGCGCGACCGAGACCAGCGAGGTCACGCTGCAGATCATCGGCACCCTCGGCGACGGCCTGACCTACGAGAGGGTGGCCTGACATGGCGCGCACTTCCGTTGCGACACAGCCGATCGTCAAGACCGGTGTGGCCCCGGTGCTGACCGCGCCGGTCGCCGATGGGGACATCATCGACACCGGCCGGGTGTTCCTGCAGGTGACCAACGGCGGGGGCTCGCCGGTCACCGTCACCGTCCAGGCCACGGTCGAGGTCGACGGCCTGGACCTGGAGGACCTGGTCGTGTCCGTCCCGGCGGCCGGCACCCGGCTGATCGGGCCGCTGTCGCGCGCCACGTTCGGGCAGCTCACCGGCAGCGCCGATGTCGGCCGCGCCTACGTCGACTACTCGTCCGTCACGGACGTTACGAGGGGAGTGTTCACGCTGTGATCGACTTCAAGATCGCGCCGGACGGCGGCGAGAAGTTCGAGGTCAAGGCCACCACGCGGGACATCCTGAACTGGGAGCGCACCACCAAGGGTGGCTCGCTGAAGCAGCTGATGGAGAACCTGCACACCGCGGACCTGTACAAGGTGGCGCACTTCGCCGCCCGCCGCACCCAGCAGTTCACCGGCACGCTCCAGGAGTTCGAGGCCAGCTGCGACCTCGAGTTCGAGCTGGAGGAGACGGTGAAGGAGCCGGACCCTACCCAGTAGGCAGCCTGCGCCGGACCCTGATCGCCCTCGCGATCGAGACCGGGATTCCGCCCAGCGTCTGGGTTGCCGAGGACGACCAGCACCACGCGACCGTCGTCACCGCACTGTCCATCTTGGAGGAACGCGAGAAAGCCGCCTCACGGGGCAAGGGCACAACCGCCCACCGTGAGCCCGGGGCCGGGGGCCCGCAGTACTCAGGCTGACCGGCCCGTCCCCGGAGGTGATCCTCGTGGCCAAGACCTCGCTCACGGTGAAGATGAGCATCGTCGGTTTGCGCCCGACGCTGCGCGCCTTCAACGACCTGCCGAAGGACGCCACGAAGCGGCTCAAGGACGCGACGCTCGAGCTGTCTCGCGCCCTGGCCGCCAAGGTCAAGGCCGAGGGCATGGCCGACGAGGCGCCGCAGTCGCGCCTCGTCGCCACCACGGTCGCCGCGGTGCGCGACCGGGTGCCGGCCATCCGGGCGGGCGGCACCAAGCGGCTGGGCCGCAACCGGGCCCCGGCGTTCAAGCTGCTGTTCGGCTCGGTGTTCGGCTCGAACTACTACCGCCAGTTCCGCCGCCCGCACCAGGGCCGTGACGCCTACTGGTTCTTCCCGGTCGTCGAGAGCAGCCAGGCCGAGATCGCCGCGAAGTGGACGGCGGTGGCCGACGGGATCATCCGCGACTTCAGCGAGGACGCCTGATGGCCGCCGGAACCCGCACGATCACGATCAAGTTCGACGGCACCGCCAAAGGTCTCGTCGCCGCGACCGGTGTTGCCTCCGCACAGCTGCGCGCGCTGGAGCAGCAGACCGAGACCAACCGGAAGAACCTCGGCAAGTTCACCTCCGCGGTCAACAGCACGTTCGGCGCGCTCGCCCGCGGCGCCCTGGCGATCTCCAACCTGTCCGGCGGCATCGCCGTCGTGATGGGCCTGACGACCGCGCTCATCGCCATGTCCGGTGCGGCCGGGCTCATCCCAGCGGCCATGTTCGGCGCGGCCGCGGCGATGATCGCGGTGAAGCTGGGCGGCGAGGGGATCCAGCGCGCGTTCGAGGGCCTGGGCCCGACGCTGGACGGGCTCAAGGCGAAGGTGTCGGACTCGTTCGAGAAGTCGCTGACACCCGCGGTGAACAACCTGAAGGTCGCGCTGCCGCAGCTGACCGGCGGTTTCCAGCAGATCGCGACCGCGATGGGCGGCGTGCTCACCAAGATCACCGCCTGGCTGAAGACCCCGGCCGCGATCGGGCAGGTGAACACGATCCTCTCGGCCACGGCACGGGTGATCCAGAACATCGGCGCGTTCCTGGCGCCGGTGATCGCCGCCTTCGTGCGCATCGGCGCGGTCGCGGCGCCCATCCTGGTCGAGCTGACCTCGGGGCTCGGCGCGGTCGGTGAGCGGTTCAAGGCGTGGGTCGACCGGATGGCCGAGACCGGCAACATCGAGCAGTGGATCCGGAACGCCATCGAGGCGTTCCGCGAGCTGTTCGCGATCCTCGGCGACATCGGCGGCATCGTCTCCGCGGTGTTCGGCGCCCTATCCGACGCCGGTGTGGGCCTGGGCGGCGTGCTCGGCCCGGTCATCAAGCAGGTGCGCGAGTTCGTCGAGTCCGCCGAGGGCCACGACGCGATCGTGGCGCTGGCGCAGGCGGTCGGCACCGTCGGCCAGGCGGTGTCCGGGGTGCTGGGCGCGGCGCTGAAGGCGATCGCCCCCGCCCTGCCGCCGCTGCTCGACGCCTTCGCCCAGCTCGCCACCCAGGTGGCTGCGTTCCTCGTGCCCGCGATCCAGACCCTCGGACCGCTGCTGCAGGGCTTGGCCCTGTTCCTGTCGCAGAACATGACCTGGATCGGGCCGCTGGTCATCGCGATCGGCGGGCTCGCGCTCGGGATCCAGGCCGTGACCACGGCGGTGAACCTGTGGAAGGCCGCGGTCGCCGCCTACACCGTCGTGCAGTGGGCGCTCAACGCCGCCATGACCGCCAGCCCGATCGGGCTGATCATCGCGGGGATCGCGGCGCTGATCGCGGTCATCGTGCTGATCGTGTCCAACCTGGACTTCTTCCGCGGCGTGTGGGACGCGGTATGGAAGTTCGTCTCGGACGTGATCACCGCGGTCGTCGGCTGGTTCCGCGACCGGTGGAACGACGTGTGGGGCTGGTTCACCGGCCTGCTCGGCGGGCTCGGCGGGTTCTTCTCCGGGATCTGGAACGGCGCCCGCAACATCGTCGGTGGGGTCATCGACTGGTTCCGCGGCGCCTGGGACGGCGCGGTGTCCGCGGTGCGCGGGTTCTTCTCCGGGCTCGCCGACTTCGCCGGCGGGATCTGGGGCGGCATCGTGTCCGGGGTCAAGTCGGCGATCAACTCCGTGATCCGCGTGGTGAACGGCGCGATTGGTGGCGTGAACAACATCACCGGCGTCGTCGGGATCCCGGCCATCCCGTCGATCCCCTACCTCGCCAAGGGCGGTACCGCCCGGGCCGGCCAGTCCTACCTTGTCGGCGAGCGCGGTCCGGAGCTGTTCACCCCGGGCCGCACCGGGCGCGTCACGAACGCGAACACCACGGCCGAGGCGATCGGCGGCGGCGCCGGGGGCGCGGAGGTGCTGGAGCTGCACCTGGACCTCGGCGAGGGCATCAGCCAGGTCGTGCAGATCCAGCTCGAACGGCGCGACCGGCAGACCCGCCGTGCGCTGACGGCGGGAGTGGGGGCCGCGCGATGACCCTGACCGCGACCTACGCCGACGACCTGTCCCGCGTGCGCCTGTCGATCACTGGCGCCCCGGCGCAGGCCGACTACGCGCTGATCGAGCGCAGCACCGACCAGATCACCTGGGCCACCGTGCGTGGCGGTGACACTGTCGCGCTGTCGGGCGGCGCCGGGCAGCTCGACGACTACGAGTTCACCCCCGGGGTGGCGAACTACTACCGCGCGTCCTACGTGGACTCCGGCGCGATCACCTCCGTCGGCGTCACCCCGGCCGGGCCGGTCACCGGCGACAACGCGCCGCTCTCACCTGCGCTGCCGACCGCGGTCGCGGCGGGGGACCTGCTGCTGCTGTTCGCCACGATCCGCAACACCGCGGCCGCCCCGAACGCCCCGGCGGGCTGGCGGACCCTGCACACCACGGGCAGCACGAAGATCTTCGGCCGCCGCTACATCCCGGGCGACGCCGCCCCCACGGTCACGTTCACCGGCGGCGCCGCGGGCGACTCGACCACGGCGGTGGTGTTTGCGCTGCGCAACGCCGAGCTGGCGCCGCAGGTGTCGGTGTGGCAGAACAACGCCTCCGCGCAGAACATCGCCTACCCGGGCATCACCGCGGGCGGCGCGGGCGACCGGCTCACCGTGCTGTTCGCGTGGAAGCAGGCCCAGCACACCGGGTGGGGCACCCCGGGCGGGTTCGTCGACGTGACCCGGGTCAGCAACACCGCAGGATCCGGCGACAGCCTGTTCGTCTTCCTCGCCGCCTACCCGACGACGATCCCGGCCGGCACCGTCACCGTGACCGGTGGGGCGGCCGCGGTCTCCAAGGCCACGCTCGCGACGTTCCGCCGCGCCGACTACGTCACCCGCGACACCACCGCGATCACGCCGGACATGCAGGTGGCGTGGATCAAGAACGTGCAGCGCCCCTACCTGAACCGGGCGGTCACGGTCACCGACTGGTCCGCGATCACGCGCCCGGCCCGCGCCGGGATCATCGACGTGATCTCGCGGTCCCTGCCGGTCGCCGTGACCGACCTGCGCGGCTCGAAGCGGTACACGCTCACCATCACCGCGGTCAACCTCGACGTGGCCGAGGACCTGGACCTGTGCTTCTCGACCGGCGAGCCGGTGCTGCTGCACGTCCCGGCCGGCGCCCCGTTCCCGGGCGGCTACTACGTGATCGGCGACATCACCATGGACCGGCACTCCAAGCGCACCAAGCGGCGGTTCTTCGACCTGCCCCTGACCGAGGTCGCCGCCCCGGCCGGAACGATCGTCGGCGAAACGGTCCTCTACGCCGACATCCTGGCCGCGTTCGCCACCTACGCCGACCTGCTCGCCGCCGAGCCGCAGTACGCCGACGTGCTCGACCGCATCGCCGACCCCTCCGACGTGGTGGTGCCCTGATGCGCCCCGTCTCCGACCGGTTCCTGACCACCGTGCGCGGCTCGCACGCGATGGCCTCCCGCGCCCGCGTGTGCTCGCCCGGCCAGACCGGCGTCAACCCGCTCGGGGTGGAAATCCCGATCGTGTCCGGCGACGTGAAGCTGGACGCCACGGCGGACATCCGCGCCACCCTCGACCTCACCACCGAGTGGGAGTTCCCGGCCAGCGCCGGCGGGCTGCTCACCCCCTACGGCAACGAGGTGTTCGTCGAGCGGGGCATCGTCTACGGCGACGGCGGCACCGAATGGGTCTCGCAGGGCTACTTCCGCATGTACGAGACCGACCAGCAGAACGCGCCGGACGGGCAGATCCAGCTCGACGGCCGCGACCGGATGTCCGGGATCATCGACGCGCGCCCGCTCGCGCCACGCGAGTTCGGCGCCGGCACCTCGGTCGCGGCGATCTTCGACTTCCTCGTGGGCGAGGTCTACCCCGGCGCGATCATCCTGTTCGACTTCGACGCCGGGGCCACCACGTTCCCGTCCAGCCACGTGCTGGAGGACGACCGGTACAAGTTCCTGAAGGACATCGCCGACTCGTTCGGCAAGGTCATGTACTGGGACTATGCGGGCCGGTTGCGGGTCGAGACCGCGCCGGACCCCACGGTGCCGGTGTTCTCCGTCAACCACGGCCGCGGGGGCGTCGTAGCGACGGTGTCGCGCCGGTTGAAGCGCGACGGCGTCTACAACGCGGTCGTCGCCACAGGCGAGCCCGTCGGGGAAGCACCACCGGTGCGGGCGGTGGCCTACGACCTCAACCCGAGCAGCCCGACCTACTGGAACGGCCCGTTCGGCAAGGTGCCGCGGTTCTACAGCTCGACCTTCATCACCACCACCGAGCAAGCGCAGGCCGCCGCAGACGCGATGCTGGTCCGGCAGCTGGGGCTTCCGTACAACGTCGACTTCTCCATGGTGCCCAATGTCGCGCTCGAACCTCTCGACCCCATCGAGCTGTCCTACTCGAACCGGCTCAACGTCGAGCGGCACGTAATCGAGACGCTGACGGTCCCGCTGGACGCCGGCGGCGTCATGCAGGCCACTACCCGCGAACAGATCCTCGGAGGTGTGGCGTGAGGTCCGCGGACATCGCCGCCCTTCTGGTGCAGGGCATGCAGCAGCAGGGCAACGGCAACAGCGACATTGGCTGGCACACCGGAGTGGTGCAAGCCTGGGACGAGCAGACCGGCCTCAACTCGATCCTCATCAACGGCAACACGTTCAACAACCTGTCCGTGCTGTCGACCTCGAACAGCATCATGATCAGCCCAGGCGACACGGTCGCGTTGATGCGGGTGCAGTCCCAGTATTTCGTGCTGGGCCGGATCCAGGCGCCAGGCGAAGGCGCGGCGCTGAACTGGCGGTCGGACAACGTCTCGCCGAACGAGAGCACCGGCAACACCGCGTATAGCGACCTTGCAACTGTCGGCCCTCGGGTGTCGAACGTCTACATCGGATCGTCCCGTCGATGCCTGGTCATCGCGAGTTCGCGCATCGCGGTCAACGGCTCCGGAGGCTACTTCGATGTCGAGGTGAGCGGGGCATCCTCTATCGCCGCGTCCGATTCCCGTGCCGCGTTCGGCGTGTCCGACTCCGTCAACCCCGGCGCGGTCACGTTCACCGCCACCAACACCACGCTGCTCACCGCCGCCGATGGCCTGAAACAGGGCTTGCACACCTTCACCATGAAGTACCGCTTCGAGGCGCACGGCGGCTCCGCCATCACCTTCTTCGGAAAACGCACGCTCACGGTCATGCCGTTCTAGAAGGGGAAAGATCCATGCCCAGCACACCCACCTACGCCCTCCCGTACCCGGCGCTGACCGACCCGCCCAACGTGCCCGCGGACCTCCAGGAACTCGCCGAGGCGGTCGAGAGCCAGTTCCTCAAGACCCTGCGCGTGGTGTCCGCGCTGCCCGCGACCGGCGTGGCCGGCCAGCTGCTCGTGTCCTCGGTGGACTGGCGCACCTACCGGTGGACCGGCAGCGCGTGGGTGCCGCTCAACCCCGGCATGCCCGCGTGCGTGCTCTACAACGACACGGCGCGCTCGATCTCGCCGGGCACCCCGCAGACCGTCCCCATGACCGGCGCGATCCAGAACGACAGCGTCGGCGGCAACCCGATGTGGCGGCCAAGCGCATCGGGCGGTGACGACTTCGCGCTCATCATCCGTGAGCCCGGGCTGTACGCCTACGGCTGCCGTGCGCAGTGGTCGGCCGACACCGTGGGCTACCGCATCATGGGCGTCACGAAGAACCGCGCGTCCGGCGGGTTCATCCGCGACGCGACGTTGGCCTACACCCTGCTGCCGTCCTCGACCAACGCCGCCGAGGGCAACGGGCAGGAAGCCACCGGCGTGGACCGGCTCGCCGTCAACGACGTGCTGCGGATGAACGTCGGCCACACCTCCGGCAGCAACCGGTGGCTGGAAGGCGGCACGACCGGCAACAACGGCGGCGGCCTGACTCGCTTCTGGGCCTACAAGATCAAGGACTGAGGGGAGCAGTCATGGCACAGCCCGGTGACGTGGTGATCACCACCAAGGAGATGTACGACGAGGTGCGCGCCACGCACGACGCCGTGAAGGAAATCCGCGGCGAGATGAAGACCCTGCGCGAAGAGGTCAAGGCCCAGAGCGCGGACCACGAAACCCGCATCCGCGCGCTCGAGCGGCGCGTGTGGGTCGCCACCGGGGGCGGTGGCGCGCTCGGCGCGCTCGCCGGCGCCCTCATCACCGCATTCACAGGAGGGTGAGCATGCCCAAGTCGCAGAACGGCTACCCCGCCAACGACATCAACCTGACCACGGTCTACACCATCCCTGGCACGACACGGACGATCCGGCTCCGCAAGGGCCCGGCCGGTGAGCTGCTGGTGTGGGTGCTGGCCCAGTTCCACGCGCGCGTCGAGGATCTCGACGACGGGCAGCTCGACGACTGGGGCTACGCCGAGCGCACCATCCGCGGCAGCAGCACCACGCTGTCCAACCATGCATCCGGGACTGCGGCAGACGCCAACGCCACCCGACACCCGCTCGGCACCGACCCGGCCGCGAACTTCAGCGCGGCGCAGATCCGCGCCATCCGCGAGATCGTCGCCGCCACCCGCGGCGCTGTGCGGTGGGGCGGCGACTACCAGGGCCGCAAGGACCCGATGCACTTCGAGATCGTCGAGGACGAGGCGTTCTGCGCCCACGTGCTCGCGGCGTTGACCACCGGAACCGAGGAGGACGACTTGACCCCCGACCAGAGCGCCAAGCTCGACGCCATCTACAACCAGCTCGCCGGCTCCTTCAAGAACGGCGAGTACCCCGGCTGGCCCACCGTGGCCGGCAACAAGACCCTCGTCGACATGGTCCGCACCCTGCTCGACGCGGTGCTGGGCTACAAGCCGTCCCGTATCGCCGGGGACAAGAACAAGACCAACCTCGTCGACCTCGCGTTCGACCACGCGAAGTGGACCTTCGAGGACCGGGCCGCGCTCACCGAGCTGCGCAACAAGGTCGACCAGGTCCTCGCGAAGCTGGGTGATGCGGCGTGAACCTCGGCAACGCCGCGAAGGCGATCGTCGCCGCGATCGGCGGGCTGTGCACCGCGCTCGCCCCGATCGTCGCCGACAACGTGATCGGCGCCGGGGAACTTCCGGCCGCCCTGTCCGCGCTCGTCGCCGCTGGCGCCACCATCTACGGCGTGTGGCGCGTGCCGAACAAGGCCGAGTAGGCGGAACCCCCGGCCCGGGGACTTGGAGGTGTACGGGCCGGGGGCTCCTCGCGCGCCTGGTCTGTCCCCCTGATCAGGGACGGCGCACGTCTTCGCCGGCGTGCTCGCCCGGCTCCGGGGGCAGGGTCTCGCCGGTGTCCAGCAGGGTGATCGTGCCGTCGTGGGCCTCGAAGTACGACGAGCGGCGTGCTCGGTTCACGTCCTTGACCAGCGGATCCTTCTGGAACTCCGAGTACGAGAACGTCATGAGGTCCTCGCAGCCAGGTAGGCGTCGACTCCCTGGGCCATGCCGGGTTCGAGCAGGCGACAGGCCGGGCAGCGCTGGACCTGGTCAGGGTCCAGGCGGAGGTCGAGCGCCGAGCGGGCGGCGATCAACCCGCAGGCGGTGGCGCACATCTCGTCCAGGTAACCCTCGCGCATGGCGCGCTGGATCCGCAGGTGAAGGCGCTCTGCGATCACCAGCCACTCAGGCTCGACGTGGGAGACGGACACGGTCGGCACGGCGTCCACTCTATGCCGCTCCATAGTGCGGCGTACAGCACTAGACAGCGTTCTACGGAACGATGCAGCTCAGGGCATGTTTACGGTGCAGTAGTGAGCCCTGCCGACTTCGTGCCCGACCACTCCCGCCCGGCCTACATCTGGCAGCAGGTCGCCGACCACGTCCAGAAGCGGATCGAGGACGGCGACCTGGCGCCCGGCGCCCGCCTGCAGAACGAGCGGGTCATGGCGGAGGAGTACGGCGTGGCCACCGGCACCGTCCGGCGCGCGATCCAGGAACTCCGCGACCGCGGCCTGGTCATCACCCTGCCCGGCAAGGGCACGTTCGTCGTCGAGCGCTAACGCTCGCGCAGCAGCTGCCGCGCATCCCGCAGGTCCCGCTCAGAGCACCCGCCGGCGGAATCGACGTAGGGCGTGTACCGAGACCCCGCCAGCAGCGACGCGCAGTCCGCCACGATCTCGATCCGGTCCGCACCGAGCACGAACGCGGCGAACCGACCCGACCCGAACTGGCGCACCTGCTGCAGGTGCATGTGCTCGTGCCGCACCACGTCGGCGACATACCTGCACGGCACCAGCGCGTCCACCACCGCGCCCTCGTCGCTGGCCTCACCCCAACCGGTATCGGGCACGTCGCCGACGCGCCACAGCGCCCGGTCCTCGCCGAGCTCGTCCAGGGTGCGGTTGTACTCCGTCGCCCACGTACACCGCGGTGCGCCGGGGGTCTGGCTGGCGGCGGGCGGCGGCGGCAACAGCAGAGCGACGGTTGTCAGCGCCGCCATGAATACAAGGACGCGTTGCCAGCCGCTGCAGGCGTGGGACACGGGGGATTCCTCTCGGTCGGACCCCAGGTCCGTCCCACGTTTGTCCCACGCCCGTCTCGGTCTAGATCATCTTCGACTACCTGTTTGAGCTGGTAGTCACGAAGTCAGCCAGGTCCTTCGACTGCTGCAGCCGCGACGGCTCGTGCACGTACATCATGTGCCCGGCCGGGTAGTAGGCCGACTCGATGTTGCTCCGCAGGTTCTCCGGGATCTGCAGGTGCGCCAGGACGTGCTCGGCCGCGTAGTAGGGCGTCGCGCCGTCGTAGTAGCCCAGGGCCACGTGCACCTTCAGGTGGGGGTTCGCCCGCATCGCCGCGCTGAGCGCCTCCACCGCCGACACCGCGCGGCCCTCGAACTCCGAGTAGGACCAGTTCCGCACCACGTCCATCGACAGGACCTCGTACGGCAGGTCGTTCTCGTACCCCAGCTCGGACCGGACGTAGTGGTTGAAACCAGCCGAATACGCCCCGATGATCCGCGACACCGACGCGTCGTCGCTCATCAGCTCGCGTCCGCCGTCCGGCTCCCACGTCGTGAAGCGGCCGTCCATCCGGCCCGTGGTCAGCCCGCGCTCCCGCAGCAGCTCGGTGAAGAACCGCACGTGCTCGATCCGCAGGTTGACCCGGTCCACATAGGACTCGTCCAGCCCGGTCAGCGACGCCAGCTTGCGCACCGCCGCCGCCTTCTCCTCCGGTGTCAGCCGCGAACCCCGCTGCAGCGCCCACGGCAGCTCGCGCGCGGCGAACTCCTCCGCCTCGGCCAGCACGTCGGCCAGCTTCCGCTTGCCGTGCTTGCCGTGGTAGTGCGCGATCGCCGCGTACGTCGGCACGAACAGCGGGTACGGCTGGTCGTTGCCCTCGGTGAAGCGGATCGTGCCCATGTCCAGCACGGAACTGATGAGCATCAGCCCGTTCAGGTAGAACCCGTGCCGCTCCTGCAGGTGCCCGGCCAGCGCCGCCGCGCGCAGCGTGCCGTACGACTCGCCGGCCAGGTACTTCGGCGACAGCCACCGCCCGTTGCGCGACGTCCACAGCCGGATGACCTCCGCGACCGCTTCCACGTCCGCGGTGAACCCGTGGAAGTCCTTGGCGCTCTCGCCCTTCTTCGGCCGCGAGTAGCCGGTGGACACCGGGTCGATGAACACCAGGTCGCTGTGCACCAGCAGCGTCTCCGGGTTGTCGGCCACCCGGTACGGCGGCGGCTCGGGCGAGTCGACGTCGCCGGAGACCACCCGGCGCGGCCCCAGCACGCCCATGTGCAGCCACACGCTCGCCGAGCCCGGGCCGCCGTTGAAGGCGAACGTCACCGGCCGCGAACCCGGCTCCGCGCCGTCGAGCGTGTAGGAGGTGAGGAACACCTCGGCCTTGGCGGCGTGCCCGTCGAACTTGCCGTCGGTGTGCACTTCCTTGCGCAGCACGATTCGTCCGGTCTGCGCGGTGTAGGACAGTTTGCGCCGCTTGACGGTGAGCGTGTGCTGGGTGGTGACGAGGTCGTCGCTCGGTTCGGGCGCGGCCTCGGTCTTCGTCTCCTCTTCGGGGGTTTCCGGCATGATCGCCAACCTAGCGGAGCACACTGACGATGTGACCCGACGAAAGCTCCACACCCTGGCCGAACTGGACACGGCGGTCACCGGGTGCCGCCGCTGCCCGCGCCTGGTGGCCTGGCGCGAGGAGGTCGCCGCGACCAAACGGGCCGCCTTCGCCGACTGGACGTACTGGGGACGGCCGGTGCCCGGGTTCGGGCCGGCGGACGCGTCGCTGGCCATCGTCGGGCTCGCGCCCGCCGCCCACGGCGCCAACCGCACCGGCCGCATGTTCACCGGTGACCGCTCCGGCGACTTCCTCTACCAGGCGCTTTACGACCTGGGCCTGGCTTCCCAGCCGACCTCGACCCACATCGGCGACGGCCTGGAACTCAAGGGCGTGCGGATCACCGCGCCGGTCAAGTGCGCCCCGCCGGCCAACAAGCCGCTGCCGTCGGAGCGGGACAACTGCCGTCCCTGGCTGGTGCGGGAGTTCGAGCTGTTACTTCCGACACTCCGCGCGGTCGTCGTGCTCGGCGCGTTCGGCTGGCAGGCGCTGCTGCCGGTGCTCGCGCAGACTTGGACGGTGCCGAAACCGGCGCCCAAGTTCGGCCACGGCGCTCACTTCGTCCTGCCGGGGACCCCTGATCTTCACCTTTTTGGGTCATTTCACGTCTCGCAGCAGAACACTTTCACCGGACGCCTCACCCCGGCCAAGTTGCGGGACGTGCTGGGCCGTGCGGGCGCGGTGGCCGGGCTCCTCTGAATCGTTTCGCGCTGGTCCGCGACCCTGGTCACAGGTGGGGAGGGTCTACGCGCGCCCGGCTTGTGGGAGTGGGAAGATGTGTCTATGGCCGCAGCGAAGTCGGAACCGACTCGGATCCTCATTCTGGGTGGCGGTTACGTCGGGCTCTACACCGCGTTGGGACTCCAGAAGAAGCTCCGCGCCAACGAAGCCTCCGTGACGATCGTCGACCCTCAGCCGCACATGACCTATCAGCCGTTCCTGCCGGAAGCGGCGGCTGGGGCCATCGAACCGCGCCACGTCGTGGTGCCGCTGCGGCGAGTGCTCAAGCGTTGCCACGTGCTCACGGCGCGGGTCAACAAGATCGAGCACGAGCGCAAGACCGTCACGGTCGAGGCCGCCGACGGGCACATCGAGCAGCTGAACTACGACGTGCTCGTGGTCGCGCTCGGCGCCGTCGCCCGGCTGCTGCCGATCCCCGGCCTGGCCGAAGAGGGCATCGGCATCAAGACCATCGGTGAGGCCATCTACCTGCGCAACCACGTGCTGACCAAGCTCGACGAGGCGGCCAGCACGCTGGATCCGGAGCTGCGCAAGCGCCTGCTCACCTTCACCGTCGTCGGCGGCGGGTTCGCGGGCATCGAGGCGCTGGCCGAGCTCGAGGACATGACCCGGTTCGCGACGCGGTACTACGAGAACATCCAGCCGGAGGACATCCGCTGGGTGCTGGTCGAGGCCGCCGGCCGGATCCTGCCCGAGGTCCGTGAGACCCTCGGCGTGTGGACGGTCGAGCAGCTGGAGAAGCGCGGCATCGAGGTCTACCTGTCGACCGCGGCGAAGTCGTTCGAGAACGGGCACGTCGTGCTGTCCGACGGCACCGAGTTCGACAGCGACACGATCATCTGGACCGCGGGTGTGAAGGCCAACCCGGTGCTGGCCAACTCGGACCTGCCGATCGACAAGCGCGGCCGCGTCGAGGCGACCGCCGCGCTGCAGGTCGTCGGCCACCCGGACGTGTGGACCGCGGGTGACAACGCGGCCGTGCCGGACCTGTCGCGCACCGAGTCCGACCCGACGGCCACCTGCCCGCCGAACGCGCAGCACGCGGTCCGGCAGGCGCGGCACCTGGCGAAGAACATCATCAAGGTGCTGCGCGGCGGCCAGCCGACGGACTACTTCCACAAGAACCTCGGTGCGGTGGCCGGGCTGGGCCTGCACAAGGGTGTGGCGGACGCGCTGAACCTGAAGATCAAGGGCTTCCCGGCCTGGCTGTTCCACCGGGGCTACCACCTCAAGGCGATGCCCACGTTCAACCGCAAGGTGCGCATCCTGCTGGACTGGATGCTGGGCGGCCTGTTCCGGCGTGAGGTCGTGTCGCTGGGGCAGATCAACAACCCGAAGGAAGAGTTCGCGCGGGCTTCGAAGTCCTGACCTGCGGTGCGGGCCGGGATGTGCTGACCTGCGCTGGGGTCGCGGGCACCGTTCGCTTAGGCTGACGGTGCCCCCGTAGCCCAACCGGCAGAGGCAGTCGACTTAAAATCGATTCAGTGCGGGTTCGAACCCCGTCGGGGGCACTGAACCGCAGGTCAGCGGGCTGGGGCTGAGGATCGTCGGCCCCCCGGTCCCGGGGACTCACAGGAAGTGGTGTTCTCGGGTAACGACATCGCGCTTGGACCGCACCCGGCGTCTTCAGGTCGCCTCGGCTGCATTGCGCCTTGCGCGTCGGGGTCCGAGGGAGGATGTTCCCGTGGCGATGGCGGATGAATCCGGATCGTTGAGCGACCACGAGTTGAGCTCGATCGAAGCCCGGATCAACGCGACCACTCCGGGGCCTTGGTACTTCCACCTCCTCGACGACGACTGGGCGATGAACCTCGTGGCGATCAGCACGATCCCTGACGAGGAGCATGTCGGCGACCGGGCGAACTTCGACCCCGGGACGGTCATCGCCGCCACGTTGGTCCAGCACCCGCGGTACGTGTGCGGTGCCGACGAGCGGTGGGACGAGAACGCCCGCTTCATCGCTGCGGCCAGAACCGACGTGCCACGGCTCATCGCCGAGGTCAGGCGGCTTCGCCGGCTCGTGCGCGACGAGTCGGCCTGAGGTGGAGTGGCGGCGCGCTCAGCGGCCGAAGATCCGGTTTCGCACCTCGGCGGCCTCCTCGCCGTCCAGCCAGGCGATCGTGAGTTCGCGGCCGTAGAAGTCGAAGGTGCCGGAGGACAGCTCGGCCACCGCCTCCTCGATGTCGAGCCAGCCGCCGTCGCTCCAGGTCCACTCGCCGTCGGTGAGCACCTCTGCCCACCAGTTGAGCCGCTCCTGGCCCGCGGACCACCGGCGGCGCCACCACGGGCCGAGGGCCTCGTACCAGACGTCCGCGACCAACATCAGGTAGCCCGCCGGGTGGCCGTCCGAGTCGAGCAGCCGCGCGACGCGCTCGCGGTAGGGGGCCAACCGGTGGTCGGACACCTCCGGCGAGTTGGCGATGTGGGTCCGCAGCCTCACGTGATCAGTATGAGACCTGCTCCCTGTCCTCGAACAGCGCTGTTCCGACGTCGCGCGGCTGACCGCGGGGGCGCCCACTCCGCCGCCCTGGGACCGGCTGCTCAGGCTCGCGCTGGTGTGGGGTCGCGGGGCTGATCGACCTCCTGGAACATCTGGCCGAGGCCGGGGCAACCCAGCGGATCCGGCATCGCGCACGGCGGCTTGGCAAGAGTGTCCGCAAGAAGCCGCGGGATGACGCGATCACCCAGCTGCTCCGGCAGCGCGACGGCGTCCTGACGCGTGCCGTGCTGCGGGACGGGACGCGGGTGGACGTGGAACTTCGCCTGGGGCATCGAGGATCCGGCGAATCCCTACGCCCCTGAAAGCAGCTCGCGTAGCTTTTCCAGCACCGCTGGGTCCTCGATCGTCGACGGGATTGGTTCCGAGCGGCCTTCCACGATGCCCCGGATCGACTTGCGCAGGATCTTTCCCGACCTCGTCTTCGGTAGCGCGTCGACGATCGTCACGGAGCGGAAGGCTGCTACGGCACCGATGTCGCGGCGGACGGCGGCTACCAGTTCCTCCTCCAGGCCCTCCGCGGACGCGCCCGCCTTCAGCACCACGAAACCCCGCGGCAACTGGCCCTTCAACGAATCCGCCACCCCGACCACCGCGCACTCCGCCACCGCGGGATGCGCCGCCAGCACCGCCTCCATCGCACCCGTCGACAGGCGGTGGCCGGCCACGTTGATCACGTCGTCCGTCCGGCCCATCACGAACAGGTAGCCGTCCTCGTCGACATATCCACCGTCGCCGGTCAGGTAGTAGCCGGGATAGCGGGACAGGTATGACGAGAGGTACCGCTCGTCGTCGTTCCACAGGCCCAGCAGCGTGCCCGGCGGCAGCGGCAACCGGACGCACACCGCGCCCTCCGACCCACGCGGCACCTCCTCGCCGGACTCCGACAGGATCCGCACGTCGTACCCCGGCATCGGCACGCTCGGCGAACCCGGCTTCAACGGCAGCGGCTCCAGGCCACGCGGGCTGGCCGCGATCGCCCACCCCGTTTCGGTCTGCCACCAGTGATCCACCACCGGCACGTCCAAAGCCGAAGAAGCCCACTGGTACGTCTCCGGATCCAGCCGCTCGCCGGCCAGGAACAGCGTCCGCAACGAAGGCATCGCACGCAGCAACGAGCCCGACGGGTCCACCTTCTTGATCGCCCGCATCGCCGTCGGCGCCGTGAACAGCGCCTTCACCCCGTACTGCGAGATCACCCGCCAGAACGCCCCGGCATCGGGCGTGCCGACCGGCTTCCCCTCGTACAGCACGGTCGTCGCGCCCGCCAGCAGCGGTCCGTACACGATGTAGGAGTGCCCGACGACCCACCCGACGTCGGACGCGGTCCACCACACGTCCCCCGGCCCGATGTCGTAGATGTTCGCCATCGACCACGCCAGCGCGACCGCGTGACCACCGTTGTCCCGCACCACACCCTTCGGCTTGCCCGTCGTCCCCGACGTGTACAGCACGTACAACGGGTCCGTCGCCGCAACCTCCACACAGGACACTGGAGACGCCGACTCCACCAACGCGTTCCAGTCGTGCTCGCCCGGCCGGAGCGTCGCCCGCACGTGCTCCCGCTGGAACACCACCACCTCGGGCGATTCACCGGACAACGCCACCGCTTCGTCCACAATGGGCTTGTACTCGATCACCCGCGTCGGCTCGATGCCGCACGATCCGCAGACCACGACCTTCGGTCGCGCGTCGGCGATCCGCACCGCCAGCTCCTTCGGCGCGAACCCGCCGAACACCACCGAGTGCACCGCGCCCAGCCGCGCGCACGCCAGCATCGCGATCACCGCCTGCGGGATCATCGGCAGGTAGATCACCACCCGGTCGCCGCGCCGGACACCGAGCCCGCGCAGCGCACCGGCGAACCGCGACACCTCGTCCAGCAACTCGGAATACGTGTACCGCGCGGAAGAACCGGTCACCGGCGAGTCGTAGATCAGCGCGTCCCGGTCGCCGCGCCCGGCCCGGACGTGCCGGTCCAGCGCGTTGTAGCAGGTGTTGAGCCTGCCGTCGGGGAACCACCGGTACCAGGGCGGGCGCGCGGCGTCCAGTGCGCGACCCGGCTGCCGTGACCAGCTGATCGCCGAAGCGGCCGCCAGCCAGAAGCCCTCCGGATCACGCAGACTCTCCTCGTAGACGCCGGCGTACCCGCCCATGCCCGTCCTTTCAGTCCAATCGAGACAACTCTTCGTCGGTCAGCAACCGCGACCGGATCAGGAACCGCACACCCTCCGGGGCCTCCAGTGAGAACCCGCTGCCCCGGCCGGGCACCACGTCGATGGTCAGGTGCGTGTGCTTCCAGTACTCGAACTGGGCGGCCGACATCCACACCGGGATCGGATCCGGCACGCCGGCGACCGTGAGATCGCCGAGGTGCACGTCGGACCCACCCGTGCGGAACTCCCCGGCCGGGTAGCACATCGGTGCGCTGCCGTCGCAACACCCACCGGACTGGTGGAACATCAGCGGACCGTGCCGTCCGGCCAGCCGCCGCAGCAGGTCGGCGGCGGCGTCGGTGAGATCCACCCGGCTCATGATCAGAAGAATCCCTGCGCGTCCGGCGAGTACGACACCAGCAGGTTCTTCGTCTGCTGGTAGTGGTCGAGCATCATCTTGTGCGTCTCGCGCCCGATGCCGGACTGCTTGTAACCACCGAACGCCGCGTGCGCCGGGTAGGCGTGGTAGCAGTTCGTCCACACGCGACCCGCCTGGATCTCCCGGCCGGCGCGGAACGCGGTGTTCCCGTCGCGCGACCAGATACCCGCGCCCAGCCCGTACAGCGTGTCGTTGGCGATCTTGATGGCGTCGTCGTAGTCGTCGAACTTCGTCACCGACACGACCGGGCCGAAGATCTCCTCCTGGAAGATCCGCATCTTGTTGTCCCCGGCGAAGACCGTCGGCTGGATGTAGTAGCCGCCGGACAGCTCGCCGCCGAGGTCGGCCTTCCCGCCGCCGGTGAGGACCTGCGCGCCCTCCTGCTTGCCGATGTCGATGTAGGACAGGATCTTCTCGAACTGGTCGTTGGACGCCTGCGCGCCGATCATCGTGTCGGTGTCCAGCGGGTGGCCCTGCTTGATCTTCTCCACCCGCGCGACACCGTCCGATACGAACCGGTCGTAGATGGACGACTGGATCAGCGCACGCGACGGGCAGGTGCAGACCTCGCCCTGGTTGAGGGCGAACATCGCGAAGCCCTCCTGCGCCTTGTCGTAGAACGCGTCCTGTTCGGCCGCGACGTCGGCGAAGAAGATGTTCGGGCTCTTGCCGCCCAGCTCCAAGGTGACCGGGATGATGTTCTCGCTGGCGTACTGCATGATCAGCCGGCCGGTGGTGGTCTCCCCGGTGAAGGCGACCTTGCGGATGCCCTTGTGCTGGGCCAGCGGCTTGCCCGCCTCGACGCCGAACCCGTTGACGACGTTGATCACGCCGGCCGGCACCACGTCGGCGATCAGGCTCAGCAGCACGTGGATCGAGGCCGGGGTCTGCTCGGCCGGCTTGAGGACCACGCAGTTGCCCGCGGCCAGCGCGGGCGCGAGCTTCCAGGTCGCCATCAGGATCGGGAAGTTCCACGGGATGATCTGGCCGACCACGCCGAGCGGCTCGTGGAAGTGGTAGGCCACGGTGTCCGCGTCGATCTGCGAGATACCGCCCTCCTGGGCGCGGATGGCGCCGGCGAAGTAGCGGAAGTGGTCGATGGCCAGCGGGATGTCGGCGGCCAGGGTCTCGCGGACCGGCTTGCCGTTCTCCCAGGACTCGGCGACCGCGAGCTTCTCGAGGTTGGCCTCCATCCGGTCGGCGATCTTGAGCAGCACGGCGGCGCGCTCGGCGGGGGAGGTGCGGCCCCACGCGACGGCGGCGCCGGTGGCCGCGGCGACCGCGCGGTCGACGTCCTCGGCGGTGCCGCGCGCGACCTCGGTGAAGGTCTTGCCGGTGACCGGTGTCGGGTTCTCGAAGTACTCGCCCTTGGCCGGCGGGACGTACTCGCCGCCGATGAAGTGGTCATACCGCGGTTCGAACGCGACGACGCTGCCGGTTTCGCCCGGCGCGGCGTACTTCGTCATGAGCCTGCCTCCTGGATCGGGTGTTCGGTGCGAACGGCTTCGGCGCACCGGGCGCCAAGCTAGGGAAGGCGACGTTGCAGCGTCGTTGCAACGGTTGCCGAATCCGCGATCCGCCCGGCATGCTGCTGGGGCCAGTCCCGCCGATGCCGCCGGAGTGCTGAATGGACGCCGAAACCGTGAACACCGCCCCCACGGCGCTGCACCTGGCGTCGGATCCGATGGCACAGTTCGAAGTGCTGCAACAGGTTCGCGAAGCAACCCTGAGTGGTTCCCGCGCGCCCGTGTCACCCCGTCCGGTGATTCACGAATCCTGGCAGCGGTCACTCGCCGCGCACATCGATCCGGACGACTTCCGGCCGCCGATCGTCTACGCACCCGACGAGGTGGCCGACGTCCGCGACGCCCACCCGTTGCACGCCGTTCTGCCGACCCTGCGCGAACTGCTGGGCAGCATCGCCGACGAGTCCCGCCACGTCATGATCGTCACCGACGCCGACGGCACGATCCTGTGGCGCGAGGGCCCGGCGAGCCTGTGCAGCCAGGCGGACCCGGTCGGGCTGTGCGAGGGGACCGGCTGGTCGGAACGGGCGATCGGCACCAACGCGATGGGCACCGCGCTCGCGCTGGACGCCCCGGTGCAGATTTACTCGGCCGAGCACCTGGTGCGGACCTACCACGGCTGGACCTGCGCGGCGGCCCCGATCCACGACCCGGACACCGGCGACCTGCTCGGCGCGATCGACGTCAGCGGCCTGCTCGACACGCTGCACCCGGCGACGATTTCGCTGGTCAACGCCACCGCGCAGCTCGCGGAGAGCCACCTGCGGCGGCGGATGGAGTGGCTGGACGGCCAGCTGCTGACGAAGAACATGCCGCACCTCGCGCGGCTGCGTGGCGAGCCGGGCGCGCTGCTCACCCCGACCGGGCGGGTGATCGCCGCCGACCGGCTCGGGCGCCTGCCGAAGCGGGTCGCGGTGGACGCGGACCGGGTGCTGCTCGACGACGGCCGGGAGGCGCACGTCGAGCCGCTGCCGGAGGGCTACCTGCTGCGGGTCCGGTCGACGACGGCCACGCGGCGGCCGACGCTGGAGCTGTCCTTCCTGGGTGACAACCCGGCCGCCGTGATCAACGGCCGCGAGCTGCCGCTCACCCTGCGGCGCGCGGAGATCCTGGCCCTGCTCGCGCTGCACCCGTCCGGGCTGACCGCCGAGCAGCTGGCGTTCCAGCTCTACGGCGACGACGGCAACCCGACGACCGTGCGGGCGGAGATCCACCGGCTGCGCGGCCAGCTCGGCGGCGACGCGATGCGGGCCAAGCCGTACCAGCTGCGCGCCGAGGTCGACGCCGATTTCCTGCGCGTGCGCGCGGCGTTGAACAGCGGTGACGTGGCGGCGGCGGTGGCGGCCTGCCCGGCGCCGCTGCTGAACCGGTCGGACGCGCCGGCCATCCGCGCCGAGCGGGAGCAGCTGGTGGCCGCCGTGCTCGCCGCGGTGCTCGGGCACCCCGGCCCGGACGTGCTGTGGGCGTTCGCGCAGAGCGAGACCGGCCGGGACGACGTCGAGGTGTTCGAGCACCTGACCCGGCGGCTTCCGGCGGCCGACCCCAGGCGGGCCGTCGCGACGGCCCGCCTGGAGTGGCTCCTCGGCGAGGACTAGCTCACGAACTTCTCCTCGGCCACCTGCCGCGCGTGCAGCACGTCGCCGATGAAGAAGTCGTACAGCACGGCCCCGACAACGGCGCCGACCAGCGGGCCGGCGATCGGCACCCACAGGTAGCCGGTCATCGCGGTGTCGCCCCAGCCGGCGAAGAACGCGAACAGCCGCGGCCCGAAGTCGCGCGCCGGGTTGATCGCATACCCGGCGTTCGCGCCGTAGGACAGCCCGATCGCGGCCACCGTGAACCCGATCAGCAGCGGGCCCATCTTCGGCGACACGGCCTTGTTGCGCGCGTCGATCAGGGCGAGCACCACGACCAGCAGCACGGCGGTGCCCACGACCTGGTCGAGCAGCGGACCGAACCAGTTCGAGAAGTAGGGCGCCGGGACGGTCGCGAAGATCGAGAACGTGGCTTCGCTCTTCGGCGTCCCGGCCGCGGCGTCGAACGCGCTGATCGCCGGGTGGTAAACGGCGTACACGAGCGCGGCGCCGGTGAACGCGCCGGCCAGCTGCGCGCCGCAGTAGCCGGGCACCTTGCGCCACGGGAACCGGCGGCGCACGGCCATCGCGAGCGTCACCGCCGGGTTGAGGTGCGCGCCGCTGACCCCGCCCGCGACGTACACCGCGAAGGCCACGGCGAACGCCCAGCCCCACACGATGAGCAGCCAGTCGCCGGTGCCCTGGAAGATCGTGGTGGCCCCGGCGGTGCGGCCGGAGCCGGGCAGACCGGCCACGGCCATCGCGACGCACGCGTCGCCGAGCCCGATGAGCAGGAACGTGCCGAAGAACTCGGCGAGCAGATCGCCGCGGCCACCGGTCAGCCGGTTCAGGGCGGAGGGTCGGCGCAGGGGTGCCACATCGGTCACTGGGTCCTCCTTGACGCAGTCGGGTGCCGCACACGATGCGAAGACGCGGGTTGCACCGACGTTGCGCCGCTGCCCCGGCCGTCGTGGCCCGGCGCGGTCGCCGCCGGGGGGTTTGGGAACGCGCCGGGGGCGGCGAACGCGTCGCCGGGGCGGCGGACTCGCCGCTGGGAGTGGCCGACGCGCCGCTGCGAGGGGGCCGACGCGTCGCCGGGACCGGGGACGAGTGGGAGCACGCCGCGCGAGGCGGCCAACACGCCAGCGGGAGGGGCGAACGCGGCGCCGGGAGGGGCCAGCTCGCCGCCGGGAGCGGCAACTCGCCGCGCGGGAGGTGCCGACTCGCTGCCCGGAATCGCCACACGGCACCCGGGGCGGCGAACTCGGTGCCGGGACCGGGTCGATTCGCCGAGACGAGTGGGGAGCACGCCGCGCGGGGTGGCCAACGCGTCTCCTGGGGTTGGTCCCTCCGCTGACGTGCAACGTTGATGCAACGTGACGCCGCTTACGGTCCGGCCCGTGACTACTCCGAGCCAGGTGGACCTCGACCCGGGCCGGGACTACCCGCTCGCGGCGCGGCGCCCCGAACTGCTGAAGACCCCGACCGGAAAACGCCTCGACGAGCTCACCATGGCGGCCGTGCTGGCCGGTGAGGTCGCGCCGGAGGACCTGCGCATCGCGCCGGAGACCCTGCGCCTGCAGGCCCAGATCGCCGAGCGCGTCGGCCGCCCGCAGCTCGCGCAGAACTTCCGCCGCGCGGCGGAGCTGACTGCGCTGCCCGACGAGCTGGTGCTGTCGATCTACAACTCGCTCCGGCCGTGCGCCTCCACCAAGGAACAGCTGGCCGCGATCGCCGACGAGCTGGAAACCACCTACTCGGCGACGCTGTGCGCGCAGCTCGTCCGCGAAGCCGCCGACGTGTACGAACGCCGCGACATCCTGGCACGGGAGGACGGCCGATGACGGGCGCACGGCGGTCCAAGCGGACCGAGGCACTGGAGCAGCGGCCGGTCAACCTCGACGGGTTCGTCGAGGAGTGGCCCGAGGTCGGCATGGTCGCGATGGACAGCCCGTACGACCCGGAGCCCGGCGTCCGCGTCGAGAACGGCGTGATCGTCGAGATGGACGGCAAGCCGCGGGCCGAGTTCGACTTCCTCGACCAGTTCATCGCCGACCACGCGATCGACGCCGAGGTCACTGAGCAGGCGATGGCCGTGCCCGCGGTGGAGATCGCGCACCTGCTGGTCGACCCGCGCGCCACCCGGCAGGACGTGCTCGCGCTGACCCGCGGGCTCACCCCGGCGAAGCTGCTCGAGGTCGTCAAGACCATGAACGTGGTCGAGATGATGATGGCGCTGCAGAAGATGCGCGCCCGCCGCACCCCGGCGAACCAAGCCCACGCGACCAGCGCGCGGGACAACCCGGTGCAGGTCGCGGCCGACGCCGCCGAGGCTTCGCTGCGCGGGTTCCGCGAGCTGGAGACCACGCTCGGCGTCGTCCGGTACGCGCCGCTCGTGGCGATCGCGCTGCAGGTCGGCGCCCAGGCCGGGACGCCCGGCGTGCTGACCCAGTGCGCGCTCGAAGAGGCCACCGAGCTGGAGCTGGGCATGCGCGGGATCACCGCCTACGCCGAGACGATCTCGGTGTACGGCACCGAACCGGTGTTCTGCGACGGCGACGACACCCCGTGGTCCAAGGCGTTCCTCGCCTCGGCCTACGCCTCGCGCGGCATCAAGATGCGGTTCACCTCGGGCACCGGGTCGGAGGTGCAGATGGGCAACGCCGAGGGCAAGTCCATGCTGTACCTGGAGATCCGCTGCATCCTGGTGACCAAGGGCGCCGGGGTGCAGGGCCTGCAGAACGGGTCGATCAGCTGCATCGGCGTGCCCGGCGCGGTGCCGGCCGGGATCCGCGCGGTGCTCGCGGAGAACCTGATCGCGAGCATGGTCGACCTGGAGTGCGCCTCCGGCAACGACCAGTCGTTCTCGCACTCGGACATGCGCCGGGTCGCCCGGCTGCTGCCGCAGCTGCTGCCCGGCACCGACTTCGTCTGCTCGGGCTACTCCTCGACCCCCAACTACGACAACATGTTCGCCGGATCCAATGTGGACGCCGAGGACTACGACGACTGGAACGTGCTGCAGCGCGACCTCCAGGTCGATGGCGGCCTGCGGCACGTGCCCGAGGCGGAGATCCTGGCCGCCCGCAACCGGGCCGCGCGTGCCCTGCAGGGCGTGTTCGCGCAGCTGGACCTGCCGCCGATCACCGACAAGGAGGTCGAGGCGGTCACCTACGCGCACGGCAGCAAGGACCTGCCGCTGCGGGACGTGCTGGAGGACCTCAAGGCGGCCCAGTCGGTGATGGACCGCGGCGTGACCGGCGTGGACATCGTCAAGGCCCTGGACGGCGCCGGGTTCACCGACATGGCCGAGTCGCTGCTGGCCGTGTTGCGGCAGCGGGTGTCCGGGGACCTGCTGCACACGTCGGCGATCCTGACGCCCGAGCTGGAGACGCTGTCCGCGATCAACGACGTCAACGACTACGCCGGCCCGGGCAGCGGTTACCGGCCCACCGGAGCGCGCTGGGAAGAGATGAAACGGCTCCGGCACGTGGTGAGCGCCCAGAACCCCGAGCAGGAAGTCGTCTGAGGAGGAGTGCCATGACGGACACCAGTGTGGGCAGCCGGCGCACGCTCACCCTCGACGAGCGCGGGCCGGCCGGGCCGGGCACGCGCAGTGACGAGGTGGTCATCGGGTTGTCGCCCGCCTTCGGGGACTTCTTCACCAAGACCATCGTGGACATCCCGCACGCCGAGGTGCTGCGCGAGCTGCTCGCCGGCATCGAGGAGCAGGGCGTGCACGCGCGGGTGATCCGGTTCCGCGGCGGCTCGGACCTCGCGGTGATCGCGCACGCGGCGGCGAAGCTGTCCGGATCGGGCATCGCGATCGGCCTGCTGTCCCGCGGCACCACGATGATCCACCAGAAGGACCTGGTGCGGCTGTCCAATCTGGAGCTGTTCCCGCAGGCGCCGCTGATGGACCTGGAAACCTTCCGCAAGGTCGGCCGCAACGCCGCCCGCTACGCCAAGGGCGAGTCGCCGGAACCGGTGCCCTCGCGCAACGACTTCATGGCCCGCCCGCGCTGGCAGGCCAAGGCCGCGCTGTTGCACATCAAGGAGACCGAGTTCGTGGTGCCCGGCGCCGGACCCGTCGAGCTGGACGTGCGGATCCAGCTGGCCGACGCGGGCTGATCGCGATGACGCTCGTGGTTGGCGTCGACATCGGGAACTCGACCACGGAGGCCTGCGTCGCGGAGATCGCGCCGGGCGGGCACGTGACCTACCTGTCCGGCGCGCTGACGCCGACGTCCGGGGTGAAGGGCACGACCGACAACGTGCCCGGAGTGGTCGAGGTCGTGCGGCGGGCGTTGTCCTCCGCCGGGCGTGGGGTGCGTGAGCTGAGCGCGGTGCTGGTCAACGAGGCCACGCCGGTGATCAGCGGCCTGGCGATGGAGACGATCACCGAGACGATCGTGACCGAGTCGACGATGATCGGGCACAACCCGGACACTCCCGGCGGGGTGGGCCTGGGTGTCGGTGAGACCGTCGCGTTCGGATCGCTCGACGGGTGCGTGCCGGGCTCGAAGGTGATCTGCGTGGTCGGGTCCGGAGTGGACTTCGAGGACGCGGCCGCGGGCATCGACGCGGCCGTCGCGCGTGGGGTCGAGGTCACCGGCGCGATCGTGCACGCTGACGACGCGACGCTGATCGCGAACCGGTTGTCGCGGCCGATCCCGGTGGTCGACGAGGTCACGCTGGTGGAGAAGGTGCCGCTCGGGATGCCGGCCGCGGTCGAGGTCGCCGAGCCGGGTCGGACCATCCGGACCCTGTCCAATTCGTACGGGATCGCGACCGTCTTCGACCTGGACGCCGAGCAGACGCGGATGATCGCGCCGGTCGCGCGGGCGCTGGTCGGCAACCGGTCGGCGGTCGTGGTGCGGACGCCCAGCGGGGACGTGACGGGCCGCCGCATCCCGGCCGGCAGCCTGACGCTGATCGGTGAGCAGGTCAACCGGTCCGTGGCGATCGACGCCGGGGCCGCCGAGATCATGGCGACCCTGCGCCGGGTCCGGCCGCTCACCGACGCGACGGGCGAGGCCGGCACCCACGTCGGCGGGATGCTCGCGCGCGTCCGCGACACGATGTCCGAGCTGACCGGCACCGCGGTGGGGGCGGTGCGGATCCAGGACGTCCTGGCCGTGGACACGTTCGTGCCGCAGGAGGTCACCGGCGCGCTGGCCGGCGAGTTCGCGCTGGAGAACGCCGTCGCGCTCGCCGCGATGGTGCGCACCAGCCGGGGACCGATGCGGTTGCTGGCCGAGAAGCTGCGGGAGGCGCTGGGGGTGGAGGTGCTGATCGGCGGCGTCGAGGCCGACATGGCGGTGCTGGGCGCGCTGACCACACCGGGCACCGGGCGGCCGGTCGCGATCCTCGACCTCGGCGGCGGGTCCACCGACGCGGCCGTGGCCGGGGACGGCGTGGTGCGGTCGGTGCACCTGGCCGGGGCCGGGGACCTGGTGACGAAGCTGATCGACTCCGAGCTGGGCCTGGACAACCGCGAGCTGGCCGAGGACATCAAGAAGTACCCGCTGGCCAAGGCCGAAAGCTTCTTCCACGTGCGGATGGAGGACGGCACCGCGCGGTTCTTCGACGAGCCGTTGCCCGCGGAGGCGTTCGCGCGGGTGGTCGTGCTGTCCGAGTCCGGGATGCGGCCGGTGCCGACGCGGCACAACCTGGAGAAGATCCGGCAGGTGCGGCGCGCGGCGAAGCACAAGGTGTTCGTGGTGAACGCGGTGCGCGCGCTGGAGCAGGTGGCGCCGGGCGGGAACCTGCGGCAGATCGGGTTCGTCGTGGTGCTCGGCGGGTCCGCGCTGGACTTCGAGATTCCGGACATGATCGCCGAAGCGGTGGCGGGGATGGGAATCGTGTGCGGGACGGGCAATGTGCGCGGCACCGAGGGGCCGCGCAACGCGGTGGCCACCGGGCTGGTCGCGAGCCACGCGCTGGACCTTTCGCTGGAGACGGCGGGCTGATGCGCGGTCCTGCGGTGGTGGTGCGGTGCCGGGACGCTTCGTCGCCCTGGTTGCGGGAGATCCGCGCCGGGATGGAGGAGGAGGGGGTGCCGCTGGTGGTGGAGGAAGTGTCCGCGGGGGACGCGCTCGTCCTGGCGTACGCGGCTGCTTGCCGGTCCACTTTGGATGTGGGGATCGGGGTGGCGGACGAGGTGTGCGTCCACCACGCCAAGCGCCCGGCCGGTTCGCCCGCGCTGACCGGGCCGCTGTCGCGCGCGCGGGTGCTCGGGCACAACGCGGCCCGCATGGTCGTCGGAATTCCGCTCAAGTGAAGGAGGAAACGTGGCACCACGTCTCGCACTGGCCGATGCCCAGCCGGTTCTCGAGGCCGCGCTGGCGAAGGCCGAGGAGATCGGGCAGCCGATGAACGTGGCCGTCGTCGACGACGGCGGGCACCTGATCGCGTTCGCCCGGCAGGACGGCGCGATCCTGGGCAGCATCGACATCGCGATCCGCAAGGCGCGGACGGCGGCGCTGCTGAAGATGACGACGGCCCAGCTGGGGGAGGCCGCCGCGCCGGGCGCGCCGCTGTCCGGGATCGAGGTGACCAACGGCGGTTTGGTCATCTTCGGTGGTGGGATTCCGCTGGTGCGGGGCCGGGAGGTGGTCGGGGCCATCGGGGTCAGCGCGGGCTCGGTCGAGCAGGACACCGAGGTGGCGGAGGCGGGCGTGGCGGCCTTGCCGAAGCGGGGGCGCCGCTGACAGAGTCGGGCCATGACGGTGGCCCGGGAGATCCGCTCGGTCGAGGACGTGCTGCGCCTGCTGGACGGGATGGTGGCACCGGGGATTTCCACCGGCGGGTGGGACGGGTTCTATGCGGACCGGGACGTGCCGTTCTCGGTGGACAAACCGGACGAGAACCTGGTCTCGTGGGTCTCGCAGGGGCTGATTTCGCCGGGGCGAGCGCTGGACGTCGGCTGCGGGCCGGGGCGGAACGCGCGGTGGCTGGCTGAGCAGGGCTTCGAGGTGGACGCGGTCGACATGTCGTCCACAGCGATCGCGTGGGCACGCGAGCGCACGCCGGCCGGCGCGTCGGTGACGTTCCACTGCGGGAACGTGTTCGAGACGCCGTTGCGGGGTGGCTACGACCTGGTCTACGACTCCGGGTGCTTCCACCACCTGGCGCCGCACCGGCGGCTGAGCTATGTCGCGCTGCTGCGGCGCGCGCTGGTGCCGGGAGGCCACTTCGGCTTGGTCGCCTTCGGTGACGGCGGGTCCGCGATGTCCGATTCCGAGGTGTACGCGCAGGGCAGCCTCGGCGGCGGTCTGGCCTACTCGGCGGTGGAGCTGCGTGACATCTTCGCGGAGTTCGACGTGGTGGAGCAGCGGGTCATGGCGGAGCAGCCGGAGGACTCGGCGCTGTTCGGGAAGTCCTTCCTGCGCACCGCGCTGTTTCGCGCGCGGGCGAGCCGAGCGCGGGATGCCCGCGCCACGGTGCTGCGCGGGCTGCTGAGGGCGTACGACCACCGCCGCGAGCTGCTGGACGCGCTCTGGGCGTCCGCGGACCTGGAGTCGGCGCAGGCGGCGGTGGAACGGGTGCTCGACGTCAGCGAACCGCAGGCACGCGCAGTGCTGGACCTGCAGTTGCGCCGACTGACGCCGTGGCAGCGGGAGCTGCTCCGTGAGGAGCTGGATCAGCTGGACGGATAGGGCCACCTACTCCGGCCGCGTGCCCAGCAGGTGGTGCGCCTCCAACGCGATCTGCATCTTCAGCCGCTCCTCCGGGTCGCCCAGCCGGTCGCCGAACAGCTCCGTCAGCTGCGCCACCCGGTACCGCACCGTCTGCGGGTGGATGTCCAGCAGCCGCGCGATTTCCAGTGTGCTTCCGTTGCACTTGAGCCACGCCAGCAGCGTCTCGGCCAGCCGCAGTCGCTGCTTCGGTGTCAGCGAGCCGAACGGGGCCAGCACCCGGGCTGACAGCTCGTCCACCAGGAACCGGTCCTGCAGCAGCCACAACGTCGTCAGGTGGTCCGCGCTGTGCACCACCGGCGCGGCCGGGATGACCCCCGCCCGCACCAGTTCCAGCGTCCGCCGCGCCCAGTGCAGCGACGTCGCGGCGTCCGAAACCCGCACCCGCGGGCCCACCGCCGCCCGCCAGTGGGGCATCTCCGCCAGGTCACGCGCCGGGTCGGGCGTGAGCAGGCACGGCGAAGCGCCTTCCAGGTCCAGCAACGCGTCCTCGCCGACAGCGGGCGCGAACTGCTCCTCCGCCAACGGTTCCAGCGCCACCACCGTGACCCACTCGGGCACCTCCCACTGCGCGGCCTTCGCCATCGACGCCACCGCCGCGGGGGACGACGGCGGCGTGGCGAGGATCAGCTCCAGCAGCCGTCGCCGCCGCCGTTCCAGCGTGCCCGTCGCGCGCGCCTGGGCCAGCGTGTACCCCTCCACGGAGTACGACGAAATCTCGTCCACGTAGGCGAAGATCGCCTCCGCGCTCACGCACAGCATCGGCACCGGCAGCCGCATCGACTGGCCGAAGCTCGACACGTACCGCCACGCCGCCTGACCACCCGCGCGGTAGGCCGCCTGCAACGAGTTCAGGCTCCCACCGTCGTGGTAGACGCGCCTGCCGACCTCGTGGAACAGCTTGCCCCAGCGGTCCGGTGTGGACCTCGTGTCCTCGATGCTGTCCAGGCAGCTCAGCACGGCCTGCTCGATCGCGCGCACGATCACCTCGCCGAACTGCCCCTCCAGCGGCTTGGCGTACTCGGGCACCGCGTGCTGGATCTCGTCGAGGATCTTCGTCGCCAGCCGGTCCGCGTGCGGACGGAACCGCCGGGCCAGCTCGGCGGGCAGCGAGAACCACAGTCGGCTTGCCTGACTGTTTCCGGCCGTCGTCGCCATGCCCGGAATCAACGCACATCCGCCCAGGCCGCGCAACGCTCGCCGCCGAGACTGTCACGGCTGGACGCACCCGCCGCGGAAAATGTGTCACCGTCAAGCGAAAAACCTCGTCACCCCTGTTCCCGGGCGGGCCCCGCGGTTAGGTTGGCGCTCCGGCCAGGTTGGGAGGAGGTGGATGGCAGGACTCGCGTCGCGGTGCTTCCGGCACGCGCCCTGGGTGATCGTCCTGTGGCTGCTCACCCTCGCCGGTCTCGTGCTCGCCGCGCAGCACACCGGCGCCGCGTACCGGGACACGGTCGCGCTGCCCGCCGCGGACAGCACCAGAGCCGCGGAGCTGCTGCCCACGGGTGACACCGAACGCGTCGTCGTCACCACGCCCGGCACGATCGACGCGGCCAGGGACCAGGTGGACGCGCTGATCCGCCGGCTGTCCACTGTGGACCACGTCGTCCAGGTCGCGCCGCCACTCGTGTCGGCCGACCGGCGGACCGCGGTCATCGCCGTCACCTTCGACGCGCCCGCCGAACAACTCGGGCCCGAGCTGGCCCGCCAACTCGTCGAAACCGCACAAACGGACAACCTCACCGCCGGCGTCTCGGGCCAGCTCGCCGCGATGACCGTCGGCGCGCCCAACCTCGGCAACGCCGGCATCGGCCTGCTCGCGGCCGCGGTCGTCCTGCTGATCACGTTCGGCTCGCTCACGTGCGTGGTGCTGCCGGTGGTGACCGCCGCGGTGTCGGTCGGCTCCGCGCTGGCCGTGGTCGTGTTGCTGTCGCACGTGCTGACCGTGCCGAAGATCAGCACGGAGATCGCCGCGCTGCTCGGGCTCGGCGTGGGCGTCGACTACGCGCTGTTCGTGCTCACCCGCTACCGGCAGGGCCTGCGTGAAGGACTGCCACCGGCGGAAGCGCTGGAACGCGCCGCGGCCACCTCGGGTCGCAGCGTGGTCTTCGCCGGGGTCACGGTCTGCGTCTCGCTGGCCGGCATGTTCACCGTCGGCATGGCGTTCCTCGACGGTATCGCGATCACTTCGGCCGTCTCGGTCGCCCTCACGATGCTGGCGGCGCTCACGCTGCTCCCGGCACTGCTGCGGCTCACCGGCATGCGCACGCTGCCCAGGCATTCCGCGCCGGGCCGGGCTGGCCCGCTCGGTCACGCGGCGGCCCGCGCCGTACGCCGTCGCCGCGGTGCTGGTCATCGCGGTGGAGGCGGCGCCCGCGCTGGGGCTGCGGCTGGGCATGCCCGGCGCCGCGCACGATCCACCAGGCAGCCCGACGAAGATCGCCGACACGCTGCTCACCGAGGCGTTCGGCCCGGGCGCGAACGGTCAGCTCGTCCTCGTCCCCGAGCGGCCCGATCCGGCGGCCGCCGAAGCCCTCCGCAAGATCGTCGCCACCAGGGCGGGTGTCGCGCCGGGACCCGTCCTCACCGTCACACCCCGCACCGGACCGGACGATCCGGCGACGGCCGAGCTGGTGGGGTGGCTGCGCGAGGTCGCCGGCCCGGGCTGGCACGTCGGCGGCGCGGTCGCCGTGCAGGCCGACTTCTCGGCCGCCGTGACCAGCCGGTTGCCGCTCTTCCTGGCCGCCGTCGTGGCGATTTCGGTGCTGGTACTGGCTCTGGTGTTCCGCAGCGTGCTGATCCCGCTGACGGCGGCGGTGATGAACCTGCTCACCGCGGGCGCGACGATCGGGGTGGTGGTCGCGGTGTTCGGCGGTCCGATCGAGCCGTACCTGCCGGTGTTCCTGTTCGCCGGCCTGTTCGGACTGTCGATGGACTATGAGGTCTTCCTGATCTCCCGCATCCAGGAGGAGTGGCGCCGCACCGGGCACACGCGGGCCGCGATCGTCGAGGGACTCGTCTCGACCGGACGGACGATCACCGCGGCCGCGCTGATCATGGCGCTGGTGTTCGCGGCGTTCGCGTTCGTGGACAGCCGGGTGGTGCGTGAGGCCGGCGTCGGGCTCACCGTCGCGGTGCTGCTGGACGCGATCGTGATCCGCTGCCTGCTCGTGCCCGCCGTCATGGTCAAGCTGGGCGCGGCGAACTGGTGGCCCTCGCGCCGGCGTGAGCATCCGGCCGCGCCGATTCCTGCCGCACGTGACAAAGCCGGGTGGATCCGTTGAGCGGCAGGGCTTTGATCGTTAGCGTCGGCCGCATGAAACACCGCGTGACCGTCGTCGTTCTCGCGTTGCTGGGGGCCGTGCTCCCCGGAGTGCCCGCCGCGGCCGAGGGGTTCGACACCGAGTTCCTCGACATCCACGCGGCCGACGGGGTCGCGCTCGGTGCGATGGTGATGGAGCCGTCGTCACCGGGACCGCACCCGCTGGCCGTCCTCATCGGAGCGTGGGGTGGTGGCCGGACGCAGAACATCATCCCCGCGCGCGACCTCGCGAACCGCGGTTACGTGGTGGTTTCCTACGGCGCCAGGGGTTTCGGCGAATCCACCGGAGAGGTCGAGGTGGCCGGTCGGGACGACATCAGCGACGTCACGACCGTCATCGACTGGGCGCTGCGCAACACCGGCGCCGATCCTTCCCGCATCGGCGTCGGCGGGGTGTCCTACGGCGCCGGGATCGCGTTGATCGCCTCCGGCTTCGACCCCCGGATCCGCGCGGTTGCCTCGCTGAGCGGCTGGGCGGACCTGGTCGCGTCGCTGAGCACGAACGACACCCGGCACGGGCTCGCCGGACTGGTGCTCTACCTGTCCGGCAAGGCCAACGGCACCCTCAGCGCGGAAACCGACGCCATGCTGCGGACCTACCTGCAACCGCGGATCTCCGACGCCGACTCCGCCGCGGTGATCGCGTGGGCCCGGCCCCGCTCGCCCGCGACGTACCTGGACCGGATCAACGCGAACCGCCCTGCGGTGCTGGCCATCCAGACCTGGAGCGAGACCGTGTTCCCGCCGGGCCAGATGGCCGCCTTCTACCAGCGCCTGACCGGGCCGAAGCGCGCCGAGTTCCTGCCCGGCGACCACGCCGCCACCGAATCCGGCGGCTTGCTCGGCCTGCCCAGCGACACCTGGACCTCGGTCTACCGCTGGTTCGACGCCCACGTGGCCGGCACGGACACCTCGATCACCGCCGAACCACCGGTCGTCACCCGCGCCCGGCCCGGCATGCAGCCACCGGTGTACCAGTCCACTTGGGACGAGGTGCTCGGCGAGCCGCACCGGACGTATCTGGGCGCGGACACCCTGCAGGACCAGCCGGCCGCGTGGACCCACGGCGTCGCGGCCAACCGGGACACGGTCGCCGACGGCGGGCTGCCGCTGGCGACCTACAGCCTGGAGGCGATGACCGGCAACCCGCCGAACATCTTCCTGCCCCAGGTCGATCCGGGCAGCGGCGCGGTGTGGAGCCAGGCGCCGACCGGTCGGCCGGTGGAAATCCGCGGCTCGATGCACGCGCACCTCACGGTGGTCCCGCCCGCGGCGACCGGCACCGCGGTCGCCTACGTCTACGACGTCGACCGGCTCGGCCTGGGCAGCCTGATCAGCTACCTGCCCTACAGCTGGAAAACCGCGACGCCGGGGCAGCCGCTGCCGGTCGACTTCGTGTTCACCCCCACCGCCTACACCGTCGCCGCGGGACACCACCTCGCGCTCGTCATCGACTCCACGGACCCGCTGTTCCTGGACTGGAACTCCGGCGGCGGCCGGCTCGGATTCGCCTCCACCGCCGCCGACCCGGCCTGGCTCGACGTACCCGTGCACCCCGGGAGGACGCTGTGACCACCACCATCCGCGAGGAGTTCACCGCGTTGCGCGCGGGCGGCCTCAACTGGGACGTCCTGCCGCTGCGCCTGTTCGCCAAGGGCAACGCGAAGTTCTGGAACCCCGCCGACATCGACTTCGGCCAGGACGCGCGGGACTGGGCGGCGCTGTCGGACGCGCAGCGGTTCGCCGCGACCATGCTGTGCGCGCAGTTCGCCGGTGGCGAGGAGGCCGTCACGCACGACATCCAGCCGTTCCTGTCCGCGATGGCCGCCGAGGGCCGGTTCGCCGACGAGATGTACCTGACCCAGTTCTGCTTCGAGGAGGCCAAGCACACGCAGGTCTTCCGGCTGTGGCTGGACGCCGTCGGCGTCACCGGCAACCTGCACGAGCACGTCGAGGACAACCCCGGCTACCGGGCCATCTTCTACGACGCGCTGCCCGCCGCCCTGGAGCGGCTGCGCCACGACCCCAGCCCGGCCAACCAGGTCCGCGCCTCGGTGGTCTACAACCACGTCGTCGAGGGCGTGCTCGCGCTGACCGGCTACTTCGTGTGGAACCGGGCCTGCCGGGTGCACGGGATCCTGCCCGGGATGCAGGAGCTGATCCGCCGCATCGGTGACGACGAACGGCGCCACATGGCGTGGGGCACCTTCACCTGCCGCCGCCACGTCGCCGCCGACGACGCGAACTGGCAGGTCGTGCAGGACGAGATGCAGGCGCTGCTGCCGCACGCCATCGCGCAGATCGAGTGGACCACGAAGAAGCTCGACGGCGACCCGTTCGACCTGCGGCTGGACGGGGTGATGGAGTACGCCGCCGACCACGCGATGCGCCGCCTCAAGGCGATCGAGGCCGCGCGCGGCATGCCGGTGCACCAGATCGACCTCGACTACAGCCCGGAACAGCTGGAAGAGGATTTCCACGACGAAGACGCGGCGCGGTGAGCGGCCGTGAACCCGGGCCGCACGCTGCTGGTCGTCGCGCTCGGCGCGTTCGTGACGACCCTGGACAACACGATCGTCGCCGCCGGGGTGCCCTCGATCGGGCACGACCTCTCGCTGGACCTCGCGACGCTCCAATGGGTCAGCATCGGGTACATGCTCCCGTTCGCCGGCCTGCTCCTGGTCGCCGGGACGCTGGTGGACCGGTGGGGGCAGCGGGGGACGCTGGGCGGCGGGCTCGTCGCGTTCGGGCTGGGTGCGGTCGCCGGCGGGTTCGCGACCACCGGTGCGC
>NZ_PQHW01000089.1 GCF_003385215.1 Amycolatopsis thermalba | reverse complement strand
GTGCTGTGGGCGGGGGAGGCCGGCGATCCGTTCGCGGACGCCCCGGCTCCCGGGCTGCTGCGGATCACCGACGACGAGGTCGTCGCCGCGGGCCGGTCGGCGCTGCGGCCGGTGGTGGGGGCCTGACGTGGCGGCGGTCGGGGTCGCCGGGGCCGGCTACGTCGGCCTGACCACCGCCGCCTGCCTCGCCGCGCTGGGCCACGACGTGGTGTGCACCGAGGTCGACGAGTCCAAGGTGGCGCGGCTGTCCCGGGGCGAGGTCGAGCTGGCCGAGCGGGAGCTGGCCCCGCTGGTGCGCGACGGGCTGGCCGCCGGGCGGCTGCGGTTCACCGCGGACGTGAGCGCACTGGACGGGCGGGAGTTCGTGTTCGCCTGCGTGCCCACGCCGACCGGTCCGGACGGCAGCGCCGATCTCAGCGCCGTCGAAGCCGTGCTCGCGGCGTTGCGCCCGGCGCCGCACACCGTGCTGGTGGTCAAGTCGACCGTGCCGGTGGGCACCTGCGCCCGCATCGCCGGGACCGCCGGGATCGCCGTGGTGAGCAACCCGGAGTTCCTGCGCGAGGGCCACGCGGTGCACGACTTCCGGCACCCGGACCGGATCGTGCTCGGTGGTGACCCGCCGGTGGTGGAGCGGGTCGCCACGCTGTACGCGGGGCTGGACGCGCCGGTGGTGCGCACCGGCCACGCGAGCGCCGAGCTGGGCAAGTACGCGAGCAACGCGTTCCTGGCGCTGAAGCTGTCCTACGTGAACCTGCTGGCGCGGCTGTGCGAGCGCACCGGCGCCGACATCGACGCCGTCACCCGGACGATGAGCCTGGACGAGCGGATCGGGCCGCACTTCCTGCACCCCGGCCCCGGCTGGGGCGGATCGTGCCTGCCGAAGGACACCCGGGCGCTGGTGGCCTCGGCCGCCGCGGCGGGGGTGGACCTGACGGTGCTGCGCTCGGCGATCGAGGCGAACGACCGGCAGTACGACCACGTGGTCGCGCGGGTGCGGGAGGCCGCGGGCGGGCGCCTGGCGGGAGTGCGGATCGGGGTGTTCGGGCTGGCGTTCAAGGCGGGCACCTCCGACCTGCGGGACTCACCGGCACTGGCCGTCGCCGGCCGCCTGGCGGATGCGGGCGCGGTGCTGACCGGCTACGACCCCGGCGTCGGCGGCGGTGACCAGGCCGGGCCCGTCCAGCGGGTGGACGACCCGGTGCTGGCCGCCAAGGGCGCCCGGGTGCTGGTGGTGCTGACGGAGTGGCCCGAGTTCACCCGCCTCGACTGGAGCCAGCTGGCCGCCGTCGCCGAGGGCGACGTCGTGGTCGACACACGCGGCGTGCTGGACCCCGCGGCACTGCGCGGCAGCGGGTTGCGCTGCGTGCGCCTCGGGCACCCGGCCTGAGTCAGCCGGCCACCTGAGCGGCTTCCGCGAGGTGGCGGGCCGCCACGGTGACGCTCGGGTACAGGGGCAGCTGCTCGTGCAGGCCGGTGACCTCCAGCGGGCGGACGACCACCCGGTGGCTGCCCGCCAGCGCCCACCGCACGTTGCGCTCGGCGGCGGCGTCGTCGGTGTCGACCAGGGCCTGCAGGCCCGCCGAGCCGAGGAAGGTGATCGCCTCGAGGTCCAGGATGAAGGTCCGGCCGTCGTCGAGGCAGCGGGTCAGGAAGTCGCGCAGCGCGGGTGCGGCGACGAGGTCGAGTTCACCGGTGAGACGGGCCAGCCGGATGCCGTCGGCGCGGTCGGTGACATCGATGCGGAGTTCGTGAGCTTCGGACACGGGTGGTCTCCCCGGGTTGTGGTGAGCACAGCGGGGACGGTCACACACGCGTCCAAGATCCGAAAAGTCGCACCATTCGAAAGCTCGAGGCCGGGTGTGTCCGTTCCCGGCACGGCTGGTCACTCAACCGCTCGTCACCGACGGTACGGACCGGCTACTGCCGTTGGCAACCCGGGTCATCCGGTTAGCGACGATCGTGCCGGGTATCCGGTCCCGGTCGGCGCGGCACGGCTTCCGTTCGCGGTGGCCGCCCGGGCCGGTCGTGGTGGGTGCACCGGCGGTGCGGGACAGCGGTGGTCCCGCACCGCCGGCCGCCGCTCACCGCACGGTCGCCCACACCGTCTTGCCGCCGGAGGGCTCCCGGCGGCAGCCCCACTGCTCCGACGTCTGCGCCACCAGCAGCAGCCCCAGCCCCGGCGGGCGACCGCTTTCCCGGATGACCGGCTGGCGCGGGTCCTCATCGGTGACCTCGACCGTCAGCCCGTCCCGGTGCAGCTCCAGGCAGAGCCGGGGCGCCGCGCCCGTGTGCCGCAGCGTGTTCTCCACCAGCTCCGTGACGATCACGGCCGCGTCCGGCGCCAGCCCGGGCACCCGCCACTTCGCGCACATCTCGGTGGTGAACCGGCGTGCCCGCCGCGCCGCGTCCAGTGTCCGCGGCAGCCTGAGCTCGGTACTGCGGCGCATCGCCCCGATCGCTCCCAACGTCGGCGAACGGAACGGGAGATACCCGGCGGCCCGGGCGCGAAACGCCCGCCGTTTGCCCCGGTGGGGCCCGGGTACCCGGCGGGGCATGGACGAGCAGTCGTTGCTGCGCACGCTGACCAAGGTGGTCACCACGCTCACGGCTCGGGACATCCCGTTCACGGTGGCCGGCGGCTGCGCGGTCTACGCCAGGGGCGGTCCGCCGTCCGACCACGACGTGGACGTGTTCCTCAAGGAGGAGGACGTGCCCGCGGCCAGGGCCGCCCTGGTCGCCGAGGGTATGCGGCCGGAGGACCCGCCGGAGGACTGGCTGAGCAAGGTCTGGGACGGCGACGTGCTGGTCGACCTGATCTTCCGGCCCAACTACCGCGCGGTCACCGACGAGACGCTGAGCCGCTCCGACGTGATGCGCGTCGGCCCGACCATGGCGCCGGTCCTGGGCGGCACCGACATCATGATCGACAAGCTGCTCGTCCTCGACGCGCACCGCTGCGATTTCGCCCCGCTCCTGCACATCGCCCGCGACCTGCGGGAGCAGGTGGACTGGGAGCGCGTGGCGAAGGAGACCGGCGAGTCCCCGTACGCGCAGGCGTTCCTGACGCTGCTGGACTCGCTGGACGTCGTCGAGGTCGAAGGAACCCCGTGATGACCCCCGAGCACGAGACACACGAGCACGAGACACCCCAGCACGAGACACCCCAGTACGAGACACCCCAGTACCGCGCGGCCCATCTGCGCCGCGCGCTGGCCGAGGACCCCCGGACGGCCGAGATGGGCGTCCGGGTCAACGTCCGCGGCGACGACGACGTGCACCTGTCCGGGGAGGTGACCTGCGAGGAGCGGCGCACCGAGCTGGAGACCGTGCTGCACGAGGTCGCGCCCGGGGTGCGGGTGCACAACGACGTGCGGGTGGCCGACACCCGCGAACCGGCCCGGAGGGAGGACCTGCGGTGATCCGCGTGGCGGCGGTCGGGGACGTGCACCTCGGCGAGGACGCGCGGGGCCTGCTGCGCCCCGCCCTGGAGCACCTGGCCGACCTGGCCGACGTGCTGCTGCTGGCCGGCGACCTGACCCGGCACGGCGCGCTGGAGGAGGCCGAGGTCGTCGCCGACGAGTTCAGCGGCCTGGACCGGCCGGTGGTGGCCGTGCTGGGCAACCACGACTACCACAGCGACCGGCAGGACGACATCACCAAGCTGCTGGAAGACCGAGGCATCCGGGTGCTGGAGGGCGCCTCGGCCCGGCTGGAGGTCGGCGGGCAGACCCTCGGCGTGGCCGGCGTGAAGGGCTTCGGCGGCGGGTTCGCCGGCAAGTGCGCCAGCGCGTTCGGCGAGCGGGAGATGAAGGCGTTCGTCGAGCACAGCATCGAACGGTCGGAGGCGCTGCGCGCCGCGATGATGGAGCTCGACGACGTCGACCACCGCATCGCGCTGACCCACTATTCACCCATTCCGGAGACCCTGCGCGGGGAGCCGCCGGAGATCTACCCGTTCCTCGGGTCCTACCAGCTCGGTGAGGTGATCGACGAATGCGGCGCCGACCTGGCGATCCACGGCCACGCGCACTTCGGCTGCGAACAGGGGGTGACGCCGGGCGGGGTGCGGGTGCGCAACGTCGCCCAGCCGGTCATCCGCAGCGCGTATGCCACTTATGGGCTCGGGGCTTGATTCACCGGTGTGATCGGGAGCACCCTGGGTTCGTCCACTCGGCACCCGGGGAGGGCGCATGACGGAGCTGAAGGCACGCCCCATCGTCCTGGGCAACCGGTACGAGCTGCCGGCCAGGCACCGCAAGGGCAGCCTGCTGGTGAAGATGGCGAAGACGACCGATCACAAACTGATCGGGCTGATGTACCTGTACACGTCGCTGGCCTTCTTCGTCATCGGCGGCGCGCTCGCGCTGCTCATGCGCGGCGAGCTGGCCCAGCCGGGGATGCAGTTCCTCTCGCAAGAGCAGTACAACCAGCTGTTCACCATGCACGGCACGATCATGCTGCTGCTCTACGCGACGCCGAACGTGTTCGCCTTCGCCAACCTGATCCTGCCGCTGCAGATCGGCTCGCCGGACGTGGCGTTCCCGCGGCTGAACGCCTTCTCCTACTGGCTGTTCCTGTTCGGTGGCACGATCGTGTTGTCCTCGTTCCTCACCCCGGGCGGCGCCGCGGACTTCGGCTGGACCGCCTACACGCCGCTGTCGGACGCGGCCCACTCGCCGGGCATCGGCGGGAACCTGTGGATCACCGGCCTCATCGTGTCCGGTCTGGGCACGATCCTCGGCGGGGTCAACATGCTCACCACGATCGTGTGCCTGCGGTGCCCGGGCATGACGATGTGGCGGATGCCGATCTTCACCTGGAACATCCTGTTCACCAGCGTGCTCGTGCTGGCGGTGTTCCCGATCCTGACCGCGGCGCTGTTCGGGCTGCTGGCCGACCGGCTGATCGGGGCGCACGTGTTCGACCCGGCCACCGGCGGGCCGATCCTGTGGCAGCACCTGTTCTGGTTCTTCGGCCATCCCGAGGTCTACATCATCGCGCTGCCCTACTTCGGGATCATCACCGAGATCATCCCGGTGTTCAGCCGGAAACCGCTGTTCGGCTACCGGCTGATGGTGTTCGCGACGATGGGCATCACCGCGCTGTCGTTCGCGGTGTGGGCGCACCACATGTTCGCCACCGGCGCGGTGCTGCTGCCGTTCTTCTCGTTCATGACGTTCCTCATCGCGGTGCCGACCGGGATCAAGTTCTTCAACTGGATCGGCACCATGTGGAAGGGGCGGCTCACCTTCGAGACCCCCATGCTGTGGTCGGTGGGGTTCCTGGTGACCTTCCTGCTCGGCGGGCTGACCGGCATCATCCTGGCCTCGCCGCCGCTGGACTTCCACATCACCGACAGCTACTTCGTGGTGGCGCACTTCCACTACGTGCTGTTCGGCACGATCGTGTTCGCGACCTTCGCCGGGGTGTACTTCTGGTACCCGAAGATGACCGGGCGGATGCTCGACGAGCGGCTCGGCAAGCTGCACTTCTGGACCACGTTCGTCGGGTTCCACACGACGTTCCTGGTGCAGCACTGGCTCGGTGACGAGGGCATGCCGCGCCGCTACGCCGACTACCTGGAAAGCGACGGGTTCACCGTCCTGAACACGATCTCCACGATCGGGGCGTTCATCCTGGGCGCGTCGATGCTGCCGTTCATCTACAACGTGGTGCGCAGCTACCGGTTCGGCGATCCGGTCGAAGTGGACGATCCGTGGGGCTACGGCAACTCGCTGGAGTGGGCCACCACGTGCCCGCCGCCGCGGCACAACTTCCTGGAGCTGCCGCGGATCCGGTCCGAGCGGCCGGCGTTCGAGCTGCACTACCCGCACCTGGTGGAGCGGCTGCACGACGAAGGGCACATCACGCTCACCGGCCGGACCATCCCGCATTCGGAGGCGACGAAGACGCCGTCGGAGAAGGCCACCGAGGAGATCACCGAAGGCGGCTCGCCCACCGCGCACGATTAGCGCTCTCCGCCCGGGGGTAGCCGGACTACGAGCTACCCCAAGGGAGGCGAGGCATGACTGAGAGCACGGGCCGCGGGTCCACCGCGGTCGACGACCGGTCGATCGGGCAGCTCGTCCAGGACATGTCGCAGCAGGTCCAGCGGCTGGTCCGGGACGAGATGCGGCTGGCGGCCGAGGAGCTGCGGCAGAAGGGCAAGCGCGCCGGCACGGGCGCGGGCCTGGCCGGCGCGGCCGGGGTCCTCGCGGTGTTCGGGGCGGCGACGCTGATCGCCGCCGCGGTGCTGGGGCTGGCCCTGGTGGTGCCGGCGTGGGCCGCGGCGCTGATCATCGGCGGTGCGCTGCTGGTGATCGGCGGCCTGGCCGGGCTGATCGGCAAGAAGCAGCTGTCGGCGGCGGTGCCGCCGGTGCCGCAGGAGGCGGTGTCCGGGGTGCCCAAGGACGTGGCGGCCGTGCGGGAGGGGCTGCGCCGATGACGACGAAGAAGGACACCTTCCCGCACGACGCCGAGCAGGCGCGGCTGGATCTGGAGCTGACCCGCCAGGAGCTGGGCGAGACCGCCGAGGCCCTGGCCGGGAAGGTCAAGGAGACCGCGCACACGACCCAGCGGATCGCGCTCGGCGCCGGTGCCGGGTTCGGGATCCTGGTGCTGGTGTTCGTGATCGTGCGAAGGCTGACCGCCCGGAGGTGACACGAATGGCGACGCGGTCGCATGTGGACGAAGCACTGTGGGACGAGTTCCACCGCGTGGTGAACATGACCTCGCGTGAGCTGGGGGACTGGCTGCGGGTCCGCTCGGCCGGGACGGAGAGCGAGGAGCTGCCGGACCAGGCGGGCACGAAGACCGGGCAGCACGTCCTGGAGATCCTCGGCAAGCGCCGGACGGACCTCACCGAGGACGACGAGCGCGTCATGCGCAAGGTGGTGGAGAAGGTGCACGCCGAACGGCGGGACGACCTCGAGCCGACGGCCGGCCAGGAGAACTGGCGCCACCGCCTGATGACGATCGGGCACGACCCGCTGAAAGGGGCCGGCTGATGGAACGCGGCAGTGAGAAGCACAGCCCCCGCGAGGACGACGCGCTGAAGGCCGAACTGCGCGGCACGTTGCAGGGCAACCGCTCCAGCCGCGCCGAGGAGTGGCGCGACCCGGAGCCCCCGGCGGACGACGACCCGGACGTCCCCCTGGCCGGCGGCCGCCCCGAGGGTCAGTAAGGGAAGCGAGCGGCCCGTGGTGCCGACCGAGAGGGGGCACCACGGGCCGTTACGCGCCCGGGGCCGCACGACGGCGACCTCTGCACCGCGGGTGCCGGGCACTCCGCCCGCGGTAGCGATCCGGGGGCGCCGGAGCCACCCGCTCAGGCGTAGAGCTTCTTCTCGTACTCCTGGCCGTAATAGCGCTCCAGCTCCGCCAGCGACGCGTCCTTCCGCTCCAGCGTCTTGGCGATCACCGCGCGCGGCGCCATCTCCCCGGGCGCCCACGTCTCCGCCTGCCACAGCTTCGACCGCAGGAACGCCTTCGAGCAGTGGTGGAACACCTCTTCGATCTCCACCAGGATCGCCAGCCGCGGCCGGTGGCCCCGCACGACCATGTCGTCGAAGAACGGCGCATCCCGCACCAGCCGGGCGCGGCCGTTGATCCGCAGCGTGTCCCCGCGGCCCGGGATGAAGTACAGCAGCCCGACGTGCGGGTTGGCGAGGATGTTGCGGAACCCGTCGGCCCGCCGGTTGCCCGGCCGCTCCGGCACGGCGATCGTCCGGTCGTCGAGCACCAGCGTGAACCCGGCGGGGTCGCCCTTGGGGGAGACGTCGCAGTGGCCGTCCGCGCCGGCCGTGGCGATCAGGCAGAACGGCGACAGCGCCAGCCACTGCCGGTCCAGTTCGTGCAGCGCGTCCCGCTGCTTGTGCACCGCCTGCGGCAGCGGGTGGCCGATCAGCTCACGCAGCTCGTCCTCGTCCGACACCTCGGTCACCCCGGTGAGATCCATGCCCGCAGGCTAGCGCTCACCCCGGGAACCGTTCGAGCGCCACGTCCAGCAGCGTCTCCACGATCCGGCTCTCCGGCACCGTGGTCACCACCTCGCCCTTGACGAAGATCTGCCCCTTCCCGTTGCCGGAGGACACGCCGATGTCGGCTTCCCGCGCCTCGCCCGGCCCGTTCACCACGCACCCCATCACCGCGACGCGCAGCGGCACCGGGAACCCCTCGAACGCGGCGGTGACCCGCTCGGCGAGCCGGTAGACGTCCACCTGCGCCCGGCCGCACGACGGGCACGACACGATTTCCAGCCGCCGCGGCCGCAGCCCCAGCGACTCCAGGATCTGCGTGCCGACCTTGACCTCCTCCACCGGCGGCGCGGACAGCGACACGCGGATCGTGTCGCCGATGCCCTCGTGCAGCAGCACCCCGAACGCGACCGCGGACTTGACCGTGCCCTGCAGCGCCGGCCCGGCCTCGGTGACGCCCAGGTGCAGCGGGTAGTCGCAGCGCCGCGCGAGCTGCCGGTAGGCCTCGATCATCACCAGCGGGTCGTGGTGCTTGACCGAGATCTTCAGATCGGTGAACCCGTGTTCCTCGAACAGCGAGCACTCCCACAGCGCGGACTCGACCAGCGCCTCCGGCGTCGCCTTGCCGTGCTTGTCCAGCAGCCGCGGGTCCAGGGAGCCGGCGTTGACGCCGATGCGGATCGGGGTGCCGTGGTCCTGCGCCGCCCGGGCGATCTCGCCGACCTTGTCGTCGAACTTCCGGATGTTGCCCGGGTTGACGCGCACCGCCGCGCACCCGGCGTCGATCGCGGCGAAGACGTACTTCGGCTGGAAGTGGATGTCCGCCACGACCGGGATGGCCGATTTCGCCGCGATCCGGGGCAGCGCCGCGGCGTCGTCGGAGCTGGGCACCGCGACCCGGACGATCTGGCAGCCGGCCGCGGTCAACTCGGCGATCTGGCGCAGGGTGGCGTCGACGTCGGCGGTGACGGTGGTGGTCATCGACTGCACCGACACCGGCGCCCCGCCGCCCACCGGCACGTCACCGACCAGCACCTGCCGGGATTTCCGGCGCGGCGCAGGCATCCCGGGCAGGCCCAGCGCCACCGCGGTCACGACTTCCTCCGCACGGCCGCGGGGAGGGTGAAGTGGATCGTCTCGCGGGTGGTCTCCCGTTCGCCCACGGTGAGCGGGCCGAGACCGCCGAGCGCGGCGACCACCGAGTCGACCAGCCGCGGCGGCGCCGACGCGCCCGCGGTGAGCCCGATCCGGTCCGCTCCGGACAGCCACTCCGGACGGATGTCGCGGGCGTCGTCGATCAGGTGCGCGGGGGTGCCGGTCCGTTCGGCCAGTTCGGCCAGGCGCAGCGAGTTCGACGAGTTCCGCGACCCGACCACCAGCACCACGTCGGTGTCCCGGGCGACGGAGCGCAGCGCGTCCTGCCGGTTGGTGGTGGCGTAGCAGATGTCGTCGGAGGCCGGGCCGCGCAGCGCGGGGAAGCGGTTGCGCAGTTCGGTGACGACCTCGGCGGTCTCGTCCACGCTGAGGGTGGTCTGGGTCAGGTAGGTGACGCGGCCCGGGTCGGGCACGCGCACCCGGCGGGCCTCCTCGACCGACTGCACCAGGATGGTCCGCCCGGGCGCCTCGCCGAGGGTGCCCTCGACCTCCTCGTGCCCGGCGTGGCCGATGAGCAGGACGGTGTCGCCCTGCCCGGCGAAGCGCCGCGCCTCGGCGTGCACCTTGGTGACCAGGGGACAGGTGGCGTCGACGACCTTGAGCCGCCGCCGGTCCGCCTCGGCGCGCACGGCGGGGGAGACGCCGTGCGCGGAGAACACGACGGTCGCTCCCCGCGGCACGGCGTCCAGTTCGTCGACGAAGACCGCGCCCCGCGCGCGGAGGCCGTCGACGACGTGCCGGTTGTGGACGATCTCCTTGCGGACGTAGATCGGGCCGCCGCGCTGGGCGAGCAGGCGTTCGACGATCTCGATGGCCCGTTCGACGCCGGCGCAGAACGACCGCGGCGCGGCGAGCAGCACCGAACGCGGCCGCCCCGCGACGGCGAGCACGGCGGCCATCGCGGCACTCACGGCGGCCGCCGTGGTGGAGGACGCCTGCCCGGTCGCCGCGACCCCGAGACCGGCCGGCCCCCGGGCGGCGGGCAGGACGGCCCGCAGGGCGACCGCGGCGGCGTGATCGGTGTCGACGTAGAGGGGCCCGCGGGCGGTGGCGATCCCGCGGCGCCGCAGCTCGCCCTCGAGCAGCGGCGCGCCGGGACACCGGATCGACGGGCGGTCCGCCCAGAGCAACTCATCGGCCACGAGAACCTCCCCGGGCCCCGGCCGCCCGGGCCGGTGCGCGGCGAGGATGCTCTGCGCTGCGGTGAAGGACATGCGTTTCTCCGTTCCAGGTGGGGTGCGTTCCAGGGGTGCTGGGGTGACGTTTGCGGTGACCCGGCACCGGTGCTCTCCGGAGGTGGGCGCGGTTGCCCGGCCACCGCCCGCCCGGCCGCGCGCGGGCCACTGGCCGTCGCCGCCGAGTTGTCCGTCCCGCCCCGGCCATCGCTCCCTGCTCAGTGGTCCCGGTCGGTGAGCAGCACCGCCAGTGCCTCCAGCTCCGCGGCGCCCCGTGCGTCCGGCAACGCCGCGTGCAGGTGCGCCAGCGCCCGCTCCAGCAGCGCCGCTGCCTCGGCGCGGGTCCACTCGCGGCCGCCGGCCTCGTCGACCAGCCGCGCGGCCCGCACCAGGTCCGCCCCGGCCAGCTCGCCGGGCGCCGCGTACAGCGACGCCAGCTCCCGGCCCGCCGCGGTGCCCGACGTCAGCGCCGCCACCACCGGCAGTGACTTCTTGCGGTTGCGCAGGTCCGAGAACACCGGCTTCCCGGTCACCGCCGGGTCGCCCCAGATGCCGAGCAGGTCGTCGGCCATCTGGAACGCCAGCCCGGCCGCCTCCCCGAACCGGCGCAGGTGCGCGACCTGCTCGCGCGAACCCCCGCCGAGCAACGCGCCCAGCGCGCACGCGCACCCGAGCAGCGCCCCGGTCTTGCCCTCGGCCATCGTCCGGCACTCGGCCAGCCCGAGGTCGCCGCGCTGCTCGAACGCCAGGTCCGCGCCCTGGCCCTCGATCAGGTCCTGCACCGCCGCGCCCAGGATCCGCAACGCCTCCCGCGCCGCCGGGTGCCCGCTCGCCGCCAGCGCCTCCGACGCCGCGGCCAGCAGGCTGTCCCCGGCCAGGATCGCCGCCCCCGTGCCGAACAGCTTCCACACCGTCGGCCGGTGCCGCCGCGTCTCGTCGCCGTCCATCACGTCGTCGTGCAGCAGCGAGAAGTTGTGCACCAGCTCGACCGCCACCGCCCCGGGCAGCGCCGGCCCCCACTCGCCGACCGCCCGCGCCGACAACAGCACCAGCGCCGGCCGCACCGCCTTGCCGCTGCCCGCCGAGACCGGCGCCCCCGTCTCGTCCGCCCACCCGAAGTGGTAGGCGGCCAGCGGGCGCATCGACTCCGGCAGCTGGGCCACCGCCGCGCGCAGCGCCGGATCCACGCATCCCCGGCTCCACGCCAGGACATCCTGCGCCGTCCGCGCCCCGGCCACCGTCTCCGTCACCGCCCGACCTCCACGTGTTCCAGCACTCCCAGGGCATCGGGGACCAGCACCGCGACCGAGAAGTACGCCGTGACGAGGTAGGACACGATCGCGCGCGCGTCGATCCCCATGAACCGCACGGTCACCCCCGGCTCGGCCTCGTCCGGCAGCCCGGTCTGGCGCAGGCCGATCACGCCCTGGCTGTCCAGCCCGGTCCGCATCGCCAGGATCGACGTCGTCCCGGCCGGCGACACCGGGATCTTGTCGCTCGGGAAGATCGGCACCCCCCGCCAGGTGGTGACGACGTGACCGTCCACTTCGGTGCTCTCCGGCGCGAGCCCGCGCGCCGAGCACTGCCGCCCGAACGCCGCGATCGCCTTCGGGTGCGCCAGGAACAGTTTCGTCTTGCGGCGGCGGCACAGCAGCTCGTCCAGGTCGTCCGGGGTGGGCGGCCCGGTGCGGGTGTGCAGGCGCTGGCTCAGGTCGGCGTTGTGCAGCAGGCCGAACTCGGCGTTGTTCAGCAGCTCGGACTCCTGCCGTTCGCGCAGCGCCTCCAGCGTCACCCGCAGCTGCTGCTGCGTCTGGTCCATCGGCTGGTTGTAGAGGTCGGCCACGCGGGTGTGCACCCGCAGGATCGTCTGCGCCACCCCGAGTTCGTACTCGCGGGGATGCAGGTCGTAGTCGACGAACGTGGCGGGCAGCGCGGGTTCCCCGGTGTGCCCGGAGGCCAGCTCGATGCTGGCCTCCCCGTGCTTGTTCTGCGCCAGCTGGGAACTCCGCCGCAGTTCGTCCACATGGGACCGCAGCTCCGGTGAAGTGTCCAACAGGGACGACACGTCCCGCAGCGACAGGGCGAGCACGGTCACCGGCGTCTCGGCGCGCACGCTGTAGGCCCACGGCTGCGGTGCCTCGGCGAGCACCTGCTGCCCGAGGTAGTCGCCGTCGGCGAGCATCCCGAGCGTGACCGGGTCGCCGTAGTCGCCGCGGCCGAGCTTGCGCACCTTGCCGTGGGCGACGAGCAGCGCCTCCTCGGTCGGCGTGCCCGCGGTGACGATCGTCTCCCCGGCCCGGTACTCGCGCTGCTCCAGCCGGTCGGCCAGCGCGGTGAGCACGAGGTGGTCGTCGAAGCCGCGGAACAACGGCAGTTCGGTGAGGCTGGCCGGCACCACCCGGACCCGGCCGGCCTCGACGGTGAACGCCACCCGGCCCCGCCCGGCGACGCACGTCAGGCGCCGGTTGACCCGGTAGGTGCCGGCCTCGGTCTCCTCCCACGGCAGCAGGCTCAGCAGCCACCGGCTGGTGACCGCCTGGTTCTGCGGCACGGACTTGGTGGTGGTGGCCAGCTTGCGGGCCGCCGCCGTGCCCAGGCTCAGCCGGGTCTCGGTGTGCTGGAAGGTCTGCAGGGTTACGGTCAACGGACCCAACCACCCCTCGTTCGGTAGCGGATTCGGGCGTCAGCTCTCGCGGCCGATCTCCACCTTCTCCAGCACGGCCAGCGCGTCCGGCACCAGCACGGCCGCCGAGAAGTACGCCGACACGAGGTAGGAGATGATCGCCTTCTCGTTGATGCCCATGAACCGCACCGACAGCCCGGGCTCGACCTCGTCCGGCAGCCCGGTCTGGTGCAGCCCGATCACGCCCTGGTTCTGCTCGCCCACGCGCATCAGCAGGATCGAGCTGGTGCGGGTCTCCGACACCGGGATCTTGTTGGACGGCAGGATCGGCACGCCGCGCCAGGACGGCACGTGGTGGCCGTTGAACTCCACCCCGGCCGGGTAGAGGCCGCGGGTGTTGCACTCCCGCCCGAACGCCGCGATCGCCTTGGGGTGGGCCAGGAAGAACGCCGGCTCCTTCCACACGGCGCCGAGCAGCTCGTCCATGTCGTCCGGGGTGGGCGGGCCGGTGCGGGTGTGCAGGCGCTGCTTGACGTCGGCGTTGTGCAGCAGCCCGAACTCGGCGTTGTTCAGCAGCTCGGACTCCTGCCGCTCGCGCAGCGCCTCGATGGTCAGCCGCAGCTGCTGCTCGGTCTGGTTCATCGGCTTGTTGTAGAGGTCGGCGACCCGGCTGTGCACGCGCAGCACGGTCTGGGCGACGCTCAGCTCGTACTCGCGCGGGGACAGCTCGTAGTCGACGAACGTGCCGGGCAGCTCCGGCTCGCCGCTGTGGCCGGAGGACAGTTCGATGTTGGCCTCGCCGTGCTCGTTGCCGTTGGCCAGTTTCCGGGCGCGGAACAGCTCGATCTGCTCGCGCAGCGCCGCGGACTGCTCCACCAGCTCGTCGAAGCCGCGCTGTTCGAGCACCAGCACGGTGCAGGACGTGACGGCCTTGACGGTGTACTCCCAGATGCTCTGAACGTCCACAAGGGACTCGTCACCGAAGTGGTCACCGTTGGCGAGCACCCCGAGGTTGGTGAAGTCCCCGTACTCGCCGGGGCCGACCTTGCTGACCTTGCCGTGGGCGATGAGGTAGGCCTGGTCCGAGGCGCTGCCGAACTCGACGATCACGTCACCGGGCTCGTACTCGCGCTGCTCGAACCGGCTCGCGAGCGCGGCGAGCACCTCCTGGTCGTCGAAGCCGCGCAGGATCGGCAGCTCGCCGAGCTCGGCGGGGATGACCTCGATGGTCCCGGCGGTCGTCACGAAGGTCACGCGGCCGTCGCCGACGGCGTAGGACAGCCGGCGGTTGACCCGGTAGGCACCACCGGAGGCCTCCACCCACGGCAGCAGGCGCAGCAGCCAGCGCGAGGTGATGGCCTGCATCTGCGGGACGGACTTGGTCGTGGTCGCCAGGTTCCGCGCGGCCTGGGTGCTCAGGCTCTGCTGCGGGCTGCCGTTGTCCAGGTCGGGCACGGCGGGGTCGGTCACAGTCACGGCAAATACCACCAATCGTCGAAAAGCCGATTCGCGAATTGGGAATGATGATCCGGCGAACTGGCGCCTGGTTTTTCTCGGCCGGCGGGAGCGACGTTAGCACCGGGTTCGCGGAGCCGTACAGTCACTCGTCCGTGGCGCGCCGCGATCGCAATTCGGGGAAAACTACACGTTCGGCGGTTCCGGCAAACTCACGGTAGAACGGGTCGCACGGTGATCACCCGGGCCGCCCAGTGCGGCCGGTCCCGACGGTGTGAACCGCTCGTCAGCCCGCTTCCGGCATTTCCGCGCACTGCTCCGAACGGGCCCAATATCACCGGCAACCGGGACATCATGGCGTTGCGTGTCAAGGAAAAACCCGGCTGGTCCCGGGTGGAGTGACGACCGGTGACCGGACCTCGCCCGGTCGGCCCAGTCCGCCGCCCGGCCGCGCGTTGGCCTCCCGGCAACAGGGCCGCGATTTCCGGGAAATGCGGCCCGGCTGCTCCGAACAAGTGACCGGAACAATCCGTCCTATTCCGTCGGGCTGAAAGAACGGGGCCGATCTTGCCGCCCGGATCGGGCGGCGCCTAGCGTGGGCGCACGTTCTTTTCCCGTTCGGGAGGCACAACCGATGAATGTCTACGTGGCCGGTTCGCTGTGGGTGGTGGGCGCCGTCGGGCTCGGCGCGCTCATCGCCTACCTGGTGCGCCGTTACGGTCTGGACGAGGGCAGACCGGACAACAACGACGCGGCCGGCCAGGCGTTCACGATCGTCGGCGGCCTGCACGCCGCGGTGATCGCGTTCGTGCTGATCTCGCTGTTCGACGCGGCGAGCACCGTGCGGGACGGGTCCTACGCCGAGGCGCAGAGCCTGGTCGCCGCGTCGTGGGCGGCCGACGCGCTGCCCGAGCCGGCGCGCACCGAGATCCGCGAGCTGGCCGCGGGCTACGCGGACACCGTGGTGAACCGGGAGTGGCCACGCATGCGCGACGGCGGCGGCCCGCTGCCCGAGGAGGGCTGGGACCAGCTGGACCGGATGCGGGCGGTGGTCGACGGCGCCGACGTCCCCGGCGACGACGACTGGCTGACCAGCCGCAAGACCGAGGTCGCCGACTCGCTGGTGGACGTGTTCAAGGAGCGGCAGGTCCGGCTCAACGCCGTGCGGGACAACAACGTCGGCATGGTGGTGTGGTTCGTGCTGATCGGCGGCAGCGTCATCTTCGTGCTGCTGCCCAACCTCTTCGGCGGCACGAAGTCGCTGACCCACATCGTGATCGTGTCCACCCTCGCCGCGGCGGCGACCCTGCTGCTGTTCGCGATCTTCCAGATGCAGAACCCGTTCGCGGGCGGGTCGAAGGTGGGACCGGACGCGTTCAGCCAGGCGATCGAGCGGCTGCGGTGAGGGTCCGGCGGACGGGCCGGGTGCTGGCGGCCGCGGCCGTGCTCGCGGTGTCGCTGCCGGGGACACCGGCCGCCGCGGCCCCGGCTCCCGCCTGCACGGTCCTGCGGGTCGTCAGCACCTCGCCGGCCGGACCCTCCACAGTGGAACTGGTGCGGCTGCCGTCCGGCGCGGTGGAGAGCCGGATCCCGCTCGGCGTCGAGGTCAACGCGCTCGGCTACGCGCGGAGCCAGGACAAGGTCTACGGCCTCACCCGCGACGGCGCCGCGGTGACCGTGGGCCGGGACGGTGAGCTGACCCGGCTCGGCCCGGTCCGCACGACGGACCGCCGCGGCCTGGACCGGGCCACCGCGGGTGCCGTGTTCGGGAATCGTTGGTACGTCCAGCGGGGCGACGACCTGTACGTGATCGACATCGACCCGGGCAGCGACGGGTACCTGTCGGCGGTGCGCGGTGCCGACCTGTGGCCGGCGCCGTTCACCTCCGGGATCGACGACTTCGACTTCGCCGGGGGCCGGCTCTACGGGGTGACGAGCACGTGGCCGTTCAGCGAGCGGGTCGTGCGGATCGACCCGGTGTCGGGGTTCACGCACCCGGTGCCCGGGCCGGTGCTGCCCCCGGCGACGGCCTACGGATCGGTCGTGGGGGCGGGGGACACCCTGTACGTGACGGCGAACCGCAGCGGTGGCCGCAGCCGCACGTTCCGGGTGGAGATGCACCGGGCCGGTTTCGAACGGGTCGCCGCGAGCATCCGCGAGACGGGCGCGTTCGCCGAACCGGAGCACTGGCGGTTCGACCGGGAGCGGACCTGCACCCGGGACGAGTGGCTGGACCTGCTGCCCACCACCGGCGGCCTGACCCGCCTCCCGGCCGCCGCGCAGGCGGAGATCCTGACCGCGGTCGGCGCCGCGATCGACGAGCTCGGCGGCGCCTTCACGAAGACGTTCACCACGCTGGCGGTGGCCGCGGTGCGGACCTAGGCGGTGGCGCCCGCGGGGTTGTCGTCGTCGCCCAGGTAGGTGCCGTGTCCCTCGCGGACCAGCGCGCCCTCGAAGCGCAGCACCTCGTTGACCAGGCCACCCTTCTGGTTGCGGTAGTTGATGACCAGGGTGTCCACACCGGAGTAGACGCCGATCACCTCGAACCGCAGATCGGGGATCCGCCGCAGTCCTTCGCTCCAGTACGCGCGCAGCGCGTCCTTGCCGCGGATCACCGCGGAGCCGGTCAGCTGGGCCGCCACCGGCGAGGTGAACACCACGTCCTCGGTGAAGTGTGCCAGCAGGGCGTCCAGGTCGTGGGCGTTCCAGGCGGTGACCCAGTGCTCGGTGAACTCGCGCGCATCCATGATCGGAGATCCTATCCGGCCCGCCCGGCGCGTTGACTTCATGGATCAATGATTCGAGGATTGCTCCGTGAGCAGGAGTCAGGCCGGGCCGCTCGGGCGGCACCGCACCCTCCACGGCCAGGTCGTCGAATGGCTGGGGCGGCGCATCGTGTCGGGCGAACTCGGCCACGGTAGCCAGCTGCCCAACGAGGCCGACCTGGCCGCCCAGCTGAACGTGAGCCGCGGCGGGGTGCGCGAGGCGGTCAAGGCGCTGGCCGCCAAGGGGCTCGTCGAACCGCGGCCCCGGCTGGGCACCCGGGTGCTGCCGCGCGAGCAGTGGAACCTGATGGACCGCGAGGTGATCAGCTGGCACGGTCAGCTCTCCGACGCGGCGTTCCTGCGCGACCTGCTCGAGCTGCGGCTGATGGTCGAGCCCGGCGCGGCGCGGCTGGCCGCCGAGCGCGCGACCGGCGAGCAGCTCGCGGTCCTGGAGGACGCCTGCGCCCGGATGGCCGGGGAAGCGGGCCGGGACGACGCGGACGCCGACGCGTTCGTCGAGGCCGACCTCGCCTTCCACCTGACCCTGCTGCGCGCGAGCGGCAACCAGCTCGTCGAGCAGCTGGGCCGCCTGCTGGAGGCGAGCCTGCACCACGGACTGGCCGCCAGCTCGCACGCGCCGGGCGGGGTGGCCGCGACGCTGCCCCTGCACCAGGCGGTGCTGGTCGCGGTCCGCGGCCGCCGTCCCACGGCGGCCGCGCGGGCGATGCGGCGGCTGATCGAGACCACCACCGACGCGGTGGGGCGGATGCGGACCGAGGGGGACTGACCCGTGGTGTCCACTGTGGACCAGGTGACCGGGCCGGTGGCCGCGCACGGCGAAGGGCCGGTGTGGGCGCCGGAGTGGCCGGGCGTGCGGTGGGTGGACATGCTCGCCGGGGACGTGCTGGAACTGGACGGTGGCGAGGTCCGCCGCCACCACGTGGGCGCGGTCGCGGCGGCGCTGCGGCCGGGTACCGGCGGCGGGGTGGTTCTGGCGCTGGAGCGCGGGTTCGCCCTCGCCGACGGCGCGCTCACCGCGGTGCGGCCGCTGCCGGAGGTGTGGACCGATCCGGGCGTGCGGATGAACGACGGCGGCTGCGATCCGGACGGCCGGTTCTACTGCGGTTCGATGGCCTACGACGGCACCCCGGGCGCCGGTGCCCTGCACCGGCTGGACCCGGACGGCTCGGTCACCACGGTGCTCACCGGCGTCACCGTCTCCAATGGCCTCGCGTGGAGCCCGGACGGCGGCACCGCCTACTACGTCGACACCCCCACCGGACGGATCGACGCCTTCGACTACACCGCCGCGGCGGGGCTCACGCACCGGCGCACGGTGGTCACGATCCCGGCGGAGGTGGGCTCGCCGGACGGCCTCACCGTCGACGCCGAGGGCAACCTCTGGGTCGCGCTGTGGGGCGGCGGGGCCGTCCACTGCTACACCCCGGACGGCGAGCAGGTGGCCCGCGCCGGGTTCCCGGTCACGCAGGTCACCGCGTGCGCCTTCGGCGGCCCGGACCTGGACGAGCTGTACGTGACGACGTCCCGGCAGGGCGTCGAGGAGGGCACCCAGCCCGAGGCCGGGTCCCTGTTCCGGCTGCGGCCCGGCGTGCGCGGGCTGCCGGCCCACCGCTTTTCCGGCTGCTGACATTTCGGTACCGGACTACGTACTTTCCCGGTGCCCCGGTTCCGGCACGACCCGGCAAGGTCATCGTGTCGTGGTGTGCGCGCCGGAGGAGAGACATGGGAGCGGTGAAGGCGGTGGAGCTGGGCCTGGCGGCCGGGCTCGCGCTGACCCGGACCGCGCTGCGTGCCGCGACCGGGGGACCGGCCGGCCCGGCGGCCGTCCCGCTCACCTGCGCCCGCGGCGAAGCCCGGACGGTCGTCGCCGACGACGGCGTCGCCCCGCACGCCGAGGTCTTCGGCGATCCGCACGCCCCGGTCACCGTCGTGCTGTGCCACGGCTACGCCCTCTCCGGCGCGAGCTGGTGCTTCCAGGTCCCCGAGCTCGCCCGCCACGCCCGGGTCGTGACCTGGGACCAGCGCGGGCACGGACGCTCCCGGCGCGGCCCGGCCGCGCACGCGACCGTCGACCAGCTCGGCCGCGACCTGCGCGCGGTGCTCGACCAGACCACGCCCCGCGGGCCCGTCGTCCTCGCCGGGCACTCGATGGGCGGCATGACGATCATGGCGCTGGCCGAGCAGGAGCCGGAGCTGTTCGGCACCCGCGTCGCCGCCACCGCGCTGCTCGCCACCAGCGCCGAACCGGTGCTCGGCGCCCCCGGCCTGCCCCGCCCCGGGATGCGCGCGCTGCACTGGGTCATCCCGTGGGCACTCGCGCTGCTGCCGCGGGCCCGCGTCCTGTCCGGACCGGTGCGCGAGCTGACCGGCGCGCTGGTGCCCCGGCACGCGTTCGCCTCCGAGGTCCCGCCGCCCGTGGCCGAGTTCCTGGTGGAGCAGATCGGGCAGACGCCGCTGGAGGTCCTGGCCGACTTCTTCCCCCAGTTCCGGGTGCACGACAAGACCGCCGCGCTGGCCGCGCTGGAGCGCGTCGACTGCCTCGTCCTGGCCGGTTCGGACGACGTCGTCACGCCGCCGGGGAACAGCGAGGCGATCGCGCGGGCGGTCCCCGGCGCCGATCTGGTGATCCTGCCCGACGCCGGGCACGCCTTCCCGCTGGAGCACCCGGCGCAGGTCAACGCGCACCTGGTGGCCCTGCTGCGGCGCCACGGCCGCCGTCGCACCGCCTGATCAGCGCGGAACCGGGCATAGAATCGGCTGATGCCCGACGTGTCGCGGGGCGCCGGCAACCTTCCCAGCGAGCTGACCAGTTTCGTGGGACGGCGCCGCGAGCTCGCCGAAACCCGCCGCCTGCTGGCCTCGGCCCGGCTGGTGACCCTGACCGGGGTCGGTGGGGTCGGCAAGACCCGGCTCGCCCTGCGCGCGGCCGCCGACCTGCGGCGGGCGTTCCCCGACGGCGTGTGGTTCGTGCCGCTGGCCGAGCTGCGTGATCCCGCCCTGCTGGCCCACACGATCGCCACCACCCTGGGCCTGACCGATGAGGCGGGCGCGCAGGTGGGCGGGCTCGCCGAGTACCTCGAGGACCAGCGCGTGCTGCTGGTGCTGGACAACTGCGAGCACGTGCTGGACGCGTGCGCGGTGCTGGTCGCCAAGCTGCTGTCGGCCACCTCCTCGGTGCGGGTGCTGGCCACCAGCCGCCAGCTGCTGCGCGCCGACGGTGAGCAGGTGCTCGTCGTGCCGCCGCTGCCGGTCCCGTCGGAGGGGGAGCCCTCGGTCGAGGCGGTGACGTTGTTCGCCGAGCGCGCCGCCGCCGTGGTGCCCGGGTTCGCCGTGGACGCGTCCAACCGCGACACGGTGGTCCGCGTCTGCCGCCGCCTCGACGGCATCCCGCTGGCGCTGGAGCTGGCCGCGGTGCGGCTGCGGGTGCTCTCGCTCGAGCAGCTGCTGCAGCGCCTGGACGACCGGTTCCGGCTGCTCACCGACGGCAGCCGCACCGCGCCGGACCGCCAGCAGACGCTGGAGGCGGCGATCGCGTGGAGCTACGACCTGTGCAGCCGCGCCGAGCAGGCGGTGTGGTCGGCGCTGTCGGTGTTCGCCGGCGGCTTCGACCTGGAGGCCGCCGAGGCGGTGTGCGGCGCGGTCGGCATCGGCTCGGACGAGGTGCTCGACCTGATCGCCGGCATGGTGGACAAGTCGATCCTGGCCCGGCGGAACGGCACCTTCGGGCGGGCGGCGTGGTACGGGATGCTGGAGACGGTCCGCGAGTACGGGCACGTCAAGCTCGTGCTGTCCGGCCGCGAGGACGCCGTGCGCGCCCGCCAGGTGGACCACTGCACCCGGCTGGCCCGCCGCTACCGGGACGAGAACTTCGGCCCGCACCAGCTGGACTGGGTCGAGCGGATGCGCCGCGAGCAGCCGAACATCCGCGTCGCGCTGGAACACTGCCTGGACGGCGGCCCGGAGGGCACCTGCCGCGCCGCGGAGATCACCGGGCCGCTGTGGGACTACTGGTTCGCCGGCGGCTACGTGCGCGAGGGCTACCGCTGGCTGCTGGCGTCGCTGGCCCAGGACACCGCCCGCGACACCCCCGCCCACGCCCGCGCGCTGCAGGGCGCGGCGTTCGTGGCGATCCAGATCGGTGACGAGGAGCGGGCCCGCGCGCTGCTCGGCGAGCTGCGCGAACTGGCCGAGGCCCTGGACGACGACAACCTGCGGGCCGGCTGGGCCCAGTGCGCGGGGATGGGCTCGATGTTCCTGGGCGACCTGGCGCGCGGCCGCGAGCTGCTGGAGCAGGCCCTGGACGGGTTCCGCCGCACCGGCGACGAACTGCAGGCGTGCAACACGCGGATCCTGCTGGCCGCGGCGTTGTTCTTCCTGGACGCCCCCGAGGGCCTGACGGTGGCCGAGGCGGCGCTCGCGCAGTGCGAGCGGCACCAGGCCGACTGGACCAAGGCGTACGCACTGTGGGCGGTGGCGATCAACACCTGGCGGCGGGGCGATCACCGCCGCGCGTCGGCGCTGCTGCGCGAGGCCATCGCGATGCGCCAGACCGACCGCACCCAGCTGGCCTTCACGCTGACGGCGCTGGCCTGGTGCGCGGGCGCGGCGGGGGAGCACGAACGGGCCGCCGGGCTGCTCGGCGCGTCCCGCGCGGTCTGGCGGATCAGCGGCGCCGGGGTCGCCGAGACCGGGCCGTACCGGCAGTTCGACGAGGAGTGCGAGGGGCGGGCCCGCGCGGCGCTCGGCGACGCCGGCTACACCGCCGCGTTCGGCGCGACCAGCGGGTTCGGCGTCGACGAGGCGATCGCGTACGCCCTGGCGGAGAAGCCGGGCGGGCCGCGCGCGCCCCGGCGGGGCCGGGAGAGCCTGCCCGGCGGGCTGACCCGGCGTGAGCGCGAGATCGCCGAACTGGTCGCCGAGGGGCTGAGCAACAAGCAGATCGCCGCCCGGCTGGTGATCGCGCAGCGCACCGCGGAGACGCACGTGGAGAACATCCTGACCAAGCTGGACTTCACCTCGCGCGCCCAGATCGCGGCCTGGCTGACCGAGCAGCGCGCCGGCTCCGCGGACGGTACGTAGCCCGGTCTACGTACCCAGATGCGTAGGACTCCCGGTTCCCCGGCCCCTCGTTCGAGGCACTCTGGTATTCGCGACCGGAGCCGAGAACACCGGAAGGGGTGGTCATGAAGGTCGATTCGCCGCCGCAGCCCTGTCCGCGGTGCCACCGCCAGGTGGTGCTCGCCGGGTACAGCTGGGGACGGCAGTGGGTGCACCTGGGCACCTGGCGGCCGCAGTGCGGTCCGCCGTCCTGGGCGCTCGCCCGCACGGCCGGGACCACCGCGACGGCTTCCTGACCCCAGTCCCGCACGACACGGCACAGCACCACTGCCCAGGGCCACGGCAGAGTCCGGCTGGACGTCGCACCCCAGCAGGACGTGACAGCCCAGCAGGACGTCACAGCTCAGCTCGGCGTCGCAGTCCCGCGCCACCGCACTGCCCAGCACCACCTCACCGCCCAGCACCACCTCACAATCCAGCCGTCCGGCGCCGCCCTCCCCCTCGCGTGCCGGCCGGTCGAGCGCGGCGGGTCGTGCCCAGCCTGCCCGCGAACTCCGGCACCCCGCCGCGCTCACTCCAATGCCACGCGAAAGCCGCCCCGCAGCCCGGGGCGGCTTTCGCCGTGACGAGAAGTTCACCGGCCGCGGCCCGGATTTCACAGCAAACTGTCAGATTTCTCGTGGATCCTGGTGTTAGCTGGATCGAGTGAAATCCGAGGGGGAACCGGGGTGCTGCGCAGACGGGGAGTGACCGCCGCGCCTGCGCGGGGTCACCGCTGGCGCCCGGTGGCGTACACCGCGGTCGGGCTGGCGTCGCTGCTCGTGCTCGGCGGCACCGGGTACGCCTGGACCCAGCTGTCCCGCCTGGACACCGGGCTGGCCACCGCGGACGTGATCGCGCCGTCCGCCCAGGTGCCCAGCGGCCGGGCGAGCCTGTCGGTGGACCAGAACATCCTGCTGGTCGGCCTCGACTCGCGCACCGACGTGCGGGGCAACCCGCTGCCGCAGGACGTGCTCGACCAGCTGCACGCCGGGGACGCCGCGGACGGCGGCGACACCACCGACACGATGATCGTGGTGCACATCCCGGCCGGCGGCGGTTCCGCGACGGCCATCTCGATCCCGCGCGACTCCTACGTCCAGATCGCCGGCGGCCACGGCAAGCACAAGATCAACTCGGCGTACACCTACGGCAAGCAGGAGGCGCTGGACACGCTGCGCGAGCAGGGCCTGACCGGGGCGGAGCTGGAGCGCGCGGCGTCGGCGGCGGGGGCGCGGACGGCGATCGAGACGGTCGAGGACTTCACCGGCCTGACGATCAACCACTACGCGGCGGTGAACCTGGCCGGGTTCTTCGCGCTGAGCAACGCCGTCGGCGGGGTGCCGGTGTGCCTGAAGGAGCCGGTGCACGACAGCTATTCGGGCGCGAACTTCCCGGCGGGGGAGCAGACCCTGTCCGGGGCGCAGGCGCTGGCGTTCGTGCGGCAGCGGCACGGCGTGCCGGGCAGCGACCTGGGCCGGATCGCGCGGCAGCAGGCGTTCCTGTCGGGGATGGCGCAGGTGGTGCTCGGCGCCGGGACGCTCGCCAACCCGGTCAGGCTGTCCGCGCTCATCGACGCGGTGCAGCAGTCGGTGATCATCGACCAGGGCTGGGACGTGCTGACCTTCGCCGAGCAGATGCACAACCTGACCGCGGGGGCGATCACGTTCGCCACGATCCCGGTGCAGAGCCTGAGCCTGCCGACCCCCTACGACGGCGACGCGGTCAAGGTCGACCCGGTGCAGGTGCGCGACTTCATCGACGCCCTGCTCGGTCGCTCGACGCCGGCCACCAGCACGTCGTCGACACCGACGAGCGTGGCGAAGCAGGCCGCGGAGACGGCGGGCGCCCCCACGACGACGCCGTCGGCCACGGTGCAGCAGACGCCCACCACGGACCTGTCGGGCTGCGTGAGCTGACGAGCGACGGCGGCGTGAACTGATGAGCGCCGGCGGCGTGAGCTGATGAGCGACCCGCGGAGTGAGCTGACGAGCGCCGGCGGCGTGAGCCGATGAGCGACCCGCGGAGTGAGCTGACGAGCGACCCGCACATCCACGTGGAGCGGGCCGTCGCGCACGCCGGCCCCGCGCTGCGCGGCCTGATCACCTCGACGTTCGGCCTCACGGCCGACGCCCCAGCGGAGGTCCCCACCGGCTGCGGCGCGCGTGCCCTACGCGATGACCTCCACGCGCCCGGAAAGCGTCACCTGCCTGCTCTGCCGGGAGCACGCCAGCCGCGAGCACCAGCGCCTCGCCGACCAGATCGAGCACCTCGGCGCCACGGCCGGCGCACCGCTCTCCGCCGAGGACGCCACCCAGGCCGCACGGCGGCTCCGCGCCCTGGCGAGGCGGTACGCCGGCTAGCCAGCCGCCCGGCTGTCCGGAATCCTCCCCCTGCCAGCTGGGCTCGCCACCCGCCCGGGTGGTCTGGTGGCTGAGCCACTCGGCACGAGCCGCTCCGCCAGGATGCCCGGATGCCAAGTGGCTGAGCCACTGATCCACTTCCCGTGCTTTCTCAGCAGTCGGGCGGTCGAGTGGCTGAGCCAATCGACCACCACCGCTTGCCCGATGTCCCGGCCGGCCGAGTGGCTGAACCACTCAGCCACTGCCCACTGGTCCACCCGCCCGGCTGGCTCAATGGTCGAGCCACTCAGCCACTCCCCGAACCGCCCCGATGGTCCAGCCACTCGTCGATCGGACGGGCCCGGCCGGGGGAGAAAATCCCCAACCCTACTTCCGGCGGGTGTGGAGGTGTCCGGACGGGCAGCAGACTGCGCGTGTCCCCTCCGGTAGCGAAGGAAGGCACCTCATGACGCGATCACCCCTCGTCCGGACGCTCGGCCTCACCGCGCTGGCCGTCGGCACCGCGCTCGCCGGCACGGTCAACGCCGCCGCGGCCGCGCCCGCCTCGCCGCTGCTCGGGGCGATGCAGCGCGACCTCGGGCTCACCGCCGAGCAGGCCGGCACCCGCCTGACCCAGGAGGCCACCGCCGCGAGCATCGCCCCCGCCGCCGAGGCCGCGGCCGGCCCGGCGTTCGGCGGCGCCTGGTACGACGCCGCCTCCGGCAAGCTGGTCGTCGGCATCACCGACGCCGCCCGCGCGGACGCCGTCGAGGCCACCGGCGCGGACAGCACCCTGGTCGCCCACACCGAGTCGGCGCTGGACGCCGCCAAGGCGAGCCTCGACACGCTCACCGCGCCGCGCGAGGTGACTGGTTGGTACGTCGACGAGCGGGCCAACCGTGTGGTGGTGACCGTGGTGCGCGGCGCCCAGAGCCCCGAGGCACGGGCCTTCCTCGACCGGGCCCGCGCCGCCGGCCCCGTGCAGGTGGAGGAGACCACCACCGTGCCGCGGCTGTTCGCCGGGGACATCGTCGGCGGCGATGCCTACTACATCAACGGTTCCGCCCGCTGCTCCATCGGATTCTCGGTGCGGGGCGGGTTCGTCTCGGCGGGGCACTGCGGCAGCGCGGGCGACTCGGTGAGCGCGCCGGACGGGTCGGCGATGGGCACGTTCCAGGGCTCGTCGTTCCCCGGCAACGACTACAGCTACGTCCGCACCACCTCGTCCTGGACGCCTTCGCCCACTGTGGACGGTTACGGCAACGGGGACGTGACGGTCACCGGGCACACCGCGGCCCCGGTCGGCTCGTCGGTGTGCCGCTCCGGGTCGACGACCGGCTGGCACTGCGGCACCATCCAGGCCACCAACCAGACCGTCAACTACGCGGAGGGTTCGGTGTCCGGGCTGACCAGGACCAGCGCGTGCGCCGAGCCGGGCGACTCGGGCGGCTCGTGGGTCAGCGGCAGCCAGGCGCAGGGCGTGACCTCCGGCGGGTCCGGCGACTGCACCCGCGGCGGGACGACCTACTTCCAGCCGGTGAACGAGATCCTGTCCGCCTACGGGCTCACCCTCGTCACGGGCTGACCGGCACGACCAGCGGCCCCCGTCCGTCCGGGCGGGGGCCGCTCGTCGTGTCCGGGGTCAGGTGGTCGCGGGCGCCCAGGCGCGCTCGAGGGCCGCGGCGCGGGCACGGCGCTTGAGGCCGGCGAGGCTGTGCTTGGCCGGCACCAGCAGGGCGGTCAGCCAGGTGCGCCGGTACTCCTCCAGTGCCAGTGCCACGGGGCGATGCATGACGCAGTGCACCAGACCCGGCGTGCCGAGCCGGTGCCTTCCGGTGTGCTTGCTCCGCGGCATCGTTCCTCCGTGTGGGCGACCTTTCCCGCCGCGCACCGTACGCAACGAGAGGCCCGAAGCGTAGTAGCGCCGCGGCGTGTCACCCATCTCGTTCCGATTACAGACCGATCAGGGAGTAAAGACCACCCGATCGTGGCGTCTGGTCTAATGCGAACCATGCTGCGGGTGGGGTTGTCCGGAGGAATCGGGGCGGGGAAGTCGACCGTCGCGGCGCGGCTCGTGGAGCACGGCGCGGTGCACATCGACGCGGACGCGATCGCGCGCGAGGTGGTCGAACCGGGCACCGAGGGGCTCGCGAAGGTGGTCGAGGCCTTCGGGGCGGACGTCCTGGGCGACGACGGTGGGCTGAACCGGCCGGCGCTGGCGGCGAAGGCGTTCGCGGACGAGGACTCCCGCCGCCGGCTGAACGGGATCCTGCACCCGTTGATCGGCGCCCGCACCGCGGAGCGGATGGCGCGGGTGCCTGCGGACGGGATCGTGCTGCACGACGTGCCGCTGCTGGTCGAGGGCGGGTACGCGCCGAGCTACCACCTGGTGCTGATCGTGGACGCGCCGGTGGAGACGCGGGTGCGGCGGCTGACGGAGCTGCGCGGGATGTCCGAGGAGGACGCCCGCGCCCGGATCAAGGCGCAGGCCAGTGACGAGCAGCGGCGCGCGGTCGCGGACGTCTGGCTGGACAACTCCGGCCCGGCCGGGACCGTGTTGTCCGAGGTGGACCGGTTGTGGCGCGAGCGGCTGGTGCCGTTCGAGGAGAACGTGCGCCTGCGCCGGCCGCGCCCGCCGATGCCGCCGGAGCTGGTGCCCTACGACGAGACGTGGCCGGCGCAGGCGGCCCGCGCGCTGGCCCGTTTGCGGCTGCTGACCGCGGGGCGGGCGTTGCGAGTGGACCACATCGGGTCGACGTCGGTGCCCGGGCTGCCCGCGAAGGACGTGCTGGACCTGCAGGTGACCGTCTCGACGCTCGCACAGGCCGACGAGTTCGCCGACACGCTGTCCGACGCCGGTTTCGTCCGCGCCGAGGGCGAGTGGTGGGACGACGGCGGCGGCGAGCGGTGGGCGAAGCGCTTCCATTACGGCGCGGACCCGGGCCGGCCGGTGAACGTGCACGTGCGCAGTACGGCCACCCCGGCCTGGCGGCTGGCGCTGTTGTTCGCCGCGTGGCTGCGCGCGAATCCCCCTGAGCGCGACGCGTACGCCACGGTGAAGGCCAAGCTGGCCGAGACCCACGCGACGGACCCTTCGGTGGAGGCCTACACGGAGGAGAAACAGCACTGGGTGAACGCGGCCTTCCAGAGGGCAGAGCAGTGGGCGGAGCGCACAGGCTGGTCCGCCTGACGGCGGGGCGCATTGCCGGCTTGCCCGGGCCGGCAGGGGCTCTCGCCTCGGCGAGCCGAGCTGGGCCTGTCGGGGCTGGAGTGGTTTGGTCGGCTGTGCTGGCTTGCTCGGGCCAGTCGGCCTGGCGGCGCGCGCATAGCCGGCTCGCCCGGGCCGGCAAGGGCTCTCGCCTCGGCGAGCCGAGCTGGGCCTGCCGGGGCTGGAGTGCGTTGGTCGGCTGTGCTGGCCTGCTCGGGCCAGTCCGCCTGACGGCGGGGCGCATAGCCGACTCGCCCGGGCCGGCAAGGGCTCTCGCCTCGGCCAGCCGAGCTGGGCCTGCCGGGGCTGGAGTGTGTTGGTCGGCTGTGCTGGCTTGCTCGGGTCAGTCGGCCTGACGGCGCCCGCATAGTCGGCTTGCCCGGGCCGGCAGGGGCTCTCGCCTCGGCGAGCCGAGCTGGCCTGCCGGGGCTGGAGTGTGTTGGTCGGCTGTGCTGGCTTGCTCGGGCCAGTCCGCCTGACGGCGGCGCGCGCATAGTCGGCTTGCCCGGGCCGGCAGGGGCTCTCGCCTCGGGCAGCCGAGCTGGGCCTGCCGGGGCTGGAGTGCTTTGGTCGGCCGTGCGGGCCTGCTCGGGCCAGTCCGCCTGGCGGCGGCGCGTCCCCTGACCGGTTCGGCTGGGGCGGCCTGCTTTGGTCGGCCGGGCCTGGCTGCCCGGACCGGTTCACCTGGCGGCGGCGCCCACCCTGACCACCCTCATGGCGGCGGCGCCCGCCAGGCCGACCCGCTCCGCTGCGGCGCGCGCGTCTGGGCCGGTGGCTTCGGTGATGGCGCCGCCACCCTGGCCGGTTCGCTCGGCGGCGGTGGCCGCCTGGGCCGGCCGCTTCGCGGCGGCGCCAGCCTTGGCCGGTTCGTCTGCGGGTGGTGGCCACCTGGGCCGGGCTCGGTCACTGGCGCCGCCACCTGACCGGCCCGCTTCGCGGCGGCAGCCGCTGGGCCGGCCCTTCGGCATCAGCGCTCACCCCACTCGGCCCAACTGCCCCTGCCCGGCACCCCCAAACCACCCCAACCCACCCACGCAA
>NZ_PQHW01000088.1 GCF_003385215.1 Amycolatopsis thermalba | reverse complement strand
CAGCCGGGCACTACCGTGGAACACGAGAACCTCCGGATCGGAGTGGGCCTTAGACAAGCCACATCCCAACCGGAGGTTCTCCTTTACTCAGCCAGACACGCCGCTACCAACGTCCTGACCGGATACAGCTAGAACACGGCCACCGCGACCGCCGGGTCCGGGGCCGCCAGCCCGTGCCGCTCGCGGACCAGCACCGCCGGCGTCACCCCGGCCAGCTCACGCGTCTCACGCGTCAGGTGAGCCTGATCGGCAAACCCGGCGGCCGCCGCGGAGTCCGCCAGCGACGTCGGGCGGGCGGCGTCCGCGCTGCGCAGGAAACGCTGGAACCGCGCCACGCGCTGCAGCGCCTTCGGCCCCAGGCCGGCCTGCTGAACGACCAGCCGGCGCAACTGGCGGCCGGTCAGCGCCACCTCCTCCGCCACCGAGTCCAGCGACGCGCCGCGCCAGATGCGGCTCACGGCGTGCTGGACGCGCGCATCACCCGGCCGGGGACGCAGCACCGACGGGAACGACCCGTGCCACACCGACTCCGCGACCGCCCGCGCGGCGGCGTCCGGCAGCACCGCGGTCAGCGGCACCACCGCGTCCCGCACCTCGTGCCCGGGCAGGCCCAGCACCGCCGCGATCGCCTCGGTGCGCAGCCGCTGCCCGCGCAGCTCTGCGCGGGGCGGCAACCGGTGCAGCGCCGGCGACAACGTCGGCCCCACCAGGTAGGCCGCGCCGGTCGAGGCCACGATCACGTCCGCCGCCGCGTCCGGCACCACCCGCTGCACGAACTCGCCCGGCACCCGCTGCGCCCACCAGCAGCGCACGACACCGGAACCCACCCATTCGCGGTAGGTGTCCGTTTCGTTCAAGGCGTCCCCCGTCGCGGCTGCCATGCTGCCGAGTATGGAACAAAGCGTGCAGATCATCACGGTGTCCACCCAGGACCTCGATGCCGCCAGGGGGTTCTACGTGGACGGGCTCGGCTGGCAGCCCTTGCTGGACGTGCCCGGCGAGATCCTGTTCTTCCAGGTCGCCCACGGGGTCGCGCTCGGCCTGTTCGACGCCGTGAAGTTCGCCGAGGACCTGAACACCACCGACGTCACCGGCCCCGCCGGGCTCACCCTGTCGCACAACCTGCCCGGCCCGGACGAGGTGGACCGCCTCCTGGCGGCCGCGGAGCGGGCCGGCGCGGAGATCCTCAAACCCGGGCAGCGCGCCGCGTTCGGCGGCTACCACGGCCACTTCCGCGACCCGATCGGCCTCATCTGGGAGATCGCGCACAACTCCGGCTGGGCCGTGGACCCCGACGGCACGGTGCGGATCGGCCTCATCGAGGCCTAAAGCGTGTCCTCAAAGTCGGTGGTTCGAGCTGGTTCGATCTTGGGTTGTGGTGCGTAGGCACGAGCTGCCTGATGAGCAGTGGCAGATGATCACGCCAACGGCCGGTCCCGCGGCGGACCCACCACCAAGATCCACCTCGCCTGCGACGGTCACGGACGGCCCTTGTCGATCGTGGTGACCTTCGGCGCCGCGGCCGGGCCGGTGGACGCCCACCGGCCTTCGACCGCGCCAGCCACAAACGCCGCAACATCGTCGAACGATGCTTCGACCGCCTCGAACAGTTCCGCGCCACCGCCACCTCCTACCGGAGCACGATCGACCTCGCCACACCGCTCATCTGGCTTTGCGGACAGGCCCTAGAGCCCCGCCATCAGGTCGGTTTCGGTGATGCCCGGCCCCTGGCCCGCGCGGATGAACCACTCGGTGCCGAAGGCGTGGGCGAACGCGTCATCGGGCATCGCCAGGAACAGTGACTGCTCGCTGATCTGGCTGGCGTGCGCGCGCATCGCCGCGCGTTTGGCCTCCAGCCACGGCGTCACGTCGACCGCGGCGGTGATCTCCGCGGCCGGTGTGCCCAGCTCGCCCAGGCCGTCGACGGCGGGGACCTGCACCCCGGTCTCGGCGGCCCGCGCGGCGAACGCCTCCAGCCCGGCGCGCATGTGGTCGCTGTTGATCGTGTTCTGGTACACGCGCGGCGTGCCGGCCAGCTCGGCCGCGCGCATCCCGACGCGGTGCACCTGGATGTGGTCCGGGTGGCCGTAGGTGCCGTGGTCGTCGTAGACGGTCAGCACGTCGGCCCGCTCCTCGCGCAGGATCGCCGCGAGCCTGGCCGCCGCCTCCTCCACCGGGGCCCGCCAGAACGAGCCGGGCAGGTCGTTCTCCGGGGTGCCCATCATCCCGGAGTCGCTGTAGCCGAGGAACTCCAGCCGCTTCGCGCCGAGGATCTCGGCCGCCGCCCGGGTCTCCTCGACCCGGCGCTGCCACAGCGGCTCCCCGTCGGCGAGGAACCCGGGCGGGACCTCGCCGTGCTCCCCGCGGGTCGCGACGACCAGCACGACCCGGTGCCCCTCCTCGAAGGCCTTGCGCATGACCCCGCCGCAGGCGATGCACTCGTCGTCGGGATGGGCGTGAAACGTCACGAGGGTGGGCACGGAAACGAGCCTACGGGCGCCGATCACATCCCGGCCACCCCGGACGGCGCGCCGCGCGGTTGTCGTCGACGATAGGCGCATGGACTTCGACGCCGACCTGCCCCAGCACCTGGAACGCCACCTGGCCGCGTTCCTCACCGAGGCGGGCGCGGCCGTCCGGGCCGAGCAGCCCGCGTTCGGCTCCGGCGTCGACACGCTCACCGATTTCGTGCTCGGCGGCGGCAAGCGGCTGCGGCCGACGTTCGCGTGGTGGGCCTGGCGCGGCACGGGCGGCGACCCGGACGGCCCGGACACCGAGGGCGTGCTGCGGGCCGTCGCCAGCCTCGAACTGGTGCAGGCGTGCGCGCTGATCCACGACGACCTCATCGACTCCTCCGACTCGCGCCGCGGCCGCCCCACGGTGCACGTCTCCTACGCCCGCGAGCACCGCGCGAACGGCTGGCTCGGCACGCCGGAGACGTTCGGCCTCGCCGCCGCCGTCCTGATCGGCGACCTGGCCCTGGCCTGGGCCGACGACATGTTCACCGGCGCCCCGCTGCCCGCCGCGACGCTGGACGCCGCCCGCCCGGCCTGGCGCGCGATGCGCACCGAGGTGCTCGCCGGCCAGTACCTGGACGTGCGCACGCAGGCCACCGGCGACACCTCGCCCGAGGCCGCGCTGCGGGTGTGCCGCCTCAAGACCGCCGCCTACACCGTGCAGCGCCCGCTGCACCTGGGCGCCGCGCTGGCCGGCGCGGACGAGGCGCGCATCACGACGCTCCGCGAGTTCGGCGACGACCTGGGCGTGGCGTTCCAGCTGCGGGACGATCTGCTCGGCGTGTTCGGCGACCCGTCGGTCACCGGCAAGCCCGCCGGTGACGACCTGCGCGAGGGCAAGCGCACGCTGCTGGTCGCGCTCGGCCTGCAGCTGGCCGAGGACCCGGAGCAGCACAAGCTCATCGCCGACGCGATCGGCGCCGTGGTCGCCGAGGACGAGGTGGACAAGGTGCGGCGCACGCTGACCGAGGTCGGCGCGGTGGAGGCGGTGGAGGAGCGGATCTCCGCGCTCACCGGCACCGCGCTGGCCGCGCTGGAGCGCGCCCGGCTGGCCGAGCCCGCCGCGACCCGGCTGGCCGAGCTGGCCCGGCTCGCCACCCAGCGCACGTTCTGACGCAGTACACAGTGGACCGACACCTGGAGTGTGATCCAGGTGGAAGTCCGTGTGGGGCAAGCGTTCCGCCGGGCCGCGCGGGCGCCCCGGGATGTGGCTAGGCTGGCGGCATGACCGACACCACCAGGCCGATCCGGATCGGGCTGCAGCTCCAGCCGCAGCACGCCGACTACCGGACCATCCGCGACACCGCGTCCGCCGCCGAGGACCTCGGCGTGGACATCATCTTCAACTGGGACCACTTCTTCCCGTTGTACGGCGACCCCGACGGCCTGCACTTCGAGTGCTGGACCATGCTCGCCGCCTGGGCGGAGTCGACCTCGCGGGTCGAGATCGGCGCGCTGGTCACCTGCAACAGCTACCGCAACCCGGAGCTGCTCGCCGACATGGCGCGCACGGTCGACCACATCAGCGACGGGCGGCTGATCCTCGGCATCGGCTCCGGCTGGTTCGAGAAGGACTACACCGAGTACGGCTACGACTTCGGCACCGCGGGCGGCCGGCTGGACGACCTGGCCGAGGCGCTGCCGCGCATCGAATCCAGGCTGAGCAAGCTCAACCCGGCGCCCACCCGCAAGATCCCGGTGCTGATCGGCGGCGGCGGCGAGAAGAAGACGCTGAAGCTGGTCGCCCAGCACGCCGACATCTGGCACGGCTTCGGCGACCCCGAGGTGGTCGAGCGCAAGGTCGGCATCCTCAAGCAGCACTGCGCCGACGTGGGCCGCGACGCGGGCGAGATCGAGATCTCCACCGGCGTGGAGGGCGAGCCGGAGGAGCTGGGCCCGAAGCTGCGGGAGCTGGGCGTCAGCCTGTTCACCGTGGGCGTGGGCGGCCCGGACTACGACCTGGGCCGGCTGAAGAAGTGGATCTCCTGGCGCGACGCCCAGAACGGCTGAACCCGGCGGGGCGGTGCGGTCGCCGCACCGCCCCTGCCGTCAGAACGCCATCGCCTGGGCGCGGCGCTTGACCTCGGTGCCGTGGTTGGTGCGCAGGGCGTTGATCGGGGTGCTGCCGGGCAGCGTGTCGTCCGCCTCGTAGAGCCAGCGCAGCATCTCCGTGCGGCTGAACCCGGCGTCGGCGAGCACCGTCAGCAGCCCGGTCAGTCCCTTCACGGCCTGGCCGTCGACGAAGAAGTCGGCCGGGACCATCAGGTCGCCGTCGCGGCGCACGGCGAGCAGCTGGCCGTCTCGCAGCAGCTGCCGGACCTTGTTCACCGACAGGCCGATCAGCTCCGCCACTTCCGCGAGCGGCAGCACGGCCACGTCGGCGTCGAGAACGTCATCAGCGACTGGGATCGCACTCACGCAAGACAGGGTGCCACATCCGGCCTGGTTGTCCGCAATGTCGCGCGAACGGCGTAACGAAACCTCAACCGCGCCGCCCGGGGCGGGTCCGCCGACTCCGGCCAAGTCCGTACGATCGGGCGCGTGACGAGCACGGACACCAGCCTGGCCGGGGCGCTCCTGGAGCGGCGTTACCGGGTCGACGGCCTCCTCGCGCGGGGCGGCATGTCGGCCGTCTACCGGGGGTCGGACACGAGGCTGGACCGTCCGGTCGCCATCAAGATCATGGACCCGCGCTTCGCCGACGACCGGTCGTTCGTCGACCGCTTCGAGCGCGAGGCGCGGCTGGCCGCGAAGCTGCACCACCCGAACGTGGTCACCGTGCACGACCAGGGCGTCGACGTGGCCGGGGACCGCTCGCACGTGTTCCTGGTGATGGAGCTGGTCGACGGCGGCACGCTGCGGGACCTGCTGGACCAGCGGGGCAGGCTGGACGTGCCGCTGGCGCTGAGCGTGGCCGAGCAGATGCTCTCCGCCCTGTCGGCCGCGCACCTGGCCGGGCTCGTGCACCGCGACGTGAAGCCGGAGAACGTGCTCATCGGCTCCACCGGGCATCCCCCGACCGGGGTGGTGAAGGTCGCCGACTTCGGTCTCGTGCGCGCCGTCGCGAGCGCGGGCACCACCAGTTCGAGCATCATCCTGGGCACCGTCGCGTACCTGGCGCCCGAGCAGGTCACCACCGGCGTGGCGGGCGAGCGCGGCGACGTCTACTCGGCCGGCATCGTGCTCTACGAGATGCTCACCGGCCAGGTGCCCTACACCGGCGACACCGCCATCTCGGTCGCCTACCGGCACGTGAACGACGACGTCCCGGCGCCCAGCACGGTCCAGCCGGGCATCCCCGCGGTGCTGGACGACCTGGTGCTGCGTGCCACGCGCCGCGACCCGGAGGCGCGGCCCGCGGACGCCGGCGCGTTCCTGCAGGAGCTGCGCCGCGTGCGGGCGGCGCTGGGGATCGCGCCCGCGCCGATCCCGGTGCTGCCCCCCAAGGCGGTGCTGCCCCCCAAAGCGGTGCTGCCGCCCAAGTCGGTGCCGGTCGCCCCGGTGGACCCCGAGAAGACCGTGCCCGCGTTCTCCCCGGTCGCGGCCACGAACCCGGTCACGGGCCCGCGCGGTACCCGGGCGATGATCCGGCCGCAGGCCGCGCCCGTGCCGCCGCCGCCCGCGCCGCCGGAGGAGGAGGACCAGCGGACGCTGGTCCAGCGGCGGCCGGTCGTGCTGTGGGCCGTCATCGCCGCGCTGGTGGTGGCGCTGGTCGGCGCCGGGGTGTGGTGGTTCAGCGTCGGTGAGAAGGGCGCGGACACCATCGCCGTCCCGCCGGTGTCCGGCATGGACCAGGCCACGGCCGAGAAGACCCTGCACGACGCCGGCCTGTCGGTGACCGTGGTGCGCCAGTTCAGCGACACCGTCGGCGCGGGCAAGGCCATCGGCAGCGATCCGCAGGCCGGGTCGTCGGTGCCGAAGAACAGCGCGGTCACCCTGGTGCTGTCCTCCGGCCGCCCGACGGTGCCCGACATCAGCCCGGGCACCGAGCTGGCGCAGGCGGAGGCGGCCGTCAAGGCGGCCGGGCTGACTCCGCGGCGGGACGAGGCCATCGACGGCTACAGCACCTCGGTACCGGCCGGGAAGGTGCTCGTGGTCGACCCGCGGCCGGGTACGCAGCTGACCATCGGCTCGCCGGTGCGGATCGGCCTGTCGCAGGGCGCGCCGCCGACCCCGGTGCCCAGCGTCGTGGGGCTGAGCCGCAACGAGGCGTTCCAGCGGTTGAAGGAGGCCGGGTTCGAGCCCTACGATGCCGGCACCGAGTTCGCCGAGGACGTGCCGAACGGCAGCGTCACCCGCACCACTCCGGCAGCCGGCACCACGATCGACGGCCAGGGCAGCAAACGTGTCGGCGTGTTCACGTCCTCCGCGGTCGAGGTCCCGTCCGTGCTCGGGCGGCCCGTGCAGGACGCGATCCAGCTGCTGTCCGACGCCGGCCTGCAGGCCGACGTCCAGGGCCGCACGCGGAACTTCTCGATCGTCGTCGGGCAGGATCCCGAGCCCGGCGAGTGGGTGGAACGCGGCAAGAAGGTGAAACTGCAAGTATTTCCTTGATCAACAAGGAGATGAGCGCGTTTTCGCGTCCACAAAGGACCGATACCCCATTCGAGTGAGAATCGGGAGCCGTTAGCGCTGCGGAAACAAATGGACTACCGTTTCGTCACGTCCGTTTGCTCAAGTAGCAGGCAATCCCGTGTCACCGACCGTAGAGGGGTCGTCTATGGCTCGCCGTCAGCTCAGTGGGCTGGACGTGGCTTTCCTTTGCCTGGAAGGAGAATCGACGCCCATGCACATGGGGGCGGCGGTGATCTTCCAACCGGACGGACCGATCGATCCCCACGCGGTGGTCGTGCTGGGCGCGCGCCGGGCGGCGCGGATGCCGCGCCTGCGCCTGCGGGTTCGCCCGTCGCTCTTCCCGCCGGGCGGCGCGGCCTGGGCGCCGGACCCGGCATTCGACCCGCGCAGGCACATCCACGTGCACCGGCTCACCGGGTTCTACGCCGACGACCCGCTCGCGGCGCACGCGGCCGAGTGGATCGAGCAGCCGCTGCCGATGGACCGGCCGCTGTGGGACGTGCACGTGGTGACCGGGCTGGCGGAAAACCGGTTCGCGCTGCTGCTCAAGCTGCACCACGCGTTCACCGACGGCGCCGGCGCGTTCGCGGTGGCCGCCGGGCTGCTGGACGAGCTGCCGATCACGCGGATGCTCGTCGAGGTGGCCGACCGGCCCGCCGATCCGCGGTCGCCGCTGGAGGCGCTGCGGGACGGCGTGACGGAAGCGGTCAGCCAGGCCGGGGAGAACGCGGCGATCGCGTCGGCGATCCTGCGGGCCGCCCGGCCGTACCCGTCGTCGCCGCTGAGCGCGCCGGATTCGGCCAGCAGGCGGCTCGGGTTCGTCCGGCTGCCGGTCGCCGACATCCGCGCCATCCGGGCCGCGCACGGCGGCACCCCCAACGACGTGGTCCTCGCGGTGCTGGCCGGGGCGCTGCGCGAGTGGATGATCAACCGCGGTCAGCGGCCGGACGCGCGCACCCTGCGGGGCCTGATCCCGGTGAGCCTGCGGGCGCGGGAGGGCGGCTGGGGCGCCAACCAGCTGTCCGGGTACCTGTGCGATCTGCCGGTGCACCTGGACGATCCGGTGCGGCGGTTGCGGGAGATCCGCTGGTCGATGAACCGGAACAAGGCCGCGGGGCCGCAGCGCGGGGCGGGTGCGCTGCCGGTGCTGGCCGACCGGTTGCCCCCGGGGCTGCACCGGCTGGCGGCGAAGGTGGCCGGAAGGGCGGCGGGGGTCCTGTTCGACACGGTGATCACGAACGTGCCGCTGCCGAAGCTGGACCTGTCGCTGGACGGCGCGCGGTTGTGCGAGATCTACCCGTTCGTGCCGCTGGCGCCGCGGCACGCGGTGGGCATCGCGGCCGCCACGTACGGCGACCACGTCCACATCGGACTGCAGATGAACGGCGACGCGGTGCCGGACACCGGTTCGCTGCGGGACGCGGTGCTGAAGTCGGCCGCTGCTCTGTACGAGCGGTCGATCTAAACATCCGGGGCGGCTTCAGTCATGATGAAGCCATGCCGGTCCCCGACGCGCAGTGGCTTCGCCGTGCCACGAAGAGTGCCATCGTCGTGCCCGTCCCCGAGACGGACCACCTGGTCACCCGGCACCGGCGGAGCGTGCCCGCCCACGTGACCGTGCTGTACCCGTTCGTCGCGCCGCGGGACATCGACGCGCGGACGGTGGCCGACCTGAAGGCGGCGCTGGTCGGGATCGAGGCGTTCGAGTGCGAGTTCTCGCAGGTCGGGTGGTTCGGGTCGGAGGTGGTGTGGCTGGCGCCGGAGCCGGACCAGCACTTCCGGGCGCTGACGCAGGCGGTGTGCGAGCGGTTCCCGGCGCACCCGCCCTACGGCGGCGAGCACCCCGACACGGTCCCCCACCTGACGGTGGTGGACCACCGCACGGGCGACGCCCACACCCGCCGACGCGCCGCGGCGGAGCTGGCCACGGCACTCCCGGTGCGAGCCTGGATCGACCGGGTCCACCTGGTCGCCGGCGACGACGAACACGGCCCGTGGCGCACCGTGGCGGAATTCGAGCTACCCGCGCCGCTCCAACGCCCGCGGGAGGCGGCCGAGGACAGGTTCGCGGTCTGAGCGGGCGTCAGCCCCGAAGCATCTCCGCCACGAGAAACGCCAGCTCCAGCGACTGCTGCGTGTTCAGCCGCGGATCGCAGGCCGTCTCGTACCGCCCGGCCAGATCCGAGTCGGAGATCTCCTGCGCCCCACCCAGGCACTCGGTGACGTCCTCGCCGGTCAGCTCGACGTGGATGCCGCCCGGGTAGGAGCCCAGCTTGTGGTGCACCTCGAAGAAGCCCTGGACCTCGTCGATGATGCGGTCGAAGTGGCGGGTCTTGTAGCCGGTGGAGGACTCGTGGGTGTTGCCGTGCATCGGGTCGCACTGCCAGATCACCTTGTGCCCGGTGGCCTCGACCTTCTCCACGATGGCCGGCAGGACGTCGCGGACCTTGCCGTTGCCCATGCGGGAGATGAGGGTGACGCGGCCGGGCTCGTTGCGCGGGTCGAGCCGCTCGACGTACTCCACGGCCTGCTCGGGCGTGGTGGTCGGGCCGATCTTGACGCCGATCGGGTTGGCGAGCAGCTCGGCGAGGGCGATGTGGGCGCCGTCGAGCTGGCGGGTGCGCTCGCCGATCCACAGGAAGTGCGACGAGAGGTTGTAGAGCTTCGGGTTGGCCGCGTTGGCGTTGTCCATCCGCAGCATGGCGCGCTCGTAGTCGAGCAGCAGGGCCTCGTGGCTGGCGAAGATCTCGGTGGAGTGCAGCGAGGTGTCGCTGACCCCGCACGCGGACATGAACCGCAGGCCGCGGTCGATCTCGCCGGCCAGGGCCTCGTAGCGTTCGCCGGCGGGCGAGGTGCGCACGAAGTCCTTGTTCCAGTCGTGCACCTGGGCGAGGTCGGCCATGCCGGCGCCGGTGAGGGCGCGGACCAGGTTCATCGCGGCGCCGGAGTTGGCGTAAGCGCGGATCATGCGGCCCGGGTCGGGGACGCGCAGCTCGGGCTTGGCGACGAGGGAGTTGACGATGTCGCCGCGGTAGACGGGCAGGGCGAGCGCGTCGGTGCTGCTGGAACGCGGCTTGGCGTACTGCCCGGCGATGCGGCCGACCTTGACGACGGGCAGGCTGGCGCCGTAGGTGAGGACGACGGCCATCTGCAGGAGCGTGCGCAGGTTGGCGCGGATGTGCGGCTCGGTGTTGGACTCGAACGTCTCCGCGCAGTCGCCGCCCTGGAGCAGGAAGGCCTCCCCCCGGGCGACCATCGCGAGGCGGCTCTGGAGCCGGTCGATCTCGGCGGGCACGGTGATGGGCGGCACGGCCTCGAGCAGGTGGCGGACCCGGTCGACCGCGTCGGCGTCGGGCCACTCCGGCTGCTGGGCGGCCGGGCGGGACAGGGCGTCGTCCAGCCGGGCACGCAGTTCCGGCGGCAGGGGCGGCAGCTCGGGAAGGGTGTCGACGGGCACGTCCACGGTCCAGTTCACCACCCCAGGATATGGGGTGCGCTGGGACGATCCGCCCCGAGGTGGCGGGGGCCACCCCGAACGCAGAACTCGCGCACCCGAGCGTGGAACTCGCTGCCCCGGACGTGGGACTCGCGCGCCCCAGCGTGGAACTCGCGCGCGGCCGCGAGTTCCACGCTCCCGTCGGCGAGTTCCACGTTCAGCGTCGCGAGTTCCACGCTCCCGTCGGCGAGTTCCGCGGTCAGCCCTGGGGCACGCGCTCCGGCTCGGGTTCGGGCTTCGCCCGGTCGCCGTGGCCGGGCCACCACGCGGCGCGCCCGATGAGCGCCGTCAGGCTGGGCACGAAGAACATCGCCATCACGAACGCCGCCACCAAGATCCCGAACGACAGCGCGAACCCCATCTCCGCCAGCAGCGCGTTGCCCGCCAGCATCAGCGCCCCCAGCGAACCGGCCAGGATGACGCCCGCCGCGGCGATCGTCGGGCCCGTGTGGCGCACCGCCAGCGCCGCCGCCTCCCTCGGCGAATGACCGTTCTTCGCCTCTTCACGCAGCCGCGCCATCATCAGGATGTTGTAGTCCGTCCCCAGCGCGACCACGAACATGTAGATGATCAGCGGGATCATGAAGATCAGCCCGGTCTCGCCGATCGCGTTCTGGAACAGCAGCGTCGTCGCGCCCAGCGTCGCCGCGAAGCCGAGCCCCACCGACGCCATCACGTACCACGGCGACACCACACTCCTCAGCAGCAACGCCAGCACCAGCATGATCAGCACCGCCGCCACCGGGAACACCACCCGGTAGTCGCGGTTCATCGTGTCCTGGATGTCGACGTACACCGCCGTCTCACCGCCGACCAGCGCCCGCGCGCCCGGCGGAGCACCCTCGTGCGCGGCCGTCCGCAGCGGGCCCGCCACCGTGTCGATCGCGGCGTCCGAACTCGGGTCGTCGGTCAGGGTCACCGCGAAGCTGGCCGTCGCGCCGTCGGTGCTGACCTGCGGCTGCCCGACCTGCCCCACGCCCGGCACGGCCCGCAGCCGCTCCCCGAACGACGGCAGCGCCGCAGCGTCCAGCACGCCACTGTCACTGTGCAGGTAGACGCTCGTCGGCGAGGTCGTCCCCGGCGGCAGCCCGCGTTCCAGCTGCCGCAGCCCGACCTGCGATTCGGCGGTGTCCGGCATCGACCCGGACGCCAGGTCGAACGTCGGGTTGAAGTTGACCAGCCCGGCCGCCAGCGCCGCCATCACGACACCGGACACGGCCGCGAAGATCGCCGGCTTGCGCCCCAGGCTCCGCCCGATCGCCGTGAACCGCGCTCCGGTCGGCTCGGCCCGCCACGACTTCGACGGCCAGAACACCTTGGCGCCCAGCAGCGACACCACAGCCGGCACCAGGGTCAGCCCGGCCAGCAGCGTCACCGCGACCGCGATCGCCAGCGACGGCCCCATCGAGCGGAAGAACCCGAACAACGACAGGGCCATCGACAGGAACGCGATGATCACGACGGCGGCCGCGGACGTGATCGCCTCGCCGACGCGGCTCACCGCGGTGACCATCGCCTGCCTCGGTTCGTCCCCGGCCCGCAGCCGTTCGCGGAACCGGAACATCAGGAACAGGATGTAGTCGGTGCCGACGCCGAACAGCACCACGATCAGGATCGACGAGATCGACGCGTCGGTCTGCATCCCGAACAGCTTCACCACCCAGGAGATGAGGCCGTTCGCGATCTGCGACACGATCCCGATCAGGACGATCGGCAGCAGCGCGATCACCGGGCTGCGGAAGATCACCAGCAGCAGCACGAGGATCAGCAGCACGGTCGCGATGCCGACGACGGCGTCCGCGCTGCCCGACGCCTCCTGCACGTCGAGCTGCTGGGCCACGCTGCCGGTGGTCGCCGCCTTCAGGTCACCGCCGCCGAGCAACGCCTGGAGTTCGCCGCGGAACTGCTTCGCCGACTCGGTCAGCTGCTGCGCGTTGGCCGAGGACAGCTGCGGCATCTTCACCGCGGAGATCTGCACGACGTTGTCGGGTGCCGGGACGGCCGGCGAGATCAGCTCGACGTCCGGCAGGCGCTTGCCGGTCAGGCCGGCCACGACTTCGCCGGCCTTCTGGGTGTCGGCCGCGGTCAGCGGCGCGTTGTCGCCGCGGTAGAACACGACGAGCATCGACGGGGTGAACGCGGCCGGAAACGCTTCCTGGCCCAGGGTCATGGCCTGGATGGACTCGTAGTCCCGGGGCAGGGCGTCGCTTTCGTCCGTGCTTCGGGGCAGCGCCGGCGCGGTGAAGATCACCACCACGGCCAGCACGACCCAGGCGGCGATCACCCACCAGGGCCGATGCACGACCAGCCGCCCCAGCCGGGCGAAGACGCCGCGTTCGATGACGGGTTCTTGCCTCGCGGAGGTCATGCCCCATTCAACCGCCGCCGGCCTGAGAACCGGGATCAGGGGCCGCGCGGAGCGCGTCCGTTGAGGGTGGTGGTGGGCTGGCGGGCGGGCGGCCTAATTCCCTTGCCAGTCCTCGGCGAGCAGCCCGAGCAGCACCTCGTCCAGGAACTCGCCCATCACCCAGGAGGAGGAACGCAGTACGCCCTCACGGACGAAGCCGTTGCGCTCGGCGGCGCGCAGCATCGGGAAGTTGTCCGCCAGCGTCTCGATCTGCAGCCGGTGCAGGCCGCGCACGACGAAACCGTAGTGGCACAGCACGGCGACGACGTCGGTGCCGTAGCCCTTGCCGCGCGCGGACGGCAGCAGCCCCAGCCCGATGTGCGCGGACCGGTGGTGGGTGTCGATGCCCCACATCGTCGCGGTGCCGATCAGGGTGTCGCCCGCCAGCTCCACCACGGAGAACGGCACGTGCCCCGGGTCGGTGTCGTCCCCCACGAGGCGCGGGTCCTTCGTGTCCGGCCGGAGCGGCCGCCAGGGCCGGCCGTCCGCTCGCGAGCCGGTCACCACGTCGTCGTACAGCTCCGTGCGCAGGACCGGGATGTCGGCCTCGTGCCGGGCGCGCAGCCCGACCAGGTCACCCTTCAGCATGCGGGTTTCCTATCGGACCGGCCCGGCCCGCGGCAACCGAATAGGACCTACCGCGACGCGGCCGCGTTGTAGAGCGCCTCCGCGGCCGCGCCGAAGTACGGGCCGAACATCACGCCGGGCAGGAAGGTGTAGCCGAAGCTGTTCACCGAGTTCTGGATTCCGGTCCCGGTCGAGGTGTCGAAGTTCAGGAACCACGGGCCGCCGCTGGAGCCGCCCGTCATGTCGCACCGCATGCCCAGGTCGCCGGAGCCGAGCGCGTCGTTGAAGGTGCGGCCGGCGCAGTAGGTCAGTTCGCTGCCGTCGTAGGGCGGCTCGGCGGGGTAGCCGAAGCTGTACATCACCTGGCCGCGCGGCTGGTTGAAGGCGATGCCCTGCGCGCCCACCACATCGGTGAGGTACCGGCCGTTCAGCGGCGCCACCACCGCGGCGCCGACGTCGTAAGCCAGATCTTCGCTGGCCTGCCACTGCGGCGTGGTGAGGGTGGTCGTCGCGGCCCATTCGCCGTACGGGGCGTTGCCGTTGTCGTAGCCCGGCACGAAGATCCAGTCGGTGTGCCAGCTGCCCTGGTACTTCACGCAGTGCCCGGCCGTGATGACCACACTGCGGTTGGCGCTGGTGACCGCGTCCCCGCTGCACGAAGCCGGGGAGCCGTTGAAGGTGAAGAAGACCCGGCCCGCGGTGTGCGTCACCGCGCCGCCGCCGGTCCACGGGTCGCCGGTGCTGGCCTTCGAGGTCCGGGACGGGAGCAGGCGCGGGACCGCGGTCCGCACGTCGGCGGTGACGTTGCGCGCGGCGGTGAGCAGGTTGTCCAGCGGCTTGGCCGAGCGCATCTTCTCGGGCGTCCAGTACTCGGCCGCACCGGCGCCCTGCACGTGGATCGCCGGTCCGGGCGCCGCCGTGGCGGGCGCGCTGAACACGGCCGTGGTGACCGCGGCGACCGCCGCGAGGACCAGTGCCCGGATACCTGTTCGCTTCATGACGCTCACCCGTCTGCCGACCGTTCGTTGCCACCGAAAGTTAGGCGGCCACGACAGAGTGAACAATCGGCCGTTCGGGCCCAGGGTGAGCCCGAACGGCCGATGCGCGTGCTTACACCACAGCGAGCGGCAGCGCCGTCGGATGCACCGGCGCCGGCAGGTCCGACGCGCCGGTCAGGTAGGCGTCCACCGCGTGCGCCACCGAGCGGCCCTCGGCGATCGCCCACACCACCAGCGAGGCGCCGCGGTGGGCGTCGCCGCAGACGAACACGCCCGGGGCCTCGGTCTGCCAGTCCGGGCCGCACGAGATGGTGCCGCGCCGGGTCAGCCGGATGCCCAGGTCGTCGAGCAGCCGCATGTGCTCCACGCCCTCGAAGCCGATCGCGAACAGCACCAGGTCGGCCGGGATCTCCTCGATCTCGTCCGACACCGGCAGGACCTCGCGGCGCCCGGTCTCCGGGTCCTTGACGACCTTGACCCGCTGCAGCTCGATGGCGCGGACGTGCCCGTTCTCGTCGCCCACGAACCGGCGCACGGCGACGCCGAACTTCCGCTCGCCGCCCTCCTCGTGCGCCGGGTAGGTGCGCAGCACGTACGGCCACGTCGGCCACGGCGACCGGTCGTCGTCCCGGGTGGCCGGCGGCATCGGGTACTGGTCCAGCTGGGTCACCGACGCCGCGCCCTGGCGGATCGCGGTGCCGTAGGAGTCGGCGCCGGTGTCACCGCCGCCGATGATCACGACGTGCTTGCCGTGCGCGTGGATCGGCGACGGCCCGTCGCCCTCGCACTGCTTGTTGGCCGGCACCAGGTGCTCCATCGCCAGGTGGATGCCCCGCAGCTCCCGGCCCGGCGTGGTGGTGTCGTCGCGGCCGCGCAGCGCGCCCACCGCGAGCACGACCGCGTCGTAGCGCGCCCGCAGCTCCTCGACGGTGATGTCGACGCCCACCTCGCAGCCGGTGACGAACTGCGTGCCCTCCTTCTTGAGCTGGGCCAGGCGCTTGTCGAGGTGCTTCTTCTCCATCTTGAACTCGGGGATGCCGTAGCGGAGCAGCCCGCCGAGCCGGTCGTCCCGCTCGAAGATGGTCACGTCGTGCCCGGCGCGGGTGAGCTGCTGGGCGGCGGCGAGCCCGGCCGGGCCGGACCCGACCACGGCGACCCGCTGACCGCTGGCCACCTCGGCGACCTGCGGCTGGGCCAGGCCCAGCTCCCACGACTTCTCCGCGATCGTCGCCTCGACGCGCTTGATCGCGACCGGTCCGCCGGACAGCGGCGAGATGGACAGCGTGCAGCCCGCCTCGCACGGCGCCGGGCACAGCTTCCCGGTGAACTCCGGGAAGTTGTTGGTCGCGTGCAGCCGGTCGCCGGCCGCGGCCCAGTCGCCGCGGCGCACCAGGTCGTTCCACTCCGGGATGAGGTTGCCCAGCGGGCAGCCGGAGCCGGCCGAGTGGCAGAACGGGATGCCGCAGTCCATGCAGCGGGTGGCCTGGGTGCGCACCTGCTGGTCGCGCTCGGCGGGCTCGAGGTCGGCGTAGACCTCGCGCCAGTCCTCGGCGCGGTGCTCCTTGGGGCGCTTGGGCGGCTCGACCCGCTCGTACTTCAGGAAGCCCTTGGGGTCAGCCACGAGACGCCACCTCCATGATCGCCTCGTCGACGTCGCGCCCGGCGGCCTTGGCGGCCCTGGTCGCCTCCAGCACGCGCTTGTAGTCGCGCGGCATGACCTTGGTGAAGCTCGCCGACCGGCGCGGCCAGTCGCCGAGCAGCGACGCGGCGACCGCCGAGCGGGTGAGTTCGTGGTGTCGGGTCACGATGTCCTTCAACCAGTTCAGATCCTCGGGCTCGAGCGGGAGCAGCTCGACCATCTCGCGGTTGACGCTGCCCTCGTCGAGGTCGAGGACGTAGCCGATACCGCCGGACATGCCCGCGGCGAGGTTGCGGCCGGTCGGACCGAGCACCACGGCACGGCCACCGGTCATGTATTCGAAGGCGTGGTCGCCCACGCCCTCGGCGACGACGGTGGCGCCCGAGTTGCGTACGCAGAACCGCTCGCCCACCTGACCGCGCAGGAACATCTCCCCCGCGGTCGCTCCGTAGGCCAGCGTGTTGCCGGCGATGACCTGACGCTCGGCGGCGAACGTCGCGTCCGGGTGCGGCCGCACGATGATGCGGCCGCCGGACAGGCCCTTGCCGACGTAGTCGTTGGCGTCGCCCACCATCTCCAGCGTGACGCCGCGCGGCAGGAACGCGCCCAGCGACTGCCCCGCCGATCCGACGAGCCGGATGTGGATCGTGCCGTCGGGCAGGCCCTCACCGCCGTAGCGGCGGGTGATCTCCGACCCCAGCAGCGTGCCCACGGTGCGGTTGACGTTGCGCACCGGCAGTTCCAGCCGCACCGGGTGCGCGTCCTCCAGGGCCGCCTCGGACAGCTGGATGAGCGTGCGGTCCAGGGCGTGCTCGAGGCCGTGGTCCTGCTCGCGGATCTTGCGCCGGGCACCGCCGTACGGGGTGTCGGCCGGCATCTCGAAGATCGGCTTCAGGTCCAGGCCGCCGGCCTTCCAGTGGTCGACCGCCTCGTCGGTGTCCAGCACGTCGGCCCGGCCGATGGCCTCGTCCAGGGTGCGGAAACCCAGCTCGGCCAGCAGCTCGCGGACCTCCTGCGCGACGAACCGGAAGTAGTTCACCACGTGCTCGGCCTGCCCGGTGTAGCGCTTGCGCAGCTCCGGGCTCTGGGTGGCGACCCCGACCGGGCAGGTGTCGAGGTGGCAGACGCGCATCATGATGCAGCCGGCCACGATCAGCGGCGCGGTGGCGAAGCCGTACTCCTCGGCGCCGAGCAGCGCCGCGACCACCACGTCGCGGCCGGTCTTCATCGCGCCGTCGACCTGCACGGTGATCCGGTCGCGCAGCCCGTTCAGCATCAGGGTCTGCTGGGTCTCGGCCAGGCCGATCTCCCACGGCGTGCCCGCGTGCTTGAGCGAGTTCAGCGGCGAGGCGCCGGTGCCGCCGTCGTGACCGGAGATCAGCACGACGTCGGCGTGCGCCTTCGACACCCCGGCCGCGACCGTGCCGACGCCCAGCGAGCTGACCAGCTTCACGTGGATGCGGGCCTTCTCGTTGGCGTTCTTCAGGTCGTGGATCAGCTGCGCCAGGTCCTCGATCGAGTAGATGTCGTGGTGCGGCGGCGGGGAAATCAGCCCCACGCCCGGCGTGGAGTGCCGGGTGCGCGCGATCCACGGGTACACCTTGTTCGGCGGCAGCTGGCCGCCCTCGCCGGGCTTGGCGCCCTGCGCCATCTTGATCTGGATGTCGTCGGCGTTGACCAGGTACTCGCTGGTGACGCCGAACCGGCCGCTGGCGACCTGCTTGATCGCGCTGCGCCGCTCGGGGTCGTAGAGGCGCTCCGGGTCCTCGCCGCCCTCACCGGTGTTGGACCGGCCGCCGATGCGGTTCATCGCGATCGCGAGCGTCTGGTGCGCCTCGGCCGAGATGGAGCCGTAGGACATCGCGCCGGTGTTGAACCGCCTGCAGATCGACTCGACGGACTCGACCTCGTCGATCGGGACCGGCGTGCGGCCCTCCTTGCGGAACTTGAACAACCCGCGCAGCGCGCCGCCCTCGCGGGAGAGGCGGTGCACCTCTTCGGTGTAGCGCCGGTACACCTCGTCGCGGCGGGTCTTGCTGGCGTGCTGCAGCAGGAACACCGTCTCCGGCGTGAACAGGTGCAGCTCGCCCTCGCGGCGGTAGGCGTACTCGCCGCCGGTGTCGAGACGGCGGTGCACGCGGTCGGTCGGGTTGTCCGGGTAGGCCCGGCGGTGCCGGACGGCGACCTCCTCGGCGAGCACGTCGAGACCGACGCCGCCGAGCTTGGACACCGTGCCGGTGAAGTACTCGTCGAGCAGTTCCTGCGACAGCCCGAAGGACTCGAACACCTGCGCCGCGGTGTAGGCGCCGACGGTCGAGATGCCCATCTTGGACATGATCTTCAGGACGCCCTTGACCAGCGCGTTGACGTAGTTGCGCACCGCCTTGCGCGGCTCGATCCCGGTGATCGCGCCCTGCGCGATCATGTCTTCGATCGTCTCGAAGGCCAGGTACGGGTTCACCGCCGCGGCGCCGTAGCCGAGCAGCAGCGCGATGTGGTGGACCTCGCGGGCGTCACCGCTTTCCACCACGAGCGCCACGCGCAGCCGTTCCTTGGTGCGCACCAGGTGGTGGTGCACCGCGGAGACCAGCAGCAGCGACGGGATCGGCGCCATCTTGTGGTCGGAGTCCCGGTCGGACAGCACGAGCGTGCGCGCGCCGGCCGCGATCGCCTCGGACGCCTCGCGGCGCACCCGCTCGATCGCCTCCGCCAGCGCCTTGCCGCCGCCGTCCACTTCGAACAGTCCGGACAGGACGGTGCAGGCGAAGCCCGGCAGGTCGCCGTCGTCGTTGATGTGGATGAGCTTGGCCAGCTCGTCGTTGTCGATGACCGGGTACGGCAGCTGGATGTGCCGGCACGAGGCCGGGCCCGGGTCGAGCAGGTTGCGCTCGGGACCCATGATCCGGCTCATCGACGTGACCAGCTCCTCGCGGATCGCGTCCAGCGGCGGGTTGGTCACCTGCGCGAAGGCCTGCTTGAAGTAGTCGTAGAGCTGGCGCGACCGCTTGGACAGCACGGCGGGCGGGGTGTCGGTGCCCATCGAGCCCAGCGGCTCGGCGCCCTTCTCCGCCATCGGCGCGAGCAGGATCTTCAGCTCCTCCTCGGAGTAGCCGAAGGCGAGCTGACGGCGCAGCACCGAGTCGTGGCTCTGCGTGACGTGGTCGCGGTCGGCCAGATCGGCCAGCTGCAGCAGGCCGGCGTGCAGCCACTCCTCGTACGGGTGCTGCTGGGCCAGCTCCGACTTGATCTCGTCGTCGGCGACGATGCGGCCGGCTTCGGTGTCCACCAGGAACATGCGGCCCGGCTTGAGGCGGCCCTTGGCGACCACCTGGTCCGGCGGCACGTCCAGCACACCGGCCTCGCTGGCCAGCACGACGCGGTCGTCGGCGGTGCGCCACCAGCGGCACGGGCGCAGGCCGTTGCGGTCCAGCACCGCGCCGACGAGCGCGCCGTCGGTGAACGTGACGCATGCCGGGCCGTCCCACGGCTCCATCAGGCTCGCGTGGAACTGGTAGAACGCGCGCCGCCGCGGGTCCATGGTGGTGTGGTTCTCCCACGCCTCCGGGATCATCATCAGCACGGCGTGCGGCAGGCTGCGGCCGCCCAGGTGCAGCAGTTCGAGGACCTCGTCGAACGACGCCGAGTCCGACGCGTCCGGCGAGCACACCGGGTAGAGCCGGGTCAGGTCGCCCGGGATGGCACCCGACTCCAGCAGCGCCTCACGGGCCCGCATGCGGTTGCGGTTGCCGCGGATCGTGTTGATCTCACCGTTGTGCGCGACGAACCGGAACGGGTGCGCCAGCGGCCACGACGGGAACGTGTTGGTGGAGAACCGGCTGTGCACCAACGCGATCGCACTGGTCAGCCGCGGGTCGCGCAGGTCGCCGAAGAACGCCGGGAGCTGCTCGGGCGTGAGCATTCCCTTGTAGACCATGGTGCGCGCGGACAGCGACGGGAAGTACGTGCCGCACTCGGCGACCACGCTCTCGTGCTCGACGCGCTTGCGCAGGCAGAAGGCGAGCCGGTCCAGCTCCAGGCCGGCGGGGCGCACGCCGTCGGCGTCCGGCTTGCCCGCCACGAACAGCATGGCGAAGTGCGGCATCACCGACCGCGCGGTGGGGCCGATGTCGGCGGCCGCGGCGTCGACCGGGACCTCGCGCCAGCCCAGCACGTCGAGGCTCTCCTCGTCGGCCAGGCGCTCGATCAGCGCGACGGCCTTGCCGCGCGCCTCCTCCTCGGTGGGCAGGAACGCGATGCCGGCGGCATAGCGGTGGTGGCCCTGCGCGTCGGGTTCGGGCAGCTCGAAGCCGGCCTCCTCGCGGAGCAGCTGGTCGGGCAGCTGCACGAGGATCCCGGCGCCGTCGCCGGAGGTCGGTTCGGCGCCCGCGGCGCCCCGGTGGTCCAGGTTGATCAGCGCCGTCAGCCCGTCCGTGACGATGGCGTGGGTGCGCCGGCCCTGAATGTCGGCCACCATCGCCACACCGCAGGAATCCTGCTCCGTGGCAGGGTCGTACAGGCCCTGCTTGCCCGGGTTGGCGGAGAAGATCATGCGGGGACCTCCTTCGTCGTCTCAATGCTCAGTTCGGAAAGTTCCCCCGGTACCGCTGCAGGGACGACGATGGCCCTTGGATTAGCGCGACCTTAACACCCAGGAAACATGAGGGCACCCTCTCGGAGTGTGGATTTTCTCATCCGATCGGTAACGATCTGGCTGCGAGGAACGACATCGTTCTTGATGGGCTGCCTTCGGCGCCTCCGACCGAGCATACGCGTCGCGCGATCCCATCAAGATTACGCAGGATCCCGCCCCGGGGCCAGATTCGCCGGTGGTAGCGTTCCTCACGCTGGTCAGCGGCTTGCCGGCCAGTGACGCGGCGGCCGCGAAACCGGTGGGAACCCGGTGCTGTGCCGCAACTGTGATGACTCGGGTGCGCTCCGTGCACACCCGGTCGAGCCAGGTCGCCTGCCGCCGCGCCGACGCCTTTCGCCCCCGGCTCAGGGGTGCGGCGTCCGTAACGCCTGGGTGCGGGACGGGGCCCCGTGACGCCGGCCGGAAACCCGAGGTTTTCTTGTGTTCCGTCGTTTCGCACCACTGATCGCGGTCCTGCTCGTGCTGACCGGATGCGCCACCCGGCCGTCCGAGGACTCGGCCGCACCCCCCGAAACCGAAGGCGCCTTCCCGGTCACGGTCGCCGCGCCCGGCGCCCCGGCCGTGACGCTCGACAAGCAGCCGCAACGCATCGTGTCGCTGTCGCCGTCGGCCACCGAGACCTTGTTCGCCCTCGGCGCGGGGCCGCAGGTGGTCGCCGTCGATTCGGCGTCGAACTTCCCCGCACAGGCGCCGCGCACGCAGCTGACCGGCCTGAGCCCCGATCCCGAGGCGATCGCCGCCTACCGGCCCGACCTGGTCGTGGTCTACGCCGACACCACCGGCCTCGCCGGCGCACTGGCCCGGACCGGGACCAAGACGCTGGTGATGCCCGACGCGAAGACGCTCGACGACGCCTACACGCAGTTCGAGGTGCTGGGCAAGGCGACCGGGCACCAGGCCGAGGGCGAGAGCCTGGCCCGGCAGACCCGCGACGACATCGACAAGATCGTCGCGGACGCGCCGAAGCGGTCGCTGACCTACTACTGGGAGCTGGACCAGACGTACTACAGCGTGACTTCGGCGACCTTCATCGGCCAGGTGCTCACCCGCTTCGGGCTCACCAACATCGCCGACGGCACCGACCCGAACGCCTCCGGCGGCTACCCGCAGCTGTCGGCCGAACGCATCCTGCAGTCCAACCCGGACCTGATCTTCCTCGCGGACAGCAAGTGCTGCGGGCAGAACGCGCAGACCGTCGCCGCGCGGCCGGGCTGGAACACGCTGAGCGCCGTGCAACGCGGGCAGGTGATCGCGCTCGACGACGACATCGCCTCCCGGTGGAGCCCGCGGATCGTCGAGCTCGTCCGCACCGTCGCCGACGCGGTCGCCAAGACCGGTGCCTGACACCCGGACCCGGCTGCGCGCCCCGGTCCTGATCGCCGGGCTCGTGGTGCTCGCGGCCGTCCTGGTGTTCGCCGTGCTCGTCGGCGCGAGCGACCTGGGCTGGCAGCGGGTGCTCGCCGAGATCTGGGCGCAGGTCACCGGCGGGCAGTCGCCGCTGTCCGTGCGGGAGGCCGCCATCGTGTGGCAGCTGCGGGTGCCACGGGTGCTGCTCGCGGCGATCGTCGGCGCGGCGCTCGCGGTGTCCGGGGCGACGTTCCAGGGCGTGTTCCGCAACCCGCTGGCCGACCCGTACCTGCTGGGCGCGGCGGCCGGGGCGGGCATGGCGGCGACGCTCGTCGTGGTGCTCGCCCCGGCGGTCAGCGGCTGGGTCGTCGGCCCGCTGCCGCTGGCCGCGTTCGCCGGCGCGCTCGGCGGGGTCGGGCTCAGCTGGCTGGTGGGCCGCTCGGCCGGGGGCAGCACGAGCACGCTGCTGCTGGCCGGGGTCGCGGTGGCGTCGTTCCTCACCGCGATCCAGACGTTCGCGCAGCAGCTGAACACCGAGACGATCCGGCAGGTCTACACGTGGATGCTGGGCGGGCTCAACGTGAGCGGGTGGCGCGAAGTCCTGATCGCGGTGCCGTACGTGGCGGTGGCGGCGGTCGTGCTGTGCCTGTCCGCGCGGTTGCTCGACGTGCTCGCGCGCCGCGGCGCGGAGGCGGCGTCGCTGGGCCTGCGACCGGGCCGGATCCGGCTGGTCGTGCTGGCGGCGGCGTCGCTGGCGACCGCGGCGGCGGTGTCGGTCAGCGGGCTGATCGGGTTCGTCGGGATCGTGGTGCCGCACGTGGTGCGGATGCTCGCCGGGGCCAGCTACCGGGTGGTGATCCCGCTGTCGCTGGTCGGCGGCGCGGCGTTCCTGGTGCTGGCCGACCAGCTGGCGCGCACGGTCATGCCGGGTGAACTGCCGCTGGGCGTGGTCACCGCGTTCACCGGGGCGCCGTTCTTCGCCTGGATCCTGCGCTCGTCGCGGAGGAGGTTGTCGTGACCGCGTTGTCGTTGCGCTCGGTGCGCGCCGGTTACGGCGATTGCCCGGTGGTGTACGGGGTTTCGGTGGAGGTGCCGGCCGGCGGGTGGCTGGCCGTCGTCGGGCCGAACGGGGCCGGGAAGTCCACTTTGCTCAAAACCGTGGCCGGACTCCTGCCGCCACAAGGAGAAGTGCTCATCGGCGGCCGGTTCCGGGTGCCGCGCAAGGAACTGGCGCGGATCGTCGGGTACGCGCCGCAGGACCCGGCGGTGCCCGTGGGCCTGACGGTGACCGACTACGTGCTGCTCGGCCGCACGCCGCATCTGGGTCTGCTGGCGCGGGAAAACCGGTCGGATATGTCCATTGTGGAGGAGGTGCTGGCGCGGCTGGACCTGGGCGCGCTGGCGGGCCGCCGGGTGGACATGCTCTCCGGCGGCGAGCGGCAGCGCGCGGTGCTGGCGCGGGTGCTGGCCCAGCGGGCGAGCCTGCTGCTGCTCGACGAGCCCACGACGGGCCTGGACATCGGCCACGCGCAGGCGCTGCTGGAGCTGATCGACCGGCTGCGGCACGAGGACGGCATCACCGTGGTGTCGACCCTGCACGACCTGACGTTCGCCGCGCAGTACGCCGACCAGCTCCTCCTGCTCGACGCCGGCCGCGCGGTGGCCGCCGGGCCACCGGTGGAGGTGCTGACGGCGGAGGCGCTGGCGGCGCACTACGGCGCGGCCGCGGAGGTGCGGACGAACGACCGCGGTGAACTGGCGGTGCTGCCGGTCCGCCCGCTCACACCAGGGGTAGCAGGACGGGGACGGCGTTGACGGCACCGTGGACTACCAGCAGCGGCCACATCATCCGGTACTCGCTCCAGAGGAATCCGAGGAACAGCCCGAGAACGCCCTGGTTGACGAACGCCGACGCGAGGTCGGCCGGCAGGTCACCCCTGCCGTGGATGGCGACGTGCCAGACGGCCCAGAGCAGTGACGCGAGCACGATCGCCGGCCACCGGCCGATGAGCGCCTCCCACCTGGACTGCAGCCAGCGGCGGTAGAAGACCTCCTCCAGCAGGCTGTTGACGAGGAACCCGACGACGAGCACGAGCACGAGCGTGACCAGGTCGACGGTGGTCGCGAAGTCGCTGGACGGCATGGCCCACGGGCTGGCGTAGCTGAGGAGAACCCACGCGGCGACCGGGATCGCGGGCGCCCATCGCCGCCCCGCCTCCGGCCGCCCCACCTCCGGCCGCCCACCCGCCGGGCGCCAGGCCGTTCCCCAGCGCCGCAGGATCCAGAACATCGCCGCGGGAACCCCGAGCAGCAACAGCACCTTCAACAGGGTGTGGGCGGGCTCGCCACCGCCGGCCAGCCCCAGCGTCACCGCGAAGAGCACCGCCGAGGCCAGGAGAACACCCGCTTCGAGGCGGGGCCGGCGCTCGGTCGGCGTGATCGCGGCACCCCGGAACGGCACCAGGCGTACCAGCACGACGCCGGCGAGTACGGGAATCCAGCGGAACCACATCGGCACGGTGTCGCCGGTGTCCGACGAGTACCGGACACCGGTGTCGCCGGTCAGCACGAACCACAGCGCCGACGCGGCGATCAGCAGCAATCCCCCGGCGAGCACGACCGAACCCGTGGCACGCCCCGGCACCGCTCCCTCAGATTTTTTTAGCACGCTTGTACGGTATAGGAAACCGTACGATTGTGCTATAACCTGGGTATGCCGAAGCTCGTCGACCACGACCAGCGACGGGCGGAACTGGTCCGGGTGGTCTGGGACGTCATCAGCCGGGACGGCATCGAGGGCGCCACCGTGCGGAAGATCGCCGAGCAGGCCAACATCTCGATCGGCGGGCTGCGCCACTACTTCGACAGCCAGCGCGGCCTGCTGCTCTTCGCAGCGAAGGCGATGGCCGACAAGGTCACCGCTCGCATCGCCGGCCACCTGCACGGCAATCTGCCCGGGCGTGACCGGGCGCTGCTGATGCTCGAGGAGCTGCTGCCACTGGACGCCGACCGGCGGGTGGACGCGGACGTCTGGCTCGCCTGCCTGATGCGCTCGCGCTTCGACGCATCCCTCGCCGAACTCCACACGGCAGGACTCCCCGGCGAACGGCACATCTGCCGGCTCGCGGTGGCGTACTTCTGCGGGCAACCACCTCCGGAGCGCATCGGGGACCCGCTCGCCGACGGTCACCTCGACCGGCAGGCCCGGCGCCTGCACACCTTCATCGACGGCCTGACCCTGCAGGCGGCGATGTACCCACGCGAGTTCCCGGCCGAGGAGATCCGGCGGCTCCTGCACGACGAGCTGGCCGCCCTCTTTCCCGAAGACCCCGGCCCGGCGGTTCCCTAGCGGGGTTCCGTTGCCCGGCACCAGGTTCTCCTCGGACCGCCCCGGACCGAACTAGAACCTGTTACAGTCGGCCGCATGATCCTCGATCGTTTCCGCGTGACCGGCAAAGTCGCCGTCGTCACCGGGGCCGGGCGCGGTATCGGCGCGGGAGCCGCCGTCGCGCTGGCCGAAGCCGGTGCGGACGTGGTGATCTCCTCCCGTACGAAGACCGACCTGGACGCCGTCGCCGCGCGCGTCGCCGGAACCGGACGGCGCGCGCACGTCGTGCCGGCCGACCTCAGCGATCCCGCGGCCGCCGCCGCGCTCGCGCAGGCCGCGGTCGGCGAGTTCGGCCGGGTCGACATCGTGGTCAACAACGTCGGCGGCACCTATCCCCGGCCGCTGCTGGACACCACACCGGAGTTCCTGGAAGAGGCGTTCCGGTTCAACGTCTCGACCGCGCACGCGCTCACCACCGCCGCCGTGCCGTTGATGACCGACGGCGGCGCGGTCGTCAACATCTCGTCGAACATGGGCCGGGTCGCCGGGCGCGGGTTCGCCGCCTACGGCACCGCGAAGGCCGCGCTCGCCCACTACACGCGCCTGGCCGCCTACGACCTCGCGCCACGCATCCGGGTCAACGCGGTCGCCGTCGGGTCGGTGGCGACCTCGGCGCTGGAGGTCGTGGTGAACAACCCGGAGATCAAGGCCAGGATGGAGGCGGACACGCCGCTGCGCCGGCTCGGCGAGGTCGAGGACATCGCGGCCGCGATCGTCTACCTGGCCTCGCCCGCCGGCTCGTTCGTCACGGGGAAGGTGCTGGAAGTGGACGGTGGACTGCAGGCGCCCAACCTCGAACTCGGATTGCCGGACCTGTGACGTACCGGGTGGTGCAGTGGAGCACCGGCAACGTGGGGCGGCACGCGATCGCGGGCATCGACGCGCATCCGGAGCTGGAATTGGCCGGCGTGTGGGTGTCGAACCCGGACAAGGCCGGCCGGGACGCCGGGGAGCTGGCCGGGCTGGGGCGGTCGCTGGGCGTCGCGGCGACCACCGACGCCGACGCGCTGCTGGCGCTGGAACCGGACTGCGTGGTCTACACGGCGATGGCCGACGACCGGCTGATGGAGGCGCTGGCCGACCTGCAGCGCATCCTGCGGGCCGGCGTGAACGTCGTGTCGAGCAGCCCGGTGTTCCTGCAGTTCCCGGACGGCGTGGTGCCCGGCGAGGTGTCCGCACCCGTGCGGGCGGCCGCGTCCGAGGGTGGCGCGTCGCTGTGGGTGAACGGTGTCGACCCCGGGTTCGCCAACGACTGGCTGCCGCTGGTACTCACGGGCGTGTGCGAGCGGATCGACGAGGTGCGCTGCTTCGAGATCCTGGACTACTCGACCTACGACAACCGCAAGGTCGTCTTCGACATCATGGGCTTCGGCGGCCCGTTGGACCAGACGCCGATGCTGCTGCAGCCCGGCGTGCTGTCGCTGGCGTGGGGCAGCGTGGTGCGGCAGCTGGCGGCCGGGCTGGGCGTGGAGCTGGACGCCGTGGAGGAGAGCTTCGAGCGGCTGCCGGCGCCGTCGGCGTTCGACGTCTCGTGCGGCACGATCGCCGAGGGCACGGCCGCCGCGTTGCGGTTCGAGGTGCGCGGCATGCGGGGCGGCCGTCCGGTGTGCGTGCTGGAGCACGTGACGCGGCTGCGCCCGGACCTGGGGCCGGACTGGCCGCAACCGTCCGGGCAGGGCTGCTACCGGGTGCAGGTGACCGGCGAGCCGAACTACACGCTGGACCTGCGGCTGGTCGGCACGGACGGCGACCACAACACGGCGGGCCTCAAGGCGACGGCGATGCGGCTGGTGAACGCGATCCCCGCGGTGGTCGCGGCGCCGCCCGGCCTGCTGACGGCGCTGGACCTGCCGCTGGTCACCGGGCGCGGCCTGGTCAGCTAGACATCTGCGACAGGGCGAGGTAGAGCGCCACCGCCACCGCGAGGAAGCTCGCGAACCCGAGCACGCCGCCGAGGATCAGCCCGGTGCCGAAGGAGCGCCACGGGGGCCGTGCGAGCCGGCACAGGCTGCCGGCGACCATCGCGCCGAACGTGACCCCGATGTAGGCGGAGGCGTATTCGCCCCCGTGCCAGCCGGCGACGAAGTCCCGCATCAGGGCGGCGACGACGACGATCAGCAGTCCGGTCGCGAGCGCGAACCCCAGGAAAGCCACACCCGGCCGCCGGTCCTCGGTCATGATCACCAGTCTGGCGGAGCGGGCCGGGACCGCGCCTGAGTAGAACTACTCGCGTTCCGGGGCTACCTTGTCGGTTTCGTCGTCCTTGCTGCGCAGCGTTTCCGGCTCCTCGCGTGGCCCGCGGCGCCGGGCGAGGAAGAAGTAGACCATCGCGCCGGCGAAGACCAGGATCGACGTCCACGTGTTGACCCGCAGGCCGAGGATGTGGGTGGCGTCGTCGGTGCGCATCAGCTCGATCCAGAACCGGCCCAGCGTGTACCCGGCGACGTAGAGGGCGAACGCGCGGCCGTGGCCCAGCCGCAGCTTGCGGTCGGCGTACACCACCAGCGCCGCGATGATCAGGTTCCAGATCAGCTCGTACAGGAACGTGGGGTGCACCGGGCTGTCGGCGAGCGGGATGTTGCCGAACGCGATGCCGTTGGGGCCCTGGTCGGGGATCGTCGGGTTGTTCGGGTCGAAGCGCTGGTAGATCTCCAGGCCCCAGGGCAGCGTGGTGTGCGCGCCGTAGAGCTCCTGGTTGAAGTAGTTGCCGAGGCGGCCGATGGCCTGCGCGACGATGATGCCCGGGGCGATCGCGTCGGCCATCGCGGGCAGCGGCACGCCCTTGCGGCGGCAGCCGATCCACGCGCCCACCGCGCCGAGGGCGATCGCGCCCCAGATGCCCAGGCCGCCGTCCCAGATGTAGAGCGCCTTGACCGGGTCCTTGCCCTCGCCGAAGTAGCGCCACCAGTCGGTGATGACGTGGTAGAGGCGCCCGCCGACGAGGCCGAACGGCACGGCCCACACGGCGATGTCGACGACCGTGCCCTTGGTGCCGCCGCGTTGCACCCAGCGGCGGTCGCCCCACCAGATGGCGAGGACGATGCCGGCGATGATGCACAGCGCGTAGGCGCGGATCGGGATCGGTCCCAGGTGCCAGACGCCGCGGTCCGGGCTCGGGATCGTCGCGAGGAACACAGCCGAGGCGGAATTCACGCGCTCACCGTAACGTGCGCGGTGTGAGGTGCGCGGATCAGCCCGCGCGGTTGAGGGCGGCCGACCCGAGCGCGAGCACACACCCGACGCCGAAGATCGCCGTGAGGTACCACGGCCCGCCCTGGGTGACGTTCCAGACCGCCACGAGAGCCGCGAGCACGGCGACGACGAGGTTGCGCACCTGCAGGGGAGAAGGCCGGGCCATACCCCCAGCCTGCCACGCCCGGTTCCGCCCCCCACCATCCCCTGATTCCAACCTCCCAGCCCACGAGGCTAGGCATGAGCTCGCATGCCGCCTTCAGCTGGAGAAAAAAAACGCGCTGCTCCGGTGGCGGGTTCGCACAGAGATCGTGCCGAGCCCTGATGCGTCTCTCG
>NZ_PQHW01000087.1 GCF_003385215.1 Amycolatopsis thermalba | reverse complement strand
GGCCGGGGCGCGAGCACGAGGCGTTCGAGCTGCGGCTGCCGTGGGAGCGGCACCTGGCGGCGGCGGGGTGGACGTGCGTGGGCTGGCCGACCGAATTCGGCGGGCGCGGGTTGTCGCTGGAGGAGCAGGTGGCCTTCCACGAGGAGTACGCGGCCTCGGGGGCGCCGGCGCGGGTCAACCACATCGGGGAGCAGTTGCTGGGGCCGACGTTGATCGCGTTCGGCACGCCGGAGCAGCAGAGCCGGTTCCTGCCGAAGATCGTGGCGGTCGAGGAACTGTGGTGCCAGGGCTACTCCGAGCCCGGTGCCGGGTCGGATCTGGCGGCGGTGTCCACCTCGGCGGAGCTGCGGGACGGCCAGTGGGTGATCAACGGCCAGAAGATCTGGACGTCGCTGGCGCACGTCGCGGACTGGTGTTTCGTGCTGGCGCGCACCGAGCGGGGGTCCCAGCGGCATCGCGGCCTGTCCTACCTGCTGGTGCCGCTGAAACAGGACGGGGTGACGGTCCGCCCGATCCAGCAGCTGACTGGCACCTCGGAGTTCAACGAGGTCTTCTTCGACGACGCCCGCACCCCCGCGTCCATGGTGGTCGGCGAGCCGGGCGAGGGATGGCGGATCGCGATGGCCACCCTCGGGTTCGAGCGCGGGGTGTCCACGCTGGGGCAGCAGATCGGGTTCCGCCGCGAACTCGACGGAATCGAGGCGGCGGCCAAACGCCTGGGCACCTGGGACGATCCGCTGCTGCGCGCCGATCTGGAGCGCGCGCGGATGGGCCTGCGGGTATTGCGGGCGCACGCGCTGCGGACGCTGGGTCAGGCCGCGGGGCCGGAGGTCGCGGTCGGCAAGCTGATGTGGGCGCAGTGGCATCGCCGCCTGGGCGAGCTGGCGGTGCGGGCGCGGGGCGCGCGGTCGCTGGTGGCCGAGGGCGAGCTGGACGAGTGGCAGCGGCTGTTCCTGTTCACCCGGGCCGACACGATCTACGGCGGCTCGGACGAGATCGAACGCAACATCATCGCCGAGCGGGTGCTCGGCCTGCCCAAGGAGGCCCGTTGATCCCCCACTACCCGCCCGGGCACGACCTGCTCGCCGGCAAAGTCGTGGTCGTGACCGCCGCCGCCGGCACCGGCATCGGCTCCGCGGTGGCGAAACGCTGCCTGGAAGAGGGCGCGAGCGTGGTGATCAGCGACTGGCACGAACGCCGCCTCGCGGAGAAGGCCACCGAGCTCGCGGAGCTGGGCAAGGTGCACGCGATCGCCTGCGACGTCACCGACGAGGAGCAGGTGCAGGCGCTGATCGCGGGTGCGGTGGGGCAGTTCGGCCGGATCGACGTGATGATCAACAACGCCGGGCTCGGTGGCACGAAGTCGGTGCTGGAGATGACCGATGAGGAATGGTCCCGGGTTCTCGACATCACGCTGACCGGCACGTTCCGCTGCACCCGGGCGGTGTTGCGGCAGTTCGTGGAGCAGGGCGGTGGTGGGGCGATCGTCAACAACGCCTCCGTGATCGGCTGGCGCGCCCAGGCCGGGCAGGCGCACTACGCCGCCGCGAAGGCCGGGGTGATGGCGTTGACCCGGTGTTCCGCCCTGGATGCCGCCGAACACGGGGTGCGGATCAACGCCGTCGCACCGAGCCTCGCGATGCACCCCTTCCTCGCCAAGGTCACCAGCGACGAGCTGCTGCACGAGCTGGAGCAACGAGAGGCGTTCGGCCGCGCCGCGCAGCCGTGGGAAGTCGCCAACGTGATGGTGTTCCTCGCCAGCGACTACGCCTCCTACCTGACCGGCGAGGTCGTGTCCGTGTCCAGCCAGCACCCCTAGGGAGCCGTTGTGCCTGAAGCATTTCTCCTCGACGCCGTGCGCACCCCCGTCGGACGGCGTGGTGGCGCGCTGTCCGGATGGCACTCCGCCGACCTGGGCGCGCACGTCATCCGCGCCGTGGTCGAGCGGACCGGGGTGGACCCGGACCTGGTCGACGACGTGATCCTCGGCTGCACCGACACCCTCGGCCCGCAGTCCGGCAACATCGCGCGCACCGCGTGGCTGGCCGCCGGGTTCCCCGACCACGTGCCGGGGGTGACCGTGGACCGGCAGTGCGGGTCCAGCCAGCAGGCCGTGCACTTCGCCGCGCAGGCCGTGCTGTCCGGCACCCAGGACCTGGTGGTGGCCGGCGGGGTGCAGAACATGAGCCGCATCCCGATCAGCGCCGCGATGCTCGCCGGGCGGGAGTACGGCTTCGACGACCCGTTCTCCGGCTCGAAGGGCTGGCAGGAGCGCTACGGCAGTGTCGAGGTGTCGCAGTTCCGCAGCGCCGACATGATCGCCGAGCACTGGGACATCACGCGCGAAGCGATGGAGGCCTACGCGCTGCGCAGCCACCAGCGCGCCCTCGACGCCATCGACTCCGGACGGTTCGCCGCGGAAATCGTGCCCGTGGACGGCTTCGAGGTCGACGAGGGCCCGCGCCGTGACACCAGCCTGGAACGCATGCGGGGCTTGAAGCCGCTCAGCGACGGGTCGCGCCTGACCGCCGCGGTGGCGAGCCAGATCTCCGACGGCGCCAGCGCGGCCGTCCTCGCCTCGGAGAAGTTCGTGCGGGAGCACGGGCTCACGCCGCGGGCGCGCATCCACCACATCTCGGTGCGGGCGGCGGATCCGGTGTGGATGCTCACCGGCCCCATCCCCGCGACCGCGCACGCCCTGCGCAAGACGGGACTGACGGTGGACGACATCGACCTGTTCGAGGTCAACGAGGCCTTCGCCAGCGTGGTGCTGGCCTGGCTCGACGAGACCGGGGCGGATCCCGCGCGGGTGAACGTCAACGGCGGCGGGATCGCGCTGGGCCACCCGATCGGCGCCACCGGCACGAAGTTGCTCGCCACGCTGCTGCACGAGCTGGAGCGGCGCGGTGGGCGCTACGGGTTGCAGACCATGTGCGAGGGCGGCGGCACCGCGAACGTGACGATCATCGAACGGCTCTGATCAGGCGGTGCCCAGGCGGTGGAGGATCTCCTCCGCCTGGGTGACCGTGACCTGCACGATCTCGGCCACCGTCGGCAGGTCGTCGATCATCCCGACCACCTGGCCGGACGCCAGCACACCCGCGTCGGTGCGGCCGTCGACCAGGCCGGCGCGCAGCAGCATCGGCGTGTTGGCCGCCATCAGGATCTGGCTCCACGTCATCTCGTTCCCGTGCTTCATCGCCAGCCCCTCGCGCACCATCGCGGGCAGCGACAGCCCGGTGATCCGCCGGAACCGCAACGCATTGCGGAGGGCTTGGATGGTGCCCCGGACCCGCCCGGTGTCTTCCAGCTTGTCGACCAGCTCAGTGCGCAACACGCGGTGCGGCAGCCCGTCGACGCGTTCGGTCACCACCGTCCCGGCCAGGCCCTGCGCGAGGTAGACGCGCTTGACCTCCTCGGGCACGGTGCTTTCCTTGCTGAGCAGGAACCGCGTGCCCATCGCCACCCCCGCGGCCCCGTAGGCGAGTGCGGCGGCCAGTCCGCGGCCGTCGAAGAACCCGCCCGCCGCGACCACGGGAATGTCCACGGCGTCGAGCACCGAGGGCAGCAGGAGGGTGGTGGCCACTCCCCCGGTGTGGCCGCCGCCCTCGCCGCCCTGCACGATCACCGCGTCCGCGCCCCAGGCGGCGACCTTCTCGGCGTGCCGCGCGGCTCCGACCGACGGGATCACCACGATGCCGTGGTCGCGGAGTTTGGCGATCATTTCCTTGCGCGGCGCCAGCGCGAAGGAGGCGACTTTCACGCCCTCGCGGATGAGCAGGTCGACCCGCTCGGGAGCATCAGCGGCGTCGGCGCGGAGGTTCACGCCGAAGGGCTGGCCGGTGCGGTGTTTGACGTCTGCGATCGCGGATTCGAGTTCGGGGTAGGTCATGGTGGCCGAGGCCAGGATGCCCAGCCCGCCGGCTTCGGCGGTCGCCGAGACCAGGCGGGGTCCGGCGACCCAGCCCATGCCGGTCTGCACCACCGGATGCCGCACCCCGACGAGCCGGGTCAGGGCGGTGTCCAGGGTCATGACGGCACTTCCTTGTCCCGCAAGCCCTTCGGATCGAGCACCTCGCGGATGAGCCGGAGCTCCTCCTCGGTGGGTTCGCGGCTGGTAGCCGCGCTGGAGAGATCGATCTCGAAGGAGGTGGCAGCGGTGATCTCCTCGGTCGTGACGCCGGGGTGCAGCGAGACGGCGCGCATCGAGCGATCCGGGGTGGCGAAGTCGAACACGCCCAGGTTGGTCACCACGCGGTGCACGTCGTGGTACTTCAGTCCGGCTTTGGCGGCGTTGTCGTAGCCCACGCCCGAGACGATGTCCACGCTCTCGACGAACACGCGGGTGCTGTGCCGCGGCACCCAGTAGCTGGTGCGGTGGTTGGCCGTGTTGCCCGGCGCGCCCCGCACGCCGAGGAGCTGCTTCGCCGGGCGGGTGTGGTCGCCGATGGCGGAGATGTTCTGGTTGCCGAACTTGTCGATCTGGTTGGCGCCCATCACCACGTGACGCCGCCCGTGCGGGACGATGGTCTCCAGCATCTTGCGGAACGGCTGCCAGCCTTCCACGTTCCCGTCGGCGTCGATCAGGTAGGCCTCGCCGTCGGAGAGCAGCAGGTCGGGTTCGAAGGTCAGGCGGGCGAGTTTCGCGCCCAGCGAAGGGATGTAGCCCATGGGGCTGGCCACGATTTCGCCGTCGCCACGGAAGAGTTCGGCCACCGCCACCACGGCGATCTCGGCCCGGGTCGCGCTCATGCCGCCGCCTCGAATCGATCCACTTCGGACAGGTACTGCCGTTCGTCGCCGGACAGGAACCGGTCGACGAACCCCGGCCAGGCGTCCAGGTCCTTGGCGCAGGCCACGTAGTGCTTCTGGAACCGTTCGTCCCGGTCGTAGTCGGGCACCGCGGTGGTGAAGTGCGCGCCCCGCGGGGCTTCCACCACACCGTCCACCGAGCCGCGGTTCAGCAACAGCGACTGCACCGGCCCAGCCAGCTCCGCGGTGTCCACCACCTTTTCCACCGAGACGAAGCGTTTCTTCGCTGCCAGGCAGAACAGATCGTCGAAGTAGGGGTCCGGGCCGAGGTACTGGGCGTTGCCGCGGGCGTCGGCGCGGTTGAGGTGCACCAGCGCCACATCCAGGTCCTGCGCGGGCACCGCCACCAGCTCTTCGCCGTCGGCGTAGGGCGACCGCACCGTGCGCAACTCCGGGTTCACCCGCATCACGTCGGAGCCCAGCCCGGCCCGCAGTGGCAGGAACGGCAATCGTTGCGCGGCTGCGGACAGGGCGGCGGCGAACATGCCCTCGTCGTATTCGGTCACCTCGATCGCCCCGGTCTCGCGGGCACGGCCGAACCACGGGTCGAACGGGATCGAGTCCAGCGTGACGAACCCGAACACCACCCGCCTGACTTTCCCGGCCGCACACAACAGGCCCACATCCGGGCCGCCGTAGGACACCACGGTCAGGTCCTTCACGGGAGTGCGCAGCAGAGCACGGACCAGGGCCATCGGCTTGCGGCGCGAGCCCCAGCCGCCGATGCCGATGGTCATGCCGTCGCGAACCTCCGCCGCGACCTCGTCGGCGGTCATGCGCTTATCGGCCATTCAGGAACTCCTCACGGGCCTCGTCCGACGCACCGAGCAGGTTCAGCTCGAAGGTGAACCCCTGCTCGAACCGGTAGCTGCGGTGCACGTGCTGGGTGTCGATGCCGTTCAACGCTTCCTTCGCGGCCCGGATCACCCGGGGGTCCTTCGCCGCGATGTCCCGCGCCACCGCCAGCGCCGCCTCGTCCAGCTGCTCGCGCGGCACCACCTGGTACACCGATCCGTGCCGGTGCAGCTCGGCCGCGGTGATCGTGCGCGCCGTGAAGTAGAGGGTGCGCATCAGGTGCTGCGGCACCAGCCGGGCCAGGTGGGTCGCCGCGCCCAGAGCGCCCCGCTCCACCTCCGGTACCCCGAACGTGGCGTCCTCCGAGGCGATCACCACGTCCGCGTTGCCGACCAGGCCGATCCCGCCGCCCAGGCAGAACCCGTGCACCGCCGCCACCACCGGCACCGCGCAGTCGTACACCGCACCGAACGCCGCGTAGCAGCCCTTGTTCGCCCCCACGAGTGCTTCGTAGCCCGCGGTGCGCTGGATCTCCTTGATGTCCACCCCGGCGTTGAACCCCCGGCCCTCCGCGCGCAGCACCACCGTGTGCACGTCCGGATCCTCTCCGGCGCCCCGCACGGCGGCGGCCAGGTCGAACCAGCCCTGCACCGGCAGCGCGTTGACGGGCGGGAAATCCACGGTGACGATCTCGACGTGACCGTCCCGTTTGGTCAGAACCGGCATCAGCTCGCTCCGTACACGGGTTCGGGCGCGGGCGCCTCGGCGATCAGTTTCTCCACCACCGGCCCGAGTTCCCCCGGTTCCCAGCGGCTGCCCTTGTCCACCGACGGGCCGTGCCGCCACGCCTGCGCCAGCGACACCTTCCCACCCTCGACCTCGAACACCCGGCCCGTCACCGCGCCGGACTCCGCACTACCGAGCCACACCACCAGCGGCGAGATGTTCTCCGGCGCCATCGCATCGAACCCCTCATCGGGGCGGGCCATCGTCTCCGCGAACACCTCCTCGGTCATGCGGGTGCGTGCCGAGGGGGCGATCGCATTCACCGTCACGCCGTACCGCTGGAGCTCCGCCGCCGCGACCACCGTGAGCCCGGCGATCCCCGCCTTCGCGGCCGAATAGTTGGACTGCCCCACACTGCCCAGCAGACCCGCGCCGGAACTGGTGTTGACCACCCGCGCGCTCGGCATCCGCCCGGCCTTCGCCTCCGCGCGCCAGTACTCCGCCGCATGCCGCAGCGGGGCGAAGTGGCCCTTGAGGTGGACTCGGATCACCGCGTCCCACTCGTCCTCGCCGAGGTTGACCAGCATCCGGTCCCGCACGAACCCCGCGTTGTTGACCAGCACGTCCAGCCGGCCGAACCGCTCCACCGCGGTGCCGATCAACGCCCGCGCCCCGGCCCAGTCGGCGACGTCGTCGGTGTTCGCCACGGCCTGGCCGCCCAGCGCCTCGATTTCGGCCACCACCCGGGCGGCCGGACCGTCCCCGGTCGCGGAACCATCGAGGGCCACGCCGACGTCGTTGACCACCACCCGCGCGCCCTCGGCCGCGAACGCCAGCGCGTGCGCCCGCCCGATGCCGCGCCCGGCGCCGGTCACCACGACCACGCGGTCCTGGCACAACCCCGTCATGAACCCTCCCTGTTGACATCCGCGGCCGCCTGGAACGCGGGCGCCTCACCACCGCCGTGCACCTGCAACGTCGCCCCCGACACGTAGGAAGCCAGCGGGGAAGCCAGAAACGCCGCGCACTGCCCGATCTCCTCCGGCTCGGCCAGCCGTCCCAGCGGCACCGTCTTCCCGACCGCCGCCACGTCGCTGCCGTAGTGCAGGTGTGACTGCTCGGTGCGCACCATCCCGACGTCGAGCGCGTTGACCCGCACCTTCGGCGCCCACTCCACCGCCAGGCTCGCCGTCAGGTTGTCCAGCCCCGCCTTCGCCGCGCCGTACGCGGCCGTTCCCGGCGAGGGGCGGGTCGCGGACACGCTGGAGATCATCACGATCGACCCGCCACCGTCCTGGCGCTGCATGACCGCGTTCGCCTGCTGCGCCACCAGCAGCGGGGCCAGCAGGTTCAGCTGCACGATCTTGTCGTGGAACCGCGGCGACGCCTCGGCAGCGGAGGCGAACGGACTTCCACCCGCGTTGTTCACCACCACGTCCAGGCGACCGTGCTCGGCCACGATCCGGGCGATCAGCGCCTCGACCTGCTCCGGCTCCCGCACATCGCAGGCGACGAACTGCCCCACCGGCGCCTCCGGCTCGCGCCTGGCGCAAGTCACCACCCGTGCGCCCTGCGCCGTGAAGACCTGGCTGATGCCCCGGCCCACGCCACGCACGCCCCCGGTCACCAGAACCACGGCGCCGGCCAAACCCAGATCGGTCTCCACAAACCCAAAACTAGAACATGTTCTCATCATGGACAAGCTTGATGAGCCGAGACTGGGTCACACGGCGTGAGAACCGGTTTCGATCCGGGTGCGGATCGCCCAGCGGGCGGCGGGGATCGTGCCCAGCCCGGCGGCGAGGAACACCGCGGCGAGCACGAACCAGCCGGGCCGGCCCCAGGTGCCGACCAGCAGCGTCATCAGCGCGGGGCTGAGCATCTGCGCGGCCGCCTGGGCGGTGGCGGCCGCGCCCTGGTAGCGGCCGGTCGCGCCGGGCGGGGTGAGGTCGAGCGTGAGCGCCCACTTCGCGGCGATGAACCACAGCTCGCCGGCCAGGTGGGCGGCCGTGGCGAGCAGCACCAGCCCGGCAGCCAGGGCACCGCCACCCCCGCCGGTCGCCGCGAACAGCAGGCAGGCCAGCGCCAGCGCGCCGCCCGACCAGGCCGCCCGCGCGGCGCCGTGCCGGGCACCGGTGCAGCCGCGGCTCGCCACGACCTGCAGGAGCGCCACGCCGAGCGAGTTGACGATCACGACCACGCCGGCGAGCCCGGCAGGCAGGTGCGTGTTCCGGACCAGCCACAGCGGGAGCGCGGTCGAGACCAGACCCCAGCACAGGGACAGCAGGCCGGTCGTGGAGACCACCGCGAGGAACGCGGGATCGGCGAACAGGGTGCGCGGCTTGCTCGCGCGTGCGACCGGCCGCACCGCGGGCACCCGGGCGAGCAGGGCGGCGTAGATCAGCGAGGTGACCGCGTCGACGGTGATCAGGACGTGGAACGCGGCCGGGCTGCCCAGCGTCAGGCAGGCGGCCCCGGCCGCGGCGCCCACGGTGTAGCCGAGGTGGCTGGCCACCCGCTGCCGGGCCAGGTGCGCCACCCGGGTCGCCTCGTCGGCCAGCTGCGCGACGTAGGCGGTGCGGACACCGGCGGTGGCGCGTTCGGCCGTCGTGTTGACCACCGCGACGGCCAGGAACACCGCGACGTGCTGGGCGAACACGAACGCGGCCATCGACACGCCCTCGATCGCGATCAGGGCGATCAGCAGCTCCCGCGGCCCGATCCGGTCCGCGAGCGCGCCGACCGGAGTCGCCGCGAGCAGGCCCGCGCCGCCGGCGAGCATCAGCCCGAGGCCGACGACCGGGGCGGGCAGCCCGGCGACGGTCGTGAAGTAGACCGCCCACGTCGTGTACCAGGCGCCGCCGCCCGCGGTGGTGACCAGCACGCCGAGGGCCAGCACCCGGAACGGGCCGGGCGGCGGGATCTGCTCCTGCCAGTAGCGTCGTAGCATCACATAGACCTATCACGTATCCGTGAAACGTGAAAGTCGATGGTAGGCTGTGGGGGTGACCTCCCTCGGATGGACGAGCGCGGAACAGCCGGTGGTGGCGACGGTGACCGGGCTGGCGCGCGAGCTGGCGGACCCGATCCGGCTGACCGTGCTGCAGCTGCTCGCGCACGAGGGGCCGCACGGCATGACCCAGCTGGCGGACATCCTCGGCGTGACGCCGGCGCGGCTGGGCAACCACCTGGCGAAGCTGCGCCAGGCCGGGCTGGTGGTCACCTCGCAGAGCGGGCGGCACGTCACGTACCGCCTGAAGGACCCGTCGATCACCGCGGTGCTGGACGCGCTGGCCGACTACGCGGGCGGTGCGCTCCCCGTGCCCGGCCCGGCGGCGCCGCCGGAGCGGCTGTGCTACGACCACGCGGCGGGGCGGCTCGGGGTGGCCGTGCTGGACCACCTGCTGGCCGCGGACGCGCTGCGCCGCCGGGCCGACACCGACGAGCTGGAGCTGGGCCCGCGGGCGGCGCAGGTGCTGGACCGCCTGGGGATCGACGCGGCCGAGCTGGCCGGAAGCCGCCGCAAGACGGCGACGAGCTGCCTGGACCGGACGCTGCGCCGGCCGCACCTGGGCGGCGCGCTGGGGCAGGCGATCCTGGCGCGGCTCCGCGCGGAGAAGCTGGTGGAGATCGACCAGGACGGCCGGACGCTCACCCTCCGCCCCGGCGCCCCCGAGCGGCTGGCCGGGCTGCTCCCGGGCCTGACCTTGGAGCGGTGAGGCCGCCGGTCCACACGGACAGGTCCGCCTCCCGGCTCCCGCGGGGCGGCACCGGAATACTGGACCCAGACCCGGGGTTGACCGGGTGCGAGCCGGACTACTCGGTGAGAGGTGATGCGAGATGCGGACGTTCGTGCTGGCCGGCGGGTGCTTCTGGTGCCTGGACGCGGTCTACCGGACGCTGCGCGGGGTGCAGGACGTGGTGTCCGGCTACACCGGTGGCGAGACGGCACAGCCGACGTACGAGCAGGTGTGCACCGGGCGCACCGGGCACGCGGAGGCGGTCGCGGTGACGTTCGACGAGACGGTCATCCCGGCCGAGGCCATCCTCGACGTCTTCTTCACCCTGCACGACCCGCGGCAGCTCAACCGCCAGGGCGCCGACGTCGGCACGCAGTACCGCTCGGCGATGTTCCCCGCCGACGACCAGCAGCGCGCCGAGTTCGAGGCCGCGATCAAGCGCGCCGGCGACTGGTGGGACGGCGAGATCGTCACGACGATGGAGCCGCTGGGCGAGTTCCACCGGGCCGAGGAGTACCACCAGGACTTCTTCGCGAAGAACCCCGGCCAGGGCTACTGCCTCGCGGTCGCGCTGCCGAAGGTGAACAAGGTGCGCCAGTCCTTCGCGCAGTACGTGATCTGACCTCAGCGCTCGACGAACGCGGCGAGCTTGGCCAGCGCCATCCGGGTCCCGGTCTCGTTGTCCGCGGGGGCGACCGAGGCCGGGATCCCGTCGTGCCGGATCACGACCTCGGTGCCGTCGTCGGCGTCGGCCAGGGTGGTCGTCATCGTCATCGCGCCCCGGGACGCCGGGTCGGGGCTCTCGAACTCGATGACCTCGACCACGCGCCGCCCGGGTTCGAGCGCGGCGAAGTGGCCGGTGTAGGTGTCGGTGCGGGCGCCGGACTTGCCTTGGCGGCCGGGGTCGTCGTAGATCAGCGAGACCCGGAACCGCCCGCCTTCCCGCGGCTCGAACTCGTGCACCCGGGCGGTCATCCCGTCCGGGACCCGCCAAGTGGCGATCGCCGCGGCGTCGACCAGGGCACGGTAGACCTCGGCGCGCGGTGCACGCACGAAGCCGGAAACGCTCGTCGATGTCACGGCAACACCTTGGCGCGACGGCCCGCTGGTGTCCAGCCGCTGCCCGCGTTCGCCCCGGTGCCGCGGAGGGCACCGCACCTAGCGGCCGGCGAAGACGGTCTTGCGCCGCTCGAGGAACGACCGGATGCCTTCCTTCCGTCGGCCGTGGCGAACAGGCGCGTGACTGGTCGATGGCGGCCGGGTCGCCGTAGTCGCGGGCGCGGTGTGCCGACTCGCGCACGGCGCGGACGCCGAGAGGTGCGGCGGCGGCGATGCCGCGGCGGACCTCGAGCTGGGAGAAGCGGGCGTCGCGGCTCGCGACCCGGATGCCGGCGGCAAGGAGCAGCTCGATGCCGAGCGTGAGCACCCACCCCTGCGCAGCGACCGCCGGGGTGGTCGAGTTCCCGTCCAGGCGCCACGGATCGCGGCCGCCGTCCGGGGAGAGCCCGGTGCCCGCCTGGATCGCCCGGCCGACGTCGGCCAGGTCCAGCCCGGCGGTGAAGTGCTCGCCGCGCGCGAACAGCACACCACAGCGCAGGCCATCGTCCGACTCGAGCAGGGCGTAGGCACGGGAGGGGTCATGCAGCATCGCGAGGTCGAACGCGCCGTGGCCGGCGACCACAGCCACCGGCGCCAGGCCGCGCACCTTGTCGAGGGCCCGCAGCCACGCGTCGATGCCGCCGCCGAGCCCGCCGTCGGCGGGGTACTGGTGCACATTTTCGTGGGCGACGTCGCCGGCCGTGACCAGCCCGAGGTCGGGCACGTGCAGCACGGTGGAGTCGCTGTGACCGGCCTCGACCGGGATGAGCGGATGTCCTTCCAGCACCAGAGCTTCGGAGGGCGCGGCTGGGCGATCACCCGGTAATCGGGTATCTGGCCGATCACAGCTGCGGCTCTCCCGTGGGGAGCGTGCCGGTGGTGGGAATGGGCTCGGACACGAAAAGTGGATCGACCTGCTCGCGGATCCTTGACGCGCGCGTAGGTGTTGACCCGCGGTGCGGGCGGGCGGACGATGGCCTCTCCCGAGTCTGTGAAGGAGCGGGACATGACTTTCGTTCAGGTCATCGAGTACAAGACCACGCAGCCGGAACGCATGAGCGACATGCTGGACCGCTGGCTGGCCGAGACGCAGGGCAAGCGGACGGCCACCCACGCGGTCCTGATGAGCGACCGGGAACACCCGGGCACCTACATGGAGTTCGTCGAGTTCCCGTCCTATGAGGACGCCATGCGCAACTCGTCGCTGCCGGAGACCGACCGGTTCGCGAAGGAGATGATGCAGCTGTGCGAGGGCGAACCGGTGTTCCACAACCTGGACGTGGTACGGGACGAACGCCTCTGACCGACCGGTGCGCGAACCGTCCTACGCGGACCGCCAACGCCAGCCCGCCCGGCGCAGCGTCTCCGCGCGGGCCAGCACGCTCTCCATCCGCGCCGCGGCCTCGGCCTTGTCCCAGTAGCGGTCGGCGGCCGTCGTCTGGGCGTCGTGCTTGCGGTAGAGCACGCTGGGCTCCGCGATGAACTCCCCCGGCGCCACCGCCTCGGCCGCCAGCAGCAGCCCGACGGTCTCCGCACCGGTCAGCGCCGGCCACCCGCCCAGGGCGCGGACCAGGTCCGTGTGCGCGGCGAACGTGTTGGCCTGCACGGACAACCGGTCGCTGGCCTGTTCGGCGTAGAACCGGCCGGGCGCCACCGGTCCGGCGGGCGGGTCGTAGGGGCCGGGCCGCGTCGAACCGTCCGGCAGCAGGTCGACACACGCCGACGTGCACCACGCCACCCGGCCCAGCGCCTCGATGTCGCGGGCCAGGGCGCCGGGCAGCAGGACGTCGTCGGCGTCCAGGGTGCGCACCACCGAGCCGGTCGCGCGCGCGAGCGCCATCGTCCGGGCCACCGCCGCACGGCCGGGCAACCCGGACCCGGGCAGCACCCGGTCGTCGGGCGGCAGGGCGTCGAGCACGCCGCTGTCGCCGTCCTCCTGCAGGCACCACTCCCACTCCCAGCCGGACGGGAGCACCTGGTCCCGCAGCGAGGCGTAGGCCTGCCGCAGGAAGTGGTGCCCCCCGCGGTGGACGGCCGTGATCACGCTGACCTTCGGCAACGAATCCCCCAGATCGAGACGATGTCCGCCCATCAAACCAGGTCCCGGCCGGCGCGTCGGCTACCCGGCCGTCCCGCTCGGGGTCAACGCACGTCAGGGCGCCCCCCGGTCGTCGGCGCGCCCCTCGCGGGAACCGGCAACTTCTCCGGCGACATCCCGACGCTGACGCTGCGCACCGACGACATCATCTGCGACGCCGAGGCGGCGTCCGGCCCGCCCGGCTACCTGTGGCAGCCGCGACGGCCCCTGGCCCCGGCGAACGCCAGAACCTCACGGTGCATGCGAGAAATACCCGTCAGCTTCGGCCGATCACACATGGTCGGCCAGGAAGTCGGTCATCTCTTGGACCACGGCCGAGACGGAGGGGCGACACGCCTCCGTCGTGAGAAAGGCGTGCGACAAGCCGTCCGCAACGGTGAACTGGTGCTCTATCGAAGCATCCTTCAGGCGGGCCGCCAGAAGTTCCGATTGCGGCCGGTACACGGAATCGTCGGAACCGACGACGAGGTAGGTCGGCGGCAGGACGTGCGCCGAACGAATCGGGCTGACCCGGGGATCTCGCAGCCTCTCGGTGGTCACGTCGACATAGGAGGCCAGACGGGTGGCGGCGCGATCATCCGCGGCACTCCCGATCAGGTATTCGAGGTCGAACACACCGTATGCGAACGCCGCGGCGGATATTTTCAGGTCACTCCGAGCCGACGCGAGTTGCGCGGCAACGGCGGCACCAAGATTGGCGCCCGCCGAATCGCCGGCGATGACGAGGCGTCGAGGGTCTGCGTGGTAACTCGATGCGACCTGCGCGACCCAGTGCACAGCGTACGTACAGTCCTCGAAAGCCGCCGGAAAGGGATACTGTGGACACAGCCGGTAGTCCACTCCAGCGACCAGGAATCCCGCTTGCGCGAAACGAAGGGTGACGTTCCGGTAGTCCCGCGAGCAACCACTGCTGAACCCACCACCGTGGAGGTACAACAGGACGGGGTGCGGTCCGCGCCCGGCGGGCTCGATGACCTCACCGGTGACTTTGACGCCGTCGACCTCGCGGATCAGCGTATTCTCCCGTATTGCGTCGAGGCCGGGGATTGATTCAGCAGTGGTGACAGCCTGCGGAGCGGGAGCGAGCATGGCGACCTCCGGGCGAGACACGTCATCCTACGGGCCGTTTCATCTGCTGGACCAGCGGCCTCAACCAGTAGAATTTAGACGTGCACATGCGTCGTCGCAACCCGCGCTCCAGCGGGCGCCGCGCAGTCGGAGCTCAGTGTCACAGGTCCATCACAGCGGCGGTCGGCGGCCAGGGCTCCCGTCCCTCGCCACTCGTCGGCTCACTTCGGTTCGATCAGATGATCGAGCAGCTCGGACACCCCGCACTGAGGCGACGTGGCGACCAGTTCGAGTGCGCGCGAGAAACTGACGCCGAGTCGAACCGCGAGGTCGGTACCGACGAGCTGGGAGTTGTAGCGGATCCCCGGCGACAGCGACCCGTCCGGGTTCATGTTCACGTTGAAGTTGAGCCCACTGGTCGCCGCGAACCGTCTTCCGTCACCAGTGAGCGACCACGCGCTCAGCGGAAACGGACGAACCCGGAAAGTAGGATCATCCGCCGGAGGCGGCATCGCCTGCCGCCCGTCTTGGTGCGCCTTCATGACGTTGACGGTCACGTCGAAGATGGTGGCCTGGTCCGCTCCCAGGGAACGCTCGACCAAGCCGAGCGGGACCTGAAGGTGCGAAGCTCTGGCCACTTCGCGGCGAGCGAGCCCCACCGCCTCGCCCACTGTCGCTCCGGCCCGCAACTCGCAAGGCAGGGTCACGTAGTTGAACACCGGCCCGACAAGGGGCAGCAGTTCGGGCCGCGCTCGGTTCGCCGAGACGAATCCGATCAGGATCGCGCCGCCGAGATACGGGTAAAGGGTCGCCGACACCGCGGTAAGAACCGACGAGGCGAGAATCCAATCGCTGCCACTGAACGCCCGATAGAGCTGAGAAACCGCGTCCGGCCGGACCGCGGGAGCCGGCTGTGGCACCATCTCGAAGCCGTCGTCGGCCCAGTTCGGCAAGCGTTGCTGCTTGACGCCGCAGGACCGAAGCGCCTCGAAGTACCGTTCGTCGAAGTCGTCCGCCGAAAGGGCGCGTTCCCAGCTGGCGTAGTCGCCGAACTGAATCTCCATGGGCGGCAGCGTTGCGTCGCAGGCCGCGGTCAGGCTTCTGCAGATCCGTTCGAAGTCCCGCGCCACGATGGCGGTGGACCACGCGTCGGCCAGCACGTGGTGCAGGGTCAGCACCACGACATGCCGTCGCTCCGCGAGCTTCACGACACCCGCCCTCCACGGCGAGCCGGCCGACAGGGAAAACCCGGCCTGCCAGTGTGGCGCGGCGAGGTGCAGCAGCTCGTCCCACGGCGAACCGGATCGCGACAGGTCTGCAGACCAGAAGGTGACGTCAGCAGCGTTGCGCACCACCTGGCACACCTGATCGTCGCGAGCGGCGAAAGATGTTCGCAGTATCTCGTGCCGATCGGCGAGAAGATGAAGTGTGCGTACGAGCACATCCGGATCGGCACAACCGGTCACCTCGATGATCAGGGGAAGGTTGTGGCTGGACTGGATGGACCGGTGCGCCCGGTACCAGGACTCCTGCAGGTACGACGCCGGACAACGGATTTCCGGATCGTCGGTCATCGAAACCCCCGGGTCGGAGTTCGTGTGCGTCGAGAGATTCGCCGTCACTGCGAGCAGGCGAGCTCGTCGAGGCAAGTCAGAAGCCTTCGTCCGGCCGCGCGTGCGACGTCATCCGGGACCGCCGCTGTGTTCACGATCAGCGATACGCCGAGTCCCCCGCCGGCGGGGAAGTCGAACTGGAAGTTCAACGCGCCCATCAGGCCCGCTCCGTTGGGGAGCCGGATTCGTCGGCCGTCCATTCTGAGAGTCAGCTCGTCGAACAGGACCGATACCTCGCCGGCGTTGCCCGATGGATGACGTTGGTAGTCCCTGCAGTTGACGGTCACGTCGACAAGGTGGTGGTTGACGTCCGTCAGCCTTTCGTTGCTCAGTGAATGGATGGCACTGAGCGTGATCTGCCGGTCATAAGCTTCCGATACTTCACGGTCGAAGCGGCCGATGAGTTCGCTCCATGTCAGGTCCGGCGCGGTCGCCAGTCTCAGGGGCAGCGTGTCCTCGATTTCCCCGACAGTTCGGCGCAGCTCCGGCAGGTGCCTGTTCGCGGTCACGAAGCCGACGCGCAGGGAGTCGCGCGCGAGTTCGGTCACCGACCTGACGGTGGCAGCACCCAGCAGACGCGGTAGCGTCGTACCCCGGTTCCGCGCCTGTCCGCCCAGCTTTCCCGCGACCCGGCTGTCGATGTCGGCTACCGAGAAGACCTGGAACATCCCGCCGGTGACACGGTGGCTGTCGTCGAGCCGCAGGCCGTCCTGATCCAACGCGAGCCGGCGGTACCAGCGTTCGACATCGCGTGCGACCGTGGTCTCCCTCTCCCACACGGCGTAGTCCGCCGGCTGGATTTCGACCGGTGCGAGACGGGCCGGGCGGTTCTCGGCACGCGATCGGTAAAGCTCGGTGAGGTCGTGAATCAGCAACCCGCGCGACCACCCGTCGCACACCGCGTGATGCAACGCGATCACGACGTATTCGCGTGCCTTCGTGTCGTGGTACAGCGCGATCCGGACGAGGGGGCCACCATCGAGGCGGAAAGGTTCGAGAACTGCGCGCGACAGCGTTTCGTCTCGCTCGCCCTCGATCGGGTGCTCGACGAAATCCAGTCGCGGCGTGCGCGATTCGTCGACTACCTGGACCACCGCGCGTTCCTGCCGGCGAAAACTGGTCCGCAGGGCCTCGTGCCGATGACCAAGACATCGGACAGCGTCGTCGAGCGTCGCCCTGTTGAGCACCTCCCGCGCTTCGAGCACGATCCCGTTGTTGAAATCGGACCACCCGCCGTTGGTCGTCCGGAAGTACCACTCCTGCCGGAACGTGGCTGGGAAGCAGAATCCGGGAGATGCCTCTGTGCGCATGGTTCAGGACTCGCTCGCGGGTTCGTTCCCGAGCGCCGGCGAGGTCGGCCCGGCATCCCGGACTCGCCGGCGCACCGGTCTGATCCGGCCGGCGCCGGCGTTCTCGATCAACGGCGCTTTCTCGACCATCGCCGTGAAATCGTGGACGTTCGCCGCATCGAACACGTCTCGTTGCGTGATGCGCCGGTGCAGGTCGGTGCGGATCCGGCTGACCAGTTCGATGGCCGCCAGAGAGCCGCCGCCGAGATCGGTGAAGCCGGCGCGGTCGTCGGCGACCTGGTCTCCGAGGGCCACCTGCCAGAGCGCGCGCACCCGTCCGGCGAGGTCTGCCTGCTCCGTTGCAGCGCCGGCAGCCACCGATGCGGCGAGGCTGTCCCTCAACTTCGCTTTGACGATCTTGCCCATGGGGTTTCGCGGGAACTCCTCGACCACCACGATGTGGCGCGGCGTCTTGGGGTGGCCGAGCCTGTCTCGCACGTGTTCGCGCAGGGCGCTGAGCGATACGTCACCACTCGTGCGGACAGCGGCGGCGACGAGCTCGCCGAGCAGGGGATGGGGAATCCCGACGACAGCAACCTCGGAGATCCCGTCGAACTCGATGATCACCTTCTCCAGCTCGATCGTGGAGATGTTCATCCCGCCGGAAATGATCAGGTCGGCGCTGCGGTCCACGAGGTACAGGTAGCCGTCCTCGTCGACGTGCCCGATGTCACCGGTACGCACCCACCCGTCTCGCTTGAAGACATCCGTGGCACCTGCCGGAGGATCGAGGTATCTCCGCTGAGGTGCCCCTGGGGACCGGAGTTCGATGAACCCGTCGACCCCGGCAGGCTGCTCGGCCCCGTCGGCGTCGGTGATCCGCACCTGGCCGGTCGTCCGGCTGCGGCCGACGGAGTCGGGATGGCTGACGTCGTACCTGGTCCTGATCCGGGCAGGCCAGGACTCGGTGGTCGTGTACATGTTGGCTATCTCGGCACCGTGGAACACGTCCTGCAACCGACGCAATGTCGCCGGAGCGATGGGGGCGCTCATCGTGCGCACTGCTCGCACCGAGGAGAAGTCGAACTCGTGGGTCCGCGAGTAGTCGATCAGTGACAGGGCCAGTGTCGGAACTATTACGACATCGGTCGCTCCGTACTCCGCGATCGCGGACAGGAACGTTTCGTCGTCGAATTCCGGCATCGCGACGACCCGGTGCGGCCTCGCATCCAACGGTTGCAGCAGGAGCCCCTGCCCGGCGAGAGCCCCCGGCGGCAGGGCGTGGATCACTGTTTTGCACTCGCTGGTGTTCGCTGTTTCCGCATGCGTGAAAAGCAAGTTCTCGTGCGTGGCGACGATGCCCTTCGGAGCGCCGGTCGTGCCCGAGCTGAAGATTATTTCGGCGTCGTCGGCGGGGCCGACTTCGATCGCCGGCCCATCGCTCATCGTGGCCGGCGGCACACCACCGAAGCTCAGAATCCGCTCCGCCTCGATCCCGTCGGCGCGCTCGGTGACGACCGCGGCCGCATTCGACGATTTCACAACCGCGTTGAGGTGCCGTCGGCCGAGCTTTTCGATCACCGGGACAGCGACGGCGCCCGCTTTTTGAACAGCTACGTACGCTGTCGCGTATCCGATCCAGTCGGACGGACTGCAGGGCAGGACGACTCGGTCACCGCGCCTGATGCCGTGACTCACGAGGTGTTGTGCCGCCGAGCGGGATCTCTGATCCCATTCGGCGAACGTCAACGATCCCTGACCGGGGACCAGGAGGGCGATCTCGTCCGGACGATCTGCCGCGCGTGCTGCCAGCCGGGCCGGCACGGTCTTCGGTCCAGGCGCGAATTGCTCCGTGTGGCGGTACATTGTTTTCCTGTTCCAGGAAGATGTGTCCCAACAGGGCTGGGTCACCAAGCTAGCGAGGCCGGGTGGGCCTCGGTCATCCGTACCGCGCACGGTCTTGTCCGCTACGCGCATTCAGGCAGTCCAGTCACGTACTCCGGGCCCCGCGAGGGCGTCCGGCCACCTGTGGCAGAACCGCCACGGCAACTACGACTTCAACTTCGGCGTCTACTCCGACGACGCGAGCGGACAGTGGCTCAACGGGGTGTACCTCCTCTGACCGCGGCCGCTCCGGGGCCCGGCGTGCACATCGCCCACGCTGGGGCCAGGAGTGTTCCCTCCTGCCCGGGGGTTGTGAGCGCTGCGGTGGCCTCGCGGCTTTCCCGGGCCAACGCCGCGGGTGTGGTTCCGGCCAAGGCCGCGATGTCGCGGTGCAGGTGGGACTGGTCGGTGTAGCCGCTCTCGGCCGCGACCCGGGCCGGGTCCTGGCCCTCGGCGAGGCGGTGGGCGGCGTGGTCGAAGCGGACCAGTTTCGCGGCGCGTTTCGGTGGCAGGCCGATCTGCGCGTGGAACCGGGACCACAAGCGTTTGCGGCTCCACCCGAGCTCGGCCGCCAGCCGGTCGACCCGGACCTGACCGCGGCCGGCCACCATCCGCCGCCACGCCCAGGCGACCTCCGGCTCGACCGGCGCCCCGGCCTCGTGCCGGCGCGCCAGCCAGCCGCCGATCACCGCGAAGCGGTCCTGCCACGCCGCGGTGGCGCTGAGCCGCTCACCGAGCCGGGCCGCGTCCCGGCCCCACAGGTCGTCCAGGGCGACGATCCCGCCCGCCAGATCCGCCGGGTCGAAGCCCAGGACGGCGCGGGCGGCCAACGGGGACAGCCGGACGTGCACGCACTCGATGTTCGCGCCCCGCACCCACACCGCGCCGCCGAAACCGAGACCGACGGCCAGGCTCCCTCGGCGCCGGACGCCCGTCGCGTCGTCCACGATGACCGGTTCGGCGCCGAAGTCCACGCTTAGGGTCACCACCGCGTGCGGCACCAGCCGGTGCTCGGCGCCACTCGCGCCGCGCCGGAAACCGGCGATGGTGACACCGGCGACGACGCCGGGCCGCGCCGGGCGCGTGACCTCCCACACCGCCGCATCGTCACCTCGCCCCACGTGCCCATCCTAGGGCGTGTCTGGTAATGCCTTTGTCCAGGTGATGGTGTCGTGGATGAGGATGGCGGCGCGGTAGAGGGTGGCGAGTTCGTCGTAGGGGGTGGCGGTGCCGCGCCATTGTTTGAGCTGGTCGAAGCTGCGTTCGATGACGTTGCGGCCGCGGTAGTCCTGGGCGTCGAAGACGGGCACCGCGTCCGCCGCGGGACCCGCGGCGGACGCGGTGCCCGATCTGGTCGGCGGGTTCCGGTATGACGGCGCGGATTCCGCGGCGGCGCAGGTGGTTGCCGATGGCGCGGGAGGAGTAGGCCTTGTCGCCGCGCACTCGGTCGGGCCGGGTGCGGGGGCGGCCGATGGCATGGTCAGGCGGCTCGATCCCGGGTGTCGTGTAGTTCGATCCAGCCCCCTGCGTGGTGGGTGATATCGGTGGCGTGCTAATGAGCACCGGCGATCGTGAAACCCACCGAGACCGCCCAGCCGATCAGCCCGGCCGCCTCCGCCGCGGCCAGCAGCCGGGCCAGCACCACATCCCACCTGCCCTCTCGGGCCAGGCGGCGGTGCCAGGTCCAGATCGTCTGCCAAGGCCCAAACACCACCGGCACATCCCGCCACGCAACCCCCCGATACCGGAAGATGACCCCCTCCACCATCGCCCGCGCACCCGAAAACGGCCAACCAGGCCTACCCGTCCGCACCGGCAACAAGCCCTCGATCAACTCCCACTGCCCATCCGACAGCAACTCACACCGCGACACAACCAGCACCATCCCAGCCACAACCTTGCCAGACACGCCCTAGGCGAGCCGGGGAGGGGAACATTCGTCCAAGCCACCGGGGCGCGCGGGCGGCGAGGGTGTGCCCATGACCCGTCACGACCATCCCGCGGCCGACCACCTGTCCGTGCGCCAGGACGGCCCACCCGGCCGGCCCGCGCTCCTGCTCGTCCACGGCTCGGGCGCATCGAGCCGGTCGTGGGCGCCGCTGGTTCCACTGCTGACCGCGTCCCACCGCGTCATCCGGGTGGACCTGCCCGGCCACGGCCGTTCAGCCCCCTCGCCCGATCCCGGCTACGAGATCCCGGAGCAGGGCCGCCGGGTCGGTGAGGCACTGGACCGGCTCGGCGTGGAGCACGCCGTCGTCGCCGGCCATTCCGCCGGCGGCGCGGTCGCCACCGCCCTCGCCGAGCTGCGGCCCGGCCTGGTGACCGCGCTCGCGCTCGTCAACACCGGCCCGCGGACGAGCGATCTCATCGCGGCGGAACCCGCCATCAGCGCGGAACAGTGGGCGCACCTGACCGACGACCGGATCCGGCAGGCCCTGAGTCCCGCCTTCCACGCGGGTTTCGAGATCCCGCAACAGCTCGTGGACGACGCGCGCGCGGTCAACCACGACGCGTTGCGCCGGACGATGCGCGCCTCCCTCGCCTACCTGGAGCAGCAGCCGCTGCCGGACCGGCTGGCCGCGCTCGGCAAGCCGCTCCTGGTGCTCTTCGGCGCGGAAGACCGGCGGTGGCGGCCGTCGTCCGCGGCGCGGTACCGCGCCGTTCCCGGTGCCACCGTCGAGATGCTGCCGGGGCTCGGGCACTCACCCATCCTCGAAGACCCGCCGCGGACCGCCGCGGCCCTGCTGGCCTTCACCGCCCGGATCAGCCGAACCGACGCCCGCTCGTCGCCCGCCAGCGGTAAGGAGGCTCGATGACCACCGCCCCGGTGGAGGCCGCACCGGCCGGTCTCGGGCGGCTGCTGCGGCCGCACCTCCCCGCCTTCGCCGCCGTGGTGGTGCTGCAGGTCGCCGGCGCGCTGGCGGGCCTCGCGCCGCTGCTGGCGGTCGCCGAACTCGGCCGTGCCCTGCTCGCGCCGGGGCCCGCCGACAGCGGTCGCGTGTGGACGGTCGTCCTCGCGGGCGCGGGCGGCCTGCTCGTCCGGCTGCTGTGCACCGCCGCCTCCTCGGGGATCGCGCACGTGCTGGATGGCCGGGTGCAGCTGTCCTTCCGCCGTCACCTCGCCGCGCGGCTCGGCCGGGCGCCGATCGCCTGGTTCGCCCGCCGCCGCACCGGTGAGCTGGCCAAGGTGGTCGGCGACGACGTCAGCGCCGTGCACCCGTTCCTCGCCCACACCCCGGGCGAGCTCGTCTCCGCGTTCGTCGTGCCGCTGGTGTCGCTGGTCTACCTGGTCTCGATCGACTGGCGGCTCACGCTGATCACCCTGATCCCGGTGGTGCTGGCGGTGGCGATGGTCCCGCTCATGACGACCACCGCCCGGCAGCGTGAACAGCGGGAGTTCGACGCCGCCATGGGCCGCATCGCGAGTTCCGTCGTCGAGTTCGTGCGCGGCATCGCGGTGGTCAAGGCGTTCGGCGGGTCCGAGCGCGCCCACCGCACGTTCCGCACCGCCACCGACGACTTCGTCGCCACCTTCCTCCGCTGGGTGCGTGGCATGTCCGGGATCGCCGCGGCGATGCAGCTCGCCCTGTCGCCGCCGTTCGTGCTGGTGGTCGTGCTCGTCGGCGGCGCGGCCCTGATCACCTCGGGCAGCCTGGCCCCGGCCGACCTGCTGCCCTTCCTGCTGCTCGGGCTGGGCCTGACCGCCCCGGTCGCCGCGCTGGGCCACGGGTTCGACGACCTGCAGGCCGCCGGGCGCGCGGTCGGCCGGATCCGGGAGGTCCTCGCGGTGCCGCCGCTGCCGGAACCCACACACCCCGTCGCACCGCGGGGACACCGGGTGGAACTGCGTGACGTCCGGTTCTCCCACGTCGAGGGCCACGAGGTGCTGCACGGCATCGATCTGGTGCTCGAACCGGGCACGGTCACCGCGCTGGTCGGCCCGTCGGGCAGCGGCAAGTCCACTGTGGTCCGGTTGCTGCCGCGGTTCGCCGACCCGGACTCCGGCTCGGTCACGCTCGGCGGCGTGGACCTGCGCGAGATCGGCAGCGACCGGCTCCACCGGATGGTGTCGTTCGTCTTCCAGGAGACGTCCCTGCTGCGGGCCTCCGTCGCGGACAACATCGCGCTCGCGGTGCCGCGGGCCGATCGTGCGGATGTCGTCCGCGCCGCGCGGCTGGCGAACATCCACGACCGGATCCTGGAACTCCCGCGCGGCTACGACACGGTTCTCGGCGAGGAAGCCGGGCTGTCCGGCGGCGAAGCACAGCGCATCGCGATCGCCCGCGCGCTGCTCGCCGGCGCGCCCGTCCTGGTGCTCGACGAGGCCACCGCCTTCGCCGATCCGCGGACCGAACACGCGGTGCGCCGCGCGCTGGCGACGCTGAAGGGCGACCGCACGATCCTGGTGATCGCCCACCGGCTGGAGACGATCGCCGGCGCCGACACCGTGGTGATGCTGGAGAACGGGTCGATCACCGAGCACGGCAAGCCCGCCGAACTGCTGGCGCACAACGGGAAGTTCGCCGCGTTCTGGCGGGCCCGGGGAGAGGAACCACGATGATCGCCACGCTGTTGCGCGTGCTGGGCCGCGACTACGCCCGCCCGGTGCGGCGCACCGTCGCCCTGATGACCGTCACCGCGATCGCCGAGGGCTTGTCCTACGCCCTGCTGGTGCCGGTGCTGCGGGCGCTCTTCGGCGGCACACCCGGGGAGGTCTGGCCGTGGCTGGCCGGGTTCGGCGCCGCGGTGGCGGTCTACGCGGTGCTGCGCTACGCCGGCGACCTCGCCGGTTTCCGGGTCGGGAGCACGTTGCTGCGCGGCATGTACCACCGGCTCGGCGACCACCTGGCCCGGTTGCCGCTCGGCTGGTACGGCGCCGGGCGGGTCGGCGAGGTGTCCGTGCTGGCCAGTCGCGGCGTGCTGCAGGCGATGAGCGTGATCGCGCACCTGCTGGCCCCGTTCGTCTCGGCCTGCGTGACTCCCCTGACGGTCGTCGCCGTGATGCTCGCGTTCGACTGGTGGCTGGGGCTGGCCGCGCTGGCCGCCGCGCCGCTGGTGGTGGCGATCCAGGTCTGGTCGGGACGCGCGATGGCCGCCGCGGACGCGGAACGCCACGAACGCGACCAGCAGGCCACCGCGCGGGTGATCGAGTTCCTGCAGGCGCAGCCGGTGCTGCGGGCGGGCGGCCGGACCGCCGAACGGTTCCGCTTGCTGGACGACTCGCTGCGGGACGTGCAGCGCGCGTCGCGCCGGTCCACGCTGTCGGCGCTGCCCGCCGCGGTGGGCCTGACGCTGGTGGTGCAGGCGATGTTCACCGGAGTGCTGGTCCTGGGCGCCGCCCTCGCGCTCGGCGCGCGCATCGGCGCGGCGGAGGTCTTGTCGATCCTCGTGCTGGCGGCGCGGTGCGCGGATCCGCTGCTGTCGCTGGCCGAAACCGGGGGCAAGCTGCGCGCCGCACGCGCCGAACTGGCCCGGCTCGACGCGGTGCTGCGCACCGAGCCGCTGCCGGAACCGGCCGACCCGGTCGTGCCGGAGCGCCACGACCTGGAGTTCGACGCGGTCACCTTCCGGCACGGCGACCGGACGGTGGTCGACGGTGTGTCACTGTCCGTTCGGGAGGGGCAGCGGCTCGCGGTGGTCGGCCCCTCGGGCGCGGGGAAGAGCACGTTGCTGCAGCTGATCGCGCGGTTCCACGACGTGGACGCGGGCGCGGTGCGCGTCGGCGGCGTGGACGTGCGGGCGATGGCGGCCGCGGAGCTGATGTCCCGGATCGCGATCGTGTTCCAGGACGTGTACCTGTTCGACGGCACGATCGAGGAGAACGTGCGCCTGGGCCGTCCGGACGCGACCGCGGCGGAGGTCCGCGCGGCGGCGACGGCGGCCCGGCTGGACGAGGTGGTCGAGCGCCTGCCCGGGGGCTGGTCGGCGACCGTCGGGGAAGGTGGTGCCCTGCTGTCCGGCGGCGAGCGCCAGCGGGTGTCGATCGCCCGCGCGTTGTTGAAGGACGCCCCGGTCGTGCTGCTGGACGAGGTGACCTCCGCGCTGGACCCGGTGAACGAAACCGCGGTGCAGGACGGCATCGAGCGGCTGATGGCCGGCCGCACGGTGGTGATGGTGGCGCACCGGCTGCGCACGGTCCGGCGCGCCGACCGCATCGTCGTCCTGGAGCACGGCCGGATCACCGAAGACGGCACCCACGAGGACCTCCTCCGGCGCGGCGGCCGCTACGCGGGGTTCTGGGACCTGTCCCTGGAGCCGGCGCACGACTGAGGTGGGCGCCCGCCGGGGCGGGCGCCCCTCCCTCAGTCCACCTTCTCCACCGGTGCGCGGCCGTTCCCGGCCGGGCCCGCCTCGTTCGCCGGGGCGACCTGCAGGCAGAAGTCGCCGTCGTAGTGGCGGTTGCCGGTCAGCACGGCCTGCTCCACGATCTCCGCGCTCTTCTCCTCCCGCCGGATCATCGGGTCGCTGCGCAGGTCCTTCGCGAGCGCCACGCACAGCACCACCATCACCAGCGCGAACGGCGCCGCCGCGATGATCGTCAGGTTCTGCAGCCCGGTCAGCGCCTCGTCACCGCCGCCGCCGACCAGCAGCATCACCGCCGTCGCGGCGCCGGTCGCCACGCCCCAGAACACCACCAGCCAGCGCTTCGGTTCGATCGCGCCGCGTTGCGACAGCGATCCCATCACCAGCGACGCGGCGTCCGCGCCGGACACGAAGAAGATCGCCACCAGCACCATCACCACGACACTCGCCACGGCGGCCAGCGGCAACTGGTCCAGCACCCCGAACATCTGCGACTGCGCGCTGCCCGCGCTCGCCAGATCGGTGCCGCCGCGCTGCAGCGTGATCGCGGTACCGCCCATGATGCTGAACCACGCCAGGCTCACCACGGACGGAACGAGGATCACGCCGACCACGAACTGCTTGATCGTGCGGCCGCGGCTGATCCGCGCGATGAACATGCCCACGAACGGCGTCCACGAGATCCACCACGCCCAGTAGAAGATCGTCCACGAGGACAGCCAGCTCTCCATGTTCTCGCCGCCGGACGCGCCCGACCGCGAGATCATCTCGCCCATCTCGCGGAAGTAGTCGCCGATCGTCGAGGGCACCAGGTTGAGGATGAAGATCGTCGGCCCGACCACGAAGACGAACACGGCGAGCACGGCCGCCAGCACCATGTTGATGTTGGACAGCCACTGGATGCCCTTCGCGACCCCGGACACGGCGGAGGCCACGAACGCCACCGTCAGCACCGCGATCACGCCGATGAGCAGGCCGGTGCCCGGGTTGTCCGACAGCCAGCCGCGCTGCACCAGCCCGCTGCCGATCTGCAGCGCGCCCAGCCCGAGCGACGCGGCCGACCCGAACAGCGTCGCGAAGATCGCCAGGATGTCGATGAGCCTGCCCAGCGGGCCCTCGCTCACCCGCTCCCCGAACAACGGCGCGAACGCCGAACTGATCAGCTGCTTGCGGCCGCGCCGGAAGGTGCCGTAGGCGATGGCCAGCCCGACGACCGCGTACATCGACCACGGGTGGATGGCCCAGTGGAACAGCGAGGTGGCCATCGCGGTCTCCACGGCGGCGTCGGTGCTGCCCTCGACCGTGCCCGGCGGCGGTTCCACGAAGTGCGACAGCGGTTCGGCGACCCCGTAGAACATCAGCCCGATGCCCATGCCGGCGCTGAACATCATCGCGATCCACGAGATCGTGCGGAACTCCGGCCGCTCGCCGTCGTGCCCGAGCGGGATCTTGCCGTACCGGCTGAACGCCAGCCAGATCGCGAACAGGACGAACCCGGTCGCGGCGAGCAGGAACGCCCAGCCGGTGTTGCGGATCAGCCAGTCCAGCACGCCGGCCGAGACGCTGGAGAGGCTGTCGGTGGCGAACACCCCCCAGGCCAGGAATCCCGCCGCGACCACCGCCGCGACGACGAACACCACGCGATCCATCCCGCCGCGAGCCCTGGGTTCCGGCCGGGTCGCTGCTTGCTCACCGGGCACGACGCTCACCGCCTCTTGCTCGAGTTGGTTGTCCGGTTGCCCCCCCTGCGCTCTGCGAGATGGTCACCGCGTCACCGCCCGCCGGCCAGTGTCCGCTCGACCCACTGGTGGAATTCGCCGATGTGGTGTTCGGACGGGACGAGGACCCCGCCCTGGGCGTAGGCCCGCGAGGACATCGCGGGCTGGCAACGCTCGCAGGCGTCGAAGTCCTGCTGGTTCACGCGGTGGAACAGCTCGACCGAGTGTGACACGTCGCGGCCGGATTCCACCACTTCCCGGGCGTAGAGCCAGTCGCATTCCACGATCGTGCGGTCGGCGGCCATCGGGAACATCCGGTGGATGATCACGTGGTCGGGCACGAGGTTGACGAACACCTGCGGCCGGATCGTGATCGCGTAGTACCGGCGGTCCTGGTGCTCGTCCACCCCGCCGAGCCGGTCGAACCCGGCGCTGCCGTCCACGGTGAACCCGCTGACCTCCTCGCCGAACTCGGCGCCGTGGCCGACGTAGTACTGCGCGGCGTACCCGTCGGCGAACTCCGGCAGCACCTCGGTCAGCTCGGGGTGGATCGTCGCGCAGTGGTAGCACTCCATGAAGTTCTCGATGATGAGCTTCCAGTTGGCCTTGACGTCGTAGGTGATGCGCCGCCCCAGGGCCAGGTCCTCGATGCCGTAGTTGCCGATCGCGTCGAGCTGCCCGAGCCGGCCGGCCACGTCCGCCTGCACCGTCTCCTCGAACGAGGGTGGCTCCGGCGCCAGGCACAGCCACGCGTAGCCGAGCCACTCCCGCAGGTGCACCGGCTTGAGGCCGTACTCGGTGCGGTCGATGTCCGGCATCGAGGTCAGGTTCGGCGCCGCGACGAGCTTGCCGTCCAGGCCGTAGGTCCACGCGTGGTAGGGGCACTGGAAGTTCCGCTTGACCGTGCCGGACTCCTCCACGCACAGGCGCGCGCCGCGGTGGCGGCAGATGTTGAGGAAGGCCCGCAGGGCGCCGTCCCGCGACCGGGTCACCAGCACGCTCTCGCGGCCGACCTGGACGGTGCGGAAGTCGCCGGGTTTCGGCAGGTCGGCGCTGCGGACCGCGCAGAACCACATCTGCTCGAAGATCTTCTCCTGCTCCAGCGCGAAGATCGTCTCGTCGGTGTAGGTGATCCCGGCGAGCGTGGGGATCAGGCTCGACGGGAGCCCGGGCTGGTCGGTGGCCGGCGCGGCGGTGGTGTTCTCGGTCAACGAACGCTCCGTGGTGGTGTGAGTGACCGGGGACTAGTTGTTGCTTCTTGCGCAACACCTGCGCGATATGCAACTGCGATGCGGACCACAGTGCGGCTTGCCCGCCGGTTCTGTCAAGACCTGAACCGGCGATGGCGAGGAGTTTGCGAACCCGAAACACGAACCGGGAAATGCCTGCCGGACAAGGAACTCACGAGTAACAACGGGTTCGCCGGAATCGGCTCTTGACCCCGCCGGACACCGGCCGTAGCGTGGCCGCCAGTTGATATATCAGTCGGCGAACAGAGGTATGAGACAGGGAGGCAGCATGTCGGTGGCCATCGGCCGCGCTGGCGCACTCAGCCCCCAGCGCGTGCTCGGGCGTTCCCTGCCGGAGACCGACCCGGAGGTGCACGCGGCGATCGGGCGCGAGCTCGCCCGGCAGCGGGACACCCTGGAGATGATCGCGAGCGAGAACTTCGCGCCGCTGGCGGTGATGCAGGCGCAGGGGTCGGTGCTGACCAACAAGTACGCCGAGGGCTACGCCGGCCGCCGCTACTACGGCGGCTGCGAGCACGTCGACGAGATCGAGACGCTGGCGATCGACCGGCTCAAGGCGCTCTTCGGCGCCGAGTACGCCAACGTGCAGCCGCACTCCGGCGCGCAGGCCAACGCCGCCGCGATGGCCGCGCTGCTGGAACCCGGGGACACGATCCTCGGCCTGGACCTCGCGCACGGCGGGCATCTGACGCACGGGATGAAGCTCAACTTCTCCGGCCGCCTCTACGATGTGGCCGCCTACCACGTGCGCGCCGGGGACCACCGCGTCGACCTGGACGAGGTCGAGCGGCTGGCCCGGGAGCGCAGGCCGAAGCTGATCGTGGCCGGCTGGTCGGCCTACCCGCGGCACCTGGACTTCGCCGCGTTCCGCCGGATCGCCGACGAGGTCGGCGCGTACCTGATGGTCGACATGGCGCACTTCGCCGGCCTGGTCGCGGCGGGCCTGCACCCCTCCCCCGTGCCGCACGCGCACGTCGTCACCTCGACCACGCACAAGACCCTCGGCGGCCCGCGCGGCGGCGTGATCCTGGCCGAGCGGGCACTGGCGAAGAAGCTCAACAGCAGCGTGTTCCCCGGCCAGCAGGGCGGGCCGCTGGAGCACGTGATCGCCGGCAAGGCGGTGGCGTTCAAGCTGGCCGCCGAGCCGGAGTTCCGGGAGCGCCAGGAACGCACCCTGCGCGGCGCGAAGATCCTCGCCGAGCGCTTGCTGCGCGAGGACACGATCGGGGTGCTGACCGGCGGCACCGACGTGCACCTGGTGCTGGCCGACCTGCGGGAGTCCGAACTGGACGGCAAGCAGGCCGAGGACCGGCTGCACGAGGTCGGCATCACCGTCAACCGCAACGCGGTCCCGTTCGACCCGCGTCCGCCGATGATCAGTTCCGGCCTGCGGTTCGGCACGCCCGCGCTGGCCGCCCGCAGGTTCGGCGACGACGACTTCGCCGAGGTCGCCGACATCGCCGCGCTGGCCCTGCGGCCGGACGCCTCCGCCGCCGACCTGGACAAGCTCTCCGCCCGCGTCGCCGACCTCACCGCCCGCCACCCCCTCTACCCGGAGCTGACGGCATGACCCCCACCCAGCCGCCGGG
>NZ_PQHW01000086.1 GCF_003385215.1 Amycolatopsis thermalba | reverse complement strand
ACTCGCGGTCGGCGGTTTCCCCCCGGCCCCGGCCGGCGCGGTCCCCCGCCCCGCCCCCCAGCAGCCCACCAACTCGGCGGACGCACTGGCGCAGTACCGCCAGCTCGCCGCCCAGGCCGAGCAGCTGAACCAAGAGGCCATGCAGGCGCAGGCCGACCTCGACGCCAAGCAGGCCGATCTGGACCGGGCCAACGCCGACCTGGCGGCCGCCAACGCGGCCGGGCAGCAGGCGCTGGCCGCGAAGGAGCAGTACCAGGGCGTGGTCGACCAGTTCGCCGACGCCTCGTTCGTCGGCGGCGTGCAGTTCAACAAGCTGTCCGCGTTGCTGAACGGCACCTCGGCGCAGGACTTCCTGGAGCGCTCCTCCGCTCTGGAGGTGCTCGCCGACGAGAAGAACAAGGCGCTGGCCGACTACAACGCGGCGGTCCAGGCGGCTGCCAACGCCCAGGCCGCGGCAGCCGACGCCCAGACCCGCTCGCAGGCCGCCAAGGACGCGGCCGCGACGTTGCTGAACGACCTGCACGCGCGGCAGGCCGCCCTGCAGGCCCAGCTCGACCAGCTGGACCAGGTGCGTCAGCGGCTCACCACGTCCGAGCGGGCCGCGCAGAAGGACACCGGCGGCAACGCGCCGAACGTGCCTGCCCCGACGGCGGCCGCCCAGACGGCGATCGACGTCGCGCTGAGCAAGCTCGGCAGCCCGTACGGCTGGGGCGACACCGGTCCCAGCTCGTTCGACTGCTCCGGCCTGACCCTGTACGCCTACGGCAAGGCCGGCATCACCCTGCCGCGCACGAGCCAGTCGCAGGCCTCGGCCGGGGTCGCGGTCTCGCGGGCCCAGCTGCAGCCCGGCGACCTGGTGTTCTTCGGCTCGCCGATTCACCACGTGGGCATCTACCTGGGCGACGGCAAGATGGTGCACGCCCCCGAGACCGGGGACGTCGTCAAGATCTCGCCGCTGCAGAACAACTACGTCTCGGCCCGCCGCGTCGCGGTGAGCTGAGGTCGCAGCACGACAGGGGCGGCACCGGCCATGGCCGGTGCCGCCCCTTCGTCGTTCCCGGGCGGCCCCGACTGGGCCGCGAACCCGCCCGTCCGCCCTAGTAGTCTCCAGCCCGTGCTTCGGACCCTGCTGGTGACCAACGACTTCCCGCCGCGGCCCGGGGGGATCCAGAACTACCTGAACTCCTTCGCGCGCCTGCTGCCGCCGGACCAGCTCGTCGTCTACGCACCCTCCTGGGACAAGCCCTCCGGCTCGCACCCCGAGTTCGACGCCGCCGCGCCGTTCGAGGTCGTCCGGCACCCCACGTCGCTCATGCTGCCCACCCCGGACGTGCTCCGCCGCGCCAAGGACATCCTGCGCGCGCACGACTGCCAGGCCGTCTGGTTCGGCGCCGCCGCCCCGCTGGCCCTGCTCGCCCAGCCGCTGCGGGCCGCGGGCGCGGACTGCGTCGTCGCGAGCACCCACGGGCACGAGGTCGGCTGGTCGATGCTGCCGCTGGCCCGCCAGGCGCTGCGCCGCATCGGCGACACGACCGACGTGATCACCTACGTCAGCAAGTACACCCGCGGCCGGTTCGCGTCGGCGTTCGGTCCGTCGGCCGGGCTCGAGCTGCTGCCGCCGGGCGTCGACCCGGATGTGTTCAAGCCGGACGACGCCGCCCGCGCCGAGATCCGCGCCCGGCACGGCCTCGGCGACCGGCCGACCGTCGTCTGCGTGTCCCGGCTCGTGCCGCGCAAGGGCCAGGACATGCTCATCCACGCCCTGCCGGAACTGCGCCGCCGGGTCCCGGACGTCGCACTCCTGCTGGTCGGCGGCGGTCCGTACCGGAAGTCCCTGGAACGGCTGGCCGACGCGCGGGGTGTCGCCGCCGACGTCGTCTTCACCGGCTCGGTGCCGTGGCCGGAGCTGCCCGCGCACTACGCCGCCGGCGACGTCTTCGCGATGCCCGCGCGCACTCGCGGCAAGGGCCTGGACGTGGAGGGCCTCGGCATCGTGTACCTGGAGGCCTCGGCGACGGGCCTGCCGGTCGTGGCGGGCAACTCGGGCGGCGCGCCGGAGACGGTGCTGGACGAGGTGACCGGCCACGTCGTCAACGGCCGCGACGTCCACCAGCTGGTCGAGACCCTCACCCCGCTGCTCACCGACCCCTCCCGCGCGCGCAAGATGGGCGCCGCCGGCCGGACCTGGGTGACCGAGCAGTGGCGGTGGGACCTGCTGGGTGCCCGCCTGCGGACGTTCCTGAGCGGCGAGCCGGTCACCACGACCTGACCGCTCGGGGCGCGGTTCGGCCGCGCTGTGCCGCGCGGCGTGGGCGGCCGAGTGGGAGGTGACTACCGGGCGGGCCTTGCGCCGCGTGGGGTGGTCGCCACTGGGCGAGCGGCGCACGGGCGGCAGAGTGTGGGCCGGTGGCTACCTGGCGAGCGTGGGGCGGTTGCGCGGGTTGTGGCCGGTCACCAGCCGGCGAGCTACGTGTCCGACCGAACTGGGCCGGTCGTCGCCCGGCGAGTGTCACGCCGCCCGCTCCAGCACCGCTGGGTGCCGGGGGTCGTCGGCGCGTACCACCACGTCCGCGGTCTCCGCGGGGCGCACCTCCTCCTCGTACCGCTCGAACGCCGGCAGCGCCCACTGCTCGTCCTCGGGCAGGCGGCGTCGCAGCGCTGCCGGGGACAGCTGCAGGTGCACGGTCAGCTCCAGCGGCAGGCCACGCCCCAGCAGCATCTCCCCGTCGACGATCAGCACCCCTGGCGGCGGCAGCGGCACCCGCTCCCGGCGCGTCGCCCGGTCGCGGGCCGCGTCCCACAGCGCGGGCAGCACCAAGCCGCTTCCGTTGCGCCCCAACGGGTCCAGCACCTCGCGCCGCAACGCGCCCTCGTCGAGCCACGACCAGTACCGGGAGTCCGGGTTCTCCTTCCCGTACTCGAAGCGCAGCGACGCCGGGCGCAGGAAATCCACGGTGGACACCCGCTGCACCGCGCGTCCGCCCACCCGCAGCGGGTCGACGAGCGCGTCGGCGAGCGTCGTGGTGCCGGCCGGGCCGTCCACGGCGACGCGCACCCACGGCGCGTCCAGCGCGAGCACCCGCTCGGCCAGTTCCCGGGCGAGGCGGTCGAAGGTGATGGGCCGGTACCGCACGATCTCCCATCGTGCCGCATGAACGTCCCGGAACTGTCGGTGCCTCCTGCCATCATGAGCTCATGACCAAGGAAGTGGGCCGGACCGCCGACGCGGGCTGGCAGATCGGCGTCTCGCGCACGTTGCCGTACCCGGCCACCACCGTGTGGGAGTTCCTCACCAGCGACGCGGGCGCGGAGATCTGGCTCGGCGCCGCCGTGCCCGGGGGAAGGGGGAGTGCTACGAGACCGCCGACGGCACGGTCGGCGAGATCCGCGGTTACCGCGAGCTCGACCGCATCCGCCTGACCTGGCGGCCGAAGGGCTGGGACCACGACTCGACGGTGCAGGTGACGGTTTCCCCGTCGGGCAGCGGGACCGTGGTCCGCTTCCACCAGGAGTGGCTGGCCGGCCCCGAGGAGCGCGCCGCGCAGCGGGAGTACTGGAAGGGAGTGGTGGACCGGCTCGCCGGCGCGCTCGCCGCCCGGTGAGGCGGGCACCATTCGCGCCCGCGGTCCGTTGACGCCTTGCCGGAGCACGAACGTCACTGGGAGGACCGCGAATGCGCGTGGTGGACGAACCGATCAGGCTCGACGACGACATCATCCAGGATCCGCACGCCCTCTACCGCGCGTTGCGCGAGGAGGGGCCGGTGCGGCCCGCGATCATGCCCCGCGGGCTGCGGGTGTGGATGGTCTCGGGATACGCGGAGGCCAAGGCGCTGCTGGCGGACCCCCGCCTGAGCAAGGACGCCAACCGGGCGCAGGAGCTGTTCCAGGCCCGCTTGACCGCGACCGGCGGGACGGCGGGCACGGGCGAGCCGGACACCCTGCTGCGCCACCACATGCTCAACACCGACCCGCCGGACCACACGCGGCTGCGCAAGCTGGTCAACAAGGCCTTCACCGCGCGCACCGTCGCCCGGCTGCGGCCGCGCATCGAGCAGATCACCGACGAGCTGCTGGACGAAATGGCGACGCGGGACCGGGCCGACCTGCTCGACGCGTTCGCCTACCCGCTGCCGATCACGGTGATCTGCGAGCTGCTCGGCATCCCGGAGGCGGAGCGCGGCGAGTTCCGCGAGTGGTCGAACACGCTGCTCAACTCCGGCCCGCAGGAGAACTTCCACGACGCGGCCCGCTCGATGGCCGCCTACCTCACCGCGCTGGTCGACGCCAAGCGCACGGCCCCGACCCAGGACCTGCTGTCCGATCTGGTGCACGTGTCGGACGAGGGTGACCAGCTCTCGCCCGAGGAGCTGGTGGCGATGGCGTTCCTGCTGCTCGTCGCCGGGCACGAGACCACGGTCAACCTGATCGGCAACAGCGTGCTGGCGCTGCTGCGGCACCCGGACCAGCTCGCGGCCCTGCGCGCGGACCCGTCGCTGCTGCCGGGCGCGATCGAGGAGTTCCTGCGGTTCGAGGGGCCGATCAACATCGCGACCCTGCGGTTCACGGCCGAGCCGGTGCCGGTGGGCGACGTCGAGATCCCGGCCGACGAGTTCGTGCTGATCTCACTGGTGGGCGCCAACCGCGACGGCGCGCGGTTCCCCGACCCGGACCGCCTGGACGTGACCCGCCCGGCCGGTGGTCACCTGGCGTTCGGCCACGGCATCCACTACTGCGTCGGCGCGCCGCTGGCCCGGCTCGAGGCGGAGGTGGCGCTGGGCCGCCTGCTCGACCGCTTCCCCGCGATCGGGCTCGACGGCGAGCCGGGCGAGCTGCGGTGGCGGGAGAGCACGCTCGTGCACGGCTTGGACAGGCTCCCGGTCGTGCTCGGCTGACGGATCAGTGGTCGTGGCGGTGGCGGTAGACCACCACCGCCATGGCCAGGCCCATCAGGCCGTGGCCGATGCCCATCAGCGCCCCGCCGGAGATCACGCCGGTCCAGTACGGCACGAGCAGCACCGCGAACGGCACGTACATCCACGCGGTCATCTCGGCCACCGAGCCCCAGCCGTGCCGGCGGACCCGCATCCACGCGGCCATCGGCAGGGCCATCTCGGTCGCCATGATCATGGCGCGCCAGTCGGTGCGGTCCAGCACCGCGGACCAGCCGGCCGCGTCGAAACCCAGCCGGACGAGCGGCCCGAGGACGGCCATGCCCAGGCCCATGGCGATCCACATCTCGACGTAGTGCAGCACGGCCCGGCGGGTGGTGGCTGAGCGCAGGGACAGCGTCGTCATCGTCATCGCCTCCACAACGGATAGCTGTACTATCTGAAATGGGAAGTTACTCTACCCATGCGGGGTATGTCCAGAGGAGGAACACCGGATGCGGATGGCGGAGCTGAGCCGGGAGTCGGGTGTCCCGGTCGCGACGATCAAGTACTACCAGCGCGAGGGACTGCTCCCGCCCGGTGAGCTGACCAGCCCCAACCAGGCCCGTTACGGCGCGGCACACGTGCGGCGGCTGAAGCTGGTGCGTGCCCTGCTGGAGATCGGGGGCCTGTCGATCGCCGCGGTGGGGGAGGTGCTGGCGGCGATCGACGACTCCGGCACGTCGACGCACGGCATCCTCGGCCTGGCCCAGCACGGCCTGCCGATGGCGAAGCTGGAGGTGACGGCCGAGGACCGCGCGTGGGCGATGGGCCGGATCGGGGAGACGGCGCGGCGGCGGGGCTGGGACGTGCACCCCGAGTCGCCGGTGGTCGAGTCCCTGCTCGGCGTGCTGTGCGCGCTGCGTCAGGTCGGGCACGAGTGGGTGCTGGACGCGCTGGACCGTTACGCGGAGGCAGCGGACTCGGTCGCCGAAGCCGACGTCACGGCGGTGGCCCGGCTCGGCACGACCGAGGCGGTCGTGGAGGGCGCGGTGGTGGGCACCGTCCTGGGCGACGCGTTGTTCGCGGCGCTGCGGCGGATGGCGCACGCCCAGGTCTCGCGCCGGCAGTTCACGGGGTAGGCCGCCCGGGCGCCGGCCACGCCCAGGTGACCCCGGATGTGCTTGGCGTGGGCAAGGCGCTCACCGCCGGTCACCCCGCGCCGCCTGCTACAGGCGCGCGCGTGGTCCACCTCGGTCATGCTGCCGACGCCGCCAGGGCGGCGAGGCAGGTCGCGAGAGCGCTCCAGAGCCTGATAGCTGCCGCCGTGAATAATTCACCTAATCCAGTGTGAGCGGAGCCACTAGCGCCGCTGTTGATCACTCTTCGTCACTTTTTGCGACCCGGATCGATCGCGCCGGTGACGCGGGTCACGCGCACTGATGGCCGCGCGCCAATACGCCGTTACGCATCAGTCATGACCCTTTGTGAACAAAACGTGAGAACTTCTTTGCATACCGGACATCTCGGACGTTTTTCGGTATCTGTGGTGCTACAGGCCGTCACTGAGGCTGGCCTTTCCTCGGTTCATCCCCAAGTTCGGGAACCTGCGCACCGGAGGCGTGAATGATTGACAACTCTGCCCAGGAGCGTGAGCACGCTCCGCCCCGCTCGTGGCGGTCCGCGCTGGACAACCTCCGCCACGACGTGCCGGCCTCGCTGGTCGTCTTCCTCGTCGCGATCCCGCTGTCGCTGGGCATCGCACTGGCCTCCGGCGCGCCGATCGTCGCCGGCCTGATCGCCGCGATCGTCGGCGGTGTCGTGGCCGGCGCGCTCGGCGGGGCGCCGCTGCAGGTCAGCGGTCCCGCGGCCGGGCTCACCGTGATCGTGGCGGAGACCATCAACGAGTTCGGCTGGGCCGCCACCTGCGCCATCACCGTGCTGGCCGGCGCACTGCAGATCCTGCTCGGGCTGAGCCGGATCGCGCGTGCCGCGCTGGCCCTGTCCCCCGCCATCGTCCACGGCATGCTCGCCGGCATCGGCGTCACGATCGTGCTCTCGCAGCTCCCGATCGTCTTCGGCGGCACCGCGCAGAGCTCGCCGGTCGACAACCTGCTCGGGCTGCCCGCGCTGGTCCTCGACCCGCACGGAGCCGCCACCCTGATCGGGCTGGTCACCCTCGGCATCATGCTCGCGTGGGGCAAACTGCCCGCGGCGGTTCGCAAGGTCCCGGGCCCGCTGGCCGCGATCCTGATCGCCACCGTGCTGGCACTCGTCGCCGGCCTGAACGTGTCCCGTGTGGACGTTCCGGACAACGTGCTCGACCTCGGTTTCGTGCCGGAGTTCCCCGACGCCGGGTGGTTCGACTTCGGCGTCGCCGTCGTGACCATCGGGCTGGTCACGAGCGTGGCGACCCTGCTCTCCGCGGTGGCGGTGGACAAGATGCACACCGGCCCGCGGGCGAACCTCAACCGCGAGCTGGTCGGCCAGGGCGCGGCCAACATGGTGTCCGGCACGTTCGGCGGCCTGCCGGTCGCCGGCGTGATCGTGCGCAGCTCGACCAACGTGCAGAGCGGCGCCCGGACGCGGGTGTCCGCGATCCTGCACGGCCTGTGGATCCTCCTGTTCGTCGCCGTGCTCGCCGGGCCGCTGCGCAACATCCCGCTGGCCGCGCTCGCCGCGCTGCTGGTCCACGTCGGCGCCAAACTCGTCAACCCGGCGCAGATCCGGGAGCTCCGGCGGCACGGCGACCTGCCGGTCTACCTGATCACGCTGCTCGGCGTCGTGACCATCGACCTGCTCACCGGTGTGCTGATCGGGATCGCCGCGTCCGCGCTGATCATGCTGCGCCGCCTGCTGTGGTCCGGCATCCACGTCGAACGCGACGGCGACAAGTGGCGCGTCGTCGTCGAGGGGGCGTTGTCCTCGCTCTCGATCCCGCGCCTGACCTCGGTGCTGGGCACCATCCCGCGCGGCGCGACGGTGACCCTCGAACTCGTCGTGGACTACCTCGACCACGCCGCGTTCGAGACCCTGTCGGAGTGGCAGCACTCCCACGAGGAGGCCGGCGGTCAGGTGATCGTCGACGAGATCGGGCACCCCTGGTTCGAACGGGGCAAGGCCGGTGAGCCGACCGTGCACAAGGCCAAGGCCCAGCGGATCGCGCCGCGCTGGTTCGCCCCCTGGTCGGAGTGGCAGCGCGCCCAGCAGGCGGATCCGGTCGAGGTCCCGCAGCAGCGGCAGGCGCGGGGGAGCTCGATGCGGCGCGGCATGCGCGAGTTCGAGCGGCGCACGTCGCAGCTGGTCCGCCCGATCCTGGGCAAGCTGGCCGACAGGCAGAACCCGGAGACGCTGTTCATCACCTGCGGCGACGCGCGGATCGTGCCGAACCTGATCACCAGCAGCGGGCCGGGTGACCTGTTCACCGTGCGCAACATCGGCAACCTGGTGCCCGACCACGCCACGTGCGCTGACGGGTCGGACGCGTCCATCGGCGCCGCCGTCGAGTACGCGGTCGGGGTGCTCAAGGTGCGCGAGATCGTGGTGTGCGGGCACTCGTCGTGCGGTGCGATGAAGGCACTGCTGAACGGTGCGCCGGAGGGCGCGCCGGCGTTGAAGTCCTGGCTCAAGCACGCCGAGCCGAGCCTGGCGCGGTCCGAGACGCACGCGCCGATCCGCGTCGGGGACTCCCTGCCCGCGTCCGAGGCCGACCAGCTGGCGCTGCACAACGTCCTGCAGCAGCTGGACCGGCTGCGGGAGTACCCGGTGATCGCGGCCGCCGAGGCCCGCGGCGAGGTCGACCTGGTCGGCATGTACTTCGAGGTCGGCGCCGCGAAGGTGCACCTCTACAACGCGGAGGCGGGGGCGTTCGTGTCCGCCACCGACGAGGTGGTGCCGGAGCGCGGGACCGCGGAGGGCAACCCGATGGTCACCCGGTAGCCACCCACCGGAAAGCCGGTCCGCCGGCGCCGGTATTAATGTCGGATCCCGTGAGCGTGCTGGTGGTGACCGGGACCGGAACCGGCGTCGGCAAGACCGCGGTGACCGCGGCCCTCGCCGCGCTCGCGCGTGCCGAGGGCCGCCGGGTGGCCGTGCTGAAACCCGCGCAGACCGGAGTCGGCCCGGAGGAGCCGGGCGACGTCGACGAGGTGACCCGCCTCGCCGGGGACGTCACGACCCGCGAGCTGCGCCGGTATCCCGACCCGCTCGCCCCCGAGGTGGCGGCGCGGCGCAGCGGGATCCCGCCCGTCCGGCCGGCGGAGGCCGCGCGGGCGGCGAGCGAGCTGGCCGAGAGCCACGACCTGGTGCTGGTCGAGGGCGCCGGGGGACTGCTGGTCCGCTTCGACGCCGAGGGCGCCACCCTGGCCGACGTCGCCTGGGCGCTGTCCGCCCCGCTGCTGGTGGTCGCCGAGGCCGGGCTCGGCACCCTCAACGCGACGGCCCTGACCGCCGAGGTCGCGACCGCGCGGGGGCTCAACGTGCTCGGCGTCGTCGTCGGGTCGTGGCCCGCGCAGCCGGACCTGGCCGCGCTGTGCAACGTCTCGGACCTGCCGGTAGCGGCCGGATCGCCGCTGCTCGGCGCCCTCCCCGAGGGGGCGGGTGGGCTGGGCCGCGGCGCCTTCCTGGAGGTCGCCCGGGCCGGGTTGTCGCCGTGGTTCGGCGGCGACTTCGACGCCGAGCGGTTCGAGAAGGGCCTGTCCACCTGAGACGTGTCCGGCGTCGCATCGCGCCGTGATCGGGCGACGCGACCGACACGGTGCGTACACGAGTGGGGAGACCGGCTAATCTCGTTCCGGTGCGATCACCCGGGAACGAAAGGGGTGCGGTGGCCGACTCGTCGCCGGTGCAGGCCAGGCCGGGAGCCCCCGGCCCGGAGCTGTCCGCTGTGCTGTTCACCCGGCGGCCGCCGCGGCCGCGGGTGGTCGTGAAGGCCGATCTGCTGCCCGCGGTCAGCCTGTTGTCGCTGATCGGCGTGCTCGGTATCCCGCTGGGCTGGGTCTGGTCGCTGCTCGCGCCGCCCGAGCGGGTGCGCGTGTTCGACGGCGGCCAGCTGGTCCCGCTGCAGCTGGAGAGCTGGCACCGCTTCGACGACCTCGCGGTCTACGCGCTGCTCGGCCTCGGCGCCGGCGTGGTCACCGGGGTTGCCGTCTGGATGCTGCGGGAGCGGCGCGGGCCGGTGGTCATGATCGCCGCGGTGCTCGGTGGCCTGCTCGCCGCCTGGCTCGGCGTCCAGATGGGTGTGGCGTTCGCCAACAGCGCCTACGCGGTCACCACCACGCCGGACGTCGGTGACGTGATCGAGCGGGCGCCGCGCGTCGAGTCGATGTGGGTCCTGGTGGCCCAGCCGCTGGGCGCCGCGCTGGTCTACGGCCTGCTCGCGGGCTGGAACGGCCGCGACGACCTGGGCCGCAGGCTGGGCTAGGAACGCGAACGGCCGGGTTCCCCAGTACGGGAAACCCGGCCGCCGGCGTGTCTCAGGCCGCCTCGGCGCGACGGCGCGAGCGGATCAGGCTCCGCCGCTCGCCCTCGGTCGTGCCGCCGAAGATGCCGTTGTCGAGACCGGTGTCCAGTGCGTAGGCCAAGCATTCGGCGCGCACCGGACAGCTTGCGCACACCGCCTTGGCCCGTGCGACCTGCCGGGCGCCCGGGCCCATTTCGGACACGGGGAAGAACAGCTCAGGGTCCTCGTCCCGGCAGGCGGCACTCGTACGCCAGTCGATCACGTCGCGGCTCATGGCGTGCCGCCTCCTTCCATGCGTTTCGTTTTCAGCTGGCGCTCCAGGCACCAGCAAGGGCGATGAGCACGCAAAAGGGCCCATCTGGTTCTTGCCGCGGTATCTGGGGTTGCCACGCCGGGCTCGGATCAATCACCGGGATCCGAACGGGCTGGTGGCAGGGGCTGTTGCCAGCGCCGAAGGTCCAACGGTACCAGGAAGATCCATGTTCCCGGTTACCTGCGAAAACGTTGTGGCCAGCGTCTCAGTTCAGGCTGGCGGGCAGCCCGAGCTGGATCAGCTCGGGCGGGGGAGCGGGCACGGCCCGCAGCTTCGTCAGGAAGCCGGCCTCGCGGCGCAGCATGCGGCTGACCATCCGCAGCCGGCGCAGCGGCTGGGTCTCCTCGAGCAGCTGCTGCCGGTCGGCCAGCGGCAGCAGGCAGTCGGCGGCGAGCAGGTAGGACAGCGGGCCCGGCCCGACCTCCGGCTCCGGGGCCGCCCACGCGTCGCGGTGCCAGGCCGCGTCGCAGTAGGCGGCGTGCGCCGACAGCGCCGCGTCGCGCAGGCCGGCCACCGCTCGCTCGGCCGCGGTCGGCACCGGGGTGTCGTCGACCCATTCGATGGTGCCGACCAGGTAGGGCGCGCGGCTGGTGTCGATGTCCAGGACGCGGAAGCGGCGCTCGCCGCGCGTGATGATGTCGAACCGGCCGTCGGGCAGCCGCTCGCTGTCCCCGAGCAGGGCCGCACAGCCGATGGGGTGGACGTGGTCGAGGTCCTCCACCTCGCGCACCGCGGAGGTCCGGATCGCGATGATCCCGAACCGGCGGTCCGGGACCGTGCCGGTGAGCAGGTCGACCGCGAGCTGCCGGTAGCGCGGCTCGAACAGGTGCAGCGGCAGCGTGGCGCCGGGCAGCAGGACGGTTTGCAGCGGGAACAGGGGGATGGTCTCTGTCGCTCGTTCCTGCCGCTCCGCATCCACGGCTACACGGTACGTCGATCCGGTGGTTCTCGCTCAACGTCGTTTGGGCGGCGGACGGAACACCGCGAAGGGGTCCGTCACCTGGATGCCCTTCCCCGGGAAGGAGAACAACGCGGCCGGCCGCCCCCCGCTGCGGCCCGGCGGCGCGGTGTGCCCGGTGGGGGAGAGCAGGCCGCGCCGGGACAGCACCCGCTGCAGGTTCGTGGCGTCGACCTTGTAGCCCAGCGCCGCCGAATACAGCTCGCGCAGGGCCGAGATGGTGAACTCGCGGGGGGCGAGCGCGAAACCGACGTTGGTGTAGGACAGCTTGGAGCGCAGCCGGTCGCGGGCGCGCAGCACGATGTCGCGGTGGTCGAACGCGGTGCGCGGCAGGTCGTCCACCGGGTGCCAGCGGGTGTCCTCCGGGACCTCGGGGTCGACGTCGGAGGGGACCAGGCCGAGGAACGCCGTGGCGACCACACGCGGGCCGGGCACCCGGTCCGGGGCGCTGAACACGGCCAGCTGCTCGACGTGGCTCAGCTGCCGGACGTCCACCTTCTCCGCGAGCTGGCGGCGGATCGAGGTCTCGACGTCCTCGTCCGGCCGCAGCCGCCCGCCGGGCAGCGACCAGCGCCCGACGTGCGGATCCAGCGCGCGGCGCCACAGCAGCACCTGCAGTGTGGCGTAACGCACCTGCAATACCGCCGCCAAAACCTCGTGTGCCAGGGGGGCGCTGCTGTTAATATGACTTCGCACGGTTTTCGATTGTAAGGCGAAAACCAGCGACTGGTCCAGGAGGGCCGATGACTGCAGCGACTGTGGACCTGACCCCGTACGGTGGCGTGGAGCCGGACGAGGCGTGGGCGGAAGAGGTGCGCAAGCTGGCGCGCGAGCGGGATGCCGTGCTGCTGGCGCACAACTACCAGGCTCCGGCGATCCAGGACATCGCCGACCACACCGGGGATTCCCTCGCGCTGTCCCGGATCGCCGCTGCGAGCGACGCGTCGACCATCGTGTTCTGCGGCGTGCACTTCATGGCCGAGACCGCGAAGATCCTGTCGCCCGAGAAGACGGTGCTGATCCCGGACGCGCGCGCCGGCTGCTCGCTCGCCGACTCCATCACCGGCGCCCAGCTGCGCGAGTGGAAGGCGCAGCACCCCGGCGCGGTCGTGGTGTCCTATGTGAACACCACCGCGGAGGTCAAGGCGGAGACGGACATCTGTTGCACGTCGTCCAACGCGGTCGACGTGGTGGCCTCGATCCCGGCCGACCGCGAGGTCCTGTTCTGCCCGGACCAGTTCCTCGGCGCGCACGTCAAGCGCAAGACCGGGCGCGACAACATGCACATCTGGGCGGGCGAGTGCCACGTGCACGCCGGGATCAACGGTCCCGAGCTGGCCGAGCGCGCCGCGGCGAACCCGGACGCGGACCTGTTCATCCACCCCGAGTGCGGCTGCGCCACCTCGGCGCTGTACCTGGCCGGCGAGGGCGCGGTGCCCGCGGACAAGGTGAAGATCCTGTCCACTGGGGACATGGTGCACGAAGCCCGTGCCACGAAGGCGAAGTCGGTGCTGGTGGCCACCGAGATCGGCATGCTGCACCAGCTGCGCAAGGCCGCGCCCGGCATCGACTTCCGCGCGGTGAACGACCGCGCGTCGTGCGCGTACATGAAGATGATCACCCCGGCCGCCCTGCTGCGCGCGCTGCGCGAGGGCGCCGACGAGGTGCACGTCGACCCGGAGACCGCCGCCCGGGCCCGCGCCTCGGTGCAGCGGATGATCGAGATCGGCCAGCCGGGCGGCGGCGAATGACCGGCCCGGTTATCGACGGTCAGACGAAAACTCCCTGCTGGGAGGCGCGTGCCGATCTGGTTGTGCTCGGCACCGGCGTGGCCGGCCTGACCGCGGCGATCCGCGCGCAGGAGCTCGGCCTGCGGGTGCTGGTGGTGACCAAGGCGGCGGTCGAGGACGGCAACACCCGCTGGGCCCAGGGCGGCGTCGCCGTGGTGCTGCCGGACCAGCACGACGAGGGTGACTCCGTCGCCCGGCACGTCGAGGACACGCTGATCGCCGGTGCCGGGCTGTGCGACGCCGACGCGGTCGCGGCGATCCTCGCCGGCGGCCCGCGCGCGGTGTCCTGGCTGCGGTCGGCCGGCGCGCGGTTCGATCCGGGCGCCGCGGGGCTGCTCGCGCGGGCTCGCGAGGGCGGGCACAGCGCGTTCCGCGTCATCCACGCGGGCGGCGACGCGACCGGGGCCGAGGTCGAGCGCACGCTCGTCGCCGAGGCCACCGGCCGCCGCCTGCCCGTGCTGGAGCGGCACATCGCGGTCGACGCGTTGCGCACGCCGCGCGGGGACGTGGCCGGGGTGACGGTGCTCGACCCGGAGGGCAGGCTGGGTGTGCTGCGCGCGCCCGGGGTGCTGCTCGCCACCGGCGGGATGGGCCAGCTCTACCAGGCCACGTCGAACCCGGAGATCGCCACCGGCGACGGGGTCGCGCTCGGCCTGCGGGCCGGGGCGATGGCCGCCGACCTGGAGTTCGTGCAGTTCCACCCGACCGTGCTGTACACGCCGGGCGCGCGCGGGCGGTGCCCGCTGGTCACCGAGGCCGTGCGCGGCGAGGGAGCGGTGCTGGTCGACGGCGCGGGCGCGTCGGTCATGCAGGGCGTGCACCCGCTGGGCGACCTGGCACCACGCGACGTGGTGTCCGGCGCGATCACGCGGCGGCTCCTCTCGGCGCCGGGCGGGATCGACGACCACGTGTTCCTCGACGCGACCGGCGTGCCCGGGTTCGCGAAGCGGTTCCCGACGGTCTTCGCGGCGTGCCGCGCGATCGGCGTCGACCCGGTGCGGGACCCGATCCCGGTGAGCCCGGCGGCGCACTTCGCGTGTGGCGGGATCGTGGCCGGGAGCGACGGCCGCACCGGCGTCGCCGGGCTGTACGCGGCCGGTGAGGTCGCGCGGACCGGGCTGCACGGCGCGAACCGGCTGGCGTCCAACAGCCTGCTGGAGGGGCTGGTCACCGGCGCCGCCGCGGCCGAGGCGGTGGCCGCGGATCTGGCCGCGGGCCTGCTGGGCGACCCGAAGCAGGCCGCGGCACCCGCGTGGGGGCGGGTGCGGATCGCCGAGCGGGACGCGGTGCAGCGCGCGATGAGCCGGTACGCGGCGATCGGGCGGGACGCCGAGGGGCTGGCCGTGGCCGGCTCCGTCCTGGACCTGTCCGCTTCGGACGGTCTACTGCGGACGCACGCCGACGTCGAGAACGCCTCGCTCACCCTGGTGGCGCAGGCGTTGCTGGCCGCGGCGGCGCGGCGCACCGAGTCACGCGGCTGCCACGTCCGCGGTGACTACCCCGAGCGGGACGACGTGACGTGGCAGCGCAGCCTGTTGATCAGGCTGAACCCGTCGGGCCAGCCGGTGCTGGCCGACCCCGTCTGCACGGAGGAAGTGGCATGACCCTGGACCTGGAGGACGCCCGCCGCGTCGTGGAGACCGCGCTGGCGGAGGACCTGCGGTACGGGCCGGACGCGACCACCGCCGCGACGGTGCCGGAGGGCGCGACCGCGACCGCGGAGATCACCCCGCGCGTGGACGGCACGCTCGCCGGGGTGCCGGTCGCGCTCGCGGTGTTCGACGCCGTGCTCGGCAGCGGTTACGAGGTGCTCGACCGGCTCGAGGACGGCAGCCCGCTCGTGGCGGGCAAGCCCGCGCTGGTCGTGCGCGGGCCGGTGCGCGGGCTGCTCACCGCCGAGCGGACGGCGCTGAACCTGCTGTGCCACCTGTCCGGTGTGGCCACGGCGACCGCGGCGTGGGTGTCCGCTGTGGACGGTACCGGCTGCGCGATTCGCGACTCCCGCAAGACGTTGCCCGGCTTGCGGTTGTTGGAGAAGTACGCGGTGCGGTGCGGCGGTGGCGTGAACCACCGGATGGGTCTCGGGGACGCGGTGCTGATCAAGGACAACCACGTGGTCGCCGCCGGTTCGGTCACCGCCGCGCTGGCCGCGGCCCGGGAGCACGCACCCGAGCTGGCGTGCGAGGTCGAGGTCGACACGCTGGACCAGCTGGACGAGGCGCTCGCCGCGGGCGCCGACGAGGTGCTGCTGGACAACTTCACGCCGCAGCGGTGCGCGGAAGCCGTGCGCCGCAGGGACGAGCTGTCGCCGAAAACCCGGCTGGAGGCCTCCGGCGGTCTGCGGCTGGTGAACGCGCGGCCCTACGCCGAGACCGGGGTGGACTACCTGTCGGTCGGCGCGCTGACGCACTCCTCGCCCGCGCTCGACCTGGGGATGGATCTCCGCTGAACCTCGTCCCGGCTCGCCAGGACCAGGGGCCGGGGCCCACGCCGCGCGAGCTGCCGGAGGAGACCGACGATCCGGAGCCGGTGCCCGCGCTGCAGCGGATGGACACCGTCGCGGCGAGCAGCACCGACGGGCCCCTCGCTGATGGCGCGTGACCCGGTACGCGGCTGCTGCTGCCTACCGGATCGGGTCCTGCCGATCGCAAGGGTCTGGCTGGTGACCGCGCACAGCTTCGTGCTTCCGGCGACGGTGGTCGCGTGGGCCGGACCTGGCCGGGCTGGTGTGGGTGCTGCGCGTGCCGGACCGCGGCGGGCGCACCACCGCGTTGCTGCTGGCGGCCGATCTGGTGTGCGCGGCCGCGGACGGAGCGGGTGCTGCGCGACACCGTGCTGCAGGCGCTGGAGGTGATGGCGATCCGGCCGTCGAGGTGGACCGGGTGCGCGTGCAGGCGGCGGGGCTGGGCACGCCGGGTGGTGGCGGCCAGGGACTGGCGACGGAGATGGCGCGGGAGGGGGCTGCGGGCGCGGCTGGCGCTGTCCGACCTGACCGGCGACACCCGGACGGAGTCCCGGAGAACCGCAGTGCCCGACGCGGCCCGCGAGGCGCTGAAGCACGCGGGCACCCGGGAGGTCGTGATGCGCCTACTCGAAACCCGGACGCGGTTGACATTGTCGGTGCCGCGCCAGCCCGCGTCACCGCGAGATGCGTGCTTCGATGCCGTCCAGGAGGAAGTCGAGGCCGGTTCGGAAGGTCTCGTCGGCGTCCAGGTGCGCGCCGTCGCGGACGACCGTGGCCAGCGCGGGGAACCGGCCGGTCGCCAGGGTCCGCTCCAGGTACGGCCCGTGGGCGGCCTGCCACTGCTGCTTGTCCATCCCGGTGGCCCGCTCGGCCCGCCGCTCGGCGATCTCCCGCCGCACCGCGCCGATCACGTACGCGTTGACCGCGGCGACCACCGGCACGGACGCGTGCGCGTCTACCTCAGCTTCCACCACACCGCCGAGGACTGGCCGGTGACCTGCGGGATCCCGCTGGACGACCCGGCCGCCGCCCGGGCCCGGCTGATCGAGGAGTTCGCCGGCTGGGACCCGCGGTTCACCGCCCTGATCGCCGCGTGCGACGACACGGTCCGGCTCCGGGCGATCAGCACGCTCCCGCTCGGCCTGACCTGGCCGTCGACGCCGGGCGTCACGCTGATCGGCGACGCCGCGCACCTGATGCCGCCGGTGGGGCAGGGCGCGAACACGGCGCTGCTAGACGGCGCTGTGCTCGGCCTCGCGCTGGCCGCGCACCCGGACGACTTTCCCGCCGCCGTGAAGGAATACGAGCACGAGATGTTCGAGCGCACCAGCGCGGCCGCCCGGCAGTCCGCGCGAATGCAGGACATGCTGGCCGCACCGGACGCGGCCCACCGGATGCTCGCGTTCTTCCGGCCGGACTGACGCCGTCCTACAACGGCAGGTGCGCGTTCGTCGCCTGCACCAGGTCCGCCAGCTCGGGCAGCTCCCGCACCTCGCGGCCCGCCGCGCGCAGTGTTTCCGCTCCCACGCAGTCCACGAACAGGTTCGGCTCCCGCCAGGCGAACACCACCCGCGGGATCCCGGCGTTCAGGATGTGCTGCGTGCACGACACCGGCCGCGACGCCCGCGAGCTGCACGGCTCCAGCGACGAGTAGATCGTCGCTCCGGTGAGGTCCGCGCCGCCCAGTTTGGCGACCGCCACCTCCTCCGCGTGGTCGTGCGGGTCGGTCTCGCCCGAGTACCCGGTGGCGAGCACCTCGTCGTCAGCCGAGACCACGATCGCGCCCACCCGGAACGTCGCCGACGGCGGGCAGTTCTCCGCCAGCGCGATCGCCTCCCGCAGCCTGCCGTGGTCGCGCGCCGCCTGCCCCAGGTGGTAGCGCATGAACACGACGTCGCCGATGCGGCGCGTCTCGGTCAGCCGCAGCCGGCCCGGCGGGAACCGGCCGGGGCCCACGAACCGCGGCGCCGTCGCCTCGCCCACGAACACCGGCGCGATCGCCAGGTGCAGCTCGTCCACCACGCCCGCGGTGAGGAACAGCGTGTGGATCGCCCCGCCGCCCTCGACCATCAGCCGCCCGACGCCGCGCCCGGCGAGGTCGGCCAGCACGTGCCGCAGGTCGAGCGGGTCCCCGCCGTCGGCCACCGTCGCCACCGCGCCGAGCCGCTCGCGCACCGATGGCACCGCCGCGGCCGAGGTGTACACCAGCTTCTCGACGTCGCCGGTGGTGAAGAAGTTCGCCGACGGGTCGAGGTCGCCGCTCTCGGTCATCGTGACCTTGACCGGGTTCCCTCGCCCGGACCGCACCAGCAGCCGCGGGTCGTCGGTGCGGATCGTGCCGGCCCCGACCAGGATCGCGTCCACGCTCGCGCGCACGTCGTCCACGCGCGCGAAGTCCTCCTCGTTGGACAACAGGAGCCGCTGGTCGCTGGTGTCGTCGAGGTAGCCGTCCAGGGACACCGCCGCGGAGGCGAGGACGTAGGGGCGCGTGCTCACGTCCCGCAGTCTGCCACCGTCCCGCATGGCGGGCCGCTTTGACGGGCTCGGCTACTTTCGTGCACGGTGGAACGAAATGGCCGTCCTGGGGGTGCGCAGTGTCGAACGCCGCCGCGGTGCTCGGCGCGATCCGGCGCGAGGGCCCGCTGTCGCGTGCCGCGATCGCCGAGCTGACGTCATTGAGCATGCCGACGGTCAGCCGCCAGGTCACCGCGCTCGCCGAGGCGCGGCTGGTGCGGGAGGCGCCGGACCTGGCCCGCGCGGGCGCCGTGGGACGGCCCCGCGTGCCGGTCGACATCGACGACAGCGTGCTGGCCGCGTGCGGCGTGCACATCGGGGTCCGCACCACCACGTTCGGCATCGTGGACCTGCGCGGGCGGCTCGTCGGCAGCGAGAAGATCCCGACCCCGCGGGGCAGCGCCGAGGACGGGCTGGCGTTCCTCGCCGCGAAGGTGCGCGCGTTCCTGCGCCGCTGGCGGGAGCGGCGGGTCGTCGGGCTCGGGCTCGCGACCGGCGGCCAGGTCGACATCGCCCGCGGCCTCATCACGCACGACCGGCTCGGCTGGCACCGCGCCCCCGCCCAGGCCGTGCTGGCGCGCGGGACGGGACTGCCGGTGCACGTCGACGGGCACGTGCCCGCGATGGCGCACGCCGAGCTGCTGTTCGGCGAGGGCAAGCAGTACCCGAGCCTGCTGTACTTCTACGCCCGGCAGGTCGTGGGCATGGCGCTGGTCGTCGACGGTGTCCTGCACCGTGGCCCCGGTCAGGCCGGGACGGTCGCGCACCTGCCGGTCGGTGGGGACGTGCGCTGCGCGTGCGGCCGGACCGGCTGCCTGGAGGCGACGGTCAACGACCAGACCGACCGCGGCGCGCTTGCCGACCGCGCCGCGACGATGGGCCGGGCGGTCGCGATGCTGCGCGACATCGTCAACCCGGACCAGGTCGTCCTCGGCGGCCAGAACATCACCGACGCGCCGGAGCACCTGGCGACCCTGCTGCACGCCTTCGCGGCGACGACCGCGCTGCCGGGGACCGACCTGGTCACGGTCACCCGGTTCGGCCCGGACGTCCAGGCGGTCGCCGCGTGCACGGGCGTGCTGGCCGGCATCTTCGCCGACCCGGCGCCGCTGATGGCTTAGGGCGTGTCTGTCGAAGCAGCGGCGGATCATCACCGTGCAGCGCGCGCGCCCACATCCAGCATCGACGGCCCACCCACCACCCGCACACCCAACCTCACAGAACACCTGGCTCAGCGCGGCAGGGCGAGCGGGAGGGTGCGCCGCACGGCGGCGGCGTGCCTGCCGTACAGCGGCACCACCGGCACGTCCAGATCACGGGCGCGGGGCGGCCGCCGCGTGCCGGCGTAGCGGGCCAGGCGCAGCGTGACGTCCTCCACGAGCCGCCCGAAGTGGTTGCGCCGCAAGGTGTACGAGGTCACCGTCAGCGCCGCGCCGCGGGCCGTCGAGGTCAGCAGCACGGGCACGTCGTCCCGGGTCAGCGGGGCGAACCCGGCCTGGGCGGTGCCGCCCGCCGACCACGACCGCCAGCCGTCGGTCACCGGCGCCGGCGAGTCCGTGCCGACGGTGGCGCGCAGCTCGGCCGCCAGCTCACCGGCCTCCAGCAGCGTGCTGCCGTACCCGGCCTTGGCGAGCGCGCCCATCAGCGCCAGCGCCGCGCGGGTCGTCGCCCGCAGCTCGCCGGCCTCCCCGCCGCCCCGGGCCAGCGCCGCCAGCGGCGCCTCGCTCGCCCGGTACCGCACCGCGATCAGGAACGTCCGCTCGCCGAAGCTGGTCCGCACCAGCAGCTGGGCGCCCGCCAGCGGGATCTCCGGGTTGTCGCACGCCGCGCGCAGCAGGTCCAGCACCGTCGGCACGTCCGGCTCGACGCCCTCACGCAGCCGGATCACCGTCGTCCAGCCGTCCCCGGCCCCGGCCACCCCGAAGCGGTTCCCGGCGCGGTCGACGTGCTGGCGCAACCGGAAGTCGTGGGCGAGGACGTACAGCGGATCGGCGGCCTGGCGGCGTTCGTCGTGCTGCAGCAACCGGTACGACACCCACGTCAGCGCCCAGCCGGCGAGGTGGCGTCCCGCGAACCGGACGGACGTCGTGGCGATCACCAGCAGCGCCAGCACGGTCACCACGAGCTTCGCGGGCAGCACGTCGTGGACCGCGAGCAGCGCGGCGACCAGGGCGGACTCCCAGATCGCGATCTGGGCGAAGCCGATGGGCAGCACGAACGGCGCCATGGTGAACCGGCGGGTCCGGGGTGGGGCGGGTGCGGTCCCGCCACCGGCGGAGACCCCCGCGTCGGCAGCGGTCAACTCGCTTCTCCTTGCTCCTGGTACAGAATAAACGGGGAACCGGCATTCGCTGCCGGGAAAAATGCCCACAGGGAGTGAGGTCCGATGGCCATCCGGGTCGGCGTGATCGAGGACCACCCGCTGTACCGCTACGCGGTCGCGAACGTGCTGTCCGGGGCCGGTGACATCGAGCTGGGGCCCGTCGCCGAGTCCGTCGCCGCGTTCGCGAGCAGCCAGGAACCGGCCGGGTGCGTCGTCGTGCTGGACCTCAAGCTGCGTGGGGTGACCGATTCGCAGGCCGTGCAGGAGGTCGTGCGGATGGGGCACAAGGTGCTGGTGGTGTCCGCGCACGCCGGCCAGGAGGAGGTGCTGGGCGCGGTCTCCGCCGGCGCCCGCGGGTACCTGTCGAAGGACGCCGACGGCGACGACATCCTGCACGCGATCCGCGAGATCGCCGCCGGGAACTCGTACGTCTCGCCGACGCTGGCGTCCTACCTGCTCGACTCGACGCGCCCGCGGGCCGGGGCGAGCAGCGTGCTGTCCGACCGCGAGCGGCAGGTGTTGTCACTGGTCGCGGCCGGCGAGCGGGACGCCGACATCGCCGAGGCCATGTCGATCAGCGTCCGCACGGTGCGGTCGTACCTGGACCGCATCCGAGACAAGACGGGCCGCCGCCGACGCCCGGAACTGACGCGGCTGGCCATCGAGGAGGGCATGGCGTAGGCAGCACGCCGGCCACCCTCATCCGCAGGCTTCGAGGGCCCGTCCTAGCCGCCCTGCTGCCGGTTCCACATCGCCCGCAACCGGGCGTGGCGTTCCTCGAACCGGGTGGTGTACCAGTCCCACCACGGCGTCGGCTGCGTCCGGCCGGTCACCACGATGGTGTGCACCAGCCGCTGTCCGGCCCGTGCGGGTCGCCCGGCTCCAGGCCTCCTCGGCCGCGGTGGTCAGGATGAAGTGGTGGTGCCAGGTGACCGTGACGCCCCGGTACCCCAGGTTGTCGACCACCACGTGCGCGCCGGTGCTGCCCACCGGGGCCGACTCCGGCGCCATACGCTGCAGCGCCTCGGGGTCGTGCGGCTTCGGGTAGTCGCCCACCTCAGAGCCGCCGGTTGGCGAGCGCTCCCGTCGCGTTGCGGGCCTTTTCCGCGACCTCCGGGTCGATGTCCACGACCACCGACTCCGGCCCGGCGCCCAGCTGGGCGTGCACGCGCCCGAAGCCGTCCGCCACCGTCGAGTACCCGATGCCCGTCGGCGCCTTCGGGTTCACCTCGACCCCGCTCGCCGCCGGGTCGGCCTGGCCGCAGCCCAGCACCCAGCAGCCGGAGTCGAGCGCCCGCGCCCGCACCAGCACCTCCCACTGGTCCCGCTTGCCCTCGCCCGCGCCCCACGACGTCGGCAGCACGACCGCGGCCGCGCCCCGGTCGGCCAGCGCGCGGAACAGCTCCGGGAACCGCACGTCGTAGCAGGTCGCGAAGCCCAGCGTGACGCCGTCGACCTCGACGGTCACCGGCGACGCGCCCGGCGCGACCGTGTCCGACTCGCGGAACCCGAACGCGTCGTAGAGGTGGATCTTGTCGTAGCCGAGGTGGTGCCCGAGCCCGGTGATGAGCAGCGTGTTGCGCACCCGGCCGTCGTCCGACGGCGTGAACATCCCGGCCACCACCAGCACGCCGTGCTCGTCGGCGATCGCGGCCACCGACTTCGCCCACGGCCCGTCCAGCGGTTCCGCGACCGGCCCGAGCGGCACCCCGAACCGCGCCATCGCCGCCTCCGGGAACACCACGACCCGCGCCCCCTCGCCCGCCGCGCGCGCCACGCCCTCGCGGATCGGGGCGAGGTTCTCCGCGGGGTCGGCACTCGATGTGAGCTGGCACAAGCCGATCCGGAGCACCGGCTACCTCCCTGGTCGTCGTCAACGTTCCAACTCGTACCCTAGACCCATGTTGAACCGCATCGACCTGCGTGGACGCGTGCCGTCCGCCACCGAACTCCGAGCCACGCTCCCGCGTGCCGAGATCGACGTGGACGCGGCGCTGCATCAGGTCCGCCCGGTGGTCGAGGCGGTCCGCGAGCGCGGGGTCGAGGCGGTCCTGGAGTACACCGAGCGGTTCGACCGCGTGCGCCCGGCGAGCGTCCGCGTGCCGCGCGCCGAGATCGAGGCCGCGCTGACCACCCTGGACCCGGCCGTGCGCGCCGCGCTGGAGGAGGCGATCGACCGCGCCCGCAAGGTGCACGCCGACCAGCGCCGCACCGACGTGACCACGACGGTCGTCGACGGCGGCACGGTCACCGAGCGCTGGGTGCCGGTCGAGCGCGTCGGCCTCTACGCCCCCGGCGGGCTCGCGGTGTACCCGTCGAGCGTGGTGATGAACGTCGTCCCGGCCCAGGTCGCGGGCGTCGGCTCGCTGGTGCTGTGCTCGCCGCCGCAGGCCGAGTTCGGCGGACGGCCGCACCCGACGACCCTGGCCGCCGCGGCGCTGCTGGGCGTCGACGAGGTGTGGGCGGTCGGCGGGGCGCAGGCCGTGGCGCTGCTGGCCTACGGCGGCACCGACACCGGCGGCGGCTAGCTGGTCCCGGTCGACCTGGTCACCGGACCCGGCAACATCTACCTCACCGCCGCCAAGCGCCTGCTGCGCGGCCTGATCGGCATCGACTCCGAGGCGGGCCCGACGGAGATCGCGATCCTGGCCGACGAGACCGCCGACCCGGTGCACGTGGCCGCCGACCTGGTCAGCCAGGCCGAGCACGACCCGCTCGCCGCGAGCGTGCTGGTCACCACGTCGGCAGAGCTGGCCGACGCGGTGGACGAGGAGCTGACCGCCCGGGTCGCAGCCACCAAGCACACCGAGCGCATCGGCGAGGCGTTGCGCGGCAGGCAGTCCGGCACCGTGCTGGTGTCCACTGTGGAGGACGGTCTGCGGGTGGTGGACGCCTACGCGGCCGAGCACCTGGAGATCCAGACGGCCGACGCGCGCGCCGTCGCGGCCCGGGTGCGCAACGCGGGCGCGGTGTTCGTCGGCCCGTACGCGCCGGTTTCGCTCGGCGACTACTGCGCGGGCTCGAACCACGTGCTGCCCACCGGCGGCTACGCGCGGCACTCGTCGGGGCTGTCCGTGCAGAGCTTCCTGCGCGGCATCCACGTCATCGACTACAGCGAGCAGGCGCTGCGCGAGGTGGCCGGCAAGGTCGTCGCGCTCGCCAACGCCGAAGACCTGCCCGCGCACGGGGAAGCGGTCACCGCGCGCTTCCCGGGAGGAGCCGAGTGAGTTCCGACGACGTCCGTCTCGAGGACCTGCCGCTGCGCGAGGACCTGCGGGGCCGCAGCCCCTACGGCGCGCCGCAGCTGGACGTCCCGGTCCGGCTCAACACCAACGAAAACCCGTACCCGCCGCCGCAGGCCCTGGTCGACGACGTCACCGAGGCCGTCCGCGAGGTGGCCGCCGGCCTGCACCGCTACCCGGACCGCGACGCGATCGCCCTGCGCCAGGACCTCGCCGCGTACCTGTCCGGCGCGACGGGCGTGTCGCTGACCGAGCGGAACCTGTGGGCCGCCAACGGGTCCAACGAGGTGCTGCAGCAGATCCTGCAGGCCTTCGGCGGTCCCGGCCGCAGCGCGCTGGGTTTCGAGCCGTCGTACTCGATGCACCCGATCATCGCGGCCGGCACCCGCACCGACTGGGTGCCCACGCCCCGGCGCGACGACTTCACGCTCGACACCGGGGCCGCGGCGCGGATCATCGCCGAGCGCGGGCCCGACGTCGTGTTCGTGACCAGCCCGAACAACCCGACCGGCGGCTCGATCCCGTTCGACGAGCTGGAGCTGGTGCTGCGCGCCGCGCCCGGCATCGTCGTCGTGGACGAGGCGTACGCGGAGTTCTCGTCGCAGCGCAGCGCGGTCGAGTTGATCGAGCGTTACCCGGCGCAGCTGATCGTGTCGCGCACGATGAGCAAGGCGTTCGCCTTCGCCGGCGGGCGCCTGGGCTACCTCGCGGCCGCCCCGGCGGTGATCGACGCGCTGCAGCTGGTGCGGCTGCCCTACCACCTGTCGCTGCTGACGCAGGCGGCCGCGCGCGCGGCCCTGCGGCACGCGGACGAGACGCTGGCCACGGTCGCCAAGCTGGCGGCCGAGCGTGAGCGGGTCGCCGAGGGCCTGCTGGGCCTGGGCTTCGCGCCGGTGCCCAGCGACGCCAACTTCATCCTGTTCGGCCGCTTCGCCGATGCGAAGGCGAGCTGGCAGGCCTACGTGGACAACGGGGTGCTGATCCGCGACGTCGGCATCGCGGGTCACCTGCGGGTGACCATCGGCACCCCGGAGGAGAACGACGCCTTCCTGGCGGCGAGCAAGGAGGTCCCGCGGTGAGCCGCGTCGGCAAGGTTTCCCGGACCACCAAGGAGTCCTCGATCACCGTGGTGGTAGACCTGGACGGCACCGGGCAGGTGGAGGTGTCCACCGGGGTCCCGTTCTACGACCACATGCTCAACTCGTTCGGCGTGCACGGCTCGCTCGACCTGAAGATCGACGCGACCGGCGACATCGAGATCGACGCGCACCACACGGTCGAGGACACCGCGATCGTGCTGGGCCAGGCGATCCGCCAGGCACTCGGCGACAAGTCGGGCATCCGCCGCTTCGGCGACGCGTGGATCCCGATGGACGAGACGCTCGCGCACGCCGCGATCGACGTGTCCGGCCGCCCGTACTGCGTGCACGTCGGCGAGCCGGAGCAGTTCAACACGTTCACCATCGGTGGGAACTACCCGTTCGTGCTGACCCGGCACGTGTTCGACTCGCTGTCGTTCCACGCGCAGATCGCGCTGCACGTGCGGGTCATCCACGGCCGCGACCCGCACCACATCGCCGAGGCCCAGTACAAGGCCGTGGCGCGTGCCCTGCGCGCGGCGACCGAGCCGGACCCGCGCGCGGGCGGCATCCCCTCGACGAAGGGTGTTCTGTGAGCAAGGAACTGGTCGCCGTCCTCCTGCTGGCGCTGGGCGGCTTCCTGGTCGGCGGCGTCTACAGCACGTGGAAGACGGCCAGGGTGCTCGCGATCCTGTTGCTGGTCGCGGCACTCCTGGCCGTCGGCGGCGCGGTCGCCTGGCTGGTGTCCTAGCTCCGGGCCTCTTCCAGCTCCCGCTGGTCGTCGAGGTGCTTGGCGAGGCTCTCGCCCTCGACGTCGACGTTCGGCAGCGCGCGCTGCAGCCACTTCGGCAGCCACCACGCGTGCTTGCCGAGCAGCGACATCACCGCGGGCACGATCGTCATGCGCACCACGAACGCGTCCACCAGGACGCCGAACGCCAGCGCGAACCCGATCGACTGGATCAGTGACAGCTCCGCCGCGACGAACCCGGCGAACACGCTGATCATGATCAACGCCGCCGCGACCACGACCCGGGCGCCGTGCCGGAACCCGCTCACCACGGCGTCCCGGGCGTCGGCGCCGTGCACGTAGTCCTCGCGCATCCGGGTCACCAGGAACACCTGGTAGTCCATCGCGAGGCCGAACAGCACCCCGATCAGCAGGATCGGCAGCATGCTCATGATCGGGCCGGTCGAGTCCACGCCGAGCAGATCGGTGAGCCAGCCCCACTGGAACACCGCGACCACCGCGCCGAAGGTCGCCACGACCGAGCCGAGGAAGCCCAGCGTCGCCTTCAGCGGCACGATGATCGACCGGAACACCAGCATCAGCAGCAGGAACGCGAGCCCGACGATCAGGCCGAGGTAGGGCAGCATCGCGCCGGCCAGCTTCTCCGACACGTCGATCTGCAGTGCCGTCTGGCCGGTCACCGACAGCTTCGCGCCGGTGGCGCCGGAGAGCCGGTCGGACTGGTCGCGGATGCTCGCGACGAGCCGTTCGGTCTCCTCGCTGCTCGGGCCGCTCTTCGGGATCACGGTGACCAGCGCGGTGTCGCCCGCGGCGTTGAACTGAGCCTGGGTCACCGCGGCGACGTCCGGCAGGCGGGAGATCGAGTCGGTGGCTTCGGTGGCGGCCAGGCGCGGGTCCGGCGCGTCGGCGGAGTCGATGACGACGATCAGCGGCCCGTTGGTGCCTTCGCCGAAGCCCTTGCTGATCAGGTCGTAGGCCTTGCGCTGGGTCGAGTCCGGCGCGGCCGTCGCGTCGGTCGGCAGGCCGAGCTGCATGCTCAGCGCCGGGATCGCGACCACGAGCAGACCCACGACGGCCGTCACCAGCACCGGAACCCGGTGCCGGCCCACGTACCGGGCCCAGCGCTCGCCCATCGCGGGCCTGCCGTCGTGCTTGGGGCGGGCGCGCTTGCCGGCCACCTTGCGGCCGGCGAAACCGAGCAGCGCGGGCAGCAGGGTGAGCGCGATGAGGACCGCGACGGCCACGGTCGCCGCGGCGGCGACGCCCATCTGGCCGAGGATCGGGATGCCCACGACGGTGAGCCCGACCAGGGCGATGATCACCGTCAGGCCCGCGAACACCACCGCCGAGCCCGCGGTGCCGACCGAACGCCCGGCGGCCAGTTCCGGATCGTGCCCCTCGGCCAGCTCGTGCCGGTAGCGGGAGACGATGAACAGCGCGTAGTCGATGCCGACGGCCAGGCCGAGCATCAGCGCGAGGATCGGGGTGTTGGAGTTCAGATCGACGAACCCGGACACGGTCATCACGCCGGCCATGCCCACGCCGACGCCGATGAGGGCGGTCAGCAGCGGCAGCCCGGCGGCGACGATCGAGCCGAACGTGATCGCCAGGACGATGGCCGCGACGATCACGCCGATGCCCTCGGTGGCCTCGGTGGCCGGCACGCCTTGGATCGCGTCGCCGCCGAATTCGACGGTGAAACCGGCGCTCTTGGCCGCGGTGGCGGCGGATTTGAGCGCTTCCCGGTCGCTGTCGGTGACCTCCGGGGCGGGGACCTTGTAGCTCACCTGGGCTACCGCGATCCGTTCGGTGACCGTCTTCGCCTGGTACGGGTCGGCGACCGCCGCCACGCCCGGCGCGGTCTTCAGCTTGCCGACGAGGTCCTCGACGGTCGCCCGGGCCGCCGGATCGGCCAGTGTCTGCCCGGCCGGCGCCTCGATCGCGACGCGTGCGGTGGCGTTGCCGGCCGCCGCCTGCGGGAACTTGTCCTTCAGGTGGTCGATGGCCTGCTGCGCCTCGGTGCCGGGGATGGTCACCGAGTTCGACATCTGGCCGGACAGCGTCAGCGCGCCGCCGCCGAGGACGAGCAGGATCGCCGTCCAGACGCTCGCGACGAGCCAGCGCCGGCGGAACGAAAACCGGGCTAGGCGGTAGAGCAGGGTGGCCACGTACTCGGCTCCAATTCAGTCGAGTGACATCCGATCCGGTGACTCTCGAAGCTAGCCGATCGGCAAGTGCTTCGCCAAGCCGATCGGCTAGTGTGTGACTAGCCGCACGGCTAGGGCCTCAAACGTTTGCAGGGCGATTTCCGGTCGCGTACTCTTCGGCTGCTGACGAGGAGGTTCACCAGTCGATGGCAGCCGTGGCCGGACACGAAGACACCCGAACGCGCCTGCTGGCCACGGCATTGCGGCTGTTCACCGCGCACGGGGTCGAGGGAACGTCGCTGCAGATGATCGCCGACGAGCTCGGGGTCACCAAGGCGGCGGTGTACTACCACTTCAAGACCAAGGACGAGATCACCGAGGCCGTGGTCGAGCCGGGGTTGCGCGAGCTGGGGGCGGTCGTCGCGGAGGCGTCGCGGGAGCGCAGGCCGGGCGCGCGGATCGACCACATGCTGGCCGGGTTCGTCGACCTCGTGGTCCGGCACCGCGCGCTGGTGGCGTTGTTCTCCAGCGACCCCGGGGTGGCGCGGGCGCTGGAGAAGCACTTCTTCGGCAAGGAGAGCAGCATGGCCGGGATGATGACGATCCTGACCGGCCCCGACCCCGATCCGGCGCGGGTCGTCGCCACGCACGCGGCCGTCGCCGGGATCGCGCTGGCCGGCGGATCGCCCGACCTGGCGCACTACGACGACGACACGCTGCGCGAGTCGCTGCTCGAGGTGGGGCGCAAGCTGCTCGGCCGGCCGCGCCGCCGCCCCGGGCTCAGGTGAGCGGCAGCGTCAGGCAGGTCGCGGTCTCGGTGAAGCCGCGCCGCCGGAAGTAGCCGGGAATGCGCCGGGCGACGACGTTCACCTCGACGGCCCCGGCCCGCCGCGCCCGCCGCACCACCGCGTCGACGAGCATCCCGCCGATGCCCTGCCCGCGGTGCTCGGGCGCGACCACGAGTTCCAGCAGCTGGCTGACCGGCCCGGCGGCGTGCAGCGACAGGACCCGGGCGGCCAGCACGTAGCCGACGACCTCGCCGTCGCGGTCCGCCACGAGGAAGTCCGTGTCGTCGTAGGTCATCGCCGCGATGAGCTGCTCGTAGTGGTGGCCGAACGCGGCCCGCTGGGGCGGACGGCCGTCGGCGGTCTGGCTGAGCAGGGCGAAGACGGCGATGGCGTCGGTGACATCGGCTGGCCTGATCCGCACCCGTTCATTGTGCTCAGTTTCCGTGACGGCGCAGGTATCGCGGAGCGCTCCAGTCGGGTGAGCCGGACGCCGTTCGCGCTCACCTGGAAGCGGTGGCCGTCGTCCGTTTCCCGTGCCGGGAGCCGACCCGGTCTCGCGGTCCCACGGTCACGCGCCAGGTGCACGTCGTGCCGGGACCGTGGGCGCAGGCCCTCGCCGGCCACCGGAACCCAGCTTCGCCACCCGAATGATCGACTTTTCGTCCATGGTCGCGTCCAGTCGCCCACGATCGGGGTAAGCGGCGCAGGGTTTTTGTCGGTGGGCGCTGGTAGTCAGGGAGCACGGACCGAAGGAGGACCCCGATGACGAACCCCGGACTGCTCGAGTTGTGGACCTCGCCGCAGGAGCGGGAATGCCTGAGCTGCTACGTGCGCCGCCTGCTGGCCGATTTCGGCTGCGACGGCACGCTGCGCTGGACCCGGCGGTGGCGCGCCCTGCGTGCGCCAGGGGTGGCTGCGCTCGACCGAACGCTCCGAAAACGCAAGGTCAGTTGCGACTGCGGGGTGCCGCCGGCACTCGGCGCCCCGCCGCGCGACCACAGCTCGGGCGCGGCACCACCACCGGCCGCTCTCGGCGCACTATCGCCCCACGGCGGGTTGGGCGCGGCACTACCCCCGGCCGCGCTCGGCGTCCCGCCGCCCCACCGCGACACAGGCGCGGCGCCACCTCCGGCTGCGCCCGGTGCCCCGCCGCGCGACCGCGGTTCGGGCGCGGCGCCACCGCCGGCCGCTCTCGGCGCACCACCGCCCCGCCACGGCTCGGGCGCGGCACTACCCCCGGCCGCGCTCGGCGTCCCGCCGCCCCACCGCGGCACAGGCACGGCGCCACCTCTGGCTGCGCCCGGTGCCCCGCCGCTCGTCCGCGGTT
>NZ_PQHW01000085.1 GCF_003385215.1 Amycolatopsis thermalba | reverse complement strand
CCTCCCGCCACGCGTTCTCGTAGAAGGCGGCGATCAGCCGGCGATCGTCGCCGCAGGCGGTGGCCAGGAAGCACACGCGCGGCGCGCGCCCGGTGACCCCGGCGAGCTCGACGGCGTACCGGGTCAGCGGGCCGACCTCCCAGTCCAGGCGGGCCGAGGCCCGGATACCGCCGGAGGTGGCGAGGATCGTCGGTTCGTCGGCAGGCACGGCTGGGATCCTACGACTGGCGCTGATTGCATTCAGTGTATACAGTGCATCCCGTGACGACGATCTACGACCGCGTGCGGGAACTGATCGTCGGCGGGGTCTTCCCGCCGGGCGAGCGTCTGACCGAACTCGACCTGTCGCACCGCCTCGACGTGAGCCGCACCCCGGTGCGGGAGGCGCTGCGGCGCCTGGAGAGCGACGGCCTCGTCGAGAGCGGGCAGCGCGGGGTGATGGTGGTCCGGCTGAGCGACGGCGAACTGCGTGAGGCCTACCTCGTCCGCGCCAGCCTGGAAGCGCTTACCGCCGAGCTGGCCGCGCTGCGTCAGCGGGCGGGCGAGATCGCGCCCGCCGCACTCGCCCGGCTGACCGGCCACGCCGGCGACGCCGACCGCGCGACCCGGGACGGCGACCTGGCCACCGGGGTGCGGCACAACCGCGAGTTCCACCGCCACATCGCGGTCCTGTCCGGCAACGCGCTCGCGCTCGGCTTCCTGGACCGGGTGTGGGACCGGATCGTGGTGTCCACCCGCGACTCGCTGGCCGCGCCGAGCCGCACCGGCCAGGTCGACGACGAACACCGCCGCCTCGTCGCGGCGATCACCGCCGGCGACGGGCCGGCGGCCGCGGCCCTGGCCCGCGACCACGTCCTGAGCACCCTGTCCGCACTTCCGGGAGGAACACCGCGATGAGCAAGGAACACGGCTACCAGGTCACCGTCACCTGGAGCGGCACCACCGCCGGCGGCTACCGCGCCTACGACCGCGGCCACGACGTCACCGCCGCGGGCAAACCGCCCATCGCGGCGACCGCGGACCCGGCCTTCCTCGGCGACCCGGCCCGCTGGAACCCCGAGGAGCTGCTGGTGGCGGCGCTGTCGCAGTGCCACCTGCTGACCTACCTCGCGCTGTGCGCGCGGCACGGCATCACCGTCACCGGCTACCGGGACACCGCGACCGGCCGCATGGCCGAAACCCCGGGCGGCGGCGGGCACTTCACCGAGGTGACGCTGCACCCGGAGGTCACCATCGCCGAGGAGGCCCTGGCGGACAAGGCCGCCGAGCTGCACCACCGGGCGCACGAGCTGTGCTTCATCGCCGGCTCGGTGAACTTCCCGGTCCACCACGAACCGACGATCCACATCGGATAGTCAGGATCCCAGCGCCGCCACGATCCGCGCGCCCAGCTCGGCCGGCCTGCTGAACTGGGGCCAGTGCCCGGTCGGCAGATCGACCGGCGCCGCGTCGCGCATCGCCGCGAGTTCGCGCACGTACGGGTGGTCCGCGGCGATCAGCTCACGCACCTGCGCGGCCGGCATCGACGTGCAGATCACGGTCGCCGGGATGGCGCGGCGGCGCTCGTCGGACAGCTCGATCGGCTCGCGGGCCACCCCGACCGGCTCGGGCACGGCCTCGGCACGCATCCGGTCGCGCAGTTCGGCGGTGAGCCCGGCCAGCTCGGCCTCCTCGAACGCCGTCCAGTCCGGCAGCGGCACGTCGGCGCCGGCCGCGGGCAGGGCGTCGTTGATCGACGCGCCGCTGGCCAGCGGTCCGGCGTCGACGAAGACGATCCGCGCGACGCGATCGGGCCGGGCGTCGGCGGCCGCGTAGGCGAGCGGGCCGCCACCGGAGTGCCCGACGAGGGCCACCGGTTCGTCCTCGGCGTCGATCGCCGCGATCACGGCGCCGACGTGCTCGCGCACGCCGATCCCGGCGCGGTCGGCACCGGTCGACTCCAAGCCGGGCAGGGTCAGCGCGCGCACGGTGTGGCCGGCGGCGGTCAGCGCGGGCCCGACCTCCCGCCACGAGGACGCGCCCAACCAGAACCCGGGAACGAGGATCACGATCATGGGCCGAGCCTAGAAGGCCGGGGCTGTCCCCGATACCGATTTTGCCCGGTTCGCCCTACGGTCGCCGTACCGCCGCGGAGGCTGCCGATGAAGGCGACCACCGGCCTGCGTGACGCCGGGAACCTCCAGGCCGGGCAGCACGTGCTGATCAACGGCGCGTCCGGCGGGGTGGGCACGTTCGCCGTGCAGATCGCGAAGGCGCTCGGCGCGACCGTCACCGCGGTGTGCAGCACACGCAACACCGGCCTGCTGGCCTCGCTCGGCGCGGACCACGTCGTCGACCGCACGCGCGAGGACTGCACCCGCGCCGCGACCCGCTACGAGCTGGTGCTGGACCTCGTCGGCAACCGCGCGCTGTCCGACCTCCGCCGCGTGCCGGCGTGTTCGGCCCGATGGGGCTGATCAACGGCGCGTCCGGCGGGCACCCGCTGGAGAAGGCCGCGGAGGCGATCCGCTACCGGGAAACCGAGCACGCGCGGGCGAAGGTGGTGCTCACCGTCGGACGGCGGCCGCCGCGCGTGTGGTCACCTCGTCCCAGCGGCGCTCGCGCAGCAGGGCGGGCTCGGCCATCCAGCTGCCGCTCACCGCGGGCACCACGGGCAGCGCCAGGTACTCGCCCATGGTCTCCGCGGTCACCCCGCCCGACGGCATGAACGCCACGTCGCGGAAGGGGGCGGCCAGCGCGCGGATCGCGGCCGGCCCGCCGCGCAGCCCGGCCGGGAAGAACTTCACCTCGTCCAGCCCGAGCGCGGTCACCGCCATCAGATCGGTCGCCGTCGCCACGCCGGGCAGCGCCGGGACGCCCTGCTCGGCCGCGCGGCCGAGCACGTCCGCCGACACGCCCGGGCTGACCACGAACCGCGCGCCCGCCTCGACCGCCGCGTCCACCTGGGACGGCAGCAGCACGGATCCCGCGCCCACCAGCAGATCCGGCAGGGCCGACAGGCGCCGGATGCCCGGCAGGCCCGCGGGCGTGCGCAGGGTGATCTCGACGACGTCGATGCCCCCGGCCAGCAACGCTTCCCCGAGCGGCACCGCCTGCTCCGGCTCGTCCAGCACCACCACGGGCACGACCGGGCATCGCGACAGCAGGCTCATCGGACCACCTCCACCGGCTCCGTGGCTCCCAGTTCGTCCCGTGTGGGCAGTCCCTCCCAGTCGCCGGGCACCCGGCACACCGCCGCACCGGCCGCGTTGCCGAGCCGCAGGCACCCGGGCACCGGCTCGCCCGACACCAGCCCGCACAGGTATCCGGCCACGAACGCGTCACCCGCGCCGACCGGGTCGACGACGGTCACCGGCACCGCCTCGGCCCGGTGCACCTCACCGCCGTGCAGGGCCACCGACCCCAGCGCGCCGAGCTTGACCACCACCGTGCGCGGCCCGGTCTTCGCCAGCTCCCGCGCCAGATCCTCGCCCAGCTCGAACGACGGCTCGCCGGGCAGGTCGCGGCCGAGCAGCAGCGCCGCCTCCGCCGGCCCGGCGAACACCACGTCCGCGGCGGCGGCCAGCCGGGCGAGCACCGGCCCGGCCTCCGCGGGCGGCCAGAGCGTCGCGCGGTGGTTGACGTCGAACGACACCAGCGTTCCCGCCGCCCGCGCCAGCCCGATGACGTGGTCCAGTGTCTTCCGCGGCCCCGGGCCGAGCGCCGCGGTGATGCCCGTCAGGTGCACGACGTCGGCCTGCTCGACGACCGAGGCGTCGATGTCCGACGGGGACAGTCGCGACGCGGCACTGCCCCGCCGGTAGTAGCGCACGCGCCACGGTTTCCCGCCACGCATCTCCTTGACCATCAGCCCGGTCGGCGCCGCGGGGTCGGCCGCGGCGAGCACCCGCACGCCCTCGCCGCGGATCTCGCGGGTCACCAGTGCGCCGAACGCGTCGTCGCCGACGCGGCTGATCCACGTCGCGGGCACGCCCAGCCGCGCCAGCCCGATGGCCACATTGGACTCCGCTCCCCCGATGCCCACCGGCAGCGCCGAGCCGCCGGTCACCCGGCCCCAGGCCGGGGTGGACAGCAGGGCCATCGTCTCGCCCAGCGTCACGACCGTCATGAGCCACCCAATCGCAGCAGGACCTTGCTGCTGTCCCGGCCGGCCGCGACCGCCAGCGCCTCCCCCGCCTGGTCCAGGTCGAAGGTGTGCGTGATCAGCGGCGACACGTCCAGCCCTTCACCGAGGGCACGCACCGCGTCGGTGATCTCGTCGACGAACCGGTACGAGCCGATCCAGGTGATCTCGCGGGTCACCAGGTCGCCGAGCACCGCGGTGGCCGGTTCCCCGGGCAGGTTCCCGACCTGCACGAGCGTGCCGCCGCGCGCGGTCGCCCGCAGCGCGCCGCCCAGCGCCCCGGGCGCACCGGAGGCTTCGAACACCAGCTCCACGTCCCCGGGCAGGGCGTCCCCGGCGGCGAGGTCGACCACCTGATCGGCCCCGAGCCGCCGCGCGATCGCCAGTGCCGAGGGCGCCAGATCGGCCGCGATCACCGTCGCCGCGCCGCGGTGCTTCGCGGCCGCCGCGACCAGGCACCCGATCGGCCCGGCGCCGTTGACCAGCACCGTGCGGCCGGTGACGTCGCCGGCGCGGTGGACCGCGTGCAGCGCCACGGCCAGCGGTTCGGCCAGCGCGCCCTGCCGGGTGCTCACCCCGTCCGGCAGCGGCCGCAGCTGGTCCGCGCGCACGGCCCGCAGCTCACTGAACCCGCCGTCGGTGTGCGGGTGGAACGCCGCGGAGCCGAAGTACCGCACGCGCGGCAGCAGGTTGGTGCGCCCGGCGATCCGCGCGGGCAGCGTGGTGTCGCCGACCGGCTCGGCCGGGTGCACGGTCACCGGCTGCCCGGGCTCGACCCCGGTCACACCGGGGCCGAGCGCGGCGACCCGCCCGGCGACCTCGTGCCCGAGCACCAGCGGGTGCTCGAGCACGGCCGTCCCGGAGGCGCCGTGCCGCCAGTAGGCCACGTCGGAGCCGCAGATGCCGCCCCACTCCATCGCGACCAGCACCTCACCCGGGCCGGGCACCGGGTCCGGCCGGGTGTCGATCCGGACGTCCCCCGGGCCGTGCACGACGGCTGCTCTCATGCGGCGTCCTCCAGACGGACCAGGTCACGCCCGCGGGTCTCCGGCGCGAGGTAGGCGGAGACGAACGTGATCAGCGAGTAGGCGACGAGCATCGCCGCGATGGGCCACCAGTGACCGGTCACGGCGGTCAGCGACGCGGCCAGCACCGGGCCGATCGCGGTGGCGAGGATGCCGCCGATCTCCTTGGCGACGGCGAGCTGGGTGAAGCGGGTGCGCGACCCGAACAGCTCCGCCATGGTCACGCTCTCCAGCGAGAACAAGCCCAGCACACCCACGTTGAGGCCGACGATCATCGCGACGGTCAGCGCGGCCGTGCCGCCGCCTGCGATGGTCACCATCATCGGCGCGGCGATCACCACGGTCAGCAGCGACAGTCCCAGGTAGACCGGGCGCCGGCCGAACCGGTCACCCAGCAGGCCCACCACGGGGATGGTGACGAACCCGAGCAGCGAGCCGTAGACGATCGCCGCGGTCGGCACCGACTTGCTGACGGCCAGCTCGGTGGCGATGTAGCCGACCAGGAACGTCTGCACCAGACCGGAGTTGCCGGCCTGCCCGAACCGCAGCCCCAGCGCCAGCAGGAACGACTTGCCCTTGCGCTGCTTGAGACCGGCCTCGATGGTGCTCTCGCCGGACTCCTCGATCTCCTTGCGGGACAATGCGACCCCGTCGACGACGTCGGGCCGCTCCTCGAACACCGGGCTCTCCTTGAGGTTGGCCCGGATCCACACGCCGAGGATCAGCAGCACGAAGCTCAGCAGGAACGGCAGGCGCCAGCCCCAGCTCAGCAGCTGCTCGTCGGAGAGCACCGCGAGCAGCACGGCCCACAGGCCGGACGCGGCCAGCGTGCCGGAGTTGGTGCCCAGCGACACCAGCGACGCGATCAGCCCGCGGCGCTTGACCGGCGCGTACTCGGCGAGCATCACGGTCGCCCCGGCGATCTCCGCGCCCGCGCCGAAGCCCTGGACCAGCCGCAGCGCGACCAGCAGGATCGGGGCGGCGAGACCGATCATCGAGTACGGCGGCAGCACCCCGATCAGCGTCGTGGAGACCCCCATCAGCGCGATCGTGACGAACAGCACCTTCTTGCGGCCGATCCGGTCGCCCATCCGTCCGAAGTAGACCGCTCCGGCCAGCCGCGCGACGTAGCCGACGCCGTAGGTCGCCATCGCCGCGATCAGGCCGATGGCCGGGCTCACGTTGGGGAAGAAGATCTTGTTGAACACGATCGCGGCGGCCAGCGAGTACAGCTGGAAGTCCATGAACTCCATGGCCGTGCCGAGCCAGCCGGACATGGCGGCCCGGCTCAGGTCCCGGGTGGTGCGGGTCACGGCCCCTCCCGGCGCCGTCTGGGTGCTGTCGGTCATCGTGCGCTCCTTTGCTTCACGTGTGTGGCGGCGGTCTACGGTTCGATCCGCCCGGCCTCGACCTCGGGCAGGCGCGCCGCGATCGAGGCCACCAGTGCCGGGTCACCCGCCAGGTCGGCGCCGCCGACCACGATGAGCAGCCGGGCGACCGCCGTCGCCGCGTCCGGCGCTCCGTCCCAGCACGCGGCGAGGGTGTCCGCCGCGGGATCGGTGGTGCCGAAGCCGGCGCGGGTCGCGTGCGCCCACGCCGCCAGGGCCAGGGCCAGCACCGGTCCGGCGCCGCCCCGCTCCCGCAGCACGGGCAGCCAGCGTTCGGCGATCTTCAGCGAGCCGTCCGAGCCGATCTGCCGCAGCCGGTGGCCGATCGCGGGATCGGCGAACCGGCCGACCAGGGCGTCGACGTAGGCGGGCACGTCCAGGTCCGAGGCGGGCAGGGTCGGCGCGACCTCCGCCGTGAAGCCACGCACCATCCTCTCACCCCACCCGGTGGCGAGAACGTCGGCGACCGTCCGGCAGCCGGCGGCCAGGCCGAGGTAGGCCAGCGCGGAGTGGGAGCCGTTGAGCAGCCGCAGTTTCATCAGCTGGTGGGGCGCCACGTCCGGGACGAACCGGGCGCCGCCGGCCTCCCACGGCGGGCGCGGCGCGGCGAAGGTGTCTTCGAGCACCCATTGCCGGTAGGGCTCCGCCGCGACGGCCATCTCGTCGCGCACGCCGAGGGCGGCTTCCGCGGCGGCCTTGGCAGCCCCGGTCACCGCCGGGACGATGCGGTCGACCACCGTGGACGGGAAGGCGACCGCGGCGCGCAGCCAGTCCTGGACGGCGTCGCGGTCGGGCCAGTCCGACGCCGCGACGAAACCGGTGACCACGTCCGCCAGCGCGGCGCCGTTGCCGGCCGCGTTGTCGCAGGACACCACGCTGATCGGCGCGCGGGTGCCGCGGAAGCGGTTCGCCAGCGAGGTCGCCAGGCGGCCGATCACCGTGCGCGGCGGGCGGCCCGCGAGGTCGGCGGCGATCTCCGGGTGCGTGGTGTCGAGGCGGCCGGTGGCGGGGTCGCGGAAGTAGCCCTTCTCGGTGACGGTCAGGGTCACGACGGTCACCTCCGGCGAGGTGAGCAGCTGGTCGGCCCGCTCGGCGTCCGGCACCATCCGCAGCGCCTCGACGATCGAGCCGACCACGCGGGTCTCGCGGTCGGTGACCGAGAACAGGCAGTCCTGGATACGCAGGCCCTCGACCGGCTCCGGCGATCGCGGGTTGATCGCGGCGATGCCCCACGGCTGCCCGGACGCCGCCGCGGCGGCTTCGGTGTAGACGGCCTGGTGGGCGCGGTGGAAGGCGCCGAGTCCGAAGTGGACGACCTGCGGCGCGAGCTCGCCCGGGTCGGTCTTCGGACGGTTCTCCGGACTCAGGGCGTCCAGTGCGGACAGATCGAGCCTCACCAGTCGTGCACCGAACCGTCGAGGCGGCGCGCCACCGGCAGGTAGCGCGGCTCGTAGGGGAACTTCTCGGCGGCCTTCTCGTCGTACTCCACACCCAGGCCGGGCTCCTCGGAGGGGTGCAGCATGCCGTCGGCGAGGGTGACCCCGCTGCGGAACACCTCGCCGGTCTCCGGGACGTGCGGCATGTACTCCTGGATGCCGAAGTTCGGCACGGCGATGTCGACGTGCACGGCGGCGGCGAGCGTGACCGGCGAGAGGTCGGTGGCGCCGTGCGAGCCGGTGCGCACCTGGTAGAGCGCGGCGAGGTCGAAGATGCGGCGCAGGTGCGTGATGCCGCCCGCGTGCACGACGGTGGTGCGCACGTAGTCGATGAGCTGCTCGGTGATCAGGTGCTGAACGTCCCAGATGGACGAGAGGTTCTCCCCGACCGCGACCGGCGTGGTGGTGTGCTGCCGGATCAGGCGGAAGGCCTCCTGGTTCTCGGCGGGGGTCGGGTCCTCCATCCAGAACAGGCGGCAGTCCTCGACGCGCTTGCCGAACCGGGCGGCCTCGATCGGGGTGAGGCGGTGGTGGACGTCGTGCAGCAGGTGGAAGCCGAAACCGAATTTCTCGCGGACGGCTTCCAGGTAGGCGGGCGCGAAATCCAGGTAGGCCTCGGTGGACCACGGCTGCTCGTCGGGCAGCGCGGTGGCGGCGGGTTCGTAGACCACACCCTTGCGCACGCCGTAGCTGCCGCCGATGCCGGGCACAGCGGCCTGGGCGCGGATGGCGTGGTAGCCCTGCTCGCGGAAGCGGGCGACGTCGTCGAGCAGCTCCGCGACGTCGGAGCCGCTGGCATGCGAGTAGACCAGCACGCCGTCGCGGGAGCGGCCGCCGAGCAGCTGGTAGACCGGCAGGCCGGCGACCTTGCCCTTGATGTCCCACAGCGCGGTGTCCACGGCGGCGATCGCGGTCATCGTCACCGGGCCGCGGCGCCAGTACGCGCCCCGGTAGAGGTACTGCCACACGTCCTCGATGCGCGCCGGGTCGCGGCCGATGAGCAGCGGCGCGACGTGATCGCGCAGGTAGCCGGCGACGGCCAGCTCGCGGCCGTTGAGGGTCGCGTCGCCCAGGCCGGTCACGCCGTCGGAGGTGGTCAGGCGCAGGGTGACGAAGTTGCGGCCCGGCGAGGCCACGAACACCTCGGCCCGCTCGATCGTGCTCACGTTCGCTCCTTCTGTGTGGCAGTACTTGTATACAAGCATCTGTCGTGCAGAGCGTCAACTAGTCGGGCAGCCTTGTCGGCTAGTGTCGGTGTGGTGACCGGACGAGGACGCACGAACCGGCGGGTCGTGTACGAGACGCTGCGGCGGAAGGTGCTGACGCTGGAGCTGGCGCCGGGGGCGGCGTTGTCGGAGAACGAGCTGGCCGCGGCGCTGGGGGTGAGCCGGACGCCGGTGCGGGAGAGCCTGATCCTGCTCGCCGAGGAGGGCCTGGTGCAGGTGTTCCCGCAGGTCGGTTCGTTCGTGTCGCGGGTGGACATGCAGCGGGTGGCGGACGCGCAGTTCCTGCGGGAGGCGGTCGAGCTGGCGGCGCTGGAGGACTTGCCGGAGAGCCCGGACGCGGCCGTGGTGGCCGCGCTGGAGGCGAACCTGGCGCGGCAGCGGGAGCCCGGCATCGACCTGGAGGAGTTCTTCGCGCTGGACGAGGAGTTCCACCGGGGGCTGCTGGAGCTGAGCGGACACGACCGCGCCTGGCCGACGGTCGTGTCGGCGAAGGGACACCTCGACCGGGCCCGCCGGCTGGGCCTCTACGAGGCGAACACCCCGGAGGTCTTCGCGGGCCAGCACGGGGAGATCCTGAGGGCCGTGGTGGACCACGACGTGCCCCTCGCCAGGGACACCATGCGCACCCACCTGCGCGAGGTCTTCGCCGACATCGAACGCATCCGGGCCCGCAAGCCCGAGCTGTTCGCGTCGAACTCCGGATCCACCCCGGTGCGGCGGAACGTGGTGGTCTGGGAGTAGCCCGTGCGGCCGGCGCTGGATTCAGCCGAGCGGCCGCGCGGCCACGACCGCGGCCGGAGGTCTACCCGCGAGTTCCGAGCCGGACCTGTTTCAGCTGCCTGCCCGCCCGCTCGCGGTCCCACGTCCCCGGGGTGACCCCTTCGGCGCGGAGACGATGTTTCTCGATCTTGCTGGTCGGGGTCTTGGGCAGGGCGTCGACCACCCGGATGTAGCGCGGCACCATGAAGTGCGCGAGACGTTCCGTGACGAAGTCGAACACCTCCTCGGGAGTGACGGTCTCCCCGGCGACCGGCGCCACCACAGCCAGCACGTCGTCCTCGCCGTGCACACTCGGTACCGCGACCACCGCGCATTCCTGGACCGCCGGATGGGCCAGGATCTCCGCCTCGACATCGAAGGAGGAGATGTTCTCGCCCCGGCGGCGGATCGCGTCCTTGATCCGGTCCACGAAGAAGAACCGGCCGTCGCTGTCGCGGCGGAACGCGTCGCCCGTGTGGAACCACCCGTTCCGCCAAGCCGCAGCCGTGGCCTCCGGCATCTTCCAGTAGCCGGAGTTCATCGCCCACGGCCGATCGGTCCGGAGCACGAGCTCCCCGGCCACTCCTGGCGGGACCTCGCAATCGTGCTCGTCCACCAGCCGCGCCTGCACGCCACGGCGCACCCGTCCGCACATGCCGGGGATCGAGGGATCGGACTCGGAGATGATCGGGATTGACACCTCGGTCATGTTGTACATCGTCTGCACGGTGACGCCGAAACGTTCGGCGAACCCGCGCACGTCGTCGATCAGAGGGATCATGATGACCCGCCGGAGCGGGTGTTCTCGATCCTGGTCCGTGGGCGGCTGCTTGGTCAGGAAGGTCGCCATGACTCCGAGCAAGGTCACCTGCGTGGTGCCGGTACCGCGCACCGTCTCCCAGAATCCAACCGTGTCGAACCGCTCCACCACCGCGATGGACGCACCGGCCAGCAGCGCGGCGTAGGTGCCGATGGTTCCGCCGGCGTGGAACAGCGGAAGATTGACCATGTAGCGGTCGGACGGGGTCAGCTCGGCGGCGAAGGCGACCGCGGCCGTGGTCGCCAGCTGGACGTAGGAGCAGATGACCGCTTTCGACGGCCCGGTGGTTCCGGAGGTGAAGATCAGCGCATACGGATCCCACGGCTCGATCGGTCGTTCCGGCCGCACCTCCTCGCCCGTTCCGGTCCAGCGGTCGGCCGTGAACTCGATGACGTGCTCGACCCCGCTGACCTGGGCCGCGAGCCGGGGATGCGCCAGGACGACCCGTGCTCCGGACAGCTCGATCGCGTGGTCCAGCAGCCGGCCGCGGTAGGCGGTGTTGAGCGGCACGTACACGGCGCCGAGAAGGTTGATGCCGTACCAGGCGCGCACCGCTTCCGGACCGTTGGGCAGCCACACCAGGACGTGGTCCCCCTGTTGCACACCGAGTGCGCGGAGTTCCCGAGCGACGGCGTTGGCCGCGGCCCAGGTCTGCTCGTAGGTCCAGGAGGATCCGTCCTCGAACACGGCATGGACCCGATCCGGGTGGTCCCGGGCCTGCCGTCGCAGGATCGGTGCCAGTACGCATTCGTCGGCAGCGGGGACTGCCGGACTCCACCAATCCATGCTGACTCCTATGACGAGCAGGCGGCGTGTATGAACGTTTGTAAATAACAGGGTCGCCTCTGTCAAGCACTTGCCAAAGAACCTGCGGGCACTCATTCTGTATGTACGTTCATTCACAAGATCGGAGGTTCGCCCGTGCCCGAACCGGTCTACCTGCTGGGCGGCAGTCACACCGACTTCGCCCGGAACTGGTCCAAGGACAGCACCACTCCCCTGTTCGACATGCTCGAGGAAACGGTGAACGACTGCCTGGCCGCGACCCGGGTGGCTCCGAAAGAAGTCGAGAGCGCGCACGTCGGCAACTTCGCGGCGGAACGCTTCACCGGGCAGGCGCACCTCGGCGCCATGGTGCCGATGCTCGATCCCCACTGGGCTAGCCTGCCGACCGCTCGCCACGAAGCCGCGTGCGCATCCGGGAGCATCGCGATCCTGGCCGGGATGGCCGAGATCGAGGCCGGCCGCTACGACGTCGTCCTCGTCACTGGTGTCGAACTCATGCGCAACATGCCCGGCGAGGAGGCCGCCCATCACCTCGGGTGTGCCGCCTGGACGCCGGAGGAGACCAACCCGGAGTCGCTGCCGTGGCCGACCCTGTTCGACCGGATCTCCGAGGAGATCGACCGGCGGCACGGTCTCGAGCAGCAACACCTCAACCGGATCTCGGAGATCAACCGCACCAATGCGCGCCGCAATCCGCTGGCGCAGACGCGCGACTGGACCCTGTCAGCGGACCAGTTCACCGACGACGACCTGGCCAACCCGGTCGTGACCGGGCGGCTCCGCAAGAGCGACTGCGGCCGGATCACCGACGGCGCCGCGGCCGTGGTGCTCGCGAGCCGTGAGTTCGCCGAGGAGTGGGCCCGCCGGAGATCGGGCGGGGAAACCGGCCCCAGCCGGATCCGCGGATGGGGTCACCGCAGCGCCCCCTTACCCCTCACCGCCAAGTTCGACCTGGCGCCCCCTGGTCAGTACCTGTTCCCGAACATGCGCAACGCCATCACCGACGCCTACCGACGCGCTGCCCTCGACGGCCCCCGCGCCCTCGATGTGATCGAGACACACGACTGCTTCACCGTCAATGAGTACCTGGCGCTCGAACACTTCGGCCTGACCGCCCCGGGTCGCGCGTGGGAGGCAATCGAAGAAGGCGTCATCGACTTCGATGGTCCGCTGCCGGTGAACCCGTCCGGCGGCCTCATCGGCGCGGGACACCCGGTCGGCGCCACCGGCGTGCGGATGCTCCTCGACGCTCACCGCCAGGTCACCGGCGCGGCGGGCGAATACCAGGTGCCGGGAGCGCGCACCGCGGCGACCCTCAACATCGGCGGCAGCAACAGCACCGCGGTGAGCTTCGTCGTGGGCGATGCAGCGTGAACGATCCGTTCCGTGGCGATATGAACGCTCATAGAGCTGCTCCGCTATCGTCGGACCGGTACCGATACGCGGCGTCCGGCACGGGCGGGAACGGCGGGGTGAGTCATGCGGGCGAAGGCCAAAGTACGGGTGACGTCGGATCGGCACCCTCGAGAGCGCCTGCAGGAGGCCGGCACACTCCTGTTCTACGAGAAGGGCTTCCACGCGACCTCCGTGCGGGACATCACCGAAGCGTGCGGATTGACCGCGGGCTCGCTCTACAACCACTTCGCGTCGAAGGAAGACGTCCTCTACTCGATCATCATGGACGCGCACGCGGCCCTGGACCGCAGGCTCGGCAACGTGCCGCCGGACGCTCCACCCGCCGAGCGCCTCCGCGGCCTGGTGGAGGGTTTCGTCCTGCACCACACCCGGCTGAGCCGGGAGGCGATGGTCGGTGACGAGTGGCGAGCGCTCGACGAGGAGCACCGCGAGGAGGTCCGGCAGAACCGGTTGCGCGTGCGAGCCCTGTTCGAGGACACGTTGCGCACCGGAGCGAAGTCGGGTGACTTCAGCCTTCCCCCGCTGACCGGCGGCGACGCCGTGCGCATGGCGGCCATGGCCATCCTGGACATGGGTTTCCGCGTCGCGGGCTGGTTCCATCCGGACGGGAGCGTTCCGGACACCGAATTCGCCAGGTTCTACGCGAACCTCATCGTCCGGTCGGTCGCCGGGGACTGAGCTTCCGAACCTGGAGGCTCACCGGAACCACTGGCAGCGGAGCGAATCCGGACGTACGCTGCCCCCGCACTGTATGAACGATTGTACAGATTGACGAGGTGAGCGATGTCTGATCACGCCCTGCCCACACCCGTCATCGACATGGCCGGAATGGTCTTCGATGCCGAGTGTTGGGAGGCCTACCTCCTCGGATTCGCGGAGTCCGCACCTGACTACTTCCGCACTTTCGGCACCCGATTCGCCACCACCACCGGAGTCGGCGCCGCGGAGTTCCTGGCGCTCGCGGAACCCGACCCCGAGCAGGCGGTGGCCCTTCTGGCCGCCACCGGCGTGTTCGACCTGGACCTCGACGGTTACGCCGAGCGGCTCGCCGCGGAGGGGGTCCGGCACCAGGTGCTGCTCAGCAACGTACGACCACTGCGCACCGGTGGGGTCGTCAACGACCGGGTCGCCGAGTTCGCACAGAAGTACCCTCGGCTCTTCCAAGCCTGGGGTTGCGTCGATCTGTCCGATCCGGACGGCGCGATCCGGGAGATCCGGAGATGCACGAACGAACTGGGGATGCGCGGAGCGACCGTCACGCACTTCCTCGATGCCGCCGACCCGCTGTCGGAAGGAGCCCACGAGTTCTACTCGGTACTGGAGGAACTCGAGATTCCGATGTGGGTGCACACCGGGCACAACCTGTCATCGCGGCTGCCGATGGACTGGTGCACGTGGCGGCATCTGGACGTCATCGCGCGACGGCATCCCGACCTGGTCGTGATCGCCGGACACGGCGGCTGGCCCTGGATCATCGAGATGATGGCACTCTGCCAGCGGCACCGCAACGTCTACCTCGAATTCTCCACCCACCGGCCGCGCCACATGGCGCGAGCGGGCTCGGGCTGGGAACCGTTGTTCGCCCACGGGGCCACAACCGTGCGAGACAAGATTCTCTTCGGCGGGATCGAGTGGATCCACGGCCTCACGACCGGCACCTTGGCCGCGGAGGTCAGCGCCTTCGACATCAGCGATCGGAGCCGCAAGGCATGGCTGCACGACAACGCCGCCCGGGTGCTGGGGCTCCCGGACGCGGAATGACGAAGGAGAGCGGATGAACCCGGAACTGGCCGGCCGCAGTGCACTCGTCACCGGGGCGGGGCGCGGCATCGGGGCCGCGATCGCCGAAGAGCTGGCGACGGCAGGGGCTCGCGTAGCGGTGAACGACATCGACGTGGACGCCGCTGCTTCGACGGTCAAGCGGATCCGTGAGCACGGTGGCGACGCGGTCGAGGTCACCGGCGACATCAGCGAACCGGAGATCGCCCGCGATGTCGTGCGGCGCGCAGCGTCCGACCTCGACGGCCTTGCGATACTGGTGAACAACGCGGGGATCCTGCACCGCTTGAGTATTCGCGACCACACCGAGCACCATTGGCGGCGAGTTCTTGACGTCAACCTCAGCGCACCCTTCTACCTGTGCCAGGCCGCCGTCGACCACCTGGCCGCAACCGGTCACGGCGCGATCGTCAACGTGTGTTCCACGGCTGTCGTCGGGTTCTTCCGCCAGATCGCCTACGACGTGTCGAAAGGCGGCCTGCTCACCCTCACCCGGTCACTCGCGGTCGAACTCGGCCGCGAAGGTATCCGGGCCAACGCCGTCGCCCCGGGGTTCGTGGCGACCGACATCGTCGAGGGCGGCGACCTGGGCCGGATTCAGGAGAAGACGGTCGCGACCCTGCCACTTCCGCGGCCGGGAACACCTCAGGAAATCGCCGAGGCCGTGATCTGGCTCGCTTCCGACGCCTCGAAGTACGTCACCGGACAGGTCCTGTTCGTCGACGGTGGCTGGATACGCTCGTGAAAGGAACGGTTTACATGCCCGAAAACACAGCCGGCGACCTCGCCGGGCAGGTCGCGCTCGTCACCGGAGCCGCCTCCGGAATCGGCGCCGCAACCGCTCGTCGCCTGGCCCGCGACGGCGCCGCGGTCGCGGTGTCGGACATCAACGGCGACGGCGTCAAGGCCGTCGCCGAAGACATCGTCGCCGCCGGCGGCACGGCGATGGCAATGACGTGCGACCAGACCGACGTCGACCAGGTCGCCGCCCTGTTCGCGGACGTGGCACAGCTGGGACGTCTCGACATCTGCGTCGCCAACGCCGGCTGGGGCCGCTACGGCGCGTTCCTCGACATCTCCCTCCCCGCCTGGCAGAAGACGTTCGACGTCAACGTCACGGGAACGTTCCTCGTCTGCCAGTCCGCTGCCCGGCGGATGGTCGAACTGGGCCGCGGTGGCTCGATCGTCGTCACCTCGTCGTGCGGTGCCGTGAATCCGGTGGCACTGTTCTCCGCCTACTGTTCGGCCAAGGCCGCGCTGAACACCATGGTCACGGTCATGGCCTACGAACTCGGGCAGTTCGACATCCGCGCGAACGCAGTCATGCCCGGGGTCACCGAGACGGCCATGACGGAAGCGCTGCTCGACAGCGGGGCCCGCGACTACACTCTGGCGGAGTCACCCCTGGGGCGAAACGGAAAGCCGGAGGACGTCGCGGATGCGATCGCGTTCCTCGCCGGACCCCACAGCGGGTTCGTGACCGGCTCTTCGTTACTCGTCGACGGTGGCGCTTCGACCTTCTCGCCGGGCTGGTTCGGCGCGGACTTCCGGGAACGGCACCGGGCGAACTGGACCCCTCGGCACGTGCAGTGGACAGGCCGGCCGAGCTGAGCGCTCCCCCGTGGTACCACCGGTCCTGCTCGAAACCGCCGTGAGTACCCACAGGCAGATGCCTCCACTCCGGTACCGGGCCTAACGTACTGAAGTCCCGGTTTCCGCACGAGTGAGGCCAATTTGATGAGCGAGCACCCGGTGTCACCACGGCTGTCGTCGAACCGAGTCGAAGTGGACGGACCGAAACGGAGCGCGGCCACGGAAGCGGTGCGCCGGCTGCTGCGCGGGTGCGGATTCGCCGAAGCAGGACCAGCGAACGACAATGGTCCGGCGAGCAGAGCCGTCTGCGTGGTCCAGGTCGACAACCCGTTGTTCGGGGTCGGACAGCGGACCGGCGGGCTGCGGCGGTCGGCCATCCTGGACTCCGCCACCAGCTTGGCGCGTCAAGGCGGAGGCACGCTGGTGCTGGTTACCGACCAGACCCCGATGGCGGCCCCCTCGGCCGATCCGGACCACGCCGCACGCCAGGCCGGGGATCTTCAGTGGTGGCAGCAGATCTCGGCGAGGTTCGCCCCGCGCGGCGTCCGGATGAACACGATCCGGGTCGGCTACGCACCGTTCCTGGGCCACGCGTTGTCCCAACCCGCCGAGGCTGAACTACTGTCGCACCAGATCGTGCGGCGCCCGGTCGTGGAAGCCGACCTCCAAGCGGCGCTGACGCTGCTGTTCAGCAGTGTTCCCAGCACGATGGTCGGCGAGATCCTGCCACTGGACGGTGGCCTCGGCACCACGCTGGTGTCCACGAGCAAGCCGGGGTCGGTCCGTCCGGACCACTCGACCGAACCTCCGGCGGCACCGTGGAACCTCGAAGGTAGGACGATACTGGTCGCGGGCGCGAGCAGCGGCATCGGGGCAGCGACCGCCATCGAGCTCGCCCGGCGAGGAGCCGACCTGGTCCTGCTCGCGCGGCGGAAGCGGGAACTGGACGAAGTGGCGGCCGCGATCACCGAACACTTCGGCAGCCTCGTCCGGACCGTCGATGCCGACCTCGCCGACCCTGACACCCCCGAACTGGCCCTTGCCAGGGCGTTCTCCAGCGCGGGACGGGTCGACGATCTGGTGTACACCGCCGGCATGTTGGTCCGCGACGATCCCCGCGAGGACACCGTCGCGCAGCGTGAACGGGCGTACCGCGTCAACACCCTCGCCTACGCGGACATGGCGGAGAGACTGGCCCGTCGCTGGGCGACCGACGGCCACCGCGGCTCGATCGTCGGGGTGTCCTCTTCGAGCGCGGAGATCGCGCTGGTCCCCGGCCTGTACAGCTACAGCTCCAGCAAGGCTGCGATGGAACACCTCAGCCTGCAACTGGCCATCTCGCTGGCGCGTCACCGGATCCGGGTGAACGCAGTCGTCCCGGGATTTGTGGACACCCCGATGGCGGCGACCGCCGACCCGGCCTTCGTCTCGGTGTCCATGCGCCGGGTGCCCGTGGCCCACCCCTCCGAACCCGAGGACCTCGCGGCGGTGATCGCCTACCTGGCCAGTCCCGCCTCGGCCATGATCAGCGGCGCCCGGCTTCGCGTGTGCGGCGGCCTGGCCACGCTCGGTCCGCTTCCCGCACTGACCGGATCCAGCCGCCATGCGGTGCGGGCCACCGCGACGGCGGTGGCCCGTTAATCCGCACCGAACTCGAAGGTCCTGCCCCCAAGGCGTGCCGGGCCCTCACTCGCGCCCGGACAACGCTCAGCCCTCGTGCGCCGAGGAGCTCACGAGCATCCGGACCGGCAAGCCGAGACGACGACGTGCCCACTCCCCCATGTACCGCACAGCCTCGTCGCCCTCAGGCGCCCGTCCGGCGAGGTATATGAAGGAGTGTTGCATCTCGGGCCCCACCCGGACCTCGACCTCGACACCGGCGTCCGCAGCCCGGGCCGCGAACCGCCGGGTGTCGTCCAGTAGCGTTTCGTGTTCCCCCACATGGATGAGCATCGGCGGCAGACCGGAAAGGTCGGCGTGGAGCGGGTTCGCCAGTGGATGTGTGGGCGGGACATCTCCCAGGAACGCGGTCCGCATGCCTTCCAGGATCGGGCGCTGCACCACGGCGTCTTTGTCCGCCAGCGTGTCGAGGGTGTCCGATCGCAGCTCCATGTCATACCACGGGGAGACCGGCATGATCGCCGCCGGCAACGGGGCCCCGGCGTCGCGGAGCTTGAGGACCATGGTCGTGCACAGGTTGCCGCCGGCGGAATGCCCTGCCGAAACGATGTGCTCCGGGCGGAGGCCCTGCTTCAGCAGCCAGCGATAGGCCGTGACCGCGTCGTCGAGCTGCGCCGGGAACGGGTTCTCGGGCGCCAGCCGGAAGTCCAGTACCAGAGCCCGCGTTCCTGCTGCCTTCGCGATGTGCCCCGCCAGCTTGCGGTCGGTGTGCATCGACAGCACCATGAAACCACCGCCGTGGCTGTGCATGATGACCCGGTCGGACGCGCATCCGTCCGGCACACACCACAACACGGGAACTCCGTCGGCATCATCCTCCAGATAGGACACCCCTTCGGGTTCGGTGGTCACGCGGTGCAACTCCTCGAACAGATCACGCATCGTCTGCAGATCCATGTCAGGGTTCGCCGCGGACCGGTCCACCAGAGACTGGTAGATGAGCTTCAGGTAACCGGACTGCTCGCTCGCCATTGAACGCTCCGTTTCGCTCTGTGGTTCGGAAGCTCGTTCCGGAGAACTTAACTCCCTGCTCCGAAGCGTGTCAATGATCGTTCATACAGTCGAGATGCATGCAACTTGCCCATTTCAAATTGCAGAAAAACGGCGACGCCGCCTTTGCGGCGTCGCCATCCAGGGCGCTTCACTCACGCAATCCGCAGGAGCATCGCCGTGGTGTCTCCACCGCCGCCGATACTCACCGTCATACCGACCGGCCTTGATCCACCGCTCATCTTCACGGCACTCCCCCCAATCGCCCGTGCCGGCAAACGCGGATAGGGCGTCACCAGGTTGGCGGTGGGCGCCACACGTTCCTCAATGAGCATAAGAACAGTGTTCAAAGCTTTCAAGAGGCCCACCGCGCCCGGGAGATGACCGAAACAGGCCTCCTGCGAAGTGATGAGCAACGGCGACTCGTCCCCCATCTCCTCACGCAGCGCGGCGAGTGTGTCGCACAGGAAATCCTCCAGCTGCCGGTTCCCTTCCGCGAAGTCGTTCACAAAGGCCAGATCGCCGATCGACATGCCGGCGAGCCGGAGCAGGCGCGCCATGTCCCTTCCGCAGGGCGCCGCGTCACCGAGTCCCATCGCATTGGGACCGCCGTTGCGCGTCGAGAGGGCCAGGAGTTCGATCTCGGCGAACACGTCCCGCGACGTCGCGCCGGGCGCGCCGAGCACCACGGCCACCGCGCCCTCGGCCGGCGCATTCCCGGTCTGAACGGCGTCGTGCGGGCGCACGTCGAGTGGATTGTCCGAAGTAGACGATGCGCGGTGACCGGAACGCCCCTGGTAGGAGGTGCTCGACAGGAACAGCGGATCCAGCGGGTGCTCGAAACCCACGACGACCGCGTACTCGACCTCGCCGTGCGCGATCATCGATGCCGCCAGCTGGATCGCCCGCAGGGACACGGCACAACCTCCCGCCATTGTCAGCGTCGGCACGTCCAGTCCCAGATTGAGGCACAGCGCCGACGCGGTGCTCCCGGGCGTCGCCTTGGCCCAGTAGTCGACGCCCATCCCGGAGACACCGGCGTCGCGATAACGGTCGGCGAGTTCGAGGACCTCGGACGTGGAGAACTGCAAGGAGGTCACGATCAGCACGGCGTCCCGGCGGCTGATCTCGGCTGCGGAAACACCGGCATGGTCGAGCGCATCAGCCACTGCGGCGTGCGCCATGCGCGTGCCTCGCGCCATCCGCGCAAGTGTTCGATCGGGAAGGTTCAGATCGTCAGCGCCCGAACCGGGCACCTGACCGGCGACCCGGACCGGTGTCCGGGGTGAATCAAGGGGAGTGATCCGGCAGCCACCGGACATCACGGTGGTCGTGTATTCATCCAAGCTCTGGCACGGTTTGTCGATTCCCGGCAGTACCAGGCCGACACCGCGGACCGCGACCGCATTCCAGGTTGTCATCGTCCCTCCTCAGGGGTCAGGGCGCGCCGCCATCGACGGACATCGCTTCGCCGGTGATCGATCTCGCGTGGTCGCTCAACAGAAACGCGGTCAGTTCGGCGACCTCGTCGGGCTCCACAAGCCGCCGGAGGTTGGTCCGGCGAACCGCGCTCCGCCAGTATTTCTCCCAGGTCAGCTCCGGTGTGCCGCCGTACCTGCGCATACTTGCGACGAAACTGCCACCCAGCATCTCCTCGTCCCGGAGCATGTCGGTGTCGGTGAGACCGGGACACACCGCGTTGACGCGAACCCCGTACGGCCCGGTTTCGACGGCCACCGAACGCACGAGTCCGTTGACGCCCCATTTGGACGCGGCGTAGGCGGATGTGGCTGGCGCACCACGCTTCCCGGACGCGCTGGACACGAGGACAATGGAGCCGCGCCGGCGTCGCATCATGCCGGGAACGACCGCGCGGCAGAACCGGAAGGCTCCGTTCAGATTGGTGTCAACCGTGCGGATCCAGGCATCCTCATCCTGCTCGCACAGGAATGTCTGACCGGTTGCCGAGCCCGCGCTGTTGACCGCGTGCGTCAGCGGACCGAATCGCTCTTCGACCTCTGAGACCGCTTGATGAAGCGACTCCAGGTCCCGCACATCGGCAGCGACCGCGCACGCCGTACCGGACGCGCCAGCGACCTCCTTCTCGACGGCGGCCAGCCGGTCGGCATTGCGTCCGAGCAGGCCGACGGAAGCCCCTGCGGCGGCAAGCCGGAGTGCCACGCATCTGCCGATCCCGCTACCTGCGCCGGTCACGATCGCCACCGCGCCCTCGAAGGTCCGGGCGACCGGTTCACGCGATCCGGCCGGGGAATCCACCACCGTCCACCTCCAGCACGTTGCCTGTCATGTAGCCGTTGTCGATGGCATGCACGATCGTCGCCGCGATCTCGCTCTCCCTGGCAAAGCGTCGCAAGGGCACCTGCCCGCGCAGCCTCTCCATGTACTCGGCGTGCGCCGGCCGCGCCGTGGTCTTCGTGCGCAGCGCGGCGCCGTCGACGACACCGGGAGCAACGCAAACGACGCGTATTCCGTAATCGGCCAGTTCGAGCGCCCACGAGCGAGTCAGAGAAACCACGCCGGCCTTCGCGGCGGAGTACGCGGATTGCCCCCACGACCCGCGCCACGTCGAGCTCGCCACGGTCACCAGCACGCCACCACGATTCCGGCGTGCGAGCGCCGCCGCGGCCTCCCGTCCGACGAGGAAGGTGCCCGTCAAGCAGAAGTCGATCACTTCCCGCCACTCGTCCTCGGGGTGGCGGGCCCATTCCCGGACGCCGGGATCGCGAGGGCGCCGTACGAGCTGCCGTGAGAGGTTTCGGCCCGTGGTGATCACGCATCCCGCTAGCGGAAGGTCCGTGAAAAGCTCCTCGACGCTCGGTGCCGACGTGACGTCGACAGTGCGGGTCACGAGTGGCAACTGCTGGCGCTCGGCGCGCCTTCGCAGCGCGGCCAGGCGCTCGCTGGCCCGTGCGGCCGCGACGACCGGGCGGCCGGCTTCGGCAAGATCGAGCGCGGTCCTCAAGCCGATACCGCTCGAGGCGCCCACGACCACGATCGGGCTCTCCTCCATTGCCCCGGCCACCGGTCAGAACACCCGGTACAGCACAGCGCCGTAGTACCAGCCTGATCCCACTGCCGGGCTGAGCACCAGGTCGCCCTGGCGGAACCGGCCGGAAGCGGTCTCCTCGGCCAGGACGATGGGAATCGACGCACTGGAGGTGTTGCCCCTGGTCTCGAAGTTGACCACGAACTTGTGATCTGGCACGCTGAGAGCGGCCCGGACCCGTCGGTGTACGACATCGGTACCGGGGTGCGGCACGACCCAATCGACGTCGTCGATGCTCAAACTGTTGCGCGCGAGCAACTCCGAGCACACCTCGACCATGCTCGACGTCGCGTGTTCTGGTAAGTCCTTCTGGCTCCTGATCCAACCTCGTGGCCCCGGCGCCGCGACGACAGAGGCGCGGGAACCGTCACTGCGCAACACCGAATCGAGGAGTCCCCCCGGGTCGCCCCGGCGGCTCAGGACCACAGCGCCGGCGGCATCGCCGCACAGCAGCTCGCCCTTGCTGCCCGGACGGGCCCGCCTGCTGAACTGCTCTGAACACACCACGAGCGCATGGCGGGTTCCCGGCAGGGAAGTGAGGTGGCTCGCCGCGAGTTGCACCGCATGGACGAAACCAGCGCAGGCGCCGGACACATCGAAGGCGAGCGTTCGCGGGCACCCGAGCAATTCCGCCGCTTCCGGTGCGTGTTCGGGGATGAACGGTGGCGCGGTCCAACTGGCCAGGATGACGAGATCGAGATCGCTTGGCTGCAGCCCCGCGTCCTTCACCGCGTGCCGGCCGGCTTCGGCCGCCATGAACGGGATGGTCTCCCTCGCGCTGCTCCGGTGGCGGGTGCGCACCGAGATCGTGCCGAGCACGGAGGCGTCTATCGGGTTGTCGTCCTTCTCGACGAAGGCATCGTTGGCGATGACCTGCTCGGGATAGTAGAGGCCGAAGCCGGTGAATCCTATCCCGGCACGGGCCCACAGCGGTCCCCGGCTGGTGTCCGTCACTCAGCGCTCCTTCCGGCAGCCTCGCCGCCGTAGCGGAAGATCATTGCCCCCCAACTGAAGCCACGTCCCACGCTCATGGCGAGAATCCGGTCCCCGCGCTTGATCACTCCGCCGTGGACGTTCTCTGCGAGGCAGCCAGGGACACTGACGCTCGATGTGTTGCCGCGGCGATCGATGTTCACCAGGACGCGGTCCGGGGGCAGCGCGAGGAGCGAGCACACTTCGTTGATCATGTTGATGTTTCCCTGATGGGGAATGATCCAGTCGAGGTCGGCGAAAGTCAGGCCCGCTCCGGCGAGCGCTCGCCTCGTCGCGTCGACGAGCAGACCGGGACCGAGCCGGCCGATCACCTTGCCCTTCATCACCATCTTGTCGTCGTCGTCGATGTCGAAGGCGTCGAAGTGTTCCGCATCCGAATCCAGGACAACCATCTCCAGCCCACTCGGTCCCTCGGCGCGCCGCCATACACCGGCGGCGGCGCCACCACCGAACAACGCGGCGTTGCGGTGTGCGAAGCTGAGGATCGGCCGGGGGTTCTCGGCGCAGACGACGAGTGCGGTCTCGATCCCCAGCGTGGCGATGAGCCCGCGCGCGATCGCGCTCGCATGCAGGAAGCCGGCGCACGCGACGCCGGTGACGTCGAACCCGAACGCGCGGTCGGCTCCCAGGCGCCGTTGCAGCGGCAACGCCAGGTCCATGTACCGGTTGGTGGCGGTCGTCGGGTTGACACGAGGACGGGCGGTCGCTGTGGTGGCGACGATCAGTTCGACCTCGTCGACGTCGATTCCGGCGTCCTTGAGCGCCATCGCAGCGGCGCGTTCGGCGAGATCGACGTGGTGCTCTCCCGGCTCCGGCCAGTGCCGGGTCGCGACACCGGTGTGACGGCGAATCCAGCCGTCGTCGACCCCGAGGTGCGGATGCTCACGTTCGAAATAGGAGTTCGGCACACCGGCGCCGGGAAAGTCGTGCCCGACACCGGACAGGACGACTGGTACCGTGGCCTCGCGTCGGCTGGCGCTCATCGGTAGATCCCCTCTGGATCGAGCTCACGCAAGGCTTCGATCTCCTCCTCAGTGATGGGCTTCTCGTCCTCGGCACCGGTCGCGGAAACGGGCCATTGGGTCGACTCGCGCAATGTCCCGGCCGGATCTGCGTCCGGCTGATCGGGCGGTGGCATCCAGGTCGCCAATTCGAACTGCTGTTCCGGAACTGCGCGTACTAAACGCCCGAACTGCGTCGCCACCGTGCGAACGTTGCGCCCCGGACACGTGACGAAACTGACTTCGGGCACGAAACGGCGCGGTGAGGCCGCCGCAACGACGAGCGTCTCCACGTGGCTGGCGAAGTCGTTCGCACCGCCGGACCCGACGAGGAAACGGCCGTCAGCGGTCCGGCTGCTGTTGATGCGCCCGGTCGCGTCAATCTCACCGGCCGACAGCACGCCGAGCACACGTCCTGCCCCACCGGCTGCCAAACCGCCCAACACATCGAGGGTCCCGGCGTGCGAACGACATCGGGCCACATGCTGTTGCGCGAACAGGAACACGTCCCCGCCGTCCGGCCGCATGTCCACCAGCCCGAGCTCGGCGTGCACCTGAACCTCGTGGCCCGCACGGCGAAGCTGGTCCGCGGCCAGCCAGGTCGCCAGATGTGCGGTCCCGATCCCCGCGAGTAGTACACGGTAATCCGCCTCGAGTGCGCGGTCGGCAATCGCACGCGCGGCCAGGATCACATGCTGTTCTCGCCACGTCAGGGCCTGCTGGCGGACGATCCGTGCTCGCCGTCGTGGCGCCGCCACTGCCGGTGCGGAAACCGGTGACCGGCCCCCACGGACCCACTTTTCCATCCAGGCGGCACGCGTGGCATCGGTCCGGCACGCTTCCGCGAGTTCCACCAGGTAGTCGTAGTCATCCGGATAGCCCTCGAAACCGCATTCGGGCCATGGCGGCAAGCCTTGGGGAAGCGCTCCGAAAGGACGCGGCGTTATCGCGAGGACTCGGTCAGCCGGGATCGACGTCGTGCAAGGGGGCGGACGATCGACCACCAACTCCACCGTGGACACCACGCCACCCTCGGCCGCGAGGGCACCCCACCAGCCTTCTCCCACTGGACCGTTCAGGTACAGGTTGCCAGCGCGGTCCGCACACGTCGCATGCACGAGTGTGACGTCCGGCCGAAGCGGGGACAGCACGAGCGTCCCGTCCGGATCGTGCTCGTCCAGCCTGGACACCCGGCCGGCTTTCCAGTGCGCCGCCTCGAGATCGGAGCCGGCCAGCGACCTGGTCAGCGCCGATGCCGCGCCCGTGGCCCCTGCGATCAGGCGCTGGAGGAGGGACAGCAAGCTCCACTCCTCCACCGTGAAGGGGGCACCCTGCGGCAGCAATTCGTAGAGTGGGTTCGGCCGGGGAGAGGGGTAGGTGTCGCCCGCGAAACAAGTGATCGCGTGCCGCACCACCCCGGCCATCACGAGCGCGTGCATGTCCGCGTGGAACGCATTGACACTGACCGTGAACCCGGCACGCCCGGCGAACCGCCGAGCCACCTCGCGCACCAACGCGTTGGGCCGGGACATCGTCGAGGCGACGTGCAGGTGCATCCCGTCGGCGAGGTGGTCCGCGCACATGTCACCGATGTCGGTGTAGAAGCGAGGTCCCATCACGCGGCGACCCCCAGAACGGCTGCGGAACTCTGGCTCCCGATCGCGAACGACAACGACATGGCGTGTGTCATCGAGACCGAGCGGGTTCCCTCGACGACGTGGTCGTGATCGCACTCAGGGTCGACGTCGACGCAGTTGATGGTGGGAACCAGCTGTTGCCGCGACAGCATGAGCGCGGTGGCAGCGCAGTTGAGCACGCCCGAGGCGCCGAGCAGGTGTCCGAAGACCGGTTTGATGGATCCCAGCGGCGGCGCGCCACGGCCCCTGCCATCGGGAAAGACCAAGCGCATCGCACGGCTCTCCGCGAGGTCGTTGTACCGGGTGGCAGTACCATGACCGCAGACGTAACCGATTTCGGCGGCGGGGATGCCGGCCTCCTCGACAGCTCGGCGCATCATGTCGGCGGTGGTCTTTCCCGTCAGGTCCATTCGGGTGGCGTGCGCGGCTTCGTTGATGCTCACCACCGGTCCGACTTCGGCGTAGGCGGTTCCGCTCCGGCGGCGTGCGCTCTCTCCCGCCTCCAGCACGAGAGCCACGGCGCCTTCCCCGAAAGCGAACCCGTCGCGGTGGCGGTCATACGGCTTGATCGTGGCGCGCGGATCACCCTCGGCGCGGGAAAGCACGTCCGACGTGGGCGAGGAGTAGAGCTGCAACATCTCCGGCACGAACGGCGTCTCGTAACCCACGACGACGATGACGTCCGCCTTGCCGGCGAGGAGCAGATCACGTGCGTAACCGAGCGCCTGGTGACCGCCGACGCAAGCGTTGCTGAACGTGGTGACCATCCCGCGGGCGCCCAACCGGATGGCGCTCAGCGTCGCAGGTGTCCCGGGCAGGGACGCGAAGATGGCGTGATCGACGTCCAGCCGCGGATAGGCGGGGTCGGCCGCCACCGTGGGGCCGGCCCACCACTCGATCGGGCCGCGCGAGCACGAACCCAGAAGGCCGATGCGATCGGGATTGACATCTTTCCCGGCCCGGGTGAGACCGGCGTCAGCCCAAGCCTGCTCGACCGCGGCCAGAACCATCAGGATCTCCCGGCTGTACCTCTTCGCATGCCCGCTCGGCAGGTCCGGGAGGTGTTCGTGGTGGTTGAACTCGGAGACCCGGGCGCCCACCGCGCGGGCGGTTCCCGGACGGTTCGCGAACTGCACCGGGAGAACCCGGATTTGTGACTCGCCGGCGGACAGCGTTCGCCAGACCGCGTCCTTCCCGGTGGCGCCGGGCAGGACGAAGCCCATGCCGGTGATGAGGACCCTCTCGTTGTCATCGGCCTTGTGCGTCATTGTGGTGTCCCTCTCGGAGGCGCCGTCACCGACCGGTGAACCGGGGCCCTCTGTGTTCCAGGATCGCGCGGATCCCTTCGGTGCTGTCGTCGACCTCGTCCCAGCTACGCTGGTGGAACTGGCCTTGCAGTCGGAGTGCGCATCGGGCCGGCTGGCCGTCGATACGTTCCCTGAGTTCCTTGAACAACCCGATGGCTCTCGTCGGGCCCGCCGCCAACGAGACAGCCAGCTCGGTCGCTTCTTCGATGATCGCGTTGTCACTGCCGGTCAGCCGGTGCAGGAGGCCGACGCGCAACGCTTCCTCGGCGCGCATCAGGCGGCCAGTCAGGTAGAGCTCTGTCGTGCGGGACGGACCGAGGACCCGCTGGAGCAGCGCGGCCACCCCGCTGTGGCCGGCCCGCACCAGACCACACCCCATGCGCGTGCCCGGTCCACCCACGCGAAGGTCGGCGGCGCAGGCGAGCTCGACCCCAGGCCCCATCGCCACCCCGCTGATTGCGGCCACAACAGGTTTGGGGGCCGACAGCAACTCCTCACACACCCGGATGTAGAACGGATCTCCGGTGTCCCGCGAGGCGGGCACGTCTGACGCTTCACCAGCCAGATGCCGTTCCAGTGCCGCGAGATCGTCCCCGGCGCAGAACACCCCGCCGTGGCCGGTCAGGACGATTGCTCGTACTTCGTCGTCGCGAGCGGCACGGGTCACCTGGTCCAGCAAGGCGCGACCGGACAGGTAGTCCAGCCCGTTCGCGTGTTTCGGCCGATCGAGTCCGATGGTCCTCACGCCGTCCCGGCTCGTCACCCGTATTCCGCTGGACGTCGTTCCCGAGGTTCTCGCCGGAGCATCCATGAGACCATCGAACAACGCCTTCTCCCGGACCAACAGAGCGTCCCAGTACCCTCTTCCGCGGCGAGTGGGACCTGAAGTACTGCCCCTTACGCCGGTTTCCGATCACGGTCGTGTGGCATCGGTTGCAGCGGCACACCGTGGATGCCCAGCACCTTGAACAGCTCGCGGCGGCTGACGACGCCGTGCTTGTGCAGGATCCGGCTCACGTAGTTCTTGACGGTCTGCGGAGCGAGGTTCAGCAGCTGTGCTATCTCCTCGTTGGACAAGCGGTTGACCATCAGGCCGAGAATCTCGTTCTCCCGGCGAGTCATCCCGCGCGAGACCGACTCAGTAGCCCGCAGGCTCGGAGAGGACGACTCCGGCGCAAGCAGCCACACGCGGTCGCCCAGGCCGGTGCGCACGATCGCCTCCACGAGAACGCCGCAACTCAGCGATTTGTGCACGAAGCTGTCGGCACCGGCATTTATCGCAGCCGCCACCGCCGTCGGCGAGTTCTCTTCGCTCATCACGATCACCGCAGTGGGAGGAGACGTTTTCTTCACCGCACGCAACACGTTCACGTAATCGTCGTCGCCTCCCGCCGGCAGCCCGGCGACTACCAAGCCGGGACGGCATTCCCCGAGTTTCGCCAAGGCATCCGTCCCTGTGGCGGCCTCGCCGACAACGGTCACCCCGGCTGTGGCCTCCAGTACCGCGCGCAACCCGAACCTCGTCAACGGCACACGGTCGATGATGAATGCCGTGCGCACCGCAACCGCGGGAACTGGAGTACCATCGGAATCAGTGCGCGAAAACGCGTCAACTCCCGTGACCGAATTCGGTCTCATGCGTGTCACCTCTCGGCGTAGGGATCTCCGACGCTTTCAGCCTTGCAGGCCGACAAACGCGGATCCATCCCGTGACCGAAGATCACCATCCGATCTCCGAAAGGTCAGACCGAACCCCTACGGAACGTTGTCGAGAACATTCGCTCAGCCACGCCGCAAGGTGTCCGAGGGGTTCTCGCCGAAGCGTTCTCGATACCGGGCGGCGAAATGTCCCACATGGGAGAAGCCCCACTTTTGCGCGACTTCCGTCACACTCACCGTTTCAGCTTCGGCCGCCAGCAACTCGTCGTGAACCCGGCGCAAACGCACCCGCCGGAGGTACTCCATGGGCCGGAGATTCAATTCCTTGCGAAAGGCGAGCTGTAGCGAACGGTCAGTGACTCCCACTGCCTTGGCGAGACTGGCGGTGGTGTGCGGAAAGCCTGGATCGGCTTCCATACGGTCCACCACCAGCCTCACCACGCGCGAAGGAACGGACCGTTGCTGACGCCGCAGTGCGGACAAGTAGTTGTGCGGCTGGGACACCAGCAGACCGGCCATCAACGTCTGCTCGATGCCGGGTAGCACCAGCGGATCGTCCACGAAGGAATCTGGACGGCTGAGCTCCGCCACGATGTTCTCCAGCCACAGACGCCAGGCCCTCCCGGGTCCGTCGGCCACATTCATCGCCGTGTCGAACGACAGCGGGGCGGTCAGCGACCTCCCCATCATCTCACTCAACCGTGACTCGAGCGCTGGTCTCTCGATACGACAGACGAGCTGAGCACAGTCGGCGGACCATCGCATGCGAAGCGGGTCGAACGGCGACAACACCGACGCCGTCTCACGGCCGCTCCAAGCCTGGCGGCGGCCGTGCCGGACGACCATCCCTCCGGACAACGGGATCTGGACTACGTAGTAGTCCCGCAGCTCGCCGCACGCGATCTGCACCTCTGCCCCATAGCTCGCATACGTGAGCGACACGTCTCGCATCCGTCGACTGCACATCACCGCATCGAGGCGCGTGGCCCGGCCGACGGCACGCAGGCGATGCGGCGTGAAGATGCGGCCCGACTGTTCTCGCACGTACTCCAGGTTGTCGGACCGGTACAGCTCGAACAACTCCAGGGGGATCTCCTGCCGCCACGGAGATTCTGGCGCCGCAGTCACCCGTGCCGCCCCCGAGCAGGAAGTCTTCGCCGTCGCCACTCGTTCATCAGCCCCCCAGCATCATGCTCTCTGCAAATTGCACCTACTTCGACGATGGCACAAGTCGACGAATCACGGCAACACTCGCCCGCACCAAGGATCTCAGAACACGCGGGGGTATCGGAGACAGCGCAGTGAAGTCCATCGGTCAGTCCGGTGAACCTGGCCCCTGAGGTCTGCGTCCAAGGAGACCGGCCAGCGGGCGCGACCGGTTTGCTCGCTCGCAGACACCCGACCCACGCTGGAAGCCACACTCGCCGCCCAGGGACGCAGCGCGAGCGAGCCCCGGCCAGGGCGATGCTCAGCCCTCGATCCAGCTCAGCGGATCCGCCACCACCCGCGCGATCACGCTGCCCGCCGCGCCGCGTAGTGCTGCGTCCGCTCCCAGCTTCGCGGGGCGCAGTGTCAGCCCCGGCGCCAGCCGCTCCACCACGCGCCGCCGGAACGGCTCGCCGAAGGCCGCCAGTCGTCCGCCCAGCACGATCGTCTCCGGGGCGAGCAGCGCGCGCACCCCCACCAGCGCGTCGGCCAGGGCCTCGGCCGCCCGGTCCAGCGCCCGCAGCGCCCCCGGGTCCCCCGCACGCACCCGCGCGACCAGCGGTTCCTCCACCCCGGCCGCCTCCGCCACACCCGCCGCCGAAGCCATTCCGGCGTGCTCGGCGTGCTGCGCCAGGC
>NZ_PQHW01000084.1 GCF_003385215.1 Amycolatopsis thermalba | reverse complement strand
GCTACTTACGCATCTCTATTCTTCGGCAGCGTCAGAGGTGTAGAAGAGACACCTGCATGACTGCCCACCCCCGCCTGGCGCGCCCCCGCGTTCCGCGCTTGCCGCGCGTTCCGCGCGTCCCGCTTCGCGCTTCGCATGCCTCGCGCCCCCGGCGCCCTCGCGCCTCCGCACCGCGCGCCTCCCGCCTCGCCGTCCGCGCGAGCCCCGCGCTCTGCGCGAGCCCCGCGCCCTTGGCGCCGCGCCCTCCCGCGCCCCGGCGCCGCGCAAACCCCGTGCGCCTCGCGCCACTGCGCCACCGCGCGTCCGTGTCGCTCCGCGCTCCGTGCCTCCCGTCTCGCGAGGGCTGTGCGTTTCGCGTCTCTGCGTCGTGTGCCGGACGTGCTGCGTGCCACGCTCGGGAAGTGGCGTGCCGTCCGGGCGGTTGTACCCGGTGTGCGCAGCGAAACCGACGTCGTGGTGATCGGGGCGGGGCAGGCTGGGCTGTCGGCCGCCTACTTCCTCCGGCGGGCCGGTCTGGAGTTCGTCGTCCTCGACCAGAACCCGGGGCCGGGCGGCGCGTGGCGGCACCGGTGGCCGTCGCTGCGGTTGGACAAGGTCCACAAGTTCCACGACCTCCCCGGCATGGCCTTCGCCGAGCAGGACGAGCACCGGATGGCCTCGGAGGTCGTCGCCGAGTACTTCGACCGCTACGAGCGCGCGTTCGACCTGCCGGTCCGGCGCCCGGTCGAGGTGGCAGCCGTGCGGGACGAGGGTGAGCGGCTCCTCGTCGAGAGCGCCGGCGACAGCTGGGCCGCCCGCGCCGTGATCAACGCGACCGGCACCTGGACCCGCCCGTTCTGGCCGCACTACCCCGGCCAGGAGACGTTCACCGGCCGCCAGCTGCACACCGCCGACTACCGCAGCGCAGAGGAGTTCCGCGGCCGGCACGTCCTGGTCGTCGGCGGCGGGACGTCGGCCGTGCAGCTGCTGATCGAGATCGCGGACCTCGCGAGCGGCACCACGTGGGTCACCCGCCGCCCGCCGGTGTTCAAGGACGTCGAATTCGGCCCCGAACTGGGCCGCGAAGCCGTGGCGAAGGTCGAGCGCCGGGTCCGGGCGGGCCTGCCGCCGGCGAGCGTGGTCAGCGTGACCGGCCTGATGCGGACGCCCCAGGTGCGCGACGCCGAGGCCCGCGGAATCCTCGACCGCAAGCCGATGTTCGACCACATCACCCCGACGGGCGTGGTGTGGCCGGACGGCAGTGAACAGCGCGTGGACGTGATCCTCTGGGCGACCGGTTTCCGCGCCGCCCTGGACCACCTGGCTCCGCTGCACCTGCGTGAACCCGGCGGCGGCATCCGCATGGAGGGCACCCGCGTAGCCGCTGAGCCGCGCCTGCACCTGGTCGGATACGGCCCTTCCGCGAGCACGATCGGCGCGAACCGCGCGGGCCGCGCAGCCGTCCGCGAGATCCGCCGGCTGCTCTCCACCCCGCGCGAGGCGCTGCCCACCGCAAGCTGACCTCGGACACCGCACGGGCCATCTCGGCAGCACGAGCCCAGTGGGAGGGGAGTGGGTAGTGAGGGTGCTGGCCGAGTTCGGTCTGGCGGGGCTCACTGCACGTGCGGGTTCGTTAGCGCAGGGCTGGGCGGGCCAGTGGCGCCGCTGCGGAGTGGGGGCAGTGGGGTGCCGGTTGTGTCTGGCGGGGCTCAGTGCACGTGGGGCTGGTGCGGTAGCGCGAGAGCACGGTGAGTTGGCGGGTCGGTGGTGGCGGGAGTGGGTAGTGGGGGCATGGCCGGGTTCAGCGCGCGGTGCGGGCAGCCGACCACCCGCACCGCCCGTAACCCGGCCCTCGCACCCGCGTACTAATTCGGCAGCGCGAACACCCGCCGGGCGTTGCCGCTCAGGAACAGGTCCTCCGGGGTCGCTCCCAGCTCCAGGTCGGGCAGTCGCTTGAGGGCCTGGGCCGGGGTCAGCATCGGGTAGTTGCTGCCGAACAGCACCCGCGTCCGGCCGCGTCCCCGCATGAACTCCACCAGCTCCGCGGGCAGCCGGTGCACCGCGTAGGCCGAGGTGTCCACGTAGAAGTTCGGGTACTTCGTCGCCAGGGACAGGACCTCCGCCAGCCACGGGTAGCCCACGTGCCCGCCCACCACGACCAGCTCCGGGAAGTCCAGCAGCACCTCGTCCAGGTACGGGATCGGCCGCCCCGGCTCCGACGGGCACAGCGGCCCGGTGTGCCCGATCTGCGTGCAGAACGGCACGTCCTCCTCCACGCACGCCACGTACACCGGGTAGTAGCGCCGGTCGTTCGGCGGCAGGTTCCACAGCCACGGCACCACCCGCACCCCGACGAACCCGTTCCGCACGCACCGCCGGACCTCCCGCACCGCCCGCACCGGATCCGTGAGATCCACCGACGCCAGCCCGGCGAACCGGTCCGGGTGCGCCGACACCACCTCGGCCACCTCGTCGTTCGTGATCAGCGCTCCGCCCGGCCCGTGCCACGCCGACAGCAGCCCGACCCGAACCCCGGCCTCGTCCATCGCGTCGAGCGTCGCCGACAGCCGCGGCACCCGGCGCGACATGTCCGTCCACCGCAGCAGCGTCTCCAGCCACGGCTGGTCCATGAAACGCTGGTTCGGCTGCTGCATCCACACGTCGATCACGTCAGCCATCGCTCTTCCCTTCGCCGGTCAACAACGTGCGAGCGGCCCGGGCCACCAGACCCGCGGCGGAAACCGGCGGTGGCCGCCCCTGCGCCAGATACCGCCGCACGGCCGCGTACGGCAGATCGATCAGCACCAGCAACAGCTCGTCGGTGCCCAGCCCGGTCGCCGACCGCACCGGCCGCAGCGCGGTCCGCAGGATGCCGTCGAGCTCGGCGTCCGTCCGGTCGGCCGCCGCCCGGTCCTCCGCCGACCACGTGTCGAACCCCAGCGCCCGCTTGCCCGCGTACAGCACCTGCGCCGCCGCGGGGTTCGAGCGGCACCAGCGCACCACCGAAGCCGTCGCCTCGACCACGTCCGCCACTGACGGCTCGTCGCCCAGGACCGCGCGGTAGTCGCTCTGGAACCGCCGCACCGTCCGCAGCCACAACGCGGCCAGCAACGCCGGACGGCCGGAGAACCGGTGGTACACCGACCCGCTCGGCGCCCCCACCGCACGCGCCAGGGCCGACATGGTCACCGCCTCGGTCCCGCCGGCGGCGAACAGCTGGAGGGCAGCGTCCAGCAGATCGTCGACGGGAAAACGAGGTGGCCTGCCCACGCTTCTAGAGACTACTCTCCAATACATGGTGGTCAACCTGCATGCGCGACGGATCCGGGCCGACCAGGCGGTGATCGGGGAGCTGCTCGACTCGCTCGGCGGCGCGCACGACCGCCTGTGGCCGCGGTACTGGCCCCCGATGCGGCTCGACCTCACCCCGGGCGCGGTCGGCGGCCACGGCCCGGTCCGCTACCGCGTCGAAGACCACGTACCCGGCCGCCTGCTCCGGTGCCGGTTCCTGCGTCCGCGTGGTTTCGACGGCTACCACGAGTTCAGCGTCCGGCCCGGCCCGGACGGCACGAGCGAGTTGCGGCACGTCATCGTGGTCCGGCTACGGCGCTCGGCGATGCTCACGTACCCGCTCTTCTGGCGTCCGGCGCACGACGCCGCGCTCGAGGACCTCCTCGACCGCGCCGAGCGGGAGGCCACCGGCACGGTCGCCCGTCCCGCCCGCTGGAGCCCGTACGTGCGGCTCCTCCGCGCGCTCGCTTGACAGCGCACCGCCCGCCCCCAAAGGTTTGACCCATGAACAAGGGCATGCTCACCCTCGGCCGGCTCCGGGAACTGGCCGAGGAGGGCACCGTGGACACCGTCCTCGTCGCGATGACCGACATGCAGGGCCGTCTCCAGGGCAAACGCTGCTCGGCCGAGTACTTCCTCAACGAGGTCGTCACCCACGCCACCGAAGCCTGCAACTACCTGCTCGCCGTCGACGTGGACATGAACACCGTCGACGGCTACGCGATCTCCTCCTGGGAAAGCGGTTACGGCGACTTCGTGCTGCGCCCCGACCTGTCCACGCTGCGCCGCGTGCCCTGGCACGAGGGGACCGCGCTCGTCCTGTGCGACGTCGAACGCGTCGAGGGCGGCGAGGTCACCGCCTCCCCGCGGCAGGTCCTGCGCGGCCAGCTCGACCGGCTGGCGCAGCGGAACCTCGCCGCTTACGTCGGCACCGAGCTGGAGTTCATCGTCTTCGACGACACCTACGAGCAGGCCTGGCGCCGCGGCTACCGCGACCTCGAACCAGCCAACCAGTACAATGTGGACTACTCGATGCTCGGCACCGCGCGGCTGGAACCGTTGCTGCGCCGCATCCGCAACGACATGGCCGGCGCCGGCATGTACGTCGAGTCCGCCAAGGGCGAGTGCAACCCCGGCCAGCACGAGATCGCGTTCCGCTTCGACGAGGCCCTGCGCACCTGCGACAACCACAGCATCTACAAGACCGGCGCGAAGGAGATCGCCGCCCAGACCGGCCGCAGCCTCACCTTCATGGCGAAGTACAACGAGCGCGAGGGCAACTCCTGCCACATCCACCTCAGCCTGCGCGGCACGGACGGCACGCCGGTGTTCGCCGAAGACCCGACGCTGATGCGGCACTTCATCGCCGGGCAGCTGGCCTGCCTGCGTGAGCTGACCTACTTCCTCGCGCCGAACATCAACTCCTACAAGCGTTTCGTGCCCGGCAGCTTCGCGCCGACCGCCGTCGCGTGGGGCACCGACAACCGCACCTGCGCGCTGCGCGTCGTCGGGCACGGGCCGTCGCTGCGGGTGGAGAACCGGGTGCCGGGTGGCGACGTCAACCCCTACCTCGCCGTCGCCGCGCTCATCGCCGCCGGTCTGCACGGCATCGAGAACGAGCTGCCGCTGGAGGACGAGTTCGCCGGCAACGCCTACCACTCGGACAAGCCGAGGGTCCCGGCCACGCTGCGCGAGGCGGCGGAGCTGCTGTCCGACAGCAAGGTGGCCCGCGCGGCGTTCGGCGAGGACGTCGTCGAGCACTACCTCAACGCGGCCCGGGTCGAGCTCGCCGCCTTCGACGCCGCCGTCACCGACTGGGAGCGCCAGCGTGGCTTCGAACGCCTCTGACAAACCGGTCATCGGCCTCACCACCTACACCGAAAAAGCGAGCTGGGGCGTCTGGCACACCGAGGCAGCCCTGCTCCCACGCTCCTATGTGGACTCGGTCAAGCAGGCGGGCGGAATTCCCGTCCTGCTCCCGGCAGGGGACAGCGACGTCCTGTCCGCCGTGGACGCGCTGGTCCTCTCCGGCGGCGCCGACGTCGACCCCGCGCGCTACGGGCAGCAGCCGCAGGACAAGACGGTGACCCGCCCCGAGCGGGACGCCTTCGAGTTCGCCCTCGCGCGCGCCGCCCTCGACCGCGGCCTGCCGGTGCTCGGCGTGTGCCGCGGCATGCAGGTCCTCAACGTCGCGCTGGGCGGCAGCCTGATCCAGCACCTGCCGGACCGCGTCGGCCACACCGAGCACCAGCCGTCCCCGGGCGTCTACGGCCCGACGCACGTCACGCTCGCCGCGGGCAGCCGCGTCGCCGCGATCCTCGGCGCGCAGACCAAGTGCCAGTGCTACCACCACCAGGCCGTCGACCGGCTCGGCGACGGCCTGCGGGCCGTCGGCTGGGCCGCGGACGGCACGGTCGAGGCCGTGGAGGTGCCGGGCGCGGGCTTCGTGGTCGGCGTGCAGTGGCACCCGGAACAGGACACGCAGGAAGTCCGGTTGTTCGCGGCCCTGGTCGCCGCGTGCCGGTGACCGGTCCACCCGAGGAGTACGGAGGAACAGGGATGCAGCGGTTCGACGGCCGGGTCGTCGTGATCGGCGGCGGCGGCAGCGGGATCGGCCTGGCCACCGCCCGCCGCCTGGCGAGCGAGGGCGCGAAGGTGGTGATCGCCGACATCGACGCCGAGGCCGGCAAGGCCGCCGCGGACGAGGTCGGCGGCGAGTTCGTCGCCACCGACGTCACCAGCGAGGAGCAGGTCGAGGCCCTGTTCCAGGCCGCGGTGGACCGCTTCGGCTCGCTCGACGTCGCGTTCAACAACGCCGGTATCTCCCCGCCGGAGGACGACTCGATCCTCACCACCGGCCTGGATGCCTGGCAGAAGGTCCAGCAGGTCAACCTGACCTCGGTGTACCTGTGCTGCAAGTACGCCATCCCGCACATGCGGCGGCAGGGGAAGGGCTCGATCGTCAACACCGCCTCCTTCGTGGCGGTGATGGGCGCGGCGACCTCGCAGATCTCCTACACCGCGTCCAAGGGCGGGGTCCTGGCGATGACCCGCGAGCTGGGCGTGCAGTTCGCCCGCGAGGGCATCCGCGTCAACGCCCTGTGCCCCGGTCCGGTGAACACGCCGCTGCTGCGTGAGCTGTTCGCCAAGGACCCGGAGCGGGCCGCGCGGCGCCTGGTGCACGTGCCGCTGGGCCGCTTCGCCGAGCCGGAGGAGATCGCGGCCGCCGTGGCCTTCCTGGCCAGCGACGATGCGTCGTTCATCACGGCGTCGCAGTTCCTGGTGGACGGCGGTATCTCGGGCGCGTACGTTACCCCGCTGTAGACTGAAGCCGGACAACTGAACAGCAGGCCGTCACGAGCCGGAGCGGGAGAGTCCCCAGGTCAGCTGGGGCGCCGAAGGAGCAACTTCCCCGCCAATCTCTCAGGTACCAGTTACCGCTCCGCGCCAGGCCACTCTGGAAAGCAGGCGCGCGCATCGCGTCTCACCCAAGGTGAAAGCCGCGAGCGCGGTGAAACTCTCAGGTGCCGATGACAGAGGGGGAGTTCCCGCACCCGTAGATGAGGAGCTCCCGATGTCCTTCGCCGATCGCCACATCGGACCTTCCGAGCACGAACAGGCCAAGATGCTCGCCGAGTGCGGGTTCGGCAGCCTGGACGCGCTGGTCGAGGCCGCCGTCCCGGCGTCGATCCGCACCGCGGGCGCGCTGGACCTGCCCCCGGCCTCCGAGCAGGAGGCGACCGCGCAGCTGCGGGCGCTGGCGGCGAAGAACCGCCCGATGACCCAGATGATCGGCCTCGGCTTCAGCGACACCGTCACCCCGCCGGTGATCCGCCGCAACGTGCTGGAGAACCCGGCCTGGTACACCGCGTACACGCCGTACCAGCCGGAGATCTCGCAGGGGCGGCTGGAGGCGCTGCTCAACTTCCAGACGATGGTCTCGAACCTGACCGGCCTGGACATCGCCAACGCCTCCCTGCTCGACGAGTCCACCGCGGTCGCCGAGGCCGTCCTGCTCATGCGCCGCGCGTCGAAGGCGAAGTCGTCGCGCGTCGTGCTGGACGCCGAGTGCCTGCCGCAGACCATCGCGGTGGTGCGGACGCGGGCCGAGGCGGTCGGCATCGAGGTCGACGTGCGGGACCTGGGCACCGGGCTGCCGGAGGACTTCTTCGGCGTCGTCGTGCAGTACCCCGGCGCGTCCGGCGTGCTGCGCGGCCGGGGCTTCTACGAGGCGATCGGCAAGGTCGCCAAGGACGCGGGCGCGCTCTACACCGTGGCCGCGGACCTGCTGGCGCTGACGCTGGTCACCGCGCCCGGCGAGTTCGGTGCCGACATCGCCGCCGGCACCACCCAGCGCTTCGGCGTCCCGCTCGGCTACGGCGGCCCGCACGCCGGGTACCTGTCGGTGCGCAAGGGTCTGGAGCGGTCGCTGCCCGGCCGCCTGGTCGGCGTCTCGGTGGACGCGGACGGCAACACCGCCTACCGGCTCGCGCTGCAGACCCGTGAGCAGCACATCCGCCGCGAGAAGGCGACCTCGAACATCTGCACCGCCCAGGTGCTGCCCGCGGTGCTGGCCGCGATGTACGCCGTCTACCACGGGCCGGAGGGGCTCACGGAGATCGCGCGGCGGGTCCACGGGCTGGCCGCCGGGCTGGCCGAAGCGCTGCGGACCGCGGGTGTGGAGGTCGTGCACGAGGGCTTCTTCGACACCGTGCTCACGCGGGTGCCGGGCCGGGCCGCCGCCGTGGTCGCCGCGGCGCGCGAGTCGGGTATCAACCTCGGCCGCGTGGACGACGACCACGTGCGGATCGCCTGCGACGAGGTCACCACCCCCGAGATCGTGGACCGCGTGCTGCGGGCGTTCGGCGCCGCGCCGGGCATCGCGGACGGCCGCACCGCGCTGCCCACCGGGCTGGCGCGCACCAGCGAGTTCCTGACCCACGAGGTGTTCCACAGCCACCGCTCCGAGACCGCGATGCTGCGCTACCTGCGCCGTCTGTCCGATCAGGACTACGCGCTGGACCGCGGCATGATCCCGCTCGGCTCGTGCACCATGAAGCTCAACGCGACCGCCGAGATGGAGCCGATCAGCTGGCCGGAGTTCGCCGGCCTGCACCCGTTCGCCCCGGCCGAGGACGCGGCCGGCTACCGCGAGCTGATCGACCAGCTGTGCGGCTGGCTCGCCGAGGTCACCGGCTACGACGAGGTGTCCCTGCAGCCCAACGCCGGCAGCCAGGGCGAGCTGGCCGGGCTGCTCGCCATCCGCGCCTACCACCACGCCAACGGCCAGCCGGAGCGCGACGTGTGCCTGATCCCGTCGTCGGCGCACGGCACCAACGCCGCGTCCGCGGTGCTCGCCGGGATGCGCGTGGTGGTGGTCGCCTGCAACGACAACGGTGACGTCGACCTGGACGACCTGCGCGCCAAGGCCGAGCAGCACCGCGACGCGTTGTCCGCGATCATGGTGACCTACCCCTCCACGCACGGCGTGTACGAGGAGGGCATCGGCGAGATCGCCCGCGTCGTGCACGAGGCCGGCGGGCAGGTCTACGTCGACGGCGCGAACCTCAACGCGCTGCTGGGCCTGGCCAAGCCGGGTGAGTTCGGCGGCGACGTGTCGCACCTGAACCTGCACAAGACGTTCTGCATCCCGCACGGCGGCGGCGGCCCCGGCGTCGGCCCGGTCGCGGGGCGCGCGCACCTCGCGCCCTACCTGCCCAACCACCCGCTCGCCGACGGCGCGGGCCCGGACACCGGCGTCGGCCCGATCTCGGCGGCGCCGTTCGGGTCCGCGTCGATCCTGCCCATCTCGTGGGCCTACATCCGCATGATGGGCGGCGCCGGGCTGACCAGCGCCACCAAGGTCGCCGTGCTCGCCGCGAACTACGTCGCCGCGCGGCTGTCCCCGCACTACCCGGTGCTCTACACCGGGCGCACCGGCCTGGTGGCCCACGAGTGCATCCTCGACCTGCGCGCGCTGACCAAGCGCACCGGCGTGACCGTCGACGACGTCGCCAAGCGCCTGGTCGATTACGGCTTCCACGCGCCGACCATGTCGTTCCCGGTCGCCGGGACGCTGATGGTCGAGCCGACCGAGAGCGAGGACGTCGGCGAGCTGGACCGGTTCTGCGACGCGATGATCGCCATCCGGCGGGAGATCGAGGACGTCGCCGAGGGCCGGTGGGAGATCGAGCGGAGCCCGCTGCGCAACGCGCCGCACACCGCCGAGATGCTCACCGGCGACTGGGACCTGCCCTACGACCGCAAGACCGCGGTGTATCCGGCGGGAGTTTCGCCGAAGAACAAATACTGGTCCCCGGTCCGGCGCATCGACGGCGCCCACGGTGACCGCAACCTCGTCTGCTCGTGCCCGTCCATCGAAGCCTACGGGAGCTGATCATGCGGACCGCACTGCATTCCGTCCACAAGGGACTGGGCGCGCTGTTCACCGACTTCGCCGGCTGGGAGATGCCGGTGCGGTACGGCAGCGAGCTGGCCGAGCACCGCGCGGTGCGCGAGGCGGCCGGGCTGTTCGACCTCTCGCACATGGGCGAGATCGAGGTGACCGGCCCGCAGGCCGCCGACGCGCTGGACCACGCGTTCGTCGGCAAGCTGTCCGCCGTCAAGCCCGGCCGCGCCCGCTACACGATGATCTGCGACAACGCGGGCGGGGTCATCGACGACCTCGTGGTGTACCGGCTGGCGGACGAGAAGTTCCTCGTGGTCGCCAACGCCGGCAACGCGCCGACCGTGGCCGCCGAGCTGACCGAGCGCGCGTCCCGCTTCGACGCGCGGGTCACCGACCGCTCGGCCGAGGTCGCGCTGATCGCGGTGCAGGGCCCGAAGGCGGTGGACGTGGTCGGCGCGGTCACCGACGCCGACCTGGCGAGCCTGAAGTACTACGCGAGCGTGCCGGCGACCGTGAAGGGCCACGAGGTGCTGCTCGCACGCACCGGCTACACCGGCGAGGACGGCTTCGAGCTGTACGTCCCGGCTGAGGAGGCGACGTCGGTGTGGCACCTGCTGACCGACGCCGGACAGCCGCACGGGCTGGTGCCCGCCGGGCTCGCCTGCCGCGACACGCTGCGGCTGGAGGCGGGCATGCCGTTGTACGGCAACGAGTTGTCGACGCAGCGGTCGCCGTTCGAGGCGAACCTGGGCCGCGTGGTCAAGCTCGACAAGCCGGACTTCGTCGGCAAGGCGGCGCTGGCGGGCCGGCAGGAGCCGTCCGAGGTGCTGGTGGGCCTGCGCGGTGGCGGCCGGCGGGCGCCGCGGCACGGCTACCGCGTGCTCTCCGGCGAGGAGCCGGTGGGCGAGGTGACCAGCGGCGCGCTGTCGCCGACGCTGGGCTACCCGGTGGCGATGGCCTACGTGCCGGTCGCGCTGAGCGAGCCGGGCACGAAGCTGGCCGTCGACATCCGCGGCCGGGTCGAGCCGGTCGAGGTGGTTCCGCTGCCGTTCTACCAGCGGGACTGACCCGCGCAACGAAAGATCACCAACAAACGTCTGTAGTGCGTGGAGAAGCAACGCAGGCGGTGGTGGCGGCGGGCCCGGCGGGTCGCGTACGTCCTGACCGGGCTCTTCGTCGGCGTCCCGGCGATCGCGTTCGCGATCGGGTACCTGGTGTGGGACGTGCGCAGCCCGCAGGAGGTGCTGGCCGACCTCGACAAGACCGTGGTGATCCAGTACGCGGACGGCGGCGAGCTGATGCGGGTCGTGCCGCCGGACGGTGACCGCACGTTCACGCCCTACGCGCTGATCCCGCGCAAGCTGGTCGACGCGATCGTCGCTGTCGAGGACCCCACGTTCTGGACCAACGGCGGGTTCGAGCCGACCGGCATCGCGCGTGCGATGGTCACCGGCGTCGGCGGCGGGTCGGGCATCACCCAGCAGTACGTCAAGAACTCCACCGGCGAGGACGACGCGACCCTGTTCCGCAAGTTCAAGGAGCTGGTGCTGGCGACGAAGATCACCGACCGGCAGAGCAAGGAACAGATCTTCGAAAGCTACGTCAACATCATCTCCTTCGGCCGCAACACGCACGGTCCGGCGGCCGCCGCGCAGGCGTACTTCGGCAAACCGCTCGCCGACATCTCCTGGAGCGAGGCCGCGTTCCTGGCCGGCCTGCTGCAGGCGCCGTACGGGCACGACCCGGCGACCGCCGGTCCCGAGCAGGCCGCGCGACGCTGGACCTACGCGGCGAACAAGCTCGCCGAGCGCGGGTACGTGTCGGCGGCCGAACGGTCCACGATGACGTACCCGCGGGTCCTCGATCCGCACGAGACGCGTGCCGGGCGGAGCTCCTACAGCGACTCCCACATCCGCCAGCAGGTGCTCACCGAGCTGGAGGCGCAGGGGTGGCCGCTGACACGGCTGCGCCGGGAGGGACTGGCCGTGCGCACTACCCTCGACCGGGCCGCCCAGGGCCGCGCCGAGCGGGCGGCGCGGGACCGGCTCACGGGAGAGCCCGCGGAGCTGCGGGCGGCGGTGGTGTCCGTGTCGCCGGGCGACGGCGGGGTGGCCGCCTACGCCGGCGGGAACTGGGGCGTCACGGACTACGCCGTGACCCCGCGCCGTCCGGGCACGGCGTTCCAGCCGGTCGTGCGCGTGGCGGAGTTCCGCGCCCGTGCGGATGATCCGCCCGTCGTGACCGGGCCGAAGATCCGGCAGACCGCCTACGACGCCGGGATCCCGGAGTTCCTGGACGGCACGCGGACGCTGACGGCGCCGGACGGGGTGCACATCGCGTCCTCGATCGCCGAGGGCACCTACCGGTTGCGGCCGCTGGACCTGGCGGGCGTGCACGCGACCTTCGCGAACGGCGGTCTGCGGGTCACGCCGCACTTCGTGGCCGAGGTGCGCCGCGGCGACGAGGTGGTGTGGCGCTGGGACACGCCGCCGGTGCCCGCCCTGCCGCGCGAGGCCGTTCTGCAGGCTGACGCGGCCCCGGGCGAGTACGGCACGTCCGACGCGTGGATGGCCGGCGCGAGCGCGTCGATGGCCACGGTGGTGTGGGTCGGCGGCGACGAGGAACGCCCGCGCACGGACTGGCAGGGCGTGCCCCTGACCGGCGCCACCCTGCCCGCGGACATCTGGCGCGAGGTGATGTCGCCGGAGCCGGCTACGCGGTGAGGTCCCCGCGGCGGCGCAGCTCCTCGAACACCTGCTGGAACGCGCGGGAGCCGCGGTGGCGGTCGGCGTAGCCGAGCCAGGCCACCTCCGCGACCTCGGCCGAGGGCGTGATGGTGCCCTGGTAGTCGGCCGTGTAGCAGGTCATCCGCAGCAGCTGCGCCTGCCCGTCGGCGGGCGCCTCGATCGTCGCGGTGTGCACGGCGGTCGCCGGGTCGATCGACACCGCCAGCTCCTCGGCGACCTCCCGCACCAGCGTCGCCACGTCGCTCTCGCCCGGCTCGCGCTTGCCGCCCGGCAGGTACCACGCCGACTTGCCGTGCGAACGCGCCGCCAGCACGCGGCCGTCCTCCACCCGCAGCCAGGCGACCTTGTCGATCACCGCGTCACCAGCGCGAGCGTGAACCCGTCGTAACCCTTCGAGCCCACCGTCTGCACCACGGTCGCCTCCACCCGCGGCTCGGCGGCGATCAGCTCGTGCATCTCGCGCGTGGCGACGATCGCGGGGTCCGTGCTGCCGGCGTCGGCGAGCGCGCCGTCCCGAACCACGTTGTCCACGATGATCACCGAGCCCGGCCGCGACAACCGCAGCGCCCACCGGAAGTACTCGGGGTTGTTCGGCTTGTCCGCGTCGATGAAGATCAGGTCGAACGGCCCCTCGACGGACGGCAGCGTGTCCAGCGCCTTGCCGACCTTGACCTCGACGATCTCGCCGAACCCCGCCGCGTCGAGGTTGTTCTCCGCCACCTGCGCGTGCTTGCGGTCCGCCTCCAGCGTCACCAGCCTGCCGTCCGGCGGCAGCGCCCGCGCCAGCCAGATCGTGCTGTACCCGCCGAGCGTGCCGATCTCCAGGATCGAGCGGGCGCCGTGCATCCGCGCCAGCAGGTGCAGCAGCTTGCCCTGGGGCGGGGACACCGCGATCGGCCACAGCCCGGCGTCGGCCGTGGCGGCCCGCACGTCGTCGAGCACCGGGTCGGCTGGGATGAGCGTCCGGCCGACGTAGTCGTCGACCGCGCTCCACACGTCCTGGCTCACAAGAGCCGAAACTACCGGCGGGCCTTCGGGATGACCAACGGAGTTCCGGTTTCCGGGTCCGGGATGACCGAGCACGGCAGGTCGAAGATCTCCTCGACGCGCTCGGCGGTCACGACCTCCTCCGGCGTGCCGGTCGCGAGCACCTCACCGCCGCGCATGGCGATCAGGTGCGTGGCGTAGCGGGCCGCGTGGTTGAGGTCGTGCAGCACCGCGACCAGCGTGCGGCCCTGCTCGGCGTGCAGCTGCGCGCACAGGTCGAGGATGTCCATCTGGTGCGCGATGTCCAGGAACGTGGTCGGCTCGTCGAGCAGGAGCAGCTCGGTCTCCTGCGCCAGCGCCATCGCCAGCCACACGCGCTGCCGCTGCCCGCCGGACAGCTCGTCCACCATGCGGTCGGCCAGCTCGGTCACGCCGGTGGCGGCCATCGAGCGCTCGACCACCTCGGCGTCCTCGCGCGACCACTGCCGCAGCAGCCGCTGGTGCGGGTACCGGCCGCGGGACACCAGGTCGGCCACCGTGATGCCGTCCGGCGCGATCGAGCTCTGCGGCAGCAGCCCCAGCTTGCGCGCGACCTGCTTGGCCGGCAGCGACGTGATGACCTCGCCGTCCAGGTAGACCATGCCCTGCCGCGGCTTCAGCAGCCGGCTCAGCGCCCGCAGCAGCGTGGACTTGCCGCACGCGTTCGGCCCGACGATCACGGTGAACGACCGGTCCGGAATGGTGACCGAGAGATCTTCGGCGACGACCCGTCCGTCGTACCCCAACGTCAGGCCGTCACCGTGCAGCCGGGTGCTGGTGGTCGGCTCGGCGACAAGATCCACGGTCTGGGTCATAGAGGTTAGGCTAACCTACAAGTTAGGCAAACGGTACGGACCGTGCTTACCTTGGCAGGGTGTTCGACGTCACGGATCTGACCCGCGTCACGCCCGTGCTCGACTCGCGGGCGGTCACCTTCGAGAACCCGACCGGCGAGCGCGGCGCCGCCGGCCGGGCCGGCGGCGGCCGCAAGGGCGCCCCCAGCCGGGTCATCGAGGGCGGTGAGCGCGTCACCCTCGCCGACCTCGCCGGGCCGGGCACGATCCGGCACATCTGGATGACGTTCCCGCCGGACCGGCCGGCCCGCATGCGAGCCGTCCACCTCGAAGTCCGCTACGGCGGCCTGTCCTACCCCAGCGTCTCGGTGCCGTGCCTGGACTTCTTCGGCTCACCGCACGGCCGCCCGGTCGCCTACTCCAGCGCGCTGACCAGCATGCCGGAGGCCCGCGGCTTCAACAGCTACCTGCCGATGGCCTTCGGCGAGCGCATCCGCGTCGACCTGGTCAACGGCAACCCGGACCCGATCGTCCTGTACTTCCAGATCGACTACACCCTCGGCGAATCCCCGTCGGGGCGGCTGCACGTGGGTTTCCGCCGCGAGAACCCGACGGTGTCGAAGCGGGACTTCGTGGTGACCGAGGGGCTGCGCGGCCCGGGCCGGTTCCTCGGCTGGGTCGGCGGGGTGCGGCCGATCGACGGCGGCCAGTGGTACGGCGAGGGCGAGGTGAAGATCTACCGCGACGGGGACCGCGAGTACCCCACGATCTGCGGGACCGGGCTGGAGGACTACGTCGGTTCGGCGTGGGGGATGGGCCCGCACGCCGGGCTGTACGCGGGTGCGCCGCTGGAGGTGTCCGGCCGCGGCCCGATCCCGAAGTACGTCGGGTTCTACCGCTGGCACGTGCTCGATCCGATCATGTTCAGCACGGACCTGCGGGTGACGCTGCAGCAGATCGGCGCCGACCGGGGTGGTCTGGTCGAGCGCGTGGACGACTACTGCGCGGCCGCGTTCACGGTGTGCGAGCGGGCCCAGCCGGTGCCGCCGGTGGACGGCGCCGCGGCCGTCGCGGATCTGGAGTGACTACTGGGACCGTTCGCCGACCACGACGACCGCGTCGCGCAGTGCCGCGCGCAGCCGGCCGACGTCCAGCGGTTCGAGCACCGCGGCTTCGCCCGGTGGAGCCACCAGGACCACCCGTCCGCTGCTCACGAACACCGTCAGGTCACGCCGCCTGCCGGCCAGGTCCCGGCAGCTGATCGACCATTCGTCTCGAGCCGCCACGTCCGTCGCCTTCCTTCGGTGGTGTTGCGGGTGACAGAGGGACGGCGCAGCGGGGCGGGCGTGACGCGGTGGCGCGGAAAAAGTGTCCGCAGTAGCGTCGGGTGGCACGGATCACACGGATGAGGAGCGGCCCATGTCCGAGCCGAAGCGGATCCTGATCGTCGGCGCCGGGCTGGCCGGTGCGTCGGCCGCGGCGGCCCTGCGCGAGAACGGTTACGACGGCGACGTGGTGGTCCTCGGCGCGGAGGCGCACCGGCCCTACGAGCTGCCGCCGTTGTCGAAGCGGATCCTCCTGGGCGAGGGCGACGAGCCGGACTGGGTGCGGGACGCGGACTTCTACGCGCAGAACGGCATCGACCTGCGCTCCGGCACCAGCGCGACCCGGATCGAACTGGGGGCGCGGGCGGTGCTGGACGCGCGCGGCGGGCGGCACTCCTACGACCGGCTGCTGCTGGCGACCGGGTCGCATCCGCGGACGCTGCCGGTGCCCGGGGTGGACCTGCCCGGCGTCTACACGCTGCGCACCCTCGACGACGCGCTCGCCCTGCGGTCGGCGTTCACCGGCTCGCCGCGGGTGGTGGTGATCGGCACCGGCTGGATCGGGACGGAGGCCGCGGCGGCGGCGCGGCACCACGGCGCCGAGGTCACGATGGTGGACGTGCTGCCCGGGCCGCTGTGGGCGCTCGGGCCGGAGATCAGCAAGGTGTTCGCCGAGCTGCACACCGAGCACGGCGTGCGGTGGCGGCTGGGCAGCGGGATCGAGCGGGTCACCGGTGGTCCGAGCGGGGTCGCGGGCGTGCGGCTGGCCGACGGCGGTGAGCTGCCCGCGGACGTGGTGCTGGTCGCCGTCGGCGCCGCGCCCCGGGTCGGCCTGGCACACGCGGCCGGGCTGGAGCTGGCCGACTCGGGTGGCGTGGCCGTGGACGCGTCCCTGCGCACGGCGGCGCCGGGCGTGTACGCGGCGGGCGACATCGCGGCGCAGTGGCACCCGCGCTACGGGCGCCGCGTGCGCGTCGAGCACTGGGCGAACGCGAAGAACCAGGGAGCGCACGTGGCGGCGAACCTGGCCGGCGGGCAGGAGCAGTACACGCGCACGCCGTACTTCTTCACCGACCAGTACGACCTCGGTTGCGAGTACCGCGGCCTGGCCGACCCGGAGCGGGACGAACTGGTGGTCCGCGGCGACCTGGGCAAGCGCGAGTTCACCGCGTTCTGGCTGCGGAACGGCCACGTCACGGCGGCGATGAACGTGAACATGTGGGACGACGGCGACACGCTGAAGGCACTGGTCGACGGCGAGACGACGGTGACGGCGGACCAGCTGCGCGAGGGAGACCTGGCCGCGCTCGGGTGAGGCCGCCCGTAGTGGTCGATCACCGCCGGGTAGCTCGCACGATCTCCGCGAGCCCGGCCGGCGTGGCGCCCTTCTCGGCATCCCACTGCCGCCCGGGTGAGGAACGCGTTGTTCCGGGCCCCCGCGGCCGGAAGCTGCTGGCCGAGTGGGAAGCTGCACGGCACCCGCGAACCGGGCGACGAAGACCTGGTCTACCTGTGGGCGCGCCGCCCGCTCGTCGAATGGGCACTGCGCCGCGCGGTCGCCGCCGAACCAGGCCGTTGCCCCGCACGACGACCTGGTGCTGCGACGCACCATCCGGCGAATCGGGCTACTGGACCGGGTCACGACGTTCGACGAGGACCACGCCCTGCACAACCGCATCGCGTGCATCCTGGCCAGCCTCGAACCACCACCCCCAGCCGGCCCACCCCGCGACGAACTGGTGGCACATCTGCACGAGAGCCAGGTGGTTGGTTGAACCTGGGCGGGGGTGCACCCCCTCGGTCCTTGTGATCAACGAGGGGCCCTGGGGCGCCAGCTGCCCGGCCCCCGCGACCGGCCCAACCGAGCGTGTCGCACCTGCGCGAGAGCCACCTGCTCGGCTGAACCTGGCCCCCGGATCACCCGATCGGAGCAATGCGCCAATACCCTCGATCCTCGTGATCAACGAAGGGGCCAGGCGGGGCCGGGTCGCCAGCTGTCCGGATCCGGCGGCCGGTCCGGTGGCCGCGTTCGCGCACCGGTTGTGGGCCCTCAAGCGCTCGGCGGGTGATCCCTCCTACGACCGGATGCGCACCGAGCTGGGCGCGCTCGCCTCGAAGTCCGCCCTCTCGGCCGCCGCGCGCGGGCAGCGGCTGCCGTCCTGGGACACCACCTGGGAGTTCGTGCGCGTGCTCGCCGTCGGGGTGCTCGGCGAGCACGAGGACGAGGTCCGGGCCCGCTGGCGCGCCGACTGGGAACGGGTCCGTGACGGCGCGGCGAAACGGTCGCCCGCCCCGCGCCGCCGGGGTCGCCTGGTGGTCCTCGCCGCCGCGGCGACCGTCGTGCTGGCGATCGGCGTCGTCGCCGGGGTCGCGGTGCTGCGCACGCCGGAGCCCGTGACCACGCAGGCCGCCACCCTCCCGCCGCTGATCCCCGGCGACGCGTCCGAGTTCATCGCGGACGTGACCGTGCCCGACGGCACCGTGGTGCCGACCGGCGCGCGGTTCGTCAAGACGTGGGAGTTCCGCAACACCGGCACCGTGCCGTGGGTGGACCGCGCCCTGCGCCGCGAGGCCGGCTTCGGCCCCGGCGACGGTTGCCAGACGCCCGCGGTCGTGCCCGTGCCGGAGACACCGCCCGGCCAGTCCGTGCGCGTCTCGGTCGAGGTGCGCGCGCCGGACGAGCCCGGGTACTGCCAGGTGTACTTCAAGATGACCGACAGCGCGGGCCGGCTGCTCCTGCCCGGCGCCCACGCGGCGTACTTCTTCGTCCGGGTGGCCGGCTGAGTTGGCCACCCACCCCGGTGGCCAAAGCGCTGACCTGCGTGGACATCCGGATTTGGCCACCGGACGCGGGGTGGCCGGTGCGGATCTTCCGCCGGTGGTCCAGACCTCTCTAGCGTCGGCGCCAGTAACACCCGACGAAGGAGATCCCGGATGCGGAAATCGATCAGGACGCTGGCCGCCGCGCTGCCCCTCGCGGCGGCGCTCCCGTTGCTCGTGGCACCGCAGGCGTCGGCCGCGGAGAAGGTGTGCGCCGGCGGCTCGCTCATGGGCGGCCAGACCACCACCGCCCGGGTGCTGGCCGACCAGGTCATCCACATCAAGGTCCACAACCACGACTTCCGCGGCCTGGCGCTGGTGATCCGGGACGTGAAGTGGAAGAAGCAGCTGTGGAAGGGCGTCATCGCGCCGGGCAAGGAGCACACCGTGCGAACCGACGTGTTCGGCGAGCCGCCGATCGGCTACGAGATCGCGTTCGACGTGACCTCGAACCTGTCCAACAACTACACCTACGCCATCTCCTCCGCCCGCTGCTACTGAAAGGCCACGACATGCGCACCCTCCTGCTCGCGGCCATCGCCACGACCGCGGCGACCCTGCCCGCGACGGCGTCGGCCACCCCCGCGCCCACCTCGGCGGTGGTGGCCGACCAGGACATCATCACCACCTGCGGCCCGGGCTACTCCGGCTACATCCGCCGCCCCGGCAAGGACGCGCTCTGCCTGCAGCCGGGCACCCGCACCTGGACCGGCTTCCAGGCGTTCGAGTGCAAGGGCAACATCACCGTCTACTTCAAGAACGGCAAGCACGTCGAGTGCGGCGGCGGCATCGACTTCGAGTACAACGGCGGCGTCGTCAAGACCGTCGCCCGCTGAGGGGCGCGCCGGGCCGCCCGAACCGGGCGGCCCGGTGTCAGGCCGTCCGCCTGCGGGTCAGCGTCGCGAACACCACCAGCGCCACCACGGCGAACGACGCCATCACCGCCCCCATCGGCACCGCGCTCGCCTCGTCGCCCATGCTCACCAGCGGGGTGGCCAGCCCGCCGACCACGAACTGCATCACCCCGAGCAGCGCGGACGCCGCCCCGGCGTTGTGCGGGTGCTCGGCCAGCGCCAGCGACGACGCGTTCGGCATGACCAGCCCGATGCTCGACACCATCACCAGCAGCGGCACCAGCAGCACCCCCAGCGGCAGCCCCGCCACCGCCGCCGCCAGCACCCCGATCCCACCGACGGCCGAGGCGCACAGGCCGACCGTCAGCAGCGTCCGCTCGGCCACCCGGCCCACGATCCGCCCGTTGACCTGCCCGGCGATCACGATCCCCAGCCCGTTCGCGCCGAACACCAGGCTGTACTCCTGCGGGCTCAGCCCGTACAGCTCCTGCAGCACGAACGACGACGCGGAGATGTAGGCGAACAGCCCGGCGAACATCAGCCCGGCCGACAGCGCGTACCCGACGAACGACCGGTCCCGCAGCAGCACCCCGTACCCGCGCAGCGTCGAGCCGATCCGGGCCGGGCGGCGGCGCTGCGCAGGCAGCGTCTCGGGCATCGCCACCGCCCCGGCCGGGAGCAGCAGCGCGCCGAACACGGCCAGCACCACGAACACCCCGCGCCACGACGTCAGCCGCAGCACCTGCCCGCCGATCACCGGCGCCAGGATCGGCGCGAGACCGCTGACCAGCATCAACATCGAGAAGAACTTCGTCATCGCGGTGCCGGCGAACAGGTCGCGCACGCACGCCCGTGCGATCACCATCCCGGCCGCCGCGCCCAGCGCCTGCACCGACCGCCCCGCGACCAGCAGTTCCGCGGTCGGGCTCACCGCGCACAGGACCGACGCGACGGCGTAGAGCACCAGCCCGGCCAGCAGCGGACGGCGGCGGCCGAGCGAGTCGGACAGCGGCCCGGCGATCAGCTGCCCGAGCGCCAGCCCGATGATGAACGCGGTCAGCGTCAGCTGCAGCGTCGGCGCGGAGCTGTGCAGGTCGTCCGCCATCCGGGGGAGCGCGGGCAGGTACATGTCGATCGACAGCGGCGCGAACGCCGACAGCCCGCCGAGGATCAGCGCGTACCGCAGGGTTCCGGGCCTGGTCTTCACCGGTGCCGTGACCGCTGTCGTGCTCAAACCGCCTCCACTCGACCGGATCCACCCGGCAACACCGAACACCGGAGATCGCATCCGCATTCCCTGTTGTGGCGCGGAACACCCGAGGTCGATCAGTCCACTGTGGACTCTACTGTCTGGTATACTGGACATACCGGACCGATGTCGAGGGGAGTACCGTGCGGCGGAAGCTGGGATCACCTTCCCGGCACCGGTCCGTCCGCGCCCTCCTCGTCCTGGCGCTGCTGCTGCTCAGCCTCGTCACGCCGACGACGCCGGAGAACCACCCGCACCCACCCGTGCCGGACGGCATCGCCGCCCTCGCGGCGGAACCGTTGCCGCACGTCACGGCCACTCCGCTGCCGGTCGCGGACCTGCCGCCGATCGCCGCGCCGCGACCACCGGACGCGCACGCGGAAGACCCGCCCGCGCCCGCCGTCGCGCCGCTCACCCACGAGCCGGGCACCGCTCTCGGCGCCCGCGCGCCGCCCTCCAGGTAAGGCCCCGGACCCATCCGCACACCGCGTCGCACCGCGGTGTGCTTCGCCCTGCCCTGGAGGGACTTCACGACATGCACACCGGACACGCCCTGCTCGCCGTCGGCGGCGCCTTCCTCGCCGCCGGCGTGCTGGCCAGAGCCGGCGCCCGCATCGGGCTGCCCACGATCCCCCTGTTCATGCTGGCCGGGTTCATCTTCGGCCCCAACACGCCCGGCCTGTCCCTGGTGCACGACCCCGGCGAGCTGAGCGTGCTCGCCGGGCTCGGCCTGGTGTTCCTGCTGTTCTACCTCGGCCTGGAGTTCTCGCTCGACGACCTCGCCAAGGGCGGCCGCAAGCTCGCCGTGTCCGGCCTGGTCTACCTCGCGCTCAACATCGGCGGCGGGCTGGCCTTCGGGTTCCTGCTCGGCTGGGGCTCCAGCGAAGCCCTGGTGATCGCGGGCGCGATCGGGATCTCGTCGTCGGCGATCGTGACCAAGCTGCTCGTCGAAACCGGCCGCACGCGTCACCCGGAATCGCGCCTGATCATGGGCATCATCGTGATCGAGGACCTGTTCCTCGCGCTGTACCTGGCGCTGCTGCAGCCGGTGCTGTCCGGCGCCGACTCGTTCTGGCCCGCGCTCGCCGACTTCGGCAAGGCCCTCGGCTTCCTGCTGGCGCTGGCCGCGCTGGCGCGGTGGGGTGGCCGGCTGGTGTCGAAGCTGTTCGGGTCGGCCGACGACGAGCTGCTGACCGTGTGCTTCGTCGGGGTCGCCGTGCTGGGTGCCGCGGTCGCCGAGGAACTGGGCGTCTCCGACGCGATCGGCGCGTTCATGGTCGGCATGATGCTCGGCGGGTCGAAGGTCGCGCCGCGCATCCACAAGCTGGTCCTGCCGCTGCGGGACGCGTTCGGCGCGTTGTTCTTCTTCATCTTCGGGCTCAGCATCGACCCCGGCGCGGTCGGCACGGTCGTGGTGCCGGTGCTGATCGCCGTGGCGCTGACGCTCGTGCTGAACCTCGCCGCGGGCGCGATCGCGGCGAAGCTGCACTCTTTCGACGGCCAGGCCGGGCTGAACATCGGCCTCACCGTGCTCACCCGCGGCGAGTTCTCGCTGGTCCTGGCGACGCTGGCGGCGGCGGCCGGGCTGGACTCCCGGGTCGCGCCGTTCGTGGCGGGCTACGTGCTGCTGCTCGCGATCATCGGCCCGCTGGCGGTGCTGCGGTCGGCGAGCCTGGCCCGGCTGTTCCGAGCGCGACGGGCATCACCAGTGTCGTGAACGAGCCCTGATCGGCCGATCGCACGCGGGCGACCCGCAGCGGCCCGGCGAACTCCAGCAGCACGTCGGGCCCGACGCCCGCTTCGAGCGCCGCGCCCAGCACGGCGGGGTCGAAGCCGATGCGCAGGTCGTCGCCGGTGATGGCGGGCACCGTCGTGCCGCCGACGGTCAGCCGGTCCGGTCCGAGGACCAGCTCGGCCGGGCCGGTCGCGGGCAGCGCGTCCCGGAGCGCGGCCCGGTCGACGACGACTCGTTGCTCCGGCGCCGGCAGCGCGTCGAGCACGGCGCGGTAGTCCGGGAACGTCTCGTCCACGAGCGGCAGTGTCGTGTCGTCGAGGGTCACCTCGTCCTGCCGCGCGAGCCACGGCCCGAGCGCGGCCAGCTCCCGCGCGGGCGTCACGAACCGGCCGGTGCCGCCGTGCACGGGACGCAGGACCCGCAGCGCGAGCCGGTAGCGGTCGGTGGCGACGACGCGGACCTCGTCGCCGTCGGCCTCGATCAGCACGAAGTCCAGCGGCGCGCCCGCGGCGGGCGCGACCTGCCGGATCGCGCTCGCCAGGTCGAGGCCGGCGACCCGGACCGGCCCCGGCAGCAGGCGGCCGACCGCCTCCGACGCGGCCCGGAAGTCCTCCCGCAGCCGCCGCCGGTGCGCCTCCAGCACCGCACGCGCCTGTGCGGGCGGCCCGTCGAGCACCGTCGTGACCTGCGCCAGCGGCAGGCCCGCGGCACGCAGCTCGCGCAGCCGGACGGCCCGCTCGACCTGGTCCTCGCGGTAGTAGCGGTAGCCGGTGACCGCGTCGACGCGGGCCGGCGCGAGCACGCCGCAGTCGTCGTAGAAGCGCAGCGCGCTGGGCGTGAGCCCGGCCCGCCGCGCGAACGCGCTGATGGTCAGCATGGCGCCGATTCTGCGGCTTCGAGGAGGTCGAAGGTCAACAGCGGGTCAGCATGTCGGTCAGCGCCGCCCGCTCGGCCGTCGTGACGGACAGCTGGTAGTGGTGCTTGACCTCGATCCAGTCGATGGCGTAGGTGCACCAGAACGACTCCAGCGGCGGCTTCCACTCGTCCGGCGCCTTGTCGCTCTTGGCCTGGTTGACGTTGTCGGTGACCGCCCACAGCTGCGGGCGCACCAGGTCGTTGGCGAACGCCTCGCGCTGAGCCTGCGTCCACGCCGACGCCCCGCTGACCCAGCTCTGCGCGAGCGGCACCAGGTGGTCGATGTCCACATCGGACGCTTTGGTCCAGGTCGCGCCGTCGTAGGGGCTGACCCAGGTGCCCGAGGTGGGCGAGCAGTCCTTGCCCACCACCACGTTCTGGCCCGAGCGCTTGAGCACCTCCTCGCGGGTGTTGCAGGTGCCCTCGACGGTGTCCCAGTGCGGGTACTTCTCGCGGGAGTAGCCGTTGAGCGTGCCGCGCGGCTTGACCGGCAGCTCGGCGAGCTGCTGCCGCGCCACTCCCGGATCGGTGCCCGGGTTCGCCTTCGACGGCGGCACCGGACCGGGCCGCCACACCACCACCAGAACCGCGACCGCCACCACGACCAGGAACGGCACCCACACCCGAGCCTTCACGCCGCTGAGGCTAGGTGATCAAGTACCGGCGGTACGCTGCGGTCTCCGGCGTGTCGACGAGGAGGTGCGCGTGGCCGAGCGGTTCGGTGGCTACCAGAACGAGATCTACCTGCACGGGCTCGGCGGGACGAAGCCGCCGTTCACGACCGACCCCACGCGCCTGGCGGAATCGGCCCGCGCGGTGCTGACCCCGGAGGCCTACGGCTACGTGGCGGGCGGCGCGGGCTCCGGCGCCACGATGGACGCCAACCGCGCGGCGTTCGGCAAGTGGAAGCTCGTGCCGCGCATGCTCACCGACGCGACCGCCCGCACCACGTCGGCCACCGTGCTCGGGACCGAACTGCCCGCGCCGGTGCTGCTCGCGCCCGTCGGGGTGCAGTCGATCGTGCACCCGGACGCGGAGCTGGCGACGGCGCGGGCCGCGGCGGCGCTGGGCCTGCCGATGATCCTGTCCACCGCCGCGTCGCGCACGATCGAGGAGGTCGCCGAGGCCTCCGGCGACGGCCCGCGCTGGTTCCAGCTGTACTGGCCGTCGGACTCCGACGTCACCGCGAGCATCCTGACCCGCGCGAAGCGGGCCGGCTACACCACGCTCGTCGTCACGCTCGACACCTGGACCCTGGCCTGGCGCCCGCGCGACCTCGACTCCGCCTACCTGCCGTTCCTCCAGGGCGAGGGCCTGGCCACGCCGCTGTCCGACCCGGCCTTCCGCGCGCTGCTGGAGAAGGCGCCCGAGGACGACATGCCGTCGGCGATCCTGCGGTGGGTGTCGCTGTTCACCGGCACCGACCACAGCTGGGACCAGCTGCCGTTCCTGCGCGAGCACTGGGACGGCCCGATCGTGCTGAAGGGCATCCAGCACGTCGACGACGCGCGGCGCGCGGTGGACGCCGGGATGGACGGCATCGTGGTGTCCAACCACGGCGGACGGCAGGTCGACGGCGCGATCGGGTCGCTGGAGGCGCTGCCGCCGATCGCCACCGCGGTGGGCGACCGCATCGAGGTGCTGTTCGACTCCGGCGTGCGGACCGGCGCGGACATCCTGAAGGCACTGGCACTGGGCGCGAAGGCTGTGCTCGTCGGGCGGCCCTGGGTGTACGGCCTGGGCCACGCGGGCGAGGACGGCGTGCGTCACGTGCTGCGCAGCCTGCTCGCGGACCTCGACATCAGCCTGGCGCTGACCGGCCACCACTCGATCGCCGAGCTGGGCCCGGAGTCCCTGCAGCGGTCCTGACCACACCGAGCAGCCGCGACGCCAGCGGCTCGCGGGGCGGACGGGTGAGGAAGTCCGCGAGCGCGAACAGGTCCAGCGCCCGGGCGGCTTCGCGCCAGCCCTGCGGCCGCGGACCGTAGCCCGCCAGGACGCCTTCGGTGAACGGGCTGTCGCCGGAGCGCAGCACGTTGCCCAGGTCGGTGAGCGGGCTGCCGCTGTGCGCGAACTCCCAGTCCAGCACGGTCACCCGCCAGCGGTCGCCGGTGCGGGCGGCGATCAGGTTCTTCGGGTTGAAGTCGGAGTGCACCAGGCGCGCCGCGCCGGAGGGCACCAGCGGCGCCCACTCCCGGGCCCGTGCGAGGAGCCCGCGCTCTTCGGCCGCGGTGAGCGGCCAGCCGGGGTGCCGCCGGGACAGGCAGTCGCGCACGAACTCGGCCAGGTCGCCGGGCAGCTCGCCCAGCCGCAACTCGCCGTCGGCGAACCAGCCCGGCCGCTCGAACCGCACCTCGCCGATCCGGGCGAGCGTGCGCCCGGCCGCGTGACCCAGCTCGCGGGCGTCGGCGGCGGGAAGCTCCGCCAGCAGCACCTCGACACTGGTGCCCGGCACGAACACCGACACCGACGCGTCCTCGGTGACCGCGATCACCTCGGGCGCGATCCCGGGCACCAGCCTGGCCAGCGCGGCCTCGACCGCGGGCCGTCCGCCCGCTTTGAGCACGTACCGGTCGTCCAGCGACCAGACCGCTCCCCGGTACCCGCCGGGCAACGCGCGGCGGCGCAGCCCGTCCAGGCCCAGCTCCCGGAGCCACTCCAGGTGTGGTGCGGACATATTCGCAGGCTAGCCGGATCGCGCGGAGCTATCCTGGGAGCCGTATGTCTACGCGATCCCCCCTCGAAGACCTCCGGGCCCGCCTGCCCGGCCTGATGCTGCGCGACGAGCACCGGTTGCGCCGCCGGCTCGACGGTGCCCGCCGGGCGCGCGACAAGGACCGCGTCGCGCGGGAGATCGCCGCCGACATCGACGCCGCCGAGGCCCGCGTGCAGCGCCGCCGCGCGCCGGAGATCCGCTACCCCGACGAGCTGCCGGTCTCCCAGCGCAAGGACGACATCGCCGCCGCGATCCGCGACCACCAGGTGGTGATCGTCGCGGGCGAGACCGGGTCGGGCAAGACCACCCAGCTGCCCAAGATCTGCCTCGAGCTGGGTCTGGGCGTGCGCGGCCAGATCGGGCACACCCAGCCTCGCCGCCTGGCCGCCCGCACCGTTGCCGAGCGCATCGCCGAGGAGCTGAAGACCGAGCTGGGCAGCACGGTCGGCTACAAGGTGCGCTTCACCGACTCCTCCGGCGACGACACCATGGTCAAGCTGATGACCGATGGCATCCTGCTCGCCGAGATCCAGAGCGACCGGATGCTGCGCCGCTACGACACCCTGATCATCGACGAGGCCCACGAGCGCAGCCTCAACATCGACTTCATCCTCGGCTACCTCAAGCAACTCCTGCCCAAGCGCCCCGACCTGAAGGTGATCATCACCTCGGCGACCATCGACCCGGAGCGCTTCTCCAAGCACTTCGACGACGCGCCGATCGTCGAGGTGTCCGGCCGCACCTACCCGGTCGAGGTGCGCTACCGCCCGATCGTCGACCCCGACGACCCGGCGTCCGAGGACCGCGACCAGGTCACCGCCATCGCCGACGCCGTCGAGGAGCTGTGCGCCGAGGGGCCGGGCGACATCCTCGTGTTCCTCTCCGGCGAGCGGGAGATCCGCGACACCGCGGACGCGCTGAACCGGATGGACCTGCGGAACACCGAGGTGCTGCCGCTCTACGCGCGGCTGTCCGCGGCCGACCAGCACCGCGTGTTCAGCCGCCACACCGGGCGGCGGATCGTGCTCGCCACCAACGTCGCCGAGACGTCGCTGACCGTGCCGGGCATCAAGTACGTCATCGACCCCGGCACCGCGCGCATCTCCCGCTACAGCCACCGCACCAAGGTGCAGCGGCTGCCGATCGAGCCGGTCTCGCAGGCCTCGGCCAACCAGCGCAAGGGCCGCTGCGGCCGCACCTCCGACGGTATCTGCATCCGGCTCTACAGCGAAGAGGATTTCCTGTCCCGGCCGGAGTTCACCGACCCGGAGATCCTGCGCACCAACCTCGCGTCGGTCATCCTGCAGATGACCTCGCTCGGCCTCGGCGACCTGGCCGCGTTCCCGTTCGTCGACCCGCCGGACCGCCGCCAGGTCACCGCCGGTGTCCAGCTGCTGCAGGAACTCGGCGCGCTGGAGGAGTCCGCGAAGGAGCGGCGGCTCACCGAGATCGGCCGTCAGCTCGCGCAGCTGCCCGTCGACCCGCGGCTGGGCCGGATGGTGCTGGAGGGCGCGCGTGCCGGGTGCGTGCGCGAGGTGATGATCATCGCCGCCGCACTGTCCATCCAGGACCCGCGCGAACGGCCGGCGGACAAGCAGGAGGCCGCGGCTCAGCAGCACGCCCGGTTCGCCGACAAGTCCTCGGACTTCCTGGCCTACCTGAACCTGTGGGAGTACCTGCGGGAGCTGCAGAAGACGCTGTCCAACAGCCAGTTCCGCAAGCGCTGCAAGGCGGAGTACCTGAACTACCTGCGCGTGCGGGAGTGGCAGGACATCTGCAGCCAGCTGCGGCAGCTCGCCAAACCGCTGGGCGTCACGCTCAACTCCGAGCCGGCCGACCCGCAGCGCGTGCACACCGCGCTGATCGCCGGGCTGCTGTCGCACATCGGGCTCAAGGACCCGGAGAAGGGCGACTACCTCGGCGCCCGCGGCACCCGGTTCGCGATCTTCCCCGGCTCGGCGCTGTTCAAGAAGCAGCCGCGCTGGGTGATGTCGGCCGAGCTGGTGGAGACCTCGAAGCTGTGGGGCCGCGTCAACGCGCGCATCGAGCCGGAGTGGATCGAGCCGCTGGCGCAGCACGTCGTCAAGCGCACCTACTCGGAACCGCACTGGGAGCGCAAGCGCGGCGCCGTGATGGCCTCGGAGCGGGTCACGCTCTACGGGGTGCCGCTGGTCGTCGGGCGCAAGGTCGACTACGGGCGCATCGACCCGGAAACCTCGCGCGAGCTGTTCATCCGCCACGCGCTCGTGGAGGGCGACTGGGACACCAGCCACAAGTTCTTCAAGGAGAACCGGGCGCTGCTCGACGAGGTCGAGGACCTGGAGAACCGGGCCCGGCGCCGCGACCTGCTGGTCGACGACGAGACGCTGTTCGAGTTCTACGACCAGCGCGTCGGCGAAGAGGTCGTCTCCGCGCGGCACTTCGACAGCTGGTGGAAGAAGGTCCGCGACAAGCAGCCGGACCTGCTCAACTTCGAAAAGACCATGCTGCTCAACGAGGCCGCGGAGCAGGTGTCCGAATCGGACTACCCGGACACCTGGACGCAGGGCTCGCTGCGGTTCCCGCTGACCTACCAGTTCGAGCCGGGCGCCGACGCCGACGGGGTCACCGTGCACATCCCGGTCGCGGTGCTCAACCAGGTCACGCCCGACGGGTTCGACTGGCAGGTGCCGGGGTTGCGCGAGGAGCTGGTGACCGCGCTGATCAAGTCGCTGCCCAAGCAGCTGCGGCGCAACTTCGTGCCGGCGCCGGACACCGCCGCGCAGGTGCTGTCCAGGGTCGGCCCCGAGGACGGCCCGCTGCTCGACGTGCTGGCCCGCGAGCTGGAAGCCCTGCGCGGGGTGGCGGTGCCGCCGGACGCGTGGCAGCTCGACGCGGTGCCCGACCACCTCCGGATTACGTTCCGGGTGGTCAACGACAAGCGCCGGAAGCTCGCCGAGGGCAAGGACCTGGCGGTGCTGAAGGAAGAGCTGAGCGGCGAGGTGCGGGCGACGATCTCGGCGGCCGCGGACAGCATCGAGCGGGCCGGGCTGACCACGCCCGCGTTCGGGGAGCTGCCGCGCGTGTTCGCCGGGAAGCGGCGCGGGCACCAGGTCAAGGCGTACCCGGCGCTGGTCGACGAGGGCGACACGGTGGCCGTGCGGATGCTGGACACGCCGGTGCAGCAGCGGCAGCGGATGTGGCAGGGCACGCGGAAACTGTTGCGGCTCAACCTGCCCTCGCCGATGAAGTTCATCAACCGTTCGCTGAGCAACCAGGCGAAGCTGGCGCTGAGCCGCAACCCGCACGGCGGTGTGGCGGCGCTGCTGGAGGACTGCGTGGACTGCGCGGTGGACAAGCTGATGGCCGACAACGGCGGCCCGGTGTGGGACGAGGCCGGGTTCGCGGTGCTGCTGGAGAAGGTGCGCGGTGCGCTGAACCCGACGGTGCTGGACGTGCTCACCGAGGTCGAGAAGATCCTGACGGCCGCCAACGAGGCCGAGGTCGCGCTGGAGGGTGCCCGCGGTCCGGCGGAGTCGCTGGCGGACATGCGGCAGCAGCTGTCGCGGCTGGTGTACCCGGGTTTCGTGACCGGCACGGGTTTCGACCGGCTGCCGCACCTGGTCCGGTACCTGCGCGGGATCGGGCGGCGGCTGGAGAAGTTGCCGTCGATGGGCGCGAAGGACGTCGAGCTGCTGCGCGACGTCGAGTGGGTGACGGGCGAGTACGAGGCGGCCGTCGCGGCGCTCCCGCCGGGTGTGACGCCGGGGCCGGAGCTGCTCGACGTGCGGTGGATGATCGAGGAGCTGCGGGTGAGTTTCTTCGCGCAGACCCTGGGGACGGCGCACCCGGTGTCGTTGAAGCGGGTGATTCGCGCGCTGGACAAGGCCGCCGCGTAGCTACTTCGCGTCGGCGTAGGTGTCCACTGTGGCCGGTTGCATGGGGAAGTGCACGGGGCAGGCGGGGCCGAACGTGAGCGCGGCCGCCTCCGGGACCGACTCGCCGATGGCGGCCTCGACCTGGGGCGCCAGGTCCTCGGGGGTGTGCACGATGACCTCGTCGTGCTGGAAGAACACCAGGTGCGCGGGCGTGGGCAGCTTGCGCCGCAGGGTCGCGAGCAGCACGGCGGTGAAGTCGGCGGCGCTCGCCTGGACGACGAAGTTGCGGGTGAAGCGGCCCCAGTTGCGGGCCGCCTGGCGGGCGCGGGTCTCGTCGGAGTTCGCGCCGCCGGTGAGGGCCCGCCACGCTTCGCTCGGCGCGGGGGAGACCCGGCCGAGCCGCGACCGCACGCGCTCGCCGCGTTCCCCGGCCTGCGCGGCGCGCTCCACATAGGACACCGCGTCCGGGAAGCGTTGCCGCAGCAGGGCGAGCAGTGACGCGGCTTCGCCGGCGGTGCCGCCGTACATCGCGGACAGCATGGCGATCTTCGCGCGGGGCCGGCCTTCCTCGGCGGTCATGGTGCCGGCGAACATGGCTTCGGACAGGCGGGCGTACAGGTCGGTGGAGGCGGAGGCCTCGGCCAGGCGGCGGTCGCCGGACAGGGCGGCCAGCACGCGGGGTTCGAGCTGGGCGGCGTCGGCCACGACGAGCTTCCAGCCGGGGTCGGCTTTCACGCACACGCGCAGGGTCTTCGGGATCTGGAGGGCGCCGCCGCCGCTGCTGGCCCACCGTCCGGAGACGACGCCGCCGACCACCCACTCCGGCCGGAACCGCCCGTCGGCGACCCACTCGTCGAGCCACATCCAGCCGTTGGCCGAGTGCAGGCGGGAGAGTTCGCGGTACTCGATGAGCAGCGGGACGGCGGGGTGGTCGATGTCGCGCAGGACGTGCGCCCGTGCGGAGGGGATGGAGATGCCCTCGCGGCCGAAGGCACGCACGATGGTCTGCGGGCTGTCCGGGTTGACGGGTTTGCCGCCGAAGGCTTCGGTGATGCGCGCCGCCAGCTCGACGAGTTTCTTGGGCCGTTGACCGGCCGGCACGCGGGGGCCGAGCAGCTCGGTCAGGAGGGCGTCGTGCACGTCGGCGCGCCAGGGCAGCCCGTCGGCCCGCATCTCCTCGGCGACGAGCGCGCTGGCCGACTCCGCCGCGACGAGCAGTCGGAAGCGCTCGGGGTGCTCGACGTGCCTGATGCGGCGCTCCTGATCGGCGAGAACGGCCGCGGCCGCGTCGGCGACGCTGGTGCCGGGCGGGAGGCCGGAGGCGCGGGTCTCGAAGCCGGCTCTTATATACCTCCTCGAGCCCACGAGCCTAGGCATGACCACGTATGC
>NZ_PQHW01000083.1 GCF_003385215.1 Amycolatopsis thermalba | reverse complement strand
GTTCGGGGGGTTGTTGCTGTGCGCTGCCGGGTGGCGGTTGGTGTTGTGTGGCGAAGAATTGGGTGCGGGGTGGGCCGCCGCGGCTCCGTTGCCGAGGCGGTCCACCCCTGGTCCTAGGCGATCGGCCGGTCCGTGGGTGCGATCGGGGCCGGGAGGACGTTCCGGCCGGTCAGGTAGGCGTCCACCCCGGCCGCGGCGGAGCGGCCCTCCGCGATCGCCCACACGATCAGCGACTGGCCGCGGCCCATGTCGCCCGCCACGAACACGTTGTCGACGCTCGTCCGGAAATCCGAGTCCCGCGCGACGTTGCCGCGCGCGTCCAGCTCGACGCCGAGCTGCTCGATCAGGCCTTCACGCTGGGGGCCGACGAAACCCATCGCCAGCAGCACCAGCTGCGCGGGCAGCTCCCGCTCGGTGCCCTCGACCTCGACGAACTTCCCGCCCTCGTTGCGGACCTCGACCAAGCGCAGCGCGCGCAGATTCCCCTGCTCATCGGCGAGGAACTCCTGCGTGCTCACCGAGTACAGCCGCTCGCCGCCCTCTTCGTGCGCCGACGACACCCGGTAGATCATCGGGTACATCGGCCACGGGTGGGCCTCCGACCGGGTCTCCGGCGGGCGGGGCATGATCTCCAGCTGCGTCACCGACAGCGCGCCCTGCCGGTGGGCGGTCCCGACGCAGTCCGCGCCGGTGTCGCCGCCACCGATCACCACGACGTGCTTGCCCTCGGCCGTGATCGGCGACGACTCCAGCACGCCCGACGCGACCCGGTTCGCCAGCGGCAGGTACTCCATCGCCTGGTACACGCCGGTCGTCTCGCGACCGGTCACCGGCAGGTCCCGCCACGCGGTCGCGCCACCGGCCAGCACCACGGCGTCGTAGTCCGACTTCAGCTGCTCGGCGGTGATGTCGACCCCGACGTTCACCGCGGTGCGGAACTCGGTGCCCTCGGCCCGCATCTGCTCCAGGCGCCGGTCCAGCCGCCGCTTCTCCATCTTGAACTCGGGGATGCCGTACCGCAGCAGCCCGCCGATCGCGTCCGCCCGCTCGAACACGACCACGTCGTGCCCGGCGCGGGTCAGCTGCTGCGCCGCCGCCAGGCCCGAGGGACCGGAACCCACCACGGCGACCTTCTTGCCGGTGCGCGTCTTCGGGACCTCGGGCGTGATCCAGCCCTCCTCCCAGGCGCGGTCCACGATGGAGATCTCGACCCGCTTGATCGTCACCGGGTCGTTGTTGATCCCCAGCACGCACGCGGTCTCGCACGGCGCCGGGCACAGCGTCCCGGTGAACTCCGGGAAGTTGTTCGTGGCGTGCAGCCGCTCGATCGCGTCCCGCCAGTCGTCGCTCCAGACCAGCGTGTTCCACTCCGGGATCAGGTTGCCCAGCGGGCAGCCCTGGTGGCAGAACGGGATGCCGCAGTCCATGCAGCGCCCGGCCTGCTGCTCCAGCTTGTTCGACGCGAAGTCCTCGTACACCTCGCGCCAGTCGAGCAGCCGCAGCGGCACCGGCCGGGTCTTCGGCGTCTCGCGCGGCGTCGTCAGAAAACCCTTCGGGTCAGCCATGTGCGGCCTCCATGATGGCTTCGTTCACGTCCCGGCCGTCGCGCTCGGCTTCCGCCCGCGCGGCCAGGACCCGCTTGTAGTCCTTGGGCATGACCTTGCCGAACCGCCCGATCGTGGTCTCCCAGTCGGCCAGCAGCGCCCGCGCCACCGGCGACTCGGTCTCCACGAAGTGCGCCTCGACCGCGTCCCGCAGGAACTCGACGTCCTCGTCGTCCAGCGGGTCGACGTCGACCATCTCCGGGTTCACCCGCAGCGGCGACAGGTCCAGCACGTACGCGATCCCGCCGGACATGCCGGCGGCGAAGTTGCGCCCGGTCGGCCCGAGCACGACCACGCGACCACCGGTCATGTACTCGCAGCCGTGGTCACCGACGCCCTCGACGACGGCCAGCGCGCCGGAGTTCCGCACGCAGAACCGCTCGCCGACCTTGCCGCGCAGGAAGATCTGCCCGCCGGTGGCGCCGTAGCCGATCACGTTGCCCGCGATGATGTTCTGCTCGGACGCGAGCCTGGCCTCCTTCGGCGGGCGCACGATGATGCGGCCACCGGACAGGCCCTTGCCGACGTAGTCGTTGGCGTCGCCGAACAGCCGCAGCGTGATCCCCTTCGGGATGAACGCGCCGAACGACTGCCCGGCGGTGCCGGTGAAGGTCACGTCGATCGTGTCGTCCGGCAGGCCCTCGCCGCCCCAGCGCTTGGTCAGCTCCGACCCGAGCATGGTGCCCACGGTCCGGTTGACGTTGCGCACCGGCAGCTCCAGCCGCACCTTGTCGCCGGAGCTGAGCGCGCCCTCGGCGAGCTGGATCAGCGTGTTGTCCAGCGCCTTCTCCAGGCCGTGGTCCTGCTTGACGACCTGGTGCCGCGCGGCCCGCGGCTCCAGCTCGGGCACGTGGAAGATCGGCGACAGGTCCAGCCCGCGGGCCTTCCAGTGATCCACGGCCGGGCGGGTGTCGAGCACCTCGGCGTGCCCGACGGCCTCCTCGATCGACCGGAAGCCCAGCCGCGCCAGGTACTCGCGCACCTCCTGGGCGATGAACTCGAAGAAGTTCACCACGTACTCGGCCTTGCCGTTGAACTTCTCACGCAGCTTCGGGTTCTGCGTCGCCACACCGACCGGGCAGGTGTCCAGGTGGCAAACCCGCATCATGATGCAGCCGGACACCACCAGCGGCGCGGTCGCGAACCCGAACTCCTCGGCGCCCAGCAGCGCGGCGATCACCACGTCGCGGCCGGTCTTGAGCTGGCCGTCGGTCTGCACCACGATCCGGTCGCGCAGCCGGTTGGCCAGCAGCGTCTGCTGCGTCTCGGCCAGGCCCAGCTCCCACGGGCCACCCGCGTGCTTGATCGAGGACAGCGGCGAGGCGCCGGTGCCGCCGTCGTGACCGGAGATCAGCACGACGTCCGCGTGGGCCTTGGACACACCCGCCGCGACCGTGCCCACACCGACCTCGGACACCAGCTTCACGTGGATGCGGGCGGCCGGGTTGGCGTTCTTCAGGTCGTGGATCAGCTGTGCCAGGTCCTCGATCGAGTAGATGTCGTGGTGCGGCGGCGGGGAAATCAGGCCCACACCCGGCGTGGAGTGCCGGGTCTTGGCGATCCACGGGTACACCTTCGCGCCGGGCAGCTGGCCGCCTTCACCGGGCTTGGCGCCCTGCGCCATCTTGATCTGGATGTCGTCGGCGTTGACCAGGTACTCGCTGGTGACGCCGAACCGGCCGCTGGCGACCTGCTTCACGGCGCTGCGCCGCTCCGGGTCGTACAGCCGCTCCGGGTCCTCGCCGCCCTCACCGGTGTTGGACTTGCCGCCCAGCCGGTTCATCGCGATCGCCAGCGTCTCGTGCATCTCCTGCGAGATCGAGCCGTAGGAGATGGCGCCGGTGGCGAACCGCTTGACGATCTCGGAGACCGGCTCGACCTCCTCGATCGGCACCGGCGGCCGCACGCCCTCCTTCAGCTCGAACAGGCCGCGCAGCGTGAACAGCTTCTTCGACTGCTCGTCGACGGCGTTCGTGTACTCCTTGAACACCTCGTACCGGCCGGTGCGGGTGGAGTGCTGCAGCTTGAAGACCGTGTGCGGGTTGAACAGGTGCGGCTCGCCCTCGCGCCGCCACTGGTAGTCCGAGCCGATCTCCAGCTCGCGGTGGTTCGGGCGGAACCCGTCGCGCGGGAACGCGCGGGCGTGCCGCTGCCGGACCTCGTCGTGCAGGACGTCGAACCCGACACCGCCCAGCCGCGAGGTGGTGCCGGTGAAGCAGGTGTCGATGACCTCCTGCGACAGGCCGAGCGCCTCGAAGATCTGCGCGCCGGTGTAGGAGGCCACAGTGGACACTCCCATCTTCGACATGGTCTTGCGGACGCCCTTGCCCAGCGCCTTGATCAGGTTCCGGGTCGCCTGCTGCGCGGTGACGCCCGGGATCTTGCCGTCCCGGGCCAGCTCCTCGACCGTGGCCATCGCCAGGTACGGGTTGACCGCGGCGGCGCCGTAGCCCAGCAGCAGCGCGATGTGGTGCACCTCGCGGGCGTCGGCGGTCTCGGCGATGATCCCGACCTGCGTGCGGGTCTTCTGCCGCACCAGGTGGTGGTGCACCGCGCCGGTGAGCAGCAGCGACGGGATGGCCGCGTGGTCGGCGTCGACCCCGCGGTCGGACAGCACGATCAGCCGCGCGCCCTCGGAGATCGCGTTGGACACCTCGGTCCGGATCTCCTCCAGCCGAGCCAGCAGCGCGTCGCCGCCGCCGTGCACGTCGTAGAGGCCGTGGATGGTGACGGCGGTGAACTCCGGCAGGTCGCCGTCGTCGTTGATGTGCACCAGCTTGGCGAGCTCGTCGTTGTCCAGCACCGGGAACGGCAGGACGACGCGGCGGCACGATTCGCCGGTGGCCTCCAGCAGGTTCGGCTGCGCGCCGAGCTGGGTGCCCAGCGAGGTCACCAGCTCCTCGCGGATCGCGTCCAGCGGCGGGTTGGTGACCTGGGCGAACAGCTGGATGAAGTAGTCGAAGATCGGCCGCGGGCCGGACGACAGCGGCGCCAGCGGCGAGTCGTTGCCCATCGAGCCGATCGGCTCGGCGCCGGATTTCGCCATCGGCGACAGCAGCGTGTCCAGCTCTTCCTCGGTGTAGCCGAAGGCCTGCTGACGGCGCACCAGCGACGCGTGGGTGGGCACCTCGCGCTCGCGCTCGGGCAGTTCTTCCAGGCGCACCAGGCCCTGGTCGACCCAGTCGCCGTAGGGGTGCTCGGCGGCCAGCTGCCCCTTGATCTCCTCGTCGTCGATGATCCGGCCCTGCGCCGTGTCGACGAGGAACATGCGGCCCGGCTCCAGCCGGCCCTTCTGCACGATCGTCGACTGGTCCAGCTCCAGCACGCCGACCTCGCTGGCGAGCACGACCAGGCCGTCCTCGGTGACCCAGTAGCGCGCCGGGCGCAGGCCGTTGCGGTCCAGCACGGCGCCGATCCGGGTGCCGTCGGTGAACGACACCAGCGCCGGGCCGTCCCACGGCTCCATCAGGGTGGAGTGGAACTCGTAGAAGGCGCGGCGCGCCTGGTCCATCTCCTCGTGGTTCTCCCACGCCTCCGGGATCATCATGAGGACCGCGTGCGGCAGGCTGCGGCCGCCCAGGTGCAGCAGCTCCAGGACCTCGTCGAAGCTGGCCGAGTCGCTCGCGCCACGGGTGATGATCGGGTAGATCCGCTTGAGGTCGCCCGGGATCAGGTCGGTGGACAGCATCGACTCGCGCGCGTCCATCCAGTTCCGGTTGCCGCGCAGCGTGTTGATCTCGCCGTTGTGCGCCACGTACCGGTACGGGTGGGCCAGCGGCCAGGACGGGAACGTGTTGGTGGAGAAGCGGGAGTGCACCAGGCCGATCGCGCTCGTCACGCGCTCGTCGGTCAGGTCCGGGAAGAACCGCGGCACCTGCGGTTCGGTGAGCATTCCCTTGTAGACGATGGTGCGGGCGGACAGGCTCGGGAAGTACACGTCCTCGTCGGCCAGCAGGTGCTCGGCGCGCTTGCGCACGCAGAACGCGGCGCGCTCCAGGTCCAGCCCGGTGCGCACACCTTCGCGCGAGGCGAGGAACAGCTGTGCGAAGTGCGGCATGGTCGAGGCCGCGGTCGGCCCGACGTGCTCGGTGTCCACCGGAACCTCGCGCCAGCCCAGGACCCGCAGGCCCTCCTCGGCGACCAGACCCTCGATGGCGCTCATCGCGCGGCCGCGGGCGGTTTCGTCGACCGGCAGGAACGCGGTGCCCACGGCGTAGTGGCCGGCCTCGGGCAGGTCGAAGCCGACGACCTCGCGGAAGAACGCGTCCGGGACCTGGATCAGGATGCCCGCGCCGTCACCGGTCTCGGGTTCGGCTCCTCTGGCGCCACGGTGTTCGAGGTTGCGCAGGGCAGTCAGGGCCTTGGACACGATGTCGTGGCTGCGTCGGCCGGACATATCGGCGACGAACGCGACACCGCAGGCATCGTGCTCGTATTGCGCGTCGTACAAGCCTTCCGGCTTGCGAACACTGTGGCGGGTCACGGCTGGCCGTCTCCTCACACGTGGGCGCGGCGCGGGCTGCTGTTAACACAGCAGCCCTCCTGCGCGATGGTCAGTCGAGAGCAGAAGTACGAGTCGCCTGAACGAGGGCAGAACTCGGTACACCGGCCACACGTCGTCGGGTGGCCGCCGGTCGGCACGTCTTCGGGCCGCTGGCGCGCGTCAGCGAGGTTCCCGGGTCGTGGTGGGCGGGTTCCCGCGGCGCGCCAGTTACCCCCGGGTTCGCCGGGTCTTATGACAGTAGTGTGAATTCGCCGTTATCGACATACGTCGACCGGACCTCGTGGCATATGCCATACGGCCGTTGACGCGACAGCCCCCGGTGTGGAAGTACCGTTGCACCAGCGTTGACCTGCGGAAAAGTGCGCGGGTGATCACTTCACCGGTTCGGGTGGATGTCCGATCAAGTAATCAAGGTGTTACGGACGCGGTGCGGCCGGTGGCCGGGATACTCGGGGTGTGGAGGGTCTGGTGCTGCGTTTCCTCGGCCACTCGACGGTCCGGATGGAGATCGCCGGCCGGGTCGTGCTGACCGATCCCGTGCTGACGCGCACGGTGGGCGGTTTGGTCCGGGTCGCGCCGCCGCTGGATCCCGCCGCGTACGCCGACGTCGATCTGGTGCTGATCTCCCACCTCCACGGGGACCACCTGCACGTGCCGTCGCTGCGGTTGCTGGGGCCGCACGTGCCGGTGGTGGTGCCGCGCGGCGCGGGCGGCTGGTTGCGGCGGCGGGGCTTTGCCGAGGTCGCGGAACTGGACATCGGGGAGCGGTTGTCGCTGGGCGATCTGCGGGTGACGGCGGTGCGGGCGGAGCATTCGGGGCACCGCTGGGGGCCGCGGTTCACGCACGGCCCGCAGGCGCGGGCGAGTGGTCATGTCGTGGAGGGGCCGGGGGTGCGGGTGTACGTGGCCGGGGACACGGACTTGCACGACGGGATGGCCGAGCTGGCCCCGGTGGATGTTGCGTTGCTGCCGGTGTGGGGCTGGGGGCCGAACCTCGGGCCGGGCCACCTGGACCCGGCGCGAGCGGCGGAGGCGGTCGCCCGGGTCCGGCCCCGCGTGGCGGTGCCGGTGCACTGGGGCACGCTGGCGGTGCCGGGCGTGGCGCGAACACCCCGGATGCGGCGCCTGCTGGTGGACCCCCCGAGAACCTTCGCGGCGACGGTGGCGGAACGGGGTTTGGAGACCGTGGTGGCGGTGACGGAGCCCGGAGAGAGGGTGAAGCCGCACAAGGTGCCCCGGTGAGGCCGCCGGTTGGCCCGGCTGCTGCTGGGGCTTCGGGCGCTGCCGGCGGTGCCTGGGCTGCTGCCGGGGGCTTCGGCGCTGCGCCGACACGCTCCGCCCGCTGAGCCGACACGCTCCGCCCGCTGAGCCGAGCGCGGCGGCTGCCCCGCCCCTGGGCACCGCCCGCCGCCCGGGGGCCGCTCGAGTCCAAAAACATCGCCGGACCGGGTGAAAAATCCGTGGCCTGTGACGTTTTGCCGCGAGGCTGATCGGCGTGCCCCGGCGGCACCTCCTGGCACCGCGTGATGGGGTGGCCCCGTGAACTGGACCGACCTCTCCAGCGTCGGCTACCCGACCCTCTTCCTCGGCGTCCTGATCGGCTCGATCGTGCCCATCGTTCCCACCGGGGCCGTCGTCGGGGGAGCGGCCGCCATCGCCATGACGACCGGGCACCTCTCGCTTCCGCTGGTGCTTCTGCTGTCCACCGCCGGGGCGATGATCGGCGATGTCGTCACCTTCGCGGTCGCCCGGCTGGGCAGCGACGCGGCGGTCCGGTGGCTGGCGCGCGGGCAGAAGCCGGAACGGCTCGTCGCCGCGCGGGAGCGGTTCGCGCGGCAGGGGTGGCAGCTGGTGATCGTCGGGCGGCTGCTGCCTGCCGGGCGCATCCCGGTGCTGCTGGCCGCCGGCGCGGTCGGCTACCCGTGGCGCCGGCTGGTGCCGGCGACGGCGGTCGCGTGCGTGTTGTGGGCCGTCGCGTACGCGCTGCTCGGCGTGGTCAGCGGCGGCCTGTTCGACTCGCCGCTGGTCGCGACCCTGCTGGCCGCCGTGCTCGTGCTGCTGGTGACTGGTGTGATCAACCTGGTGGCCAAGCGCCGCAGGGAAAGGGCGAGGGTGGGATGACAACCGCTGAAGGAGGCCGGCTTCTCCGGCGTGGACGGTCGCTCGCGCGGTTCGCCCTCGTGTGGCTGACCACGTCGCTCGCGCTGGTCGGCATGGACGACCTGCTCGACGGCTTCGCGATGCCGGACTGGTGGCAGCCACTGGTGTGCGGCCTGCTGCTGAGCCTGCTGACCGCCGTCGTGTGGCCGCAGGTGCTGCGGGTGGCCCTGCCGCTGGCGCTGTTCACGCTCGGCATCGGCAGCTTCCTGTTGCTCGGCGCGGGCGCGGTCGCCGCGTTCGCCGTGGTGCCCGGCGTGGAGGTCACCGGGCTGCGCACCGGGTTCCTCGTCGTGGTCGGGGTGTCCGCGGTGAGCGGTGTCGTGTCCAGCGTGCTCGCCCTCGACGAGGACGAGGTGTTCTTCCGCCGGGCCCGCCGCCGCTCGCGCCGCTGCCCGGAGCTCGCGGCCGACGTCCCGGCCGGGCTGATCTTCCTGCAGGTCGACGGGCTCGGCTACGACGTCGTCCGCCGCGCGGTCCGGGACGGCGACATGCCGACGCTGGCCCGCTGGCTCGCCGAGGACAGCCACGCGCTGGTGCGCTGGCAGACCGACTGGAGCTCCCAGACCGGCGCGAGCGTGTGCGGCATCCTGCACGGCTCCAACCACGACATCCTCGGGTTCCGCTGGTACGAAAAGGACCGCGACCACGTGATGGCCTGCGCCCACCCGCGCGACGCGGCCGAAATCGAGCGTCGGCACTCCGACGGCCGCGGCCTGCTCGCGGTCGACGGCGCCGGCCACGGCAACCTGTTCACCGGCGACGCCCCGCACGTCAGCCTCACCATGAGCGCGGTGTCGGTGCTGCTGCCCAAGGGCCTGCGCCGCCGCCGCGAGGACCGCGTCGGCACGGGCTACTACGCCTACTTCGCCAACCCCGTCAACGCGCTGCGCACCCTGGGTTCCGCACTGGCCGACATCATCCGCGAGGTCTCGGCCTCGGCACGACAGCGGCGGGCGGGCGTGGTGCCGCGGGTGCCGCGCGGCGGGATCTACCCGATCGCCCGGACCGGCACCACGGTCATCTCACGCGACGTCGTGGTGTCCGCGGTGCTGGAGGACATGCTCAACGGCCGGCCCGTGGTGTACGCGGACTTCCTCGGCTACGACGAGGTCGCCCACCACTCCGGCATCGAACGGTTCGACACGCTCGCCGTGCTGCGCGCGATCGACCAGCAGATCGGGCGGCTGCACCGGGCGTCGCGGCTCGGGCCCCGGCCCTACCACCTGGTGGTGCTGTCGGATCACGGGCAGACGCAGGGGTGGGCGTTCGCGCACCGGTTCGGCGAGTCGCTGGAGGACCTGGTCGGACGGCTGTGCGGCGGGCCGGCGCCGGAGCCGGTCGCCGGTGGTCCGGTGGCGACGCGGCTGCGGGAGCGGGTGACCGGCGCGCGGCGGATCGAGCACCGGCCCAAGGAGGACGCGCGGCACGAGGTCATGCGGGTGGCGCCCGGGGTGGTCGTGGTGGTGTCCGGGCACGTCGGGATGGTGTCGTTCACCGAGCACGAGGGCCGGGTTTCGCTGGAGACGATCGAGCGCGAGTACCCGGAGTTGCTGCCCGCGCTGGTGGATCACCCCGGGGTCGGGTTCATGCTGGTGCGCAGTGACGAGCACGGGCCGGTGGTGCTGGGCCGCGATGGTGTGCACCGGCTGGCTTCCGGGGAGGTGCTCGGCGAGGATCCGCTGGCGCTGTACGGGAAGCACGCTCCGGACCTGATCCGGCGGGTGGACACCTTCCCGCACTGCGCCGACATCATGATCAACAGCCGGTGGGATCCCGAGACCGGGGAGGCCTCGCCGTTCGAGGTGCACGTGGGGTCGCACGGCGGGCTCGGCGGGGAGCAGGAGCGCGGGTTCCTGATCCATCCCAAGGAGTTCGAGCCGCCGGGCGAGCTGGTGGGGGCCGAATCGCTGCACCGGTTGTTCCGGCTGTGGCTGACGAAGCTGGGCCACCCGGAGCCGGAGTGAGTCAGCCCGCGAGCGTCACCGAACCCAGGCTCGTGAAGTGCGCCGCGATTCGTGAACCGGGGGAGATCGGCACCGCGTCGGTGAGGCCGCCGGTCAGCACGACCCACCCGGCCTCCAGCGCCAGCCCGCGCTCCGCCAGCGAGTTCGCCGCCAGCGCGAGTGCCTCGCCGGGGTGGCCGAGTACCGCGGCTCCCGTCGCGCTGTCCACGATCGCTCCGTCGACCTCCAGCAGGCACCCCTCCAGGGACAGATCGAGCCCGGCGGGCGCGACCCCGACCGGCCCGGCCCGGAACACGCTCGACGACGCGTTGTCGGCGATCGTGTCGGCGGCGGCGAACCGGAAGTCCTCGTACCGCGAGTCGATGACCTCGATCCCGCCGTAGACGCGGTCCACCGCCTCCATCGCGGTCGCCGCCGTGACACCGGGGCCCGCCAAGCGGGAGCCCAGCACGAACACGATCTCCGGCTCGGCGCGCGGGTGGATCAGCTTCGGCAGCGGGTCCGCGGCGGGCAACACCATCGCGTCGGTCAGCCACGCCATCACCGGGCGGTCCACGCCCATGCGTTCCTGCTTCGCCTTCGACGTCAGCCCGAGCTTGAGCCCGATCAGCTTCTCGCCCCGGGCCAGCCGCAACCGCAACGCCTCGTCCTGCACGGCGTACGCGGTGCGCACATCCAGGCCGGGCCACTCCTCGGTGAGCGGGCCGCGTGCGGTTCCCGCGTCCTCCGCGGCCAGCAGCACCCGCGCCGCCTCCGCGATGCTCCACTCGGTCACGCGTCCTCCTCCGGCCCGAACACGGCCGTCACACTGCCCAGCCCCGCCACCGTCGACACCACCGTCTCGCCCGGGCGCACCGGGATCGCCCGCGTCATCGACCCGGGCAGCACCACGTGCCCCGGCTCCAGGTCGATGCCCAGCGGGCCGACCGTGTTCGCCAGCCACACCAGCGCGTTCAGCGGCGACCCGAGCACGGCGCCGCCCGCCCCGGTCGCCACCAGCTCACCGCCCGCGTGCAGGGTGCAGCCGGCCAGGCGCAGGTCCACGGTGGACAGTGCGGTCGGCCTGCTACCCAGCACCACGCCGCCGGAGGAGGCGTTGTCGGCGATGGTGTCGACGATCGAGATGCGCCAGTCCTCGATGCGGGAGTCCACGATCTCCAGTGCCGGAACCACGAAGTCGACGGCGCGCACGGCGTCGGCGACGGTCACGCCCGGCCCGGACAGCTTCCGCCCGAGCACGAACGCGATCTCCGGCTCGATCCGCGGCTGCAGGAAGCGCGCGACGGGGATCGGCTGGTGCTCCAGGTGGAACATGCCGCCGGTGAGGTGCCCGTAGTCGGGCTGGTCGACGCCCATCTGACGCTGCATCGCGGCCGAGGCCAGGCCCACCTTGTGGCCCTTGACCTCCTCGCCGCCCTCGGTCCACACGCGCACCTGGTCGAGCTGGATCCGGTAGGCGTCCTCGACGGTGGCGCCCGGGTAGGTCTCGATCAGGGGCGCGATGGGCTTGCCCGCCGCGTAGGCCTGCAGCAGGAGGTCGGCCGCCTCCCGCACCGCTGTGGCATCCATGGTCGAAACTCTCGTGCGCGCCCGCGGGGATCGCAAGAAGAACGTCCCGCTGGGCGGCACACGGTCGGGCGGGCCCCGGTGGTGCGCCGCGCTGCGAGCTATCCGCGCCTCAGACCGCCACGTGCTGGTCCGCCGCCACGATTTCCGCTGCCGTGGGGGCCTGGTCCGGGTCCGTCAGCCACTGCAGCGCCACCCCGACGAGCAGCGAGTAGTAGTGCGCCCCCACGATCCGGACCCGCGCGGGATCCGCGTCCGGCGCCAGGCCGCCGAACGCCCGGGCCAGCGCGGTCCGCGCGGCCTGCTGGGCCTGCGCGTTCATCTCCCGGATGCGCTCGTCGTGCTGGAGGTAGGCCACCCCCTCGAAGTTGACGAACCACAGCTGCCGGTTCGCCTGGATCGACTCGATGATCCGGCCCCACCGCGCCTCGTTCGTGTCGCCCTCGCCGAGGGCTTCGAACAGCAGCTCGCCCCACTCGGTGTTCAGGTCGTGCAGCGCGCGCGTGAGCAGCCCGTCCTTCGACCCGAAGTGGTAGTTGATCGACGCCAGGTTCGCCCCCGACGCGGCTGCCAGGTCCCGCGCCGTCGTGCGCGCGTAGCCGACGCGCAACAGACAATCCCGCGCCGCCGTCAGCAGGTTCTCCCGGTGTCCCACGTCTGCTATCGTATCAGATAAACGTTCGTTTTAAACGTACGTTCAAACCATCGAAGGGGATTCACCATGGGCACACCTGCCGTGCGCATCAGGGGGCTGCGCTGCAGATTCGAGGGAGAGGCCGGACCGGTCGACGCGCTGCGCGGCGTCGACCTCGACGCCGCCAAGGCCTCGTTCCTGGCGATCATGGGCCCGTCCGGCTCGGGCAAGACGACGTTGCTGCACAGCGCGGCCGGGCTGCGCACCCCGACCGCGGGCACCGTCGAGCTGGACGGCGTGAGCCTCGCCGGGCTGGACGAGACCCGGCTGGCGGAGCTGCGCCGCCGCCGCATCGGGTTCGTCTTCCAGGCGTTCAACCTGCTCCCGGCGCTCACCGCCCGCGAGAACGTCGAGCTGCCGCTGCGGCTGGACGGCCGCCGCACGGACCCGCGGCGCACCGACGCGCTGCTGGCGAGCGTGGGCCTGGCCAACCGCGGCGGTCACCGGCCGGACCAGCTCTCCGGCGGGCAGAAGCAGCGCGTCGCGGTGGCGCGGGCGCTGATCACCGACCCCGAGGTCGTCTTCGCCGACGAGCCCACCGGCGCGCTGGACATCCGCAGCGCGCGGGAGGTGCTCGGCCTGCTGCGCGGCCTCGCCGACCGCGGCCAGACGATCATCATGGTCACCCACGACCCGGTCGCCGCGTCGTTCTCCGACCGGGTGCTGTTCCTGGCCGACGGCCTGATCGTCGACCGCCTCGACCGCCCGTCCGCGGCGGCGGTCGCGAGCCGCATGGCGACGCTGGTCGAGTCGGCCGAGCGCGCCGCGATGGGGGTGAGCTGACGTGGTGGGCCTGGCGCGGCGGCTGTTCCGCCACCACCGCGGCGCGGCGGTCGCGACCGGCCTGATCGCGGTGATCGGGATGGCGCTGGTCACCGCGATGACGGCACTGCTCGCGACCGGGCTCGCGGACACCACGACCGTGGCCGACCGGTCGTTCCTGACCCAGTTCCCGCTGATCATGGGTGGCTGGGTGGTGGCGATCGTGGTGTTCGCGACGGTCTCCACCGTCACCGTGACCCTCGCCGGCCGGGCGGGCGAGATCGGCGGGCTGCGCCTGATCGGGGCGACGCCGAAGCAGATCCGGGTCATGGTCTCGGCCGAGACGTTCGCCGTCGCCACCGTGGCGTTGCTGCCCGGCCTGGGCGCCGGCTACCTGCTGGGCTGGATCGTGCTGGCCGCGGTCCGGTCGTCCGGCCTGACCGACCCGGCCTCGGCCTACTCGCCCGGTCTCGGGCTGCCGCTCGCCGGGGCCGTCGTCGTGCTCGTCGCGAGCGCGGCGGCGGCGTGGATCGGCAGCCGCGGGACGGCCGGGCGCAGCCCGGTCGGTGGCCCGCCGCCCGCGGTGGCGCGGCGGTCGGCCCGCCCGCGGCGGGTGGCCGCGGCCGTGCTGCTGGTGGCCGGGATCGGTTCCGCCTCGGCGGTTTTCGGCCTGCCGGCCGACAGCATCGCGACCACCGCGATGACCGGCCCGGCCACCGTGTTCGTCGCGATCGGACTGTCGATGCTGGCGCCGGAACTCGTGGGCGTGGGCAACCGCGTCCTGGCGGTCCTGTCCCCGCGCGGCGCGGCGGGGCACCTGGCGGCCATCAACCTCGCCGCGGCCCCGGAGCGGGTGCGGCCCGCGGTCACGTTCCTCACGCTGCTCGTCGGGGTTTCCGCGGGCACGCTCGCCATGCAGGGCATCGAGAACCGGCATTCCGCCGGGGGCGGCACCGCGCAGGTGCTGGCCTCGATCAACTACCTGGTGGTGGTCCTGATCGCGGTGTTCATGGCGATCGCGCTGACCAACAACCTGGTGGCCGCGCTCGGCCGCAGGCGCGAAGAGTTCTCGGCGATGTCGCTGATCGGTTCCACGGCCGGGCAGACCCGCGGCATGCTGCTGCGGGAGATCGGTCTCGCGACGGTCGTCAGCGTGGTGGCGGCGGTGGCCGGCGCGGTGGTGTGCGTCATCCCGTTCGCCGTCGTCAAGACCGGCAGCGCGGCGGCGGCGTTCGACGCCGGCCCGTACCTGCTCAGCGTGGTGTTCGGCGTGGTGATCGCGCTGGGCGCCACGGTCGCGGCCGGCGGCCGGGTGGTGCGCGCCGCGACCGCCCACTGAGCGTGGAACTCGCGTGCCTGAGCGTGGAACTCGCGTGCCTGAGCGTGGGACTCGCGCGACCGAGCGTGGGACTCGCGCTCAGCGCACACGACCGCGGTTCGATCGTCGTTTCCAGGAGGGCGCCCCGGTCCGCGGACCGGGGCGCCCGTGCCTCACTTCTCGTGCGGAGCCTTGTAGTCCTTCGCGTCCGGGGCCTCGAACAGCGGCTTCACGTACTTGATGCCGCCCTCGACGCTCGCGTCCGGCTGGGCCACGTACACCTCGCGGGTCGGCGGCGCGCCGGGCTTGGAGAAGTCCAGCGCCGCGACCAGGTCACCGGTGTCGGCGGAGGTGGTCTGCTGCAGCGCGTTGAGGATGCCGTCCCGGGTCAGGTCCTTGTTGTCACACGCCTTCCGCAGCACCGCGCCCCACACCTCGGCCACCGCGTAGCCGTAGGGCACACCGGCGTTCGGTGGCTCCGGGAATCCCGCGGCCTTGTACTTGGCCAGCACATCCTTGGCCTTCGGCACGTCCGCGGCCACCGGCACGCTGCTCGCCACGACGTACAGCCGGTCGAGCGCGTTGGCCGCCGGGCTGTTCAGCAGCACCGGGTCGAACGTCGGGTTGTTGCCCAGCAGCGGCACGTTCAGCCCGAGCGCCTTGTTCGCCGCGGCCACCGAACCGGTCTGCGCCGGGGTGGTGGTCAGCATGATCGCCTTGACACCCTCACCACGCAGGCCGGTGACGATGTTGGTCAGGTCGTTGTCCGACGAGGTGATCTTGACCTCGCGCAGGTTCATGCCGTGCTTCTGCGCGTAGTACCGGGCGCCGCGCAGGCCGTTGATGCCGTACTCACCGTCGATGTAGATGTGGCCGACCGTGTCGCCGTCCTTGATCATGCCCTGTTCCTGCAGGTAGGACATGCCGTCGATCATCTCGACGTCGTAGGTCGTGCCGACGATCATCACGTACGGGTTGTCCAGCAGCTCCGAGGACCAGGACGCCGGCGTCGCGGTCGTCTTGTCGGCCTTGATGTTCTGCTTCAGCGCCGCCATGATCGGCGACCCGACGATCTGGACGAACCCGAGCACCTTCGGTTCCAGCTGCGGGTACAGGGTCTTGGCGGTGTCGGCCTTGTAGGCGTGGTCGACGATCTCCAGCTTGACCTGCCGCCCGCACACGCCGCCGGCCGCGTTGAAGTCGTTGACCCACAACTGGTTGCCGTGCGTGATGCCGATCGAGAGGTTCTTGAACGGGCCCGTCATGTCGGTCATGACACCCAGGGTGATCTCGTTGGCGGTGACGCCGAGATCGGTCTTGACGCCGGAGGCGTCCGAGCCGGACGATCCCTGATCGCCCGCCTTGGTGCCGCACGCGGCGATGGCCAGCATCGCCGCGAGGACCAGGGAAAGCCGTCGCTTCATCGGGACGTTCCTTCCTTCTTTCGTTCCCTGTGCAGGCCGCCGGTGATCCGGCGCCCGATCGCCGCGAGCCCGCCCGGCTCGAAGAGCACGACGAGGATGATCGCGGCGCCGTAGACGAAGGTGCTGACGAGGATCGGGGTGAACGCACCCTCGCCGCTCCCGGTGAAGATCCCCAGCTGCGTCGAGTAGAGCGAGAGCACCTGCGGCAGGCCGAACACGATGAGCGCGCCGACCAGCGCGCCTCCGATCGACCCGAGACCGCCGATGATGACCATCGCCAGGTAGGCGATGGAGACGTTGATGCCGTACGTGCCGAACTCGTTCTCGTCCGGCTTGAGGATGTCGAACCACAGCACGGTCATCACGCCGGCCAGCCCGGCGTAGGCCGAGGACACCGCGAACGCGCCCGCCTTCGCCCGTGCCACGTTGACGCCCATCGCCGCGGCGGAGGCCTCGTGGTCGCGCACCGCGCGCCAGGACCGGCCGACCCGGCTGTTGACCGCGCCGCGCGCCAGCGCGAACGCGATCACCGTCAGGGCCAGGTAGAGGTACCACATCTTCTCGGCCTGCCGGAACGGCACACCGAGGATCACCAGCCCGCCCGAGCTGTCGAAGGTGAACCCGAACAGCTCGAACGGCGCCGGGGTGCGCCCGGTGGAGGTGCCGCCGGTGAACCGTTCCGCCGACTGCCCGAGGAACAGCCCGAGGAACACCAGCGACAGCGACGCGACCCCGAGGTAGATGCCGCGCAGCCGCCCGGACACCGGCGCGAACGCCAGTCCCAGCAGGGCGGTGAACGCGACCGCGGCCAGCAGCGACAGCAGCGGGTCCACGCCGAACCCGATCACCCGCCCGTCCTCGGTGCCGCTCGCCAGCACCGTGTACGTGGTGCCGCCGGCGAGCAGGAAGAACGCGTGCGCCAGCGACAGCTGACCGGCCTGCCCGACCAGCATGGTCAGCCCGATCGCGCCGACCGCGCCGACCATCATCCACTGCCCCGCCTTGAGCCACTCCGCGCCGAGGTAGAGCGGCAGCACCAGCAGCACGGCCAGCAGCACCAGCCAGGCGAGCAGCCGCAGCCAGCGCAGCGGCTTCGCCGGGGCCTTCGCGGGCGCGTCGGTGACCGTGGCCCGCATCGCCAGCTCAGACACGGGTTATCTCCCTCGTTCCGAACAGCCCGGACGGCCGGACCACCAGCACCAGCAGCATCACCAGGAACACCGCGCTCTTGGAGAAGTCGAACGAGATGTACTCCGCGGACAGGGCCTCGACGAGCCCGACGACCAGCCCGCCGACGATCGCGCCCGCGGTCGAGTCGAGCCCGCCGAGGATCGCGGCGGGGAACGCGGCGAGCGCGATCGAGTGCGTGCCGCGGGACAGGCCCGCGCCGGAGAAGTCCTGGGTGGCCAGGAACAGCACGGCGACCCCGGCGAGCAGGCCGGCGACCAGCCACGCGGTCGTGGTCACCTGGCGGCTGCGGATGCCCATCAGCGCGGCCGCCTCCCGGTTCTCCGCCTGGGCGCGCATCGCGACACCCCAGTTGGAGAACTTGAACGCCAGGTAGAACGCGGTGATCAGCACCGCGGCCACCGCCATCGCCACCAGGTGCGTGCGGAACAGCGTGATGCCGGCGACCTGGATCGGTTTGGCGTCCCACGCCTCGCCGAGGAACGGCACGCCGACGCCGAGGCGCCGCACGATCTCCTCGGTCACGATCACGTCGATGCCGATGGTGAGCAGCGCCAGGCTGTTCGGATCGGCCAGCTTGGTGCGGGCCAGCAGCAGCCGCTCCACGACCAGGGCGAGCAGCCCGGCGCTGACGATCCCGACCAGCGACGCGCCGACCCAGCCCAGTGACTCGCGCGTGGCGACCACCAGGTAGCCGCCGAACAGCACCAGCGAGCCGTGCGCGAAGTTGATCACCTCGGTGGACTTGAAGATGATCACGAACCCCAGCGCGAGCAGCGCGTACACCGCGCCCTTGCCGAGGCCGTTCACCGCCAGTTGCAGGAACGTGTCCATCTACGCGGCCTCCGTTCCCAGGTAGGCCCGGATGACCTCCGGGTCGGACTGCACTTCGTGCGGCGGGCCGTCGGCGATGCGGCGGCCGAAGTCGAGCACGGTGACCCGGTCGGCGATGCCCATCACCAGGCCCATGTCGTGCTCGACCAGCAGGATCGAGATGCCCAGCTCGTCGCGCACGTCGTGGATCGTGGCCGCCAGGTCGGAGGTCTCCGCCGCGTTCATCCCGGCGGCGGGCTCGTCCAGCAGCAGCAGCACCGGTTCCACGGCGAGCGCGCGGGCGATGTCGACGCGCTTGACCTCGCCGTAGGGCAGCGCGGCCACCGGGGTGTGGAGCAGCCTGCCGATGCCCAGGAAGTCGCAGATCTCCTTGGCCCGCTCGGTGTGCTTGCGCTCGGCCCGCACGGTCCACGGCGCGCGCAGGGCGCACTCCAGGAACCCGCCGCGGGTGAGGGCGTGTCTGCCGAGCATCACGTTGTCCAGCACGGTCGAGCCGGGCGAGAGCGCCGCGTTCTGGAAGGCGCGGCCGATGCCGAGCTTCGCCATCTTGTGCGGGCGCATGCCGGTCAGCTCGGTGTCACCGAGCAGCACGCGGCCCTCGGTGGCGTGGTAGAGGCCGCTGATCACGTTGAAGCAGCTGGACTTCCCGGCGCCGTTGGGGCCGATGAGGGCGTGCAGCGAACCGGGCCGCACGGTGAAGGACACGTCGTCGAGGGCGGTCAGGCCGCCGAAGCGGAGCGTGAGGTGCTCGACGCGCAGTTCCGGGATCATCCGCCCCACCTCGACAGGGAGTGCTTGCGCGGGCCGGCCGCCTCCTGGACGGCGTGCGTCTCGGCGTGCCCGCCCAGGTACAGGCGCTGGACGTCCTCGCTGCGGGACAGCTCGTCGGACCCGCCGGCCAGCGCGACCCGGCCGACCTCGAGCACCACGGCGTGGTCGGCGACGTTGAGCGCCATCACCGCGTTCTGCTCGACCAGCACCACCGAGGTGCCCTGCGCGTGGATCTCCCGGATGATGCCGCTGATCTGCTCGACCACCTTGGGCGCGAGGCCGAGCGAGGGCTCGTCGAGCAGCAGCACGTGCGGTGCCGACATCAGCGCCCGGCCGATCGCGAGCATCTGCTGCTCGCCGCCGGAGAGCAGCCCGGCGCGCTGCCGGGCGCGCTCGGCCAGCACCGGGAACAGCTCGTGCACGCGTTTGCGGGCCTTGACCCGCTGCTCGGCCGAGGTCGAGATGCCGCCGGCGCGCAGGTTCTCGTCGACGGACATGCGGGTGAAGATCTGGCGGCCCTCCGGCACGCCGACCACGCCGAGCCGGACGATGGACGCCGGATCGAGCTTGTCGATCCGGGTCTCGCCGAGCCGGACCTCACCGCGTGTGACGACACCGCGGTGCAGTTTGAGCGTGCCGGAGATCGTCCGGAGCAGCGTGGACTTGCCTGCGCCGTTGCTGCCCAGGACGGCGAGGACCCCGTCGTCGGGAACCGCCAGGTCGACGCCGTGCAGCGCGGCGACCGAGCGGCCGTAGCGGACGTGCAGATCGCGGACGTTCAACACCGTGGGCGCACACCTCCTCCGATCGCGTGACGGGCGTCACTCTCGGTGGCGGCAATCCTTGATCGGCCCTCGCCGGTCCGACACCCCCACCTGGAGAGGTTTGCCGGACTTTTGCCCAACCGTGCCCTCTCCAGGAGGGGATGTCCGGAATGGATCGAATGTGCGATCGTGGGCGCGTGACCGCAGAGCAGCGCGTCGCCGCGGACCGTGCCGTCGAGCACAGCAACGTGCTCGACGAGCTGCTGCGCGAGCGCGAGGGTCTCCTCGGGACCCTCGACCGGGTGATAGCCCTGCAGGGCACGGCGCACCTGATCCGGGAGTCACTGGGCGTGCACGCCGCGTTCGTGGGCGAGCTGGAGCGGCCCGGCACCGCCGTCATCCGGTGGATGGCCGGGAACCGGACCGACGCGATCCAGAACCTCGTGGTGCCCACCGGTCAGGGCGTCGGCGGCCGGGTGCTGGCCTCCGGCAAACCGGTGCGGGTGTCGGACTACCTGAGCGCGCCGACGATCACGCACCAGTTCGACGCGCAGGTCGCGGGCGAGGGGCTCGCGGCGCTGCTGACCGTGCCGATCATCAGCCGGGTGCGGGGCAAGCCGGAGATACTCGCCATCGCCTACGCCGCGATGCGCGAGCCGGCCGACTTCGGCGACGACGCGGTGCGGCGGCTGGAGGGCATCGCCGACCAGGCCGCCTCCGCGCTCAAGCTGGCCAGCGTCGCCGAATCCGACCGCGCCGACGCCATTTCCGCCGAGCGGCGGCGGATGCAGAGCGCGCTGCACGATTCGGTCGGGGCGCTGCTGTTCTCGATCGGGGTGCAGGTGCGCAACCTGCACCAGGACGTGGCCGGGGACCCGGTGCTGGAGGGCCGGTTGTGCCGGCTGGAAGGCGATGTGTCGGCGGCTTCGCGGGCGCTGCGCGAGTCGCTGCTGTCGCTGTCGGAGTCCACTCCGGAACGGGCGCTGCCGGTGGAACTGGCCGAGCACTGCCGCTCGTTCGAGGCGCGCTGCGGGCTGCCGGCCCGGTTCGTGCAGCTGGCGCCGGTGCGGCCGCTGGACGCCGAGCGCACCGCACTGCTGGTGTGCGCGGTGCGGGAGGGGCTGCTCAACGTCGAGAAGCACGCGCACGCCTGCTCGGTGGTGGTCAGCCTCGGCCCGAGCGGGGGTGGGGTGCAGGTCGTGGTCGCCGACGACGGCACCGGCCAGGACGCCGAGGACGCGCCCGGCACCGGGATGGGGCTGCGCTCGCTGGCCGAGCGAGCCGCGCGGCTGGGCGGGCGGGTCAGCCTGGTGCGGGACGAGGACGGTGGCTGCACGCTGCGGGCGTGGGTGCCCGAAGTGCCATGACGGCGACGGTGCTGGTGGTCGACGACCACCCCGTGGTCCGCGACGGCGTCACCCTGCTGCTGCGGGCCGAGCCGTCGCTGAAGCTGATCGGCAGCGCGGAGTCCGGCCGGATCGCGCTGCTGCGGGTCGGCGAGCTGCGGCCCGACCTGATCCTGCTCGACCTGCGGCTGCCGGACATGCTCGCCCCGGAGGTGATCGCCGGGCTGCGCCAGGTGCACCCGGCCGGCCGCATCGTGGTGTTCACCGCGCACGGCGACCACCAGGGGCTGCTGGCCGCGCTGGACGCCGGCGCCCACGGGTGCCTGCTCAAGGACGTGGCCGGCACCGATCTGGTGTCGGCGCTGCGGCGGGTGCTGCGCGGGGAGCGAGTGGTGGATCCGCGGATCATGCCGGACCACTCGTCGCGGTCGGACGCGCTGGCGCGCAGCGGCCTGACGCGGCGGGAGTACGAGGTGCTGCGGCTGGCCGCGCAGGGGCAGACGAACCCGGAGATCGCGGAGACCACCGGGCTGACGCGGAACACGGTGAAGACGTACCTGCAGTCGGCGCTGCACAAGCTGGGGGCGCGCAACCGCGTGGAGGCGATCGGCAAGGCGTCCGAGGCCGGGCTGCTGTAGTCAGGTGGCGCGCGGGGTGGTGCCGGTCATCCGCCGGTAGAACTTGACGAAGTTCGTCGCCTCGGTGAAGCCGAGTTCGGCGGCCAGCGCGGCGACGGTGGTGTCGCTGGTGGCCAGCCGCCGCCGCGCTTCCAGGGCGATCCGCTCGTCGAGGAAGCGTTTCGCGCTGACACCCCTGGCTCGCCGGACCGCCCGGTCGATGGTGCGCGCGCTCGCGTGGACCGTCTGCTGGTAGTCGCGGACGTGGTGCCGCCGCCGGTGCTCGGCCTCCACCGCGGCCGCGAACCGCTCGAAGACCGCCGTGGCCGGGCCGGGGGCGGCCGGTGCGGCGGCGACGAGCGGTCCGAGCGCCAGCGGGAGCGCGTCGGCGAGGTCGCGGGCCGGGGCGGGCGCGGCGAGCAGGAGTTCCAGGTGCCGCAACGCGGTCCGGGTGAGCGCGTCGCGCGCGTCGGCGGACCACTGGCTCGGCCGCAGCGCGTCATCGGCGAACGCGGCCACCGGCGTGCCGGGAGCGAGCGCCGAAGCGGTGAACAGCACCAGCACCCCGCTGAGGCGGGCGGCGTCGAGGACGCGGTGCACCTGTCCGGGGCGCAGCCAGAACACGCTGCCCTCGGTCAGCGGCTCGGCGTGGAAGTCGACGGCGTGCCGCCCGGTGCCGCCGGTGACCAGGCCGACGACGTGGAAGTCCGGGCGGACCGGTTGCCGGTGCACGGGCCCGCGCAGCACGCCGGTCTCCGGGAACCGCCGCAGCTCGACGGTTCCCCCGCGCGCGGGGGCGTAACCGACGCCGAGGACGGGCTGTCGTGTTTCGACCATGGCCGGTCCGCAAACCACCTGGTGGCCGGGGTGGCCGTGGGCTGGAATGGTCATCATGAACACGATAACCACCCGGGGGCAGCGCTTCGCGGTCACCGATTCGGGCCACGGTCCCGCCGTCCTCTTCCTGCACGGCAACCTCATGGACTCGACCATGTGGGATGACGTCGTCCTGCCCGGGTTCCGCTGCATCCGGTTCGACTTCCGGCTGCACGGCGCCACCGCGGACGACGGCCTGCCCTTCACCTACTGGGACGCCGCACGCGACGCGGTGGGCATCCTCGACGCGCTGGACGTGCCCGCCGCGCACCTGGTCGGGCATTCCCAGGGCGGCTTCACCGCGCTGCGGGCCGCGTTGCTGGCCCCGGAGCGCGTGACGAGCCTGAGCCTCATCGACAGCGCCGCGGACGCGTTTCCCGGCGCCGCCCTGGCGCAGATGGCGCGGATCCGGGACGGCTTCGCCGCCGGTGCAGTCACCGAAACCGGTTCGGCGGTGCTGGAACTGCTCCTGGGCTCGCGCGCCGCGGAAGCACACTGGCTGCCCCGCCTGCGACGGCAGCCGGCCGGCCGGTTGAGCCGCGCGGTCTCCGTGCTGATGGGCGCGGACAGCGCGGCGCACCGGCTCGCGGAGATCACCGCACCGGCACTCGTCGTGCACGGCGCCGCCGACCAGCCGATCCCGCCCGGGGCCGGCGCCGCACTCGCCGCCGCGCTGCCCGGTGCCAAACCGGTCGAGCTGCTCGACGGCGTCGCCCACACCCCGCCGGTCACGCACCCGGCCGAAACGGCTGCGCTCCTGCGTTCGTTCCTCGGCGAGCACGGCTGACCGGCCACCAGGTGTGAGCCAGCGCCGCCAGTGTCGGCTCCGCGGGCGCGGGCAGGTGCGCGAAGTAGGACTTCAGGTCGGAATAGCGGTGCAGCAACAGGTACGCGAGGCACCGCAGGGGGAAGCCGTCGTCCGGGGTCAGTCCGTACCCGGTCAGGAGGGCGCGCAGGTACTCGGGCGAGCCGCGGGTCACGAAGACGCCCACGGCCGCGAACTCGTACTCCGGCGCGCCCCGCATGGCGGGTTCGAAGTCGAACACCCCGGACAGCCGCCAGCCGTCGCCGTCGGGCACGGCCAGCACGTGCTCGGCCATCACCTCGGTGTGCAGCAGCACCGGCGGCGGCGAGCCGAGGTCCACCGAGTCCAGGAAGGACGGGATCTGCCGCGCCCACACCCCGGCCAGGCCGGGCTGCTGCGCGCCGGCCGAGGCCGTCTGCTCGGTGACGAACCCGGCCCAGCTGGACGGCCCCAGATCCGGCAGGTCCAGCCCGTGCAGCGCCGCCAGCGCCTCGCCGAGCGCGGGCGCCAGCCGGATCTGCTCGGCGACCGGCGCCTCGCCGAGGGCCACGCCGGGCAGCCGGGACATCAGCACGTACCGCCAGCCGTCCAGCTCACCGGTGTCCAGGACGCGCGGGGTGGGGACCGGCAGCCGGCCGTCGACCGCCCGCAGCACCCGGCTCTCGGTCGTGAAGTCCGCGGGGTACACGGGCGGGTAGAGCTTGAGGACCAGCGCGTCACCGCACGCGTAGACCGGCAGCGACCCCGTCGCGAACCGGGTCACCTCGCCGCGGACCCCGAGCCGCCGGGCCAGCGCACCGACCCCGGCGGCGAGATCCGCCGGCGTCAGCGCCTCGAACTGTGCCTCGGTCTCCGCCGCCGGTAGTCCCACACCCCGAAAATAGCCGTGGGGGCCAGCGATTTTCCGGTGCGCGGCGGCAACCGGAATTCAGGGCGCCAGCGGGCCCTTTTCGGTGACCACCGCGGTGATCAGCTCCGCCGGGGTCACGTCGAACGCCGGGTTGAACACCTTCGTCCCGGGCGGGGCCACCGGAGTGCCGGAAACGGTCGTGATCTCCTCCGCTGCCCGTTCCTCGATCACGATGGAATCGCCGGAGCGCAATTCCGGGTCCACAGTGGACGAGGGGGCCACCACCACGAACGGCAGCCCGTGCCGCGCGGCCGCCAGCGCCAGGCCGTAGGTGCCGATCTTGTTCGCCACATCGCCGTTGACCGCGATCCGGTCCGCGCCGACCACGACGCAGTCCACCATCCCGCGCGCCATCGCCGCGGCCGCCGCGGAATCCGGCAGCACCCGGTACGGCACGCCCGCCTCGGCGAGCTCCCACGCGGTCAGCCGCGCGCCCTGCAGCAGCGGGCGGGTCTCGTCGGCGAGCACGTACTCCAGGTGCCCGGCGGCGTGCAGGTGCCACACCACGCCGAGCGCGGTGCCCCAGCCGACGGTCGCCAGCCGCCCGGCGTTGCAGTGCGTGAGCAGGCGCAGCGGGCGGCGCGGGCACTTCTCCAGGATCAGCTCGGCGGCGCGCGCGGACGCCTCGTGGTTGAGCCGCTCGTCCTCGTCGAGCAGGGCGAGCGCTTCGGCGAGGACCGCCTCCGGGCCGTCGCCGAGCCGGGCCAGCGCCCGCGACACGCCCCAGCTCAGGTTGACCGCGGTCGGGCGGGCGCCGGCCAGCCGCTCCGCGTCGGCGCGGACCTCGGCCGGGTCGTCGTGGGCGAAGGCCGCCAGCGCCGTGCCCAGCGCTCCGGCGCCGCCGAGCGCGGGCGCGCCGCGCACGGCCAGCCGCTGGATCGCGCCGATCAGCTCGTCCACGGTGGTCAGCCGCAGTGTCCGGTACTCGCCCGGCAGGGCGACCTGGTCGATGATCTCGATCGCACCGTTCACCCAGTCGATGGTTCTGCGCACGTCTTCCATTGAACGCCATCGCGAGCCAAGCTGGGGGAGCCGCCACGACGAAGGGGGCCCGCCGATGACCAGCCGGACGAAGTACCTGCTCGACGAGTCGGACCTGCCGACGACCTGGTACAACGTGATCCCCGACCTGCCGGAACCGCCGCCACCGCCGCTGCACCCGGGCACGCGGGAACCGGTCGGCCCGGACGACCTCGCGCCGCTGTTCCCGCAGGCGCTCATCGCCCAGGAGGTCACCCAAGATCGCTTTGTCGACATCCCCGGTGAGGTGCTGGACGTGTACCGGCTGTGGCGGCCCTCGCCGCTGTACCGGGCGCGGCGCCTGGAGCGCGCCCTCGGCACGCCCGCGCGGATCTACTACAAGTACGAGGGTGTCAGCCCGGTCGGCTCGCACAAGCCGAACACCGCGGTGCCGCAGGCGTTCTACAACGCGGCGGAGGGCATCCGGCGGCTGACCACCGAGACCGGCGCCGGGCAGTGGGGCAGCGCGCTGGCGTTCGCGTCGGCGACGTTCGGGCTGGAGTGCGAGGTCTGGCAGGTGCGCGCCTCCTACGACCAGAAGCCCTACCGCAAGATCATGATGGAGACCTTCGGCGCGACGGTGCACCCGAGCCCGTCGAAGGAGACCGCGGCCGGGCGCGCCGTGCTGGAGAAGGACCCGGACTCCACGGGCAGCCTGGGCATCGCGATCGGCGAGGCCGTCGAGCAGGCCGCCGCCGACCCGGACACCCGCTACGCGCTGGGCAGCGTGCTCAACCACGTGCTGCTGCACCAGACGGTGATCGGCGAGGAGGCGCTGCTGCAGTTCGCGCAGGCCGGGGACACGCCGGACGTGATCGTCGGCTGCACCGGCGGCGGCTCCAACTTCGGCGGGCTGGCGTTCCCGTTCCTGCGCGAGAAGCTCGCCGGGCGGATGGCGCCGGTGATCCGCGCGGTCGAACCGGCCGCGTGCCCGTCGCTGACCCGCGGCCGCTACGCCTACGACTTCGGTGACACGGCGGGCCTCACGCCGCTGCTGAAGATGCACACGCTGGGCCACGACTTCATCCCGGACCCGATCCACGCCGGCGGCCTGCGCTACCACGGGATGGCGCCGCTGCTGTCGCACATCTACGAGCTGGGCCTGATCGAGGCCCTCGCGGTGGGACAGCAGGAGTGCTTCGCCGCCGGGGTCCGGTTCGCGCGCACCGAGGGCATCATCCCCGCGCCCGAGCCGACGCACGCGCTGGCGGCGTGCGTCCAGGAAGCCCTGCGCTGCAAGGAGACCGGGGAGGAGAAGGCGATCCTGACCGCGCTGTGCGGGCACGCGCACCTCGACCTGCCCGCCTACGCCGCGTTCCTGGCCGGGCGGATGACCGACAACGAGCTGCCCGAAACGGTGCTCGCCGAGTCGCTGGCGGGGCTGCCGTGACGGACGAACACGCGTCCCTGACCTACACGTCCTACCTGGCGCTGGACGACCTGCTGGCCGCGCAGCACCCGCGGTCCGAGGAACACGATGAGCTGCTGTTCATCGTGGTCCACCAGGTGTACGAGCTGTGGTTCAAGCAGATGCTGCACGAGCTCGCGCACCTGCGGGTCAGGCTGGAAGCCGGGGACACCGCGCACGCGGTCCGCACGCTGCGGCGGGTGCTGACGATCCTCAAGGTCGTGGTCGCCCAGATCGACGTGCTGGAGACCATGACGCCCAGCCAGTTCACCAGCTTCCGCACCCGGCTGGACGCGGCCAGCGGGTTCCAGTCAGCGCAGTTCCGCGAGCTGGAGGCGGTGCTCGGCAGGCGCGACCCGAGGATGGTCGCGCACTACCCGGAGGGCAGCCCGGCGCGGGAGCGGATCGCCGCGGCGCTGGCGCGGCCGTCGCTGTTCGACTCGTTCCTGATCTACCTGTCGGTGCACGGCTACGACGTCACCGGCGACCGCCGGAAGCTGCTGCTGGGGGTCTACACCGACGACGGCGGCCCGGCGTCGGTGGCCGAGCACCTGGTGGACCTGGACGAGGGCGTGCAGGAGTGGCGCTACCGGCACGTGAAGATGGTGGAACGCACGATCGGCGACAAGGCGGGCACCGGCGGCTCGTCCGGCGCGAAGTACCTGCGGGGCACGCTGTTCCAGCCGTTGTTCCCGGACCTGTGGGCGGTACGCGCCGACCTGTAGCCGGGGTCAGCCCGCGCGCAGGCGGGCCAGCAGCGGGTCGAGCGCGGCCGGGTCCTCCACGTGTGCGTTGTGCCCCAGCCCGGGCAGGAGCACCGCGTCGCCGGGCAGGTGCGCGGCCGGGCACATCGGGTCGTGTTCGCCCGCCGCGAGGATCACCGGGGCCCGCGCCGCGGCCAGCAACCCGTCCAGGTCCGGCGCGCCCACGCCGAACGCGGCCTGGTCCAGCGCCAGCCGCCACCCCTCGGCCAGCCCGCTGTCCACGACCGGCGAGTCCACGGGCACCAGGCCGTGCAGGCCGGACACCTTCAGCCACCGCTCGGCCGCCTCGTCGCGGGAGCCGAACACCTTCGCCGGGCGCGTGGCCTGGTCAGCGGCCCGCGCCAGCTCCTCGTCGGTCCAGCGCACCTTCATGCCGAGTCCGCAAGCCCCGCTCACCCGCACCCCGAACCAACCGCTCGCCAGGGTGAGGGCCACCACCCCGCCGAGGGAGTGCCCGAGCACCGCGACCGGTGTCCCGGCCGGCACCGCCTCGGCCACCGCGGCCGCCAGCGCCCCGAACGAGTACCGGGGCAGCGGCTCCGACCGGCCGTGCCCCGGCAGGTCGGGCACGATCCAGCGGCCCGGCCACCGCTCCACCACGCCGTCCCACACCGCCCCGGTCGCGCCGAGGCCGTGCAGGGCGAGCAGGACCGGACCGTCCGAACCACCGGTGCGCACGTGCATCAGCCGATCTTCCCATGGCTTTTCGCCCGAAGAGCGCTAAGTTTCTCCTCAGGAGCCGACGGGAACGACCTTCCCGGGAGCTCCACCCACAACCGGAACCCCTCCGCGGCGCCACGAACGTCGCCGGGCGGGTCGCAGATGAGGAGTCACCACCGTGACGGATGGAGTGTTCGGCCGCGAAAGCGGTCACGAACAGGTCGTGTTCTGCCAGGACCAGGCGAGCGGCCTGAAGGCGATCATCGCCATCTACTCGACCGCGCTGGGCCCCGCGCTCGGCGGCACGCGCTTCTACCCCTACAGCCGCGAAAGCGACGCCCTCGACGACGTCCTCGCGCTGTCCAGGGGCATGGCCTACAAGAACGCCCTCGCCGGGCTCGACCTCGGCGGCGGCAAGGCCGTCATCATCGGCGACCCGTCGACCACCAAGACCGAGGCGCTGCTGCGTGCCTACGGCCGGTTCGTGCAGTCGCTCGGCGGGCGGTACTACACCGCCTGCGACGTGGGCACCTACGTCGCCGACATGGACGTCATCGCCCGCGAGACCCGTTTCGTGACCGGCCGCTCCCGCGACCACGGCGGCGCGGGCGACTCCTCGGTGCTGACCGCGTTCGGCGTGTTCCAGGGCATGCGGGCCGCCGCCGAGTTCCGGTGGGGCAGCGCGGACCTGGCCGGGCGGCACGTCGGTGTGTCCGGCGTCGGCAAGGTCGGGCACATCCTCGTCGGGCACCTGGTCGAGGCCGGCGCCCGGGTGTCGGTCACCGACGTCGACCCGGCGGCGATCGAGCGGGTGAAGTCCGCGTACCCGGCCGTCGAGGTCGTGGCGGACAACGCGACGCTGCTGCGGATGCCGCTGGACGTGTTCGCGCCGTGCGCGCTGGGCGGGGCGCTCAACGACACGACCGTGCCCGAGCTGGGCGCCGAGGTCGTGTGCGGCGCCGCGAACAACCAGATCGCCCATCCCGGGATCGAGAAGTCGCTGGAGGACCGTGGCGTGCTGTACGCGCCGGACTACCTGGTCAACGCGGGCGGCGTGATTCAGGTGAGCGACGAGCTGCACGGCTTCGACTTCGAGCGGGCCAAGCGCACGGCCGCCGGGATCTTCGAGACCACGAAGGCCGTGTTCGAGCTGGCCAAGGCCGAGGGCGTGCCGCCGGCCACGGCCGCCGACCGGCTGGCGGAGCGCCGCATGTCGGAGGTCGGCAGGCTGCGGTCCATCCTTACCGTGTGACACCGGGGAAGATCTTCGACGCGGCGGGCGTGCGCGGTTGGCTGCACGCCCGCTGCCTCGGTTGTACCGGCGAGTCCGGTCTCGGCCCCGACGAGCCGGTCGTGCTCGCCTCGGTGGTCAAGGTCCCGCTCGTCTTGGAGCTGGCCCGTCAGGTCGCCGCCGGGCAGCTGGACCCCGCCGACCGCCTCCGCGTCACCGCCGCCGACCGGCTCGGCGGCACCGGAACCGCGGGCTGCGCCGACGACGTCGAGCTGAGCCTGCGCGACGCGGCCTTCTTCGCGCTCTCGGTCAGCGACAACACCGCCGCCGACCTGCTCTTCGACCGCGTCGGCCTGGACAACGTGCGCTCCCTGCTCCGGGAGCTGGGCCTGGCCCGCACCCGCGTCATCGGCTCGCCCCGCGACGTCGTCGCCACGATGGCCGAGGACATCGGCGCCCGCGACGCCGCCGACTTCACCCGCCGCTTCCCCGCCCTGCCCGTCGCGGAGGTGTTCGCCACCCGAGCCCTCGACCCGCTGCGGACCTCGGCGACCACCCCGCGCGACATGACCACCCTGCTGGCCGCCATCGCCGGTGACACGGCGGGCCCGCCCGAGGCGTGCCGCTGGGTCCGGCAGCTCATGGGACAGCAGGTCAACTGGCACCGCCTCACCGCCGCCTTCCCGCCCCAGGTCCGGGTGTGGGGCAAGACCGGCTCACTGCTCGCCGTGCGCAACGAGATCAGCGTCGCCGAGTACCCGGACGGCGCCCGCTACGCCGTCGCGGTGTTCACCAGGGCGCCGACGCTGGAGTCCCGCCTGCCGGACGTCGACCACGCCGTCGGCGCGGCCGCGCGAGCCGCCATCGAGGACATCGCTCACGACCGCCCGAACACCACGCTCCACGGCCGCTGCACCGGGTCCTGAACCGGCGCGAGCGTGGTCACGCCGTCGCGCGCCAGCACGTCCGCGACGACCTCCGCCAGCCGCGCCGCCTCCGGATGCGGGTTGACCGCGGGCCAGGCCACCGACATCCGCCACGACAGCGATCCGGCCACCAGCGGCCGCCACACCACCCGCGGCTCCTTGCGCGCCACCAGCCCCTGGTCGCACGCCACGCCGTGGCCGGACAGCACGAGCCCCAGCACGAACTCCGGGTTCCGCGCGTGCCGCACGTGCGACGGCCGGAACCCCTGCTCCCAGCAGGTCCGCAGCGTCGCGTCGTACAGGCCGGGCGCGGCGGCGCGCGGGAACAGCACCAGCCCGTGCCCGGCCTCGCCGAGCCGCGCCAGCTCCGACCGCGCCGCCAGCGGCGCATCCCGCGGCAGGACGACCCCCAGCGGCGTCTGCACCGCCGGGCCCAGTTCGAGCCCGGACACGTCCACCGGGTGCTGCAGCAGCCCGGCGTCCAGCTCGCGGTCCGCCAGCAGCCGCACCTGCTCGGTCGTCGTCAGCTCCTGCAGGTCCAGCCGCACGTCCGGGCACGCGCGGCCGAACGCGGTCAGCAGATCGGCCAGCACCCGCCCGGCCGGCTCCGGCGGCACCCCGACCCGCAGCGCGTCGATCTCGCCCCGGTGCGCCTTGCCGACCAGCGTGCGCATCCGCTCCCACCGCGCCAGCAGGTCGCGGGATTCGGCGAGCAGGATCTGCCCGGCCTCGGTCAGCTCCACCCGCCTGCTGTCGCGGTCGAACAGCCGCGCGCCGAGATCGTCCTCGAGCCTGCGGATGCGCTGGCTCAGCGGCGGCTGGGCGATCCCGAGCCGGTCCGCGGCGCGGGCGAAGTGGAGTTCTTCGGCGACCACGACGAAGTAACGCAACGCGCGCAGGGGGTCCACGCTGCGACGATATCGGCAGGCGTATCGCGACCGGGCCGGTCTGGTCTTGGACAGCCGTACCAGTTCCGTGCTGGGGTGGCGCCATGACTGATCGACTGAGCAGGCGCGGGGTGTTCGGGGTGGGCCTGGGGGCCGCCGCCGTCCTCGCCGGCGACGCCCCCGCGCGGACGGGGGCGGCCCCCAGGCCCTGTCCCCTAT